>NZ_JAELUH010000022.1 GCF_016429215.1 Herbaspirillum sp. ASV7 | reverse complement strand
GATAATCCTCGACCCGATCGACCAGGTTGAACATCTGCTCCGCGCTATAGTTGATCAGGACGGTTTTGTGTACGACTGCCATCGAGGGTGATCCGTTTGATAAAATCGCAAAGGCACAATTTTAACCGACGAGACGAATTTTTAATTAGATGAGCATTATTGATAACAAAAAGGCCTTTTTCGATTACTTCATCGAAGAGCGTTTCGAAGCAGGCCTCGTCTTGCAAGGTTGGGAAGTCAAGTCGATCCGTGCTGGCCGCGTGCAGCTCAAGGAAGCCTATGTGATCGTGCGCAATGGCGAGGTGTTCCTGTTCGGCTGCCACATCAGTGCGCTGACCAGCACCTCCACGCACGTCCATCCGGAAACCCTGCGCACCCGCAAGCTGCTGCTCAAGGCAGCCGAGATCAGCAAGCTGATCGGCAAGGTGGAGCGCTCCGGCTATACGCTGGTGCCGCTGAACCTGCACTACAGCGGTGGTCGCGTCAAATGCGACATCGGCCTGGCCAAGGGCAAGAAGCAGCACGACAAGCGCGAAACCGAGAAGCAACGCGACAGCCAGCGCGAGATCCAGGCGGCCATGAAGCAGCACCGCCGCTGATCCGCATTTCCCGACGGGATGCACACCGACGGCTGCCTCGTGCAGCCGTTTTCACATGTGCGTGAAACGCGCGCGGCAAGCGGCCACCAACGCATGCACCACCGGGGCCCACTGCCCCCGCACCGGCTGGCGGAACAACTGCAGGGACGGGTACCAGTCGCTACGGCTATCTTGCCTGCCCCAGCGCCATTCTCCCGCCAGCCGCAGCGGCAGGAAAGCCGGCACGCCGAGCGCGCCGGCCAGGTGTACCACGGCGGTGTCGACACTGATGACCAGGTCCAGCGCCCCCACCAGGGCAGCGGTATCGGTCCAGTCCTCCAGCGCCACGGCATGCAGCCGATGACCCTGGTCTGCGTGGCTGGCCAGGTCGGCAGCCGGGATTTCCTTCTGCAGGCTCACGAAGTCGGCTGGCAATTCCAGCAGCGGCGCCAGCTCGGCCAGCGGCAGGTCGCGACTGTGGTGGATGGTGGCGTATTGCCGCCCTGCCCAGGCGATGCCGATGCGGGGGCGGCGTACGGGCAACATCGCATCGAGCCGCTCGCGCCAGGCTTGCACCCGCTGCTCATCGATGCGCAGGTAAGGTGGCTGCGGGCCTTGCGCGGGATCCGGCAGGTCCAGCAACCAGGGCAGGCTCATCAGGGAGGCATGCAGATCGTGTGGCCCGGCCTGGGCAGCCGTGGCCACGCAATGGATCGCGGGAAAGGATTGCGCCAGCAAGGGCAGCAGCGCCACCGGAGCGCATAGCGTCACCTGCGCCGCCCGCTGCAACACCACGGCGATGTAACGCGCGAACTGCAGGGTATCGCCCTGCCCTTGCTCTGCCCAGAGCAGCACGTGCTTGTCCACCAAGTCGTTGCCTGGACGCCAACGCGGGCTGTCGGCCTGTATCGACCGGCGCGCCAGCTCGGCGATCTGGAAGCGGTATTCATGCTCGGCCCAGCCCTGGCGAAAATCGCCTTGCATCAACAGAAGATGTGCGCGACCTACGCGCGCCTGGGCAAAGTCGGCTTGCAGCTGCAATGCACGCTCGAAACTGGCCTGGGCCGCCTCGACCTGTCCCATGCGCCAGAGGATATCGCCTAGGTTGAAGGCCTGCAGTGCCGCCGCGTCAGCGTCGGCCGGATCCACGGCGCCATAGCAGGCCTGGGCCTCCTCATGCCGATTCAGGCGCAACAGGATATCGGCTCTCGGGGCTTGGTGAGCCAGTTGCGCCGGTGCCTGCACCAAAGCCAGGTCGATGGCGGCCAGCGCCTGCTCGGCCTGATCCAGCTTGAGGAGGGTCTGTGCCAGGGTGTGGGCGATAGCGGCTTGCTGTCGTACGCCCAGGGCGGCATCGTCCAGCTGCAAGCGGCAGTGCTCGGCCAGGCTGGCCAAGGCAAGACGATGAGCACTGCGTGCGTCGTCGAAATCGGGTGCGATATCCAGGCAAGCCTCGTAGGCGGCGACAGCGTCCCCCCAGCGCCCCTCCTGCTCGAACAGGCCGGCACGCTGCATCTGCACCGGAAGGAATTGTTCGTCCAGCGCCAGCGCCTGGTCCAGCGCGGCAAGCGCCGCCTCGGGCTGGCCGGCACCGCGCAAGGCGATGGCCTCGCACATCAGGCCCATCAATTGCGCCAGGATGGCGGGGTCGGAAATAGTCATGGCCGGCAGCTTAGCATGCTGACCGGCCATCTCCCACGGCGGGATCCGCCCCGGATCGCAGCGTCAGGCGGTCGTATTGACCAGGTTGCCGGTCGTGTTGCCATCGGCCAGCTTGCTTTGCAAGGCTTGCAGGAAGCTGGTCAGGGAGGTCGTGCTTGAGGACGCGCCCAGCGAGCTGAGCAGGCTGCTGAAGGACGATTGCAGCGCGCTGACGGAGCTGTCGGTGGAACTCGACGTGGAACTGCTGGTGCTGCTGGAATCTGTACCGCTGGTGCCGCTGGAACTGCTGGAGAGTTCCGAGATCAGGCTCTTGAGGTCCGCTTCCAGTCGTCCGCCGTGATGATGCGGGCGACCGGCATGGGTATAGGAGCTGGGCGTGGTGGAAGACGCGGCCGAGGTCGAGCTGGAGTCATCGCTGTCGCTGTCATTGCTCGCAGTGGTCGACGTACTCGACGACGAGGAGCTGCTGGCTGCGGTGGAAGTAGCTGCCTGCGCACCCTGCGCATGCAGGGTAGCCATCAGTTGCTGCAGGAAGGCATCCAGCTTGGAGTCGACGTTGCTGGTCGTGCTGATATCGGCAGAGGTGAGCGAGGTCGTACTGGTGGCACTGGTGGCGCTGGTGGACACAGCATCCAGCGACACGCCCAGCGAGGACAGAACATCCTTGAGGGCGCCGATGAGGCCGCCTCCATCGCCTACGCCACGGGGCGGTGGGGGCGGCGGCGGGAAATCAAACTGGGTGTTGGCGCTGGTCGTGCTGCTCAGGCCAGACAGGCCCGAGAGATCGGCCAGCGTGAAATTGCTGGAAGAAATGCTGCTGATGGACATGATGGATCCCCTTGTTGTGAATGGCGCGGCATTGGGCTCTTGCTATCGCCAAGTATCGGATATCGCAGCATGTTAAGTTCGCTCCAGCCTGGTAAATCTGCGTAAATTTTCGTTGGAATGGCCTGCCGGCGCGGCTTTGCAGCTGGCAAACCGCAACAGGATTACCTGTGGGAAATCCCCGGGGGCGGGTGTCGCGACGAACGACAACTTTGCCTTGAAATGTTCGCCCCGACGTGGGTAAATGAATGTAAAGATGCAAATGTAAAGATGGTCTGAAACACTTCTGCAAAACCTTTTACGGCATATTACCGACTGCCGACGCCCGGCGGCATGAATGCAGGGCAACCCGAGAATGGAATGCAGCAATGTCTAAAGTGCTTTTGATCGACGATGATGTCGAACTCGTCGATATGCTCAAGGAATACCTGGAGCAGGAAAAATTCGAAGTCAACGTCGCCTACGATGGTGAGGCAGGCGCCGCCGAGGCGCTGACCGGCCAGTATGCGATTGCCGTGCTGGACGTGATGATGCCGCGCCTCAACGGGGTCGACACCCTGCGCCGCATCCGCGCCAAGAGCAGCATGCCGGTGGTGATGCTGACCGCCAAGGGTGACGATACCGACCGCATCATCGGTCTGGAACTGGGTGCGGACGACTACGTTCCCAAGCCCTGCACGCCGCGCGAGATCGCTGCCCGCATCCGCGCCATCCTGCGGCGCGCCTCGGCCGAGAGCAACGAACAGTCACCCTATTCGCCGCTGGCCGTGGGCGCCCTGTCGATGTGGCCGGAACAACGCCGCGCCACCTGGAACAACAAGCCGCTGGAACTGACCAGCAGCGAATTCAACCTGCTCGAAGTGCTGGCACGCAATGCCGGCAAGCCGGTCAGCAAGCAGCACTTGTCCGAACAGGGCCTGGGTCGCCCGCTGGCGCGCTTCGACCGCAATATCGACGTGCACCTCTCCAGCATCCGCCAGAAGATCGCCGCCCTGGGCAGCGACAAGAGTTGCATCCAGACCGTCTACCGACTGGGCTATCAGTTCATCAAGGAATAAAGTGGGTCGGTTATTCTGGAAGTTCTTCTTCTTCATCGCCATCGCCCAGATCACCGCCACCTTCGGGGTAGGCGTGCTGTTCTGGATCGAGAACCTGGAGCGCACCAACCGCTCCTCGGAAATCGACCTGAGCCCGCCGGCTTCGTTCATGATCCGTTCGGCCGCCGCCACCCTGCAGTTCGGTGGCCCTGAAGCCTTGCGCAGCCTCATCAACGAGGGCCGTCCGCATCGCCTGCAGTTGTATGCGGTCGATGAAGAGAACAAGGACCTCATGGGACGTGAAGTCCCGCCCAAGCTGGTAGAGGAAGCCCGCCACGTGCTGGCCACGGAGAAAGAACGACGGGTGGTCGAACTGGTCAAGGCGTCCAATGGCCACAGTTACCTGATGTTCATTCCAGCGCCCAACGACGAGTTCGGCCCGCCTCCGGGACCGGGTGGCCCGGGTGGTCGGGAGCCACGCCATCGGGGTGAGCGTGGCCCTCAGCCACTGTTCTTCCCGACCATGCCCATTGCCGTGGCCATGGTGGCCAGCCTGGTGTTTGCCTTGCTGCTGGCGTGGTACTTCTCCTATCCGATCCGCCACCTCAAGAATGCCTTCAACCAGGCCGCCAACGGCAACCTGGATCTGGAACTGGAACCGGTGATGAGTTCGCGCAGCGACGAGCTGGCCGACCTGGGCCGCGACTTCGATGCCATGACCGCCAAGCTGCGCACGCTCATGGAGAGCCAGCGGCGCCTGCTGCATGACGTGTCGCACGAGTTGCGTTCGCCGATTGCCCGCCTGCAGATGGCCATCGGCCTGGCGCGGGTGCAGGACAAGGACAAGCTGGACCTGACCCTGGAGCGCATCGAACGCGAAAGCGTGCGCATGGACAAGCTGGTGGGCGAACTGTTGACGCTCTCGCGCCTGGAAGCCAATGTCCCCGGTTCGATGGAGGAACCCATCGCCATCCAGCCCATGCTGGGCGAGATGACCAGTGACGCCAGCTTCGAGGCTGAGACCCTGGGCAAGCGCATCGAAAGCCATATCGATTGCCGGGTCCAGATCAAGGGCAATCCGGAGCTGCTGTACCGCGCCATCGAAAACGTGCTGCGCAATGCCATCAAGCACACCGCGCCCGATACCACGGTGCAGATCGTGGCCCAGATCGACGAGATCAACAAGATGCTGCACCTGTCCATCCTCGATCGCGGCCCGGGCGTGCCCGAAGAGGAGATGAACAGCATCTTCGAACTGTTCTTCCGCAGCAGTCGCACCAAGAGCAACAGCGCCGGCCATGGCCTGGGCCTGTCGATTGCCAGGCGCATCATAGAGGCCCACCAGGGCTTCATCCGGGCGGCCAATCGCAAGGATGGCGGCTTGCGGGTGGACATCACCCTGCCCTTCATGGCCGATGAACCGGCCAAGGGCGCCACGCTGGAAAGCTGACGCCACAAAGCAGCACGCCGGTCCCGGGCCGGCTCCTTGCGGACAAAAGCCCCGTGCGGCCTGGCGCTGCACGGGGCTTTTGCTTGTCCTCGTCGCCCCTCTGGCGCGTCGGCAAGAGCCTGCCTATGGACCACCCTCACCGTCTCCGGTAGCGATGATGGCGCCCATCAAGCCGCGCTGCACAGCCACCTGGAAGGCTTGCAGCTCACCAACGCCCTGCTCCGGCGGATAAGGAATCGGCAGTCGATTGAACAACACCGCCCACGACCAGCCATCGGCACGTGATTGCAGGTAGGCATAGGTGCCGGTGGTCAGGGCACCGCTGTGCGACAGGATCTCCACGCCACCCACGCGCGTGACCACCCAGCCCAGGCCGTAGTTGTTGCCTGTCATGGCAAGCTTGTGCTGCTTCATCAAGGCCACCGTAGAGGGCTTGAGCAAGGCCGGCACGCTGCGGCCCTGGGCGGCATCGGCCAGGCGTACCAGGTCAGCGGCCGTGCTGATCCAGCCGGCCGTCGCATCCATGCTGGCAAAATGCAGCCCGACGTAGGATTCGGGGCCGCTGGCGCCGCTGCCATCCTGGCTGGGTACGGCCGGCCAGCGTGGATCGTCGTAGTAGACCGTTTCATTGGCGGCGCGCTGCATGCGACCATCGCCGGCAATGCGCGCGTCCTCGATGCCTGCGGGCTGCAGCACCAGCTCCTGCACCGCTTGCGCATAGGGCTTGCCGGACTTGTGCTCGATGATGCGTCCCAGCACGTTGTAGGCGACATTGCTGTAGAAGAACTCGGTGCCGGGCGCAGCGTCGAGCAGGCGTTGCTTCACCATGTAGGCGATCACGTCGCGCGCCGAAGCCGGGGCCGAGACTTTCTGTGCCTTGGCGATATTGACCAGGTCGTATTGCGGATCGTAGTCGCCGCCGCCCCAGCCACTGGTGTGCTGCAGCAGATCGCGCAAGGTGATCCTGAGCACGCGCTGGTCGAGCGGCTGGGCCAGATCGGGATAAGCCGCATCCGGTAACAGCCCCTCCGGGCCGAAGACCTTGCGATCCAGCGCCTGCGGCAGTTCATCCTCGAACAGCTTGAGCACGGCCACGGCCGTCACGACCTTGGAGACACTGCCGATACGCATGCGCGTGGCCGGCGTGACCGGCGTGTTCGATTCGGTCACGGCCATCCCGTAGCCGCGCTGGTAGACCAGCTTGCCCTGGTAGGCGATGGCGATGCTGGCGCCGGGGATGGGGTACTGGGCCAGCAACTGCGCCATCCGGGCATCCACCCTCGCGGCCAGCGCCGCCGCATCGGGTGTGTCCGCAGCGCTGGCGGGCGCCGTCAGCAGCAGGCTGGTCGTGGCCAGCATCGCCGTAGCACGGGCAAGAGCAGAAAGGAAAAAACGACGGGAAAAAGACAAGTGCATCCCCTATTTCTGTTGCTTGACCACTTGCAGGGCCGTGGCGATCAGCCCGCCCATATCCGACAGGTTGGCCGGCACGATGATGGAATTGTTGGTCTTGGCCAGCTTGCCGAAGGCATCCACATACTGCTCGGCCACCTTCAGGTTGACCGCATCCGTGCCCCCGGGCTGCTGGATGGCGGCGGCGGTCTTGCGGATCGCCTCGGCACTGGCTTCGGCAATGGCCAAGATGGCCGCAGCCTGGCCCTGGGCGCGGTTGATGGAGGCCTGCTTCTCGCCTTCGGAACGGGCGATGGCGGCTTCACGTTCGCCGGTAGCGATGTTGATCTGCTCCTGCTTGCGGCCTTCGGAGGCGGCGATCAGGGCGCGCTTCTCGCGCTCGGCGGTGATCTGCGCCTGCATGGCATGCAGGATTTCCTTGGGTGGCGTCAGGTCCTTGATCTCGTAGCGCAGCACCTTCACGCCCCAGTTCTCGGCCGATTCGTCGATGGCGCTGACGATGGCGGTGTTGATGTGATCGCGCTCCTCGAAGGTCTTGTCCAGTTCCATCTTGCCGATCACCGAGCGCAGCGTGGTCTGCGCCAGCTGGGTGATGGCCGCGATGTAGTTCGATGAGCCGTAAGAGGCGCGCATGGGATCGGTGATCTGGAAGTACAGGATGCCGTCCACCTGCAGCTGCGTGTTGTCCTTGGTGATGCAGACCTGGGGCGGCACATCCAGCGGAATTTCCTTGAGGATGTGCTTGTAGGCCACGCGGTCGATGAAGGGCACCACGATATTGAGACCCGGCGCCAGCGTGGCGTGGTACTTGCCCAGGCGCTCCACCACCCAGGCGTGCTGCTGCGGGACCACCTTGACCGTCTGCACGACGAAGACGATGGCGAGGAAGAAAATGACCAGGGTAACGCTGCCCAGCATGGGATTCTCCTTGGAACGATGAAGAGGAATGGGAATTCAGCGCGGCGCCACGAACAGGCGGCTGCCGCGTATCTCGCGGATGACATGGCTGCCCGGTAGCGCGTGATGGCCGGGAAGCAGCTCCACGTCCCATTGTGCGCCACGGTAAGGCACCCGCGCGGTATGGCGTTCGCCCTGCTCCTGCCAGGCTGGCACGTCCACGGTATGACCGATATCGAGGATCAGGTTGGGATCGTCATTGGCGCTGCCCTGGCGCAACCGGCCGAAGCGGCTACGCCGCAAGCCCAGCACCGCCACCACGCCGACCACGGCAGCCACCAGCAGCTGCCACTCCACCAGCGCGCCGCTCCAGGCCGCCGCGCCACCGGCCGCCAGGCCCAGCGCGATCATCAGCAGGTAAAAGGTGCCGGTGAACAGTTCGGCCGCCAGCAATACACCGGCCAGCACCAGCCAGATGGCCCAATCCGTCATGAGTAATCCCCAAAAAAAAATGCCTGCATGATCTTCAGTATCGATGACAGGCGGCCATAAGTCTAACCCAGCTTGCCGACGCAAAAACAAGGGCGCGGACATTTCTGCCCGCGCCCTCGTCATCCAGCCAGCCATGCAGCTAGCAATGGCTACCGGTATGGATTACTTCTTGGCCAGGTGCTGCCAGGTGTCGATCACCGTGTCCGGGTTCAGCGAGATGGACTCGATGCCTTGCGCCATCAGCCATTCGGCGAAGTCCGGGTGGTCCGAGGGACCCTGGCCGCAGATGCCGACGTACTTGCCCTTTTCGCGGCAGGTCGAGATGACCTTGGACAGCAAGGCCTGCAGCGCCGGGTCGCGCTCGTCGAAGTCGGCTGCCAGCAGTTCCATGCCGGAATCGCGGTCCAGGCCCAGGGTCAGCTGGGTCAGGTCGTTGGAACCGATGGAGAAGCCGTCGAAGTGTTCCAGGAACTGCTCGGCCAGGATGGCGTTGGACGGCACTTCGCACATCATGATGACGCGCAGGCCGTTCTCGCCACGCTTGAGACCATACTTGCCCAAGAGGCCGATGACCTTCTCGGCCTGGCCCAGGGTACGCACGAAGGGCACCATCACCTCGACGTTGGTCAGGCCCATGTCTTCGCGCACGCGCTTCATGGCCTGGCATTCCATCTGGAAGGCTTCGGCGAAATCATCGGCCAGGTAACGGGCAGCGCCACGGAAGCCCAGCATCGGGTTTTCTTCATCCGGCTCGTAACGCGAACCGCCGATCAGCTTCTTGTACTCGTTGGACTTGAAGTCCGACAGGCGCACGATCACCGGCTTGGGCCAGAAGGCCGCAGCGATGGTGGCGATGCCTTCGGCCAACTTGTCCACGTAGAAGGCCTTGGGCGAGGCATGACCACGGGCCACGGACTCCACGGCCTTCTTCAGGTCGGCGTCGATGTTCGGGTATTCCAGGATGGCCTTGGGGTGAACGCCGATGTTGTTGTTGATGATGAATTCCAGACGCGCCAGGCCCACACCGCCGTTGGGGATAGACTGGAAGTCGAAGGCCAGCTGCGGGTTGCCCACGTTCATCATCACCTTCAGCGGGATCGCCGGCAGTTCGCCACGGGCCACTTCGGTCACTTCGGTTTCCAGCAGGCCGTCGTAGATCTTGCCCTCGTCGCCTTCAGCGCAGGACACGGTCACCAGGGTGCCATCCTTGAGCACGTCGGTGGCGTCGCCGCAACCGACCACGGCCGGCACGCCCAGTTCACGGGCGATGATGGCCGCGTGGCAGGTACGACCGCCACGGTTGGTGACGATGGCCGAGGCACGCTTCATCACCGGTTCCCAGTTGGGATCGGTCATGTCGGCCACCAGCACGTCGCCGGGCTGCACGCGTTCCATTTCGGCCGGGTCGGTGATCACGCGCACTGGACCTGCGCCGATCTTCTGGCCGATGGCACGGCCGGTGGCCAGCACGGTGCCGGAGCTCTTGAGCTTGAAGCGCTGCTGGGCGTCGGTGGCCTTTTGCTGCGACTTCACGGTTTCCGGACGGGCCTGCAGGATGTACAGCTTGCCGTCACGGCCATCCTTGCCCCATTCGATGTCCATCGGACGCTGGTAGTGCTTTTCAATGATGGTGGCGTACTTGGCCAGTTCCACCACTTCGGCGTCGGTCAGGGAATAGCGGTTGCGCAGTTCCACCGGCACGTCCACGGTCTTGACCGAGCGGCCAGCCTTGGCTTCGCCGGTGAATTCCATCTTGATCAGCTTGGAACCCAGGTTGCGACGGATCACCGGCTGCTTGCCCAGTTCCAGCATGGGCTTGTGGACGTAGTATTCGTCCGGGTTGACGGCGCCCTGCACCACGGTTTCACCCAGGCCATAGCTGGAGGTGATGAAGACCACATCCTTGAAGCCCGATTCGGTGTCGATGGTGAACATCACACCGGCCGCGCCCACGTCGGAGCGGACCATGCGTTGCACGCCGGCCGACAGCGCCACTTCGGCGTGGGTGAAGCCCTTGTGGACGCGGTACGAGATGGCGCGGTCGTTGTAGAGCGAGGCGAAGACGTGCTTCATCGCTTCGAGCACGTTGTCGATGCCGACCACGTTCAGGAAGGTCTCCTGCTGACCGGCGAAGGACGCGTCGGGCAGGTCTTCTGCGGTGGCGGAGGAACGCACGGCGAAGGACATCTCGGCGGTCGAATCGGCCACCAGCTTGTCGTAGAAGGCACGGATCTCCTGATCCAGGCGCGGCTGGAATGGCGTGTCGATGATCCATTGACGGATCTCGGCGCCGGCCTGGGCCAGCGAACGCACGTCATCGATATCCAGACCTTCGAGGCGCGTGGCGATGCGGGCGGCCAGGGTCGGGCCACCGTCGGCACTGTGCTCCAGGAAATCGCGGAAAGCTTGCGCAGTCGTGGCGAAACCGCCCGGCACGCGTACACCGGCGCCGGCCAGCTGGGAAATCATTTCCCCCAGCGATGCGTTTTTGCCACCGACGGACTCGACGTCCGTCATGCGAAGAGTTTCAAAGGAGGCTACGTATACCGCCCCCTGGGTGTTTACTGCGTTGGACATGACTACCCCTAGCTTGATGATAAGAAATCTTCGCGGGCGCGGCATGGGTCGGTTTATTTTTGTTATTCTGCGACGGTTGCGGCAGCAGTGGCGGCTTCGAGGGCAAGCCCAGAGACAGCATCAGACGCACGCAGACACCGAGGACGTTTGCCAATGCAAACATCGTCAGGAACTCGGTCAGGTTATGCGGACGAAAGACGGTCATCAGGATGGACTTCTCGAATTGTTGCTAGGCATTGTACCGCGTGAAATCATTTTTGTTCGTTGCACCAACCTTTTTTTCTCTTCATCAAAAGACCAGCCCATGCTCGACCCCATCCCCCTCCCGCACCCGGCGCCACTGATGGCCGCCAACCGTACCGTTTTCTTCGTCTCCGACGGCACCGGGATCACGGCCGAGACCTTCGGGCATTCCGTATTGAGCCAGTTCGAATTGCGCTTCAAGCAGGTGCGCCTGCCCTTCATCGATACGCTCGACAAGGCCTATGACGCCACCCGCAAGATCAACGAGGCCTACCAGGTGGACGGCAAGCTGCCCATCGTCTTTTCCACCCTGGTCAAGTCCGAGCTGTCGGCGGTGATCCGCCAGTCCAAGGCCATGCACATGGACCTGTTCCAGACCTTCGTGGAGCCGCTGGAGCAGGAGCTGGAGATGAAATCCACCCACACCATCGGCCGCAGCCACAATACCGCCGATTCGGAGGAATACCGCAACCGCATCGAGGCCATCAATTTCTCCCTGGCTCACGATGACGGCCAGTCCAACAAGAACCTCTCGGAAGCCGATGTGATCCTGGTGGGTGTCTCGCGCTCGGGCAAGACCCCGACCAGCCTCTACCTGGCCATGCAGTTCGGCATCAAGGCGGCCAACTACCCGCTCATTCCCGAGGATTTCGAGCGCGACAAGCTGCCCAGCGGGCTGGTGATGCACAAGAAGAAGATCTTCGGCCTGACCATCGCCGCCGAGCGGCTCTCGGAGGTGCGCAACGAGCGCCGCCCGGGCAGCAAGTATGCCTCGCTGGAAAATTGCCGCTATGAAATCAATGAGGCCGAAAAAATGATGCGTCGGGAAGGTATCCGCTGGATGTCCTCCACCGCCAAGTCGATCGAGGAAATCGCCGCCACCATCCTGCAGGAGATCAAGCCGGAGACCCGCTGAGGCCTGCCTGGCGCTGGTAACGGGTCAGTACCCGGGTCTGCTTCCTGGGGCCGTTGATGAAGGTTTCCATGGTGAAACCTTCATCATTGTCGAGGGTATAGGCGGCGTTGTAGCAATCCGGTCCGCACAGGTGATCGGCGGCTGGTGCCACCATGTTGCCGCGTAGCAGGTAATCCTGGTATGGCTGGCCGGTGCGCTCACCATCGGCAAACAGGACCTGCAGGCGCGTCGGCGCATCGATGCCGAAACGATAGTCGAACAGCCGGCTGAAGACGATCGGCCGCATGCCCGGCGCCGTCAGCATGCGCAAGTAGCCACGCTCCTGATAGATCAGTTGACCGGTCAGCTCACCATCGCGAAACACCGCTTCGCCCGCCGCTTCGGCCTGGGCCTGCTCCCCGCCTTCCCAGATGGTGCGGGTGAACTGCCAATGCCCACGGAAGTAGGCAGCCAGGCCGGGCATGTCCGGGGGCGGAAAGCCAGCCATCGTCGTCTCAGCGACCGACAGTACGCTGGCGTACCTGTTCGAACAGGCAGACGGCAGCGGCGGCAGCCACGTTGAGGGACTCCATCTCGCCCAGGTGCGGGATGACCACTTCCTGAGTCGCCGCCTCCTGCAGGGCCGGCGACACGCCCTGCCCCTCATGCCCCAGCAGCCAGGCCACCGGCCCGGACAGATCGCATTCATACAAGGTTTGGGCCGCATGTGAACTGGTGGCCAGCAGCGGGATGCGACTGCTGGCACACAGGCTGACCAGATCGACGTTCTCGAAGATATCCAGCACGAAATGCGCGCCCATGCCGGCGCGCAACACCTTGGGTGACCAGGCTGCAGCGGTGCCGGGCGCACAGAACACCTGCTTCACGCCGGCAGCGGCGGCACTGCGCAGGATGGAGCCCAGGTTGCCGGGGTCCTGCAAGCCGTCGAGCAGCACTGCCGACTCCTTGAGGACCTTGGGTGCCGTTGGCTCGGGTGTGGCCACCAGGAAGAACAGGCCGACCCCGTTCTCGACCGTGCTGACGGCGTCGTACAGCTTGTCGGCCAGCACCAGGCATTGCGCCCGTCCTTCTTCGCAACGTGCCAGGATGGCAGCGACTTCAGGATGATATTGGGCGCTCTCGGCCACCACGCATACCTGCGGCGCGCCGCGATGCTGCAGCCAGGCCTGCGCCAGGTGCACGCCATCGAGCAGGCTCTGACCGGCACGACGACGTGCCTGGCTGCTGGAGGCCAGCTGCTTCAGATCCTTGAAGAGCGCATTGTCCTTGGAGGTAATCAGTTTCATGGCGTGGCTCCCCGATTCAGCCTCGTCCGCCAGCCGATGCCGGCAGCAGCGCCTTTACCGGCGCATAGGAGCGACGATGCACCGGCGAGACACCATGCTGGCGCAGCATGTCCAGGTGCAAGGCCGTCGGATAGCCCTTGTGGCGGTCGAACCCGTATTGCGGATAGGTGTCGTGCAAGACCATCAGCGCCGCATCGCGCGCGGTCTTGGCCAGGATGGAAGCGGCCGAGATGGCCGGCACCTTGTCGTCACCCTTGACGATGGCTTCCGAACGGATGCTCATGACCGGGCAGCGGTTGCCATCGATCAGGGCCAGCGTGGGTATGGTAGAGAGCGCCTCGACGGCACGCCGCATGGCCAGCATGCTGGCATGCAGGATATTGAGCTCGTCGATTTCCTGTTCGCAGCAGGAGGCAATGGCCCAGGCCAATGCGTTTTCCTTGATCTCCAGCGCCAGGCTGTCGCGGGCGGCTTCGGAGAGCTTCTTGGAGTCGCGCAGTCCGTTCACCGGACGCGCCGGATCCAGGATCACCGCCGCCGCGAACACCGGGCCGGCCAGCGGGCCGCGGCCGGCCTCATCGACGCCGCAGATGATCTCGCCGGAATAGTCGTCGAACAGGGCCAATGTCTGGGGCGCCGCCTTGGGCATGGGAATTTCCTTCTTCAATCTTCAAACCAACATCGCTGCGCACAGCCGCCTAGCGGCGCCGCGCACCGATGACTTCACATACGGCATTGGCGCTTTCGCGGCTGGTATCGCGCAGCAGGGACTGGTGCATGTCGGCAAAGCGCCGCACCAGGCGCTGCTGGTGCGCATGGTCTTCCAGCTGGTGCCACATGGCATCGGCCAGCGCCTGCGGCGTGGCGGCGTGCTGCAGCAGTTCCGGCACCAGGAATTCACGGGCCAGGATATTGGGCAAGCCTACCCAGGGCTGGTAGGCCATGTGGCGCATGATCTGATACGAGGCCCAGTTGATCTTGTAGGAGATCACCATGGGCTTCTTGTACAGGGCCACTTCCAGCGAGGCGGTGCCGGACGCCACCAGCACGGCATCGGCGGCTTCCATGGCGCCATGCGACTGGCCCCGGATGACATGCATCTCCAGGTCTTCATAGCCGCCCTGGCGGATCTGCTCCTGGAAGAAGGCCATCTGGCGGTCGCCCGCCATCGGCGCCACGAATTGCAGTTGCGGATCGCGCTGGCGCAGCAACCGGGCCGCCGCCAGGAAGCCTGCGCCGTTCTGCTTGAGTTCGCTCATGCGGCTGCCCGGCAGGACGGCCACCACCCGCCCTGGACCGGTCAGGCCCAGGCGCTGCCGCGCCGCCGGCGTATCCGGCTGCAGCGGGATCACCTCGGCCAGCGGATGACCGACATAGGTGACCGGCACGCCCGCCTGGCGGTAGATGTTTTCCTCGAAGGGGAAGATCACCAGCATATGCGACACGGCACGCTGGATCTTCTTGATGCGCCAGCCCCGCCAGGCCCAGATCTGCGGACCGATGAAATGGATGGTGGGGATGCCGGCCTGCTTGAGCTGTTCTTCCAGGCCCAGGTTGAAGCCGGGGTAGTCGACGCCGACGAAGACGTCCGGCCGGTCGGCCAGCAGCTTGTCGCGCAGGTCTTCCTGGATCCCCTTGATCTCGCGATAGCGGGGGATCACCTCGAACAGGCCGCGCACGGTCAGCTTGTCCATCGGCCAGTGGCTGGTGAAGCCCTGCTCTGCCATGTGCTCGCCGCCGATGCCGTGCAGGCGCGCCTGCGGCAAGCGCTCGCGCAAGCCCGACAGCAGACGGCTGCCCAGCAGGTCGCCCGAGCTCTCGCCCGCCACCAGCGCGATGCTCTGGCGGCGCCCCAGGTCAGCGGATGATGCCACGGGCCGAAGCCTCGATGAATTCACGCAACAGGCGGATGTGCGCGGCCGAATTGGCCGATTGCGCTTCCATCTGCTGCAGCTCCTGCTTGGCTTCTTCCAGCGGCAGGTTGGCGCGATAGATCAGCTTGTAGGCGCGCTTAATCTCCATGATCTGCTCGCTGGTGAAACCACGACGGCGCAAGCCTTCGCTATTGATGCCGGCCGGCACCGCGCGGTTGCCGGCGGCCGTCACGAAGGGCGGCACGTCCTGGCTGACGGCGGCGGTAAAGGCCGTCATCGCGTGCGCGCCGATACGGCAGAACTGGTGCACGGTGGTAAAACCGCCCAGGAACACATGGTCACCCAGGTGGACGTGGCCAGCCAGCGTGGCATTGTTGGCCAGGATGATGTCGTTGCCCAGCTGGCAATCATGGGCCAGGTGGACATAGGCCATGATCCAGTTGTCGTTGCCGACGCGGGTGGCGCCGGCATCCTGGACGGTGCCACGGTTGAAGGTGACGAATTCGCGGATGGTATTGCGGTCACCGATTTCCACGGTGGTGGGCTCGCCGGCGTATTTCTTGTCCTGCGGTGCAGCACCGATGGAGGCGAACTGGAAAATCTCGTTGTCGCGCCCGATGGTGGTGTGGCCTTCGATGACCACATGGGGGCCGATGCGGGTGCCGGCACCGATGCGTACGTCAGGGCCGATGACGGCATAGGCGCCGACTTCGACGCTTTCGTCGATCTGCGCGCCGGGGGCAATCACTGCGCTTGGATGGATCTTGGACATATCCTGTGCTTCGATTGAGGTTCAATTGAATCAATTGCAACATGGCAATCATTCAAAGAATCAGGCCCGGCCCGATCTTGCCGATCGCCTGCCGGGCCTGCCTTGCAGCCTGTGGGTCGCCGGATCCGGGAATCAGGCGCTCTGGCTGGCGTCGGCCGCGCTGCGCATGGTGCACATCAGATCGGCTTCCACCGCGACCTGGCCATCCACGGTCGCCACCGCCCGGTACTTCCAGATGCCACGCGCGCGGCGGGTGATCTCGACTTCCATCTTCAGCTGGTCGCCCGGCTCCACCGGACGCTTGAAGCGGGCGTTGTCGATGCCGACGAAGTAGACCACGGTGTTCTCGTCGGGCTTGCGGCCTTCGGTCAGGAAGGACAGCAGTGCCGCCGTCTGGGCCAGCGCCTCGATCATCAGCACGCCGGGCATGACCGGCTTGTGCGGGAAGTGGCCATTGAAGAATTCTTCATTGACGGTCACGTTCTTGATCGCGGTAATGGTCTTGCCGCTCTCCCAGTCCAGCACGCGGTCCACCAGCAGCAGCGGGTAACGGTGCGGCAGGTACTGTTTGATTTGATTGATGTCGAGGCTATTCATTCTCTTCTTGATTCTCTGAATGCGGTGCTTGGCCCGCTTGTTCTTGTGTCAACGTTTTGAGCGTTTTTTCCAACGCCCGGATTTTCTCACGCATCGTGCCCAGATTGCGCACCAATGCGGCGGATTTTTCCCAATCGCGGTGTTCCGTGATCGGATAGAAGCCGGTGTACTGCCCAGGCTCCAGGATGGAACGCAAGGCCAGCGTGCCGGCCGAGACATGCACCTTGTCCACGATGGTGATATGGCCATGGATCATGGCCGCGCCACCGATGGAGCAATACTTGCCGATCCGCGCGCTGCCGGCGATGCCGGCACAGGCTGCAATGGCGGTATGCGCACCGATGTGGCAGTTGTGGGCGATCTGGATCTGGTTGTCGAGCTTGACGCCCTCCTCGATCACGGTATCGGCCAGTGCGCCACGATCAATGGTGGTATTGGCACCGATCTCCACGTCATCACCGATCATCACGCGGCCAACTTGCGGGATCTTGATCCACTGCCCGGCCTCGTTGGCAAATCCGAAGCCATCGGCACCGATCACGGCGCCAGAGTGGACGATACCGCGCGCGCCGATTTCGCAGGCGTGATGCAGGGTCACGCGGGCGTGGAAATGGGTATCCTCGCCCACGCGGGCATGGCGGCCGATGAAGCTGCCGGCGTCGATGCGGGCGCGAGCGCCAATGACGGCCCCCGCCTCGATCACTACCTGCGGGCCGATGACGGCATCGGCCGCCACGCTGGCCGAAGGGTCGACCACGGCACTGGCATGGATACCGGCAGCCGGCACCACTTCAGCCATGGCCTGGAACAGTTGCGCCGCACGGGCGAAATAGGCGTAGGGATTGCGCGTGACGATACGGGCGCCGGCATAGGCCTGCACCTGGGCGTCGTCCGCCTCGGACAGGATCAGCGCCGCTGCCTGTGTCTGGTCGGCTTGCGCGCGGAATTTGGGATTGGAGAGGAAGGTGATCTGGGTGGAACCTGCGGCATCCAGCGGCGCGATGCCCTGGACTGCGATGTTCGCATCACCCTTCAACTGCCCGCCCAAGCGCTCGACCAATTGCTCCAGCCGAATACTCATCTTGGCTTTCCGAATGATATGCGTTGCGTATGATACCGAGGCCGCCACCGCGCGTCACCGCGATGTGGCGGCCCCTGAAGCGACATGCGGGCGCCAAGGGCTTGCGCCCCGCGCCCGCACGGTCAGGAAGGGATTACTTCGCCAGTTCCTTCAGGACCTTGTCGGTAATGTCGATGCGCTTGCTGGCGTACACGGCCTCCTGGAAGACGATGTCGTACTTTTCCGCTTCGGCGATCTGGCGGATCACCTTGTTGGTACGCTCCAGGACCACTGCCAGTTCTTCATTGCGGCGCTGGTTCAGGTCTTCGCGGAATTCACGCTGCTTGCGCTGGAATTCCTTGTCCAGGTCGGACAGGTCACGCTGACGCTTGGCACGGTCAGAGTCGGACAGCACGGCGGAATCCTTGTCCAGCTTTTCCGACTGGGCCTTCAGGCGAGCGGCCATATCCTGCAGGTCGCGGTCGCGCTTGGCGAACTCGGCTTCCAGCTTCGATTGTGCCGCCTTGGCCGGCGCGGCTTCGCGGAAGATACGCTCGGTGCTGACGAAGGCGATTTTGGAGCTTTCCTGCGCGTGGGCAGGCGCAAAGCTGAGCAGGCAGGCAGCCATCACGATGGTCTGCAGGGACAGGAACGATTTGGTCATGAACTTCAAGATTACTCTCCGTATTACGAATCAATGATGCCCGCTTTAGAAGCCGGTACCCAGTTGGAACTGGAAGGATTGAGACTTGTCGCCGTCTTTGAGGTTCAACGGCTTGCCGAAACTGAGCTTCAGGGGGCCGATCGGCGACACCCAGCTGATACCCACACCAGTGGAGTAGCGCAGGTCGTTGAACTTGATGTTCTGGCCATCGGCGAAGACGTTGCCGCCGTCGAAGAAGGTGAACCAGCGCAACGTGCGATCCTGACCCGAACCCGGGAACGGGAATTGTAACTCTGCGTTGGCATAGAAACGAGAAGCACCACCCATGGAATCGCCGTACTGGTCCTTCAGGCTACCCAGCGAGGACGCTTCATAGCCACGCACGGTACCGATACCGCCGGCGTAGTAGTTCTTGAACACCGGATAAGGCTTGCTGCCGATGCCACGACCGTAATCAAGCTCGCCGTTCAGGGCCAGGGTCACGGCCTTGCTGAAGAAGGGCTGGAAGTATTGGTGCTGATAGCTGGCGCGATAGTACTGCAGCGTACCGACGGCCGACACTTCCAGGTTGGCGCGCTGGTAGCGGCCCATGGTCGGCACCAGGGCGCTGTCACGGCCATCGCGCTGCCAGGCCACCGTCAGCGGGAAGCTGGTGGTACGGGCGCTGCCGACACCGCAGGTCGAATCGTTGACCACATCACAACCTGCCGCGCCGGCACCACCGAAGTCACGCACGTACTGGCGGTACAGCGAGGGGCTGGTGGTGTCGGTGGTGACGTTGGTGTTCTCGACACCGATACCGAAGAAGACCCGATCCAGCTCCGAGAACGGCACGCCGAACTTGATGCTGCCACCCAGCGTCTTGACCTTGTAGTCACCCGTGGCATAGACCGACGGACGCAGGGTGCGCAGATAGACTTCGTAGGTGCGGCTGATGCCGTCATCGGTGAAGTACGGATTGGTGGTCGACAGCGAGATGGTGCGATAGCGCGAGCTGGTATTGACGTCCAGGCTCACGGTGTTGCCGCTGCCGAAGGCGTTTTCCTGCGAGATCGAGCCGGTCAGGCTGAGCTTGTCGGATTGCGAGAAGCCGGCACCGACCATGATGTTGCCGGTCGGCTTTTCCTCGACCTTCATGTTGACGTCGACCTGGTCGCTGCTGCCGGCCACTTCCGGCGTATCGATGGTGACTTCCTTGAAGTAGCCCAGGCGGTCCACGCGGTCGCGCGAGAGCTTGATCTTCTCGCCGTCGTACCAGGAATCCTCGAACTGGCGGAATTCGCGGCGGATGACCTCATCGCGGGTCTTGGTATTGCCGGCGATGTTGACATGGCGCACGTAGACGCGCTTGCCCGGGTCGACCATGATGGTGAAGGCGACTTCCTTCTTCTCGCGATCCACGTTCGGGTTGGCGTTCACGTTGGCGAAGGCGTAACCGAAGTTGCCCAGGCGCTCGCCGATCTTCTTGGTGCTGTCGGTGAGCTTGGAGCCGGAATAGACATCGCCCTTCTTCAGCTGCACCAGCTTGGACAGCTCCGGCTCCATGCCAAACATCTCGCCTTCCAGCTTGATGTCGGAGACGGTGTACTTCTCGCCTTCCTTGATGTTGACGGTGATGTAGATGTCTTTCTTGTCGGGCGTGATCGACACCTGGGTCGATTCGACCTGCATTTCCAGGTAGCCGCGGTCCAGGTAGTAAGAGCGCAGGGTTTCGATGTCGCCCTGCAGCTTTTCCTTGGAATACTGGTCGGCCTTGGTGTACCAGGTGAACCAACCCGGCGTGGTCAGCTTGATCTGGTCGCGCAGGGTGCTGTCGGAAAACACCTTGTTGCCCACGAAGTTGATCTGCTTGATACGCGAGACATCACCTTCATCCACGGAGAAGGTAATGGCCACGCGGTTACGCTCGACCGGCGTCACCGTGGTGGACACCTTGGCGCCGTATAGGCCGCGCGAGAGATACTGACGCTTCAACTCCTGCTCGGCACGATCGACCTGGGAGCGGTCGAAGATGCGCGACTCGGCCACGCCGATTTCCTTGAGGGCCTTGGTCAGCTGTTCCTTGTCGAATTCCTTGATGCCGGAGAAGTCGACGCTGGCAATGGCCGGACGCTCGACCACCTGCACCACCAGCACGTCGCCTTCGGTCTCGATGCGCACGTCGCGGAAGAAACCGGTGGCGTACAGCGCCTTGATGGCTGCGGTACCCTTTTCATCGTTGAAGGTATCGCCCACGCGCACCGGCAGGTAGCTGAAGACCGTACCGGCTTCGGTACGCTGGATGCCTTCGACGCGGATATCCTTGACCACGAAGGGTGTGACCGCCATGGCCTGGCTGGAGCACAGGGCAAAGGCGGCTGCGGCGATCAGGCGACGGGAGAATGTCGGGATGGGATGTTGCGCAGGGTGTAATTTCATCTATCGTTCATCAACAGTTTTTCGCCGCAGCACTGCCTGACAAGAGGAAGGTAAGGAATTGGAAACGGATTCGCGATCCATTGCCAATTGCTTAACAACTGCCATCGGGGTTGGCCGGCAAATGTAAAAAATCCGGTCTTTCTCGCCGAACCGCCGATTTTCATCGACGGCGACGGCATCAGGCCGGATTCATCCTTGGAACATCAGTCGCACGATATCGTTGAAAGCCGCAACGAGCATCAGCGCCATCAGTATTCCCAGGCCGGCGCGCTGCGCGATTTCCCCAAACCGCTCGGAAACGGGCCGCCCTGTCAAAATCTCCAGCGCATAATACAACAAATGACCGCCATCTAACACCGGGATAGGCAATAGATTCATCACCCCAAGGCTGATACTGATGAAGGCCATGAAGCTCAGGTAGCTGACCAGGCCCACCCGGGCGGTCTGGCCGGCATAATCGGCGATGGTGATGGGGCCGGTGATGTTCTTCAGGGAGACCTGGCCGATGATCATGCGGCCGATCATCTTGATGGTCATGGCGCTGGTATCCCAGGTACGCTGCGCCCCCTTGGCCAGGGCGTCCAGCGGAGCGTCGCTGATGGTGGCCATCTCCGGCGCCAGCGGCACCTCGACCTTGATGCGACCGATGCGCTTGGCCCCCTCGCCCTGCCCGTCATCGGCGACTTCTGGGGTGACGCGCACGTCCAGGGTGGCGGCGCCCCGCACCACCTGCAATGTCAGCGTACGACCGGCCGATTCGCGGATCTTCTCGACGAAGGCCAGGCCGTCCTGCACTGGCTGGCCATCAATGGCCAGGATACGATCCCCGCTCTGCAGTCCGGCCGCCTTGGCCGGCCCTTCCATGACGCGACCCAGCACGGCGGGCGGACGCGCCAGCGCCAGACCGAGCTTGCCCAGGAAATCCCCTTCCAGGTCGTTGCCGTCGATGCCGGCCAGGCGCAAGGTCACGGTATTGAGCAGCTTGCCGCTGCCATTGGGATTGGGGCGTTCCACATCCAGGCGTGCATCGGCCTTTTCCAGGACCAGCTGCATGAGCTTCCAGCGCAGCTCGGACCACACCTGCACCGGCGCACCGTTGACCGCAGTGATGCGGTCACCCGCCCGCAGACCGGCCTGGTAGGCCGCGCTCTGCTCGGCGCCGGCGCGCAGCAGGGGGACCGGCTCGGGCACCCCGTGCATGTAGAGTCCGGCAAACAGCAGGATGGCCAGCAGGAAATTGGCAATCGGACCGGCGGCCACGATGGCGATGCGGCGCCACACCGACTGGCGGGTGAATTCGCGCGCGAGATCGGCGGCCGGGATGTCCTCCAGCGGCTGCTCGCGGGCATCCAGCATCTTCACATAGCCGCCCAGCGGCAAGATCGACAGGGCCCACTCGGTCTGGTCACGGCCGAAGCGGCGCGACCAGATCACCCGCCCCATGCCCACCGAAAAGCGCAATACCTTGACCCCGCACCAGCGCGCCACCAGGTAGTGGCCCAGCTCGTGCACTACGACCAGGGTGCCGAGTGCAACGAAGAATGCCAGGAGGGTATGCAGCAGCGTCATTGTGAAATCAGGGTCTCGGCGCAGGCCCGGGCTTGCCTGTCCTGCTCCAGCAGCGCGTCGATATCGGCGGCCTGGCGGTTGGGGATGGCAGACATGACCTGTTCAATCAGGGGAGCGATCTTTCCGAACCCGATCCTGCGGTCCAGGAAGGCTTGCACGGCGACTTCATTGGCGGCATTGAGAATGGCCGCCAGCGTACCACCGGCACGCAAGGCATCATACGCCAGTTTCAGGCAGGCAAAGCGCTGGTAGTCAGGCTGACTGAAGGACAGCTGGGCGATCTGCGCCAGGTCCAGTGGCGCCACCCCCGAGGCGATGCGCTCCGGATAGGCCAGTGCATTGGCGATGGGCGTGCGCATGTCAGGGTTGCCCAACTGGGCCAGGACAGAGCCGTCGACATAGGAAACCATGGAGTGGATCACGCTCTGCGGATGGATCACCACCTCGATCTTGTCGGCTGGCGCCCCGAACAACCAGTGCGCCTCGATCACTTCCAGGCCCTTGTTCATCATGGTGGCCGAATCCACCGAAATCTTGCGCCCCATGACCCACTTGGGATGCGCCACCGCCTCCTCCACCGTGACACTGTCAAGCGTATTCACGTCACGGGTCAGGAAGGGACCGCCGGAGGCCGTCAGCAGGATCTTCTCGATGCCATGAGCCGCCATCGAACGACTGTAACCGGCCGGCAGGCACTGGAAGATGGCATTGTGTTCGCTGTCGATGGGCAGCAGGCTGGCACCATGGGTGGCCACCGCATCCATCAACAACTGACCGGAGATGACCAGTGCCTCCTTGTTGGCCAACAGGATCTTCTTGCCAGCGCGCGCGGCGGCCAGGGTCGAGGCCAGGCCGGCGGCGCCGACGATGGCCGCCATGACCATGTCACAGCCTGGCGCGGCGGCAATCTCGCACAGAGCCTGCGGACCGTAGGCCACTGCCGTACCGATATCGCCGGCCCGCAACAAGGCCTCCAGCTCGGCGGCAGCCTCAGCCGAACCGACCACGGCCACCTGGGGGCGGAAACGGGCGCACTGCTGCGCCAGCTCCGCCACGCGGGAATGGGCACTCAGGGCGTAGACACGGTAACGGTCGGGATGACGGGCCACCACATCGAGCGTGGAGACGCCGATGGAACCGGTGGAACCGAGAATACTGATGGACTGCATGGAATTTCCAGAGGGAAAGCAGCGGCTCAGGCAGCCGCCAGCCACAGATCGACCAGCGCTGCCAGCGGCAGCACGGGAATGAGTGCATCGATGCGGTCGAGCACGCCGCCATGGCCGGGCAAGAGGTTGCTGCTGTCCTTCATGCCGGCGCGGCGCTTGAGTTGCGACTCGAACAGATCACCCACGACGCTGGCCACCACCATCAGGCTGAGCACGCCCACGAAACCGGGCCAGCCCCAAAGGCTGTAGAGCCGGAACTGGAAGGTCTCGCCTATCCCCATGGACATGACCACCGCCGCAGAAATCACCAACACCGCCAGCCAGCCGCCGATGGCACCTTCCCAGGACTTGCCCGGCGAAATCGTCGGCGCCAGCTTGTGGCGGCCAAAGCCCTTGCCGGCGAAATAAGCGCCGATATCGGCCACCCAGACTACCGCCATGACCGACAGCAGGTACAGTGGCGAGCGCTGGAACAGGTCGACGATGGCCACGAAGCAGCCCAGGATGGCCAGCATGTAGGTGGCATTGAGCAGGCGGCTGCTGACGGCCTCCAGCCTGGGCAGGCCCAGCCCCAGGGCCGGCACGAAACGCACCACCCACAGCAGCACGCACAACACGTACAGGGGGCGCACGCTGGGCAGGCCGCTGAAGAACAGGATCACACTGAAAACCAGCGTCCACAGCACGGCCCAGAGCGTGGGACGCGGGCTCTTGAAGAGCCGGAAGCATTCCCAGGCGCCGGCGGCAAAGAACACCAGCGCCGCCATGGCAAAGGCCGGGAAGTAATCGAAATACAGGATGGGCAACAGGATTGCCAGCAGGATCAACGCCGTGATGACACGCGTCTTGAGCATCAGGAAGCCTTTTTCTGGTCCAGCACCTGGGCACTGGTGCGCCCGAAGCGGCGCTCACGTTGTTGGTAGGAAGCGATGGCGGTATCGAGCGCCTTGCCGTCGAAATCGGGCCAGAAGGTCTCGGTGAAATACAGTTCGCTGTAAGCCAGCTGCCACAACAGGAAATTGGAGATACGCTGCTCGCCGCCGGTGCGGATGAACAGGTCGGGCTCAGGGGCGTAGGCCATGGCCAGGTAAGGAGCCAGTTCCTCTTCGGTGTAATCGGTAACGCCCGGCTTGTCCTTGACCATCTTCGAGACGGCCTGCATGACATCCCAGCGCCCGCCGTAGTTGGCGCACACCGTCAGCGTCAGGCGGCTGTTGCCCGCCGTCTGCGCTTCGGCCTTGCTGGCCATCTCTTGCAACTTGGGATCGAAGCGGCTCATGTCGCCGACGATCCTCAGGCGGATGCCATTATTGGCCATCTTGCCCACTTCGCGCTCCAGCACCGTCATGAACAGGCGCATGAGCACCGAGACCTCGTCGGCCGGGCGACGCCAGTTCTCGGAGCTGAAGGCAAACAGGGTCAGGAATTCGATACCGCGCTCGGCGCAGGCCTCAACGATGGAGCGCACCGCATCCACGCCTTTGGCATGCCCTGCCACGCGGGGCAGGAAGCGCTTGGTCGCCCAACGACCGTTGCCGTCCATGATGATGGCAACATGACGCGGAACCGCGGAAATATCCGGAACCGCCAGAGTTGAGCTTTGATGCTTCATGAAAATAATTTAATGCATTTCAGTGCATTGAGGAACCGGGCCGGCTCATGGTAGCTGCCTGGGCCGGCTTTGACAAACCTTGGTCAAGCGCCCGCATCAACAACCCCTCCCTGACATCACGCCCTCGCCCCCTCGCCGCACGTTTTCTTGTTGTTACCTTGTTGGTGCCGCGCGGCCGCCATGGCCGCCGCGCGCGAGTGTTGCTGGTATGGCTGTGGACGGGTCACACCGTCATCACTTCCTTTTCCTTGTCGCCCACCAGCTTGTCGATTTCAGCGACGAACTTGTCGGTCAGCTTCTGGATGTCGTCCTGGCCACGGCGCTCGTCGTCTTCCGAGGCAACCTTGTCCTTGACCAGCTTCTTCAGGCTTTCGTTGCCATCGCGGCGGATATTGCGCACGGCGATCTTGGCATCTTCGGCTTCGCTCTTGACCAGCTTGACCATTTCCTTGCGGCGCTCTTCGGTCAGCGGCGGCATCGGCACGCGGATCAGGTCGCCATGGGTGGCGGGGTTCAGACCGAGGTCGGCTTCACGGATGGCCTTTTCGATCACGGCAGCCATCTTCTTTTCGTACGGTTGCACACCGATGGTGCGGGCGTCGATCAGGGTCAGGTTGGCGACCTGCGACAGGCCCGTCGGCGAGCCGTAGTATTCAACCATGACCTGATCCAGCAAGCCCGTGTGGGCACGACCGGTGCGGACCTTGGCCAGGTTGGCCTTCAGGGTCTCGATGGACTTGATCATCTTTTGTTCACTGTTTTTCTTGACGTCAGCGACACTCATGCTGCTCTCCTAACTTGGTGCAATTACTCGACTTGTCTTGGTGGCAAATGCCTGAAAAAGGGGCATTGTACGCGGGAATACCGGCCAATGGCCGGTTTCTGCGCCGCAATTATCCTCAGACGTGGACCAGGGTACCTTCGTCATCCCCCATGACCACGCTCTTCAACGCGCCCGGCTTGACGATGGAAAATACCTTGATCGGCAGTTTCTGGTCACGGCACAGCGCGAAGGCGGTGGCGTCCATCACCTGCAGGTGCTTGGCGATGGCCTCGTCGAAGGAAATCGAGGCGTAACGGGTCGCCGACGGATCCTTCTTGGGGTCAGCAGTATAGACGCCATCCACCTTGGTGGCCTTGAGCACGATCTCGGCGCCGATTTCCGAGCCACGCAGGGCGGCGGCGGTATCGGTGGTGAAGAAGGGGTTGCCGGTACCGGCAGCGAAGACCACAATCTTGCCCTCTTCCAGGTATTGCAGCGCCTTGGGACGCACATAGGGCTCCACCACCTGTTCGATGCCGATAGCCGACATCACGCGGGCCGTCAGGCCGGCCTGACGCATGGCATCAGCCAGGGCCAGGGAGTTCATGACGGTGGCCAGCATGCCCATATAGTCGGCGGTCGCGCGATCCATGCCCTGGGCGCCCGGCGCCACGCCGCGGAAGATGTTGCCGCCACCGATGACGATGGCCAGTTCCACGCCCAGTTTGCTGATTTCTGCTACATCCGCGACCATGCGTTCGATGGTCGCGCGATTGATACCGTAGGCGTCGTCGCCCATCAGTGCTTCGCCGGAGAGTTTGAGGAGTACGCGCTTATAAGCAGGTGTTGTCATTGCAGGGCTCCGTGTTCTTTCCGATATTGAATTACGTGTTGGCGTGTCCGCACTCGCTCCCGCCCTGACGAAACGGCGCACTTTCGTCGCGAGGGTGATGCCTGGACACTGAAATGGGGTACTGCCGCGCCCGGCTCTTGCCGTTGATCTCTTGCCATCCTGCTTTTACCGCATCCCGGCAAGCACCGCCCTGATCCGCCTCTTGCAAGCAAGACCCTGACTGTAGATGCGAGCAACCCCGAAAGTTCCGGGGCCAGCTTAAAAAAACGGGCCTCTCGGCCCGTTTTTTCTTACAACGCTTACTGAGCTTGTTTCGCTGCAGCCACTTGCGCTGCCACTTCGGCGGCGAAGTCGTCCTGCTTCTTCTCGATGCCCTCGCCCACCACGTACATGGCGAACGACTTGACGGTGCTGTTGGCAGCCTTGAGCATCTGTTCGACGCTTTGCTTATCGTTCTTCACGAAAGCCTGGTTGAACAGGGACACTTCCTTCAGGTACTTCTGCACCGAACCGTCGACCATCTTGGCGACGATGTCAGCCGGCTTGCCGGATTCGGCAGCCTTCAGTGCGGCGACCGAGCGTTCCTTCTCGATCAGGTCGGCCGGAACTTGCTCGGACGACAGGGCGACCGGCTTCATGGCGGCGATGTGCATGGCCACGTCCTTGCCCACTTGCTCGTCGGCACCGTCGAACTCGACGATCACGCCGATACGGGTGCCGTGCAGGTAGGACACCAGCTTGGCCGAGGTTTCGAAACGCTGGAAGCGACGGAACGACATGTTCTCGCCGATGCGGCCGATCAGTTCGGTGCGCAGTTCTTCCAGGGTCTTGCCATCGGGCAGCTTGCAGGCGCCCAGGGCAGCCACGTCAGCCGGGTTCTGCTCGACCACCAGCTTGGCGGCGGCTTCGACCAGACCGATGAATTCGTCGTTCTTGGTGACGAAGTCGGTTTCACAGTTCACTTCGACCAGCGCGCCGACGTTGCCAGCGATGTAGGTCGAGATCACGCCTTCTGCAGTGATGCGGGAAGAGGCCTTGGAAGCCTTGCTACCCAGCTTGACGCGCAGGATCTCTTCGGCCTTGGCCATGTCGCCATCGGCTTCGGTCAGCGCCTTCTTGCATTCCATCATCGGCGCGTCGGTCTTTGCGCGCAGATCGCCCACCATTGCTGCGGTAATTGCCGCCATACTATTCTCCTGACTTGGAGGCATCCCGCGTACTGCGGCATGCCAAAAACTCGAAAATTGAATCAAAAAAAAGGGGCCACTGCGTCACTACCCGCTGTCACCCCTTTTTGTACTACCGTACTACCGGAAGAGCAGAATCAAGCCTGCTCGACCTCGACGAATTCGTCGCCCTTGACTGCTTCGACCACGTCGTTGACAGCATTGGCACGGCCTTCCAGCACGGCGTCAGCCATGCCGCGGGCGTACAGTGCGATCGCCTTGGCGGAGTCGTCGTTACCCGGGATCACGTAGGTGACGCCTTCGGGCGAGTGGTTGGTATCGACCACGCCGATGACCGGGATGCCCAGCTTGGCGGCTTCGGTGATGGCGCCCTTGTGGTAGCCGACGTCGATGACGAAGATGGCGTCAGGAATGCCACCCATATCCTTGATGCCGCCGATGGCCTTCTGCAGCTTTTCCTGTTCACGGCTGAACAGCAGGGCTTCCTTCTTGGACAGCTTCTCGACGGAACCGTCTTCGATGGCAGCTTCCATGTCCTTCAGGCGCTTGATCGAGGTCTTGATGGTCTTGAAGTTGGTCAGCATGCCGCCCAGCCAGCGCTGGTCAACATAGGGAACACCAGCGCGTTGCGCTTCGGCCGACAGGATCTCACGTGCCTGGCGCTTGGTACCAACGAACAGGATGGTGCCGCGGTTGGCCGACAGTTGACGCACGTACTTCTGCGCCTCCTGGTACATGCCCAGGGTCTTTTCCAGGTTGACGATGTGGATCTTGTTGCGATGACCGAAGATATAGGGGGCCATCTTGGGGTTCCAGAAGCGGGTTTGGTGACCGAAGTGGACACCGGCTTCCAGCATTTCGCGCATGGTAACGGACATGAATTTCTCCAGGGTTAGGTCTGGAATCCGCTCGGTCATCCGGCTCATGCAGCCGGACACCCTTTTTGCGAACGGATTCGCGTTTCAGAATTTACAATTTATTGCCACCAGGAATGATGAAGCAAGCTTCACATCCTTGCCGGCAACCGACCTGAGGCTTTCAGATCAGCCCGGCATTCTACTGGATACCGGCATTTTGTTCAAGTCTCACGTCAAGTCGCTGCTCGCAATGCCCCGATCACGGCCAAACCCACGCCAGGCCTGCCGCAAATGGATATGGATGGCAAAACAGAAAACACCCCTGTCGTCTATAATCCAGTCTTGACGATTTTCTAGCGAATTGCGATTCATCATGGGCAACATCACCATCAAGACCGCCGAAGACATCGAAGGCATGCGTGTGGCCGGCCGCCTGGCCGCCGAAGTGCTGGACTACATCACGCCCTTCGTGAAACCCGGCGTGACCACCGGCGAGATCGACCGCCTCTGCCACGAATACATGACCAATGTACAAGGCAGCATCCCGGCCCCGCTGAATTACTGCCCGCCCGGCTATACCCCCTACCCCAAGGCCATCTGCACCTCGCTCAATGACGTGATCTGCCACGGCATCCCCGGCGACAAGGTGATGAAGAACGGCGACGTGCTCAACATCGACGTCACCGTCATCAAGAACGGTTACCACGGCGACACCAGCCGCATGTTCTTCCTGGGCGAGCCCTCCATCCTGGCGCGCCGCCTCACCGAGATCACCTACGAGTGCATGTGGCTGGGTATCTCCAAGATCAAGCCGGGCGCTCACTTGGGCGACATCGGCCACGTCATCCAGCAGCACGCCGAGAAGGCCGGCTACAGCGTGGTGCGCGAATTCTGCGGCCACGGCATCGGCAAGGTCTTCCACGAAGAACCGCAGGTGCTGCACTATGGCCGCCCCGGCACCCTGGAAAAACTGGAAGCCGGCATGATCTTCACGGTCGAACCGATGATCAACGCCGGCCGCCGCGAGATCCGCGAAATGGGCGATGGCTGGACCATCAAGACCAAGGATCGCAGCCTCTCGGCCCAGTGGGAACATACCGTGCTGGTCACCGAGACCGGCTTCGAAGTGCTGACCGTGTCGCCGGGCATGCCGGCACCGCCAGCCTTCATCCAGAACCAGGTCACGGCAGCAGCCTGATCGCCGCAGGCGCCGACCGTGCTGCAGGCCATGCCCTCCACCACGGTTTCCGGCATGAAACCTGCTAAGGGCATGGGGCCGCATGGGGATGCGGCTCCCATCGTCACAGGCGCCGCCCCGCCGCCTCGCTTCAACTGATCCCGATCCACGCCGATGCCCACTCTCGCCATCACCCTCAAGAAGCAGCTCAAGGCCGCCCGCCAGCAAGCCATCGAGGTTTTCCAGTCCAATCACAAGACCGAGCAGTTGCTGGCGCAGCTGCGCCGCAATGTCGATGAAGCGTTGACACAAGCCTGGGAAGACCTGGGCATGTCCGGCAATGCCGCGCTGGTGGCCGTGGGCGGCTACGGCCGGGGCGAGCTGTTTCCGCATTCGGACGTGGATGTACTGATCCTGCTGGACCAGGCGCCGGACGCCGCCAAGAAGGAGAAGCTGGAATCGCTGGTACAGCTGTTCTGGGATATCGGCCTGGAGATCGGCCACAGCATCCGCACCATCGACGAATGCCTGGATGAATCGGCGGCCGACATCACGGTTCAGACCAGCCTCCTGGAAGCCCGCCTGGTGACCGGCAACCGCGCGCTCTTCAAGCAGCTGCAGGAACGCTACCTGGCGGCACTGGACCCGCTGGCCTTCTTCCAGGCCAAGACGCTGGAGATGCGCCAGCGCCACGTCAAGTACGAAGACACCCCCTACAGCCTGGAACCGAACTGCAAGGAAAGCCCCGGCGGACTGCGCGACCTGCAGGTGATCCTGTGGGTGGCCAAGGCCGCCGGCCTGGGCAACTCCTGGGGCGAGCTGGCCGAGCATGGCATGCTGACCTCCACCGAGGCGCGCCAGCTGCGGCAGAAGGAGCGCGCCTTCAAGGACATCCGCATCCGCCTGCACATCCTCACCGACCGCCGCGAAGACCGGCTGGTATTCGACATCCAGACGCCGATTGCCGAGACCTTCGGCTTCAAGACCACCGATACCCGGCGCGCCAGTGAATACCTGATGCAGCGCTACTACTGGGCCGCCAAGGCGGTGACCCAGCTGAACACCATCCTGCTGCAGAACATCGAAGCCCACCTGTTCCCGCAACAGGCGGTGCCGCGCCAGATCAACGAGCGCTTCAACGAGGTCAACGGCTTCGTCGACATCGCCCACGACAATGTGTTCGAGGACACGCCCTCGGCCATGCTGGAAGTCTTCCTGGTGCTCTCCGAGCATGCCGAATTGAAGGACATGTCGGCGCGCACCATGCGCGCCCTCTGGCATGCGCGCTTCAAGATCGACAATGCCTTCCGCAACAACCCGGAGAACCACCGGCTGTTCATGCAGATCATCCAGAGCAAGCGCGGCATCACCCATGCGCTGCGCGGGATGAACGCCACCAGCGTGCTGGGGCGCTACCTGCCCAATTTCCGCCATATCGTCGGGCAGATGCAACACGACCTGTTCCACGTCTACACGGTGGACCAGCACATCCTGATGGTGGTGCGCAACGTGCGCCGCTTCACCATGAGCGAACATGCCCACGAATACCCGTTCTGCAGCCAGCTGATCGCCAACTTCGCCCAGCCCTGGGTGCTGTATGTGGCGGCGCTGTTCCACGACATCGCCAAGGGCCGTGGCGGTGACCACTCCAAGCTGGGCATGGCCGACGCGCGCGCCTTCTGCGAGCAGCATGGCGTGTCGGCTGACAATACCGAGCTGATCGTCTTCCTGGTGGAGCAGCACCTGGCCATGTCGCATGTGGCGCAGAAGCAGGACATGTCCGACCCCGAGGTCATCACCGCCTTCGCCCAGCTGGTCAAGGACGAACGTCACCTGACCGCGCTCTACCTGCTGACGGTGGCCGACATCCGCGGCACCAGCCCCAAGGTCTGGAACGCCTGGAAGGGCAAGCTGCTGGAAGACCTCTACCGCATGACCCTGCGCGTGCTGGGTGGCGAAGCCCCCTCGGCCGACCGCGAACTCAAGAACACCCAGCAGGAAGCCATCAAGACCCTGCGCCTGTATGGCTTGCCGGCCGACGCCCACGAGCAGTTCTGGAAGCAGCTCGATGTGGCCTACTTCCTGCGCCATGATGCCTCCGACATCGCCTGGCAGACGCGCTGCTTCTACGACAAGGTCGATACCGGCGTGCCGCTGGTGCGCTGCCGCCTGGCGCCCATCGGCGAAGGCGTGCAGGTGGCGGTCTACACCCCCGACCGGCCCGACCTGTTTGCGCGCATCTGCAGCTATTTCGACGAGAAGAGCTTCAGCATCTTCGACGCCAAGATCCACACTACCCGCAACAACTACGCGCTGGACGCCTTCCTGATCAATGCCCCGGTATTTGCCAAGAACTACCGCGACATCATCAACCTGATCGAGCACGAGCTGGGCGCCCTGCTGCAGTCCCACGCGCCCCTGCCGGCGCCGTCCAAGGCGCGCCTGTCGCGGCTGTCGCGTACCTTCCCGGTCAACCCGTCGGTGGACCTGCGCCCCGACGAGCGCGGCCAGTACTACCTGTTGTCGGTATCGGCCAACGACCGCGCCGGGCTGCTGTATTCGATCTCCAACGTGCTGGCCAAGTACAAGATCAACCTGCATACCGCCAAGGTGATGACCCTGGGCGAGCGGGTCGAAGACGTGTTCCTCATCGATGGTCCCGGCCTGTCCCAGCCACGCAACCAGATCCTGCTGGAAACCGACCTCCTGAAGACCCTGCGCATCTGAACCGCCTTACAGCGGGGCCGCCGCCGGTCTGGCGCGGCGGCCCCGCTGGCCGTACAATCTCACCCTCGCCGCTGGCCGGCTCTTTGTTTTTCGCAAGGCAATCCCCATGACTGAACCCGTACGACTTTCCAAACGCATGTCCGAACTCGGCCTGTGCTCGCGCCGCGAAGCCGACGAATGGATAGAGAAAGGCTGGGTCCGCGTCGATGGCGTGGTGGTGTCGGTATTGGGCAGCAAGGTACTGCCGCACCAGAAGGTCACCGTGGAGCGCCAGGCCAGCGCCGAGCAGGCCCAGCGCGTGACCATCCTGATCAACAAGCCCATGGGCTACGTCAGCGGGCAGGCCGAGGATGGCTACAAGCCGGCCATGGTCCTGGTCAACGAACAATCGCGCTGGGCCGAAGACAAGACCGAGATGCGCTTCCACCCGCGCCAGTTGAAGAGCCTGGTACCGGCCGGTCGGCTGGATATCGACTCTGTGGGCCTGCTGGTGCTGACCCAAGATGGCCGTATTGCCAAACAGCTCATCGGCGAGGATTCGGCGGTCGACAAAGAATACCTGGTGCGCGTGCAATACACGCGCCCCGGCAAGCTGCCCGAGGCCGACCTCAAGCGCCTGAACCACGGCCTCATCATGGACGGCAAGCCGCTGCGCCCGGCCAAGGTGAGGTGGCAGAACGAGGACCAGTTGAGCTTCACCCTGCGCGAGGGCAAGAAACGCCAGATCCGCCGCATGTGCGACATGGTTGGCCTGAAGGTGATCGGCCTGAAGCGCGTGCGCATCGGTGGCGTCAAGCTAGGTGAGCTGCCGACCGGACAATGGCGCTACCTGCGGCCGGACGAGAAGTTCTGAGCCCCACCGCATTCAAAAGAACGGCCCCGATGATGATCAATCGGGGCCGTTCTTTTTTCGGATAGTCGATCCATTCGACCTGCGTAGCGCCTTCGATACGGGCCTTGCGGCCCCACTCAGGACGAACGGTGGGGAGATGATCAGAGGAAACGATCCAGGATCTTGCGGCTATGCTTGTCCAGCGCCTTCTGGTCGCGGATCAGGAACTGGATGCCGTGGCTGTCGGCGATGAGCAGCGCCGGCGCGGCCAGGCGGCGGATATCTTCCTCCCCCTTGAGCGTGAAGGTGGTGGTGCCGCGCGTGGTCTGCACCGTCCAGTCGCTGGGCGTGGCGAAGGTGGAAACACTGACGATGCGCTGGATCTCGGGCATGAACTCGCGGCTGGCCAGCTCTTCCTCGATCATGCGGCGCGTGGTGGCGTCGACCTGGTCCAGGGTATCGATCCAGGCCAGTTCATGGCCGTCGCTGCTCACCAGCGACAGGCCGTGATCGGGTGAGGTGATGGGAAAGGCGCGCACCGGGACCACGTTCTCGTGCGCCACGCCATCGGCATCGACCAGCACCAGGCGGCCGAAGCTGTTGCGTTGCAGGCCGAAGGACGGCTGGGCAGTAGTGGATGTGGTCATGCTCATTCGCCCTTCTCTTCTTCGCTCACCGACACCTCGGCCTCGCCATCGGGATGGCGCGCCTGGGCCTGGTAGAGCTTGTAGTAATGCCCTTCGCGGGCCATCAATTCCTCATGGTTGCCGACCTCGACCACCTGGCCGCGATCCAGCACCACCAGCCGGTCGGCCTTGCGCAGCGTGGACAGGCGGTGGGCGATGGCAATCGTGGTACGCCCTTGGACCAGGTTGTCCAGCGCCTTCTGGATTTCCTTCTCGGTGGTGGTATCGACCGAGGACGTGGCCTCATCCATGATCAGGATGCGCGGGTCGATCAGCAGCGCACGCGCAATCGAGATACGCTGGCGCTCACCGCCGGAGAGCGCCTGGCCGCGCTCGCCCACCAGCGAGTCGTAACCCTGCGGCAGGCGCAGGATGAATTCGTGGGCATGAGCGGCACGGGCGGCGGCGATGATTTCCCCGCGCGTGGCTTCCGGCTTGCCGTAGGCGATGTTCTCGGCAATCGTGCCGAAGAACAGGAAAGGTTCCTGCAGCACCAGGCCGATGTTGCGGCGGTATTCGGAAATCGGCAGCGAACGGATATCCACGCCATCGATGCGGATCGCCCCTTCGGAGACGTCGTAGAAGCGGCAGATCAGGTTCACCATGGTGGACTTGCCCGAACCGCTGTGGCCGACCAGGCCGATCATCTCACCCGGGGCGATGGACAGGCTCATGTTGCGGATCACCGCGCGGTTGCCGTAGCGGAAGCCGATGTTGCGCACTTCGATGGCGCCCTCCACCTTCTCCAGGTGGACCGGGTTGGCCGGCTCGGGCACGCTGGAGACATGGTCCAGGATGTCGAAGATGCGCTTGGCACCGGCGGCGGCCTTCTGCGTCACCGAGACGATGCGGCTCATCGAGTCCAGACGGGTGTAGAAACGGCTGATATAGGCCAGGAAGGCCGTCAGCACACCCACCGTGATCTGGTTGCTGGAGACCTGCCAGATACCGAACACCCACACCACCAGCAGGCCGACCTCGGTCAGGAAGGTGACCGTCGGCGTAAACAGCGACCAGATCTTGTTGACCCGGTCATTGACCATCAGGTTATGCCGGTTGGCCTCGCGAAAACGCGCCACTTCGCGCTTTTCCTGGGCGAAGGCCTTGACCACGCGGATGCCGGGGATGGTATCGGCCAGCACGTTGGTCACCTCCGACCAGATGCGGTCGATCTTCTCGAAGCCATGGCGCAGGCGATCACGCACCACATGGATCATCCAGGCGATGAAAGGCAGCGGCAACAGGGTCACCAGCGCCAGCCAGGGATTGATGGAGATCAGGATGGCCGCCGTCATGATGATCATCAGCACATCGATGGCGAAGTCCAGCAGGTGCAGCGACAGGAACACGCAGATACGGTCGGTCTCGGAGCCGATGCGCGCCATCAGGTCGCCGGTGCGCTTGCCGCCGAAATACTCCTGCGACAGCCGCAACAGGTGCGAATAGGTGGTGGTGCGCAGGTCGGCGCCGATGCGCTCGGACACCAGTGCCAGGATATAGGTGCGCGCCCAGCCCAGGCCCCAGGCCAGCAGCGCCGCACCCAGCAGGCCCGACAGGTAGAGCGTGGCCAGGTGGACGTCGATGGGGGTGCCGTTCTGGAACGGGATCAGCACATTGTCCATCAGCGGCATGGTCATGTAGGGCGGCACCAGCGTGGCGGCGGTGGACGCCAGCGTCAGCAGGAAGCCCAGCAGCAGCGAGCCCTTGTAGGGTTTGGCAAAGCGCGACAGGCGGAATAGCGCCCAGGTCGATGGCGGCGCCTCCTTGGCTTCGGGACAGATGGCACAGGTTTCCTGGCCTTCCGGCAGTACCGCCTTGCAGGTCGGGCAGACATCGCCCTCCTCCTCGGCCTGCACGCCCGAGGCCAGCAGGTCGCGCTGCTGCTCGAACAGCTTGATCAGGCGCAGCGCCTGCGGATTCTGGGCCAGGGTATAGCGCCAGGCACCCAGGCGGCCCGCGCCATCGCACAGCTCCAGGCTGCCCACGCCGGCGTGGTCATGATGCTTGAGCTGCAGGTCGGCACGATAGGCCCACTCCTGCCAAACGTGACCATCAGGGGTATGGCTGAGCAAGCGCTGGTCGGTTGCCACCACCAGCGAGCGCTTGAAATGCAGTTGGGCATCGAGATCCAGCTCCAGCCAGGCCACCACGGTTTCATTGGCGGCCAGGCGGGCGGCGATTTCCGTTCGCCAGCGCTCGGGCAGGCTGGCGGTCGCGGAAGCAATTGAGTCAGTAGTCATGTAACGGCAAGGTTGAGCCCGATGTGAGCGGAGTGGCTATTTTGTTATCGATGATCAGGTCTCGGCGGACCTGTTTGCCGGGGCGGGCAGCGCGCGATTATAGCGCAGCGACTGCTTCACCCGATAACGCGGGAGCCGCGCAAACGGTGTACCTGCGCCGCAGGATGGCGGCAGTTTCCCATCTCTTGCGAAAAGCCATATCGTGCCAGCTGCGCTGTACGCGGCCCGGCCACGGCGTTTTTTGCGCAATAGCTGCCACGAGGATGGAACAGTCTGCGACAATATCGTTCACATCCATCCTCTCAGATAACAATTCCAATGACCTGCGCCGCCTTCACCACCAGCATCGATCCGATTTTCGAAGCGGGGCATGGCAATTGATTTCCTTTTGGCAATTTTCTGATTGCCATCTGTCACTATCGGTCACTTCCAGTAAACCAAACGTCATCCTGCGCGTTAGTGAACCATGCGCTATTCTGACAGGGCGCTGACCGGCCTGAGGGCCGCAGCAGCATCAGCCTGGCGACAATACTGAGAACCGACAACAAGCGGTCTGGCACCCTGGATATTCATTCGGTACAACACGCGGCACACCACCTCACATGAAAAACATCGAATTCCTCCGTTTCCTGCCCTTGAAGGGTCCGAACATCTGGACCTACCGTTCTGCCCTGGAAGTGTGGATCGACATCGGCGAACTGGAGGATTTTCCCTCCAATACCATCCCCGGCTTTACCGAACGCCTGACCACCTGGCTCCCAACCCTGATCGAACACCGCTGCAGCTATGAAGTGCGTGGCGGCTTCGTGCGTCGCCTGGAAGAAGGCACCTGGCCGGGCCATATCCTGGAACACGTGACGCTGGAACTGCAGAACCTGGCCGGCCTGCCCGGCGGCTTCGACAAGGCGCGCGAGACCAATGTGCGCGGCGTCTACAAGGTGGTGGTACGCGCCCGTCATGAGACGGTCACCCGCGCGGCGCTGCATGCCGCCCGCGACCTGGTGATGGCCGCCATCGAGGACCGCCCCTATGATCTGGACGCCACCCTGACCAAGCTGCGCCGCATGGTCGACCGCCTCTGCCTGGGTCCCAGCACCGCCTGCATCGTGGACGCCGCCGATGAGCGCCGCATCCCCACCATCCGCCTCTCCGAGGGCAACCTGGTGCAACTCGGCCACGGCTGCAAGTCGCGCCGCATCTGGACCGCCGAGTCCGACCAGACCAGCGCCATCGCCGAGGGCATCTCGCGCGACAAGGACCTGACCAAGTCGCTGCTGGAAACCTGTGGCGTGCCGGTGCCCGAAGGCCGCCTGGTGGACAGCCCCGCAGACGCCTGGGAAGCCGCTCAGGACATCGGCCTGCCGGTGGTGGTCAAGCCCTGCGACGCCAACCATGGCCGGGGCGTGTTCATCGACCTCAATACCCAGGAAGAAATCGAGACCGCCTACAAGGTCGCCCTGGAAGAAGGCAGTGGCGTGCTGGTCGAGCGTTTCGTGCGCGGCCTGGAGCACCGACTGCTGATCGTCGGTGGCAAGCTGGCCGCAGCCGCTCGTGGCGAACCCATCTTCATCGTCGGCGATGGCAAGTCCACCGTCCAGGACCTGCTGGACGAACTGAACCGCGATCCGCGTCGCGGCCTGCTGGAAGAACACCTGCTGGACCCGGTGCTGCTGGACCGCGAACCGGCCGCCGCCCTCGAACTGCAGCGCCAGAACCTGAGCACCGAATCGGTGCCCGCGGCCGGCCGCCGCATCCTGCTGCTGCGCAACGGCAACGTCTCCTCCGACATCACCGACCTGGTCCACCCCAGCGTGGCCGCCGCTGCCTCGCTGGCCGCGCGCATCGTCGGCCTGGACATCGCCGGCGTGGACATCGTGGCCGAGGATATCTCCCGCCCGCTGGCTGACCAGGGCGGCGCCATCGTCGAAGTCAATGCCGGCCCGGGCCTGCTGATGCACCTCAAGCCCTCCGACGGCAAGCCGCGTCCGGTGGGCGAGGCCATCGTCGACAACCTGTTCGGCCCGGAAGAAAACGGCCGCATCCCGGTCGTCGGCGTCACCGGCACCCACGGCAAGACCACCATCGCGCGCCTGGTGGCGCGCATCATCCACCTCTCGGGCAAGCATGTGGGCCTGGCCTGCGGCGAAGGCCTGTATTTCGGCGAACGCCAGATCGAGCGCGGCAACCGCGCCAACTGGGATGCCGCCCACCGCGTGTTGCTCAACCGCGCCGTGGAAGCCGCCGTCTTCGAGAACGGCAGCGCCTCCATCCTCTCCGAAGGCCTGGCCTACGACCGCTGCCTGGTCGGCGTGGTCGCCAATATCGACCCCAACGACAGCCTGCCCGAGTACTACATCGAGAACGCCGAGCAGATCGCCACCAAGGTCAAGCGCACCCAGGTCGACGTGGTGCTGCCTGAAGGTGCGGCCGTGCTCAATGCCGACGACCCGCTGGTGGCCGACATGGCCCAGCTGTGTGATGGCGAAGTCATCTTCTTCGGCACCGATCCGGACTCGGCGCTGCTGACCGCCCACCTCAAGCAAGGCGGTCGTGCCGTGTTCCTGCGCGATGGCGACCTGATCCAGGCCGATGGCGAACGCCGACTGAAGGTCAGTTCGGTGGACGCCATCCCCCTGACCGAGAACGGCGCCGTCGCCTATCAGGTCGAGAACGTGCTGGCCGCCGTGGGCGCAGCCTGGGCGCTGGGCATCTCGCCGGAGGTGATCCGTGCCGGCATCGAACTCTTCGGTACCGAGCAGGCCGAGCAGCAAGGCCTGAAGTTCAAGAGCCAGGCCGCCTGACCCGTCAGCCAGGCAGCAGACCACGCAAACAGATTCAAGATCAAGAGACACTCAGGAAAACTTGTCCATGGACGTATCCCGCATTCGCGCCCTGCGCGGCCCCAATCTCTGGAGCAGACACACTGCCATCGAAGCCATCGTTTCCTGCCCTGAGGCGGAACGGGTGGTCGCTGACATGCCCGGTTTCGAGGTGCGCCTGCGCGCCCGTTTCCCGCAGATCGGCTTCCTCGAACCCGATGGCGGCAAGCAGGTCGTCTCGATGGCGCATGCACTGGCCGCCGCCGCCCTGGCCCTGCAATCGCAGGCCGGTTGCCCGGTCACCTTCAGCCGCACGGTCTCCACCGTCGATACCGGCATCTACCAGGTGGTGGTGGAATACAGCGAAGAAGAAGTCGGCCGCCTGGCCTTCGACCTGGCGCTGGAACTGTGCCTGGCCGCGCAGGCCGACACCCCCTTCGACCTGACCGCCGCGCTGGCGCGCATCCGCGAGCTGGATGAAGACGTTCGGCTGGGGCCCTCCACGGCCTCCATCGTCAATGCCGCCGTCAAGCGTGGCATCCCGTTCCGCCGCCTGACCCAGGGCAGCATGGTCCAGTTCGGCTGGGGCAGCCGCCAGAAGCGCATCCAGGCCGCCGAGACCAGCCACACCAGTGCGATTGCCGAGTCGATCGCCCAGGACAAGGACCTCACCAAGATGCTGCTGCACGCAGCCGGCGTGCCGGTGCCCAACGGCCGCGTGGTCGAGACGGTGGAAGATGCCCTCAAGGCCGCCGAGGAAATCGGTTCGGCCGTGGTCATCAAGCCGCTCGACGGCAACCAGGGCAAGGGCGTGGCCGTCAACGTCAGCACCCCGGAACAGATCACCCGCGCCTTCAACAACGCCGCCCTGATCAGCGATGAAGTCATCGTCGAGCGTTACCTGCCCGGCCACGACTTCCGCCTGCTGGTCATCGGCAAGACCCTGGTGGCTGCGGCCCGTCGCGATCCGCCGCAAGTCATCGGCGATGGCGTGCATACCATCGCTCAGCTGATCGACCAGGTCAACGCCGACCCGTTGCGTGGCGATGGCCATGCGACCTCCCTGACCAAGATCCGCCTGGACGACATCGCCCTGTCGGTGCTGAGCGCCCAGAACCTGGACCCCTCGGCCATTCCCGCCCAGGGCGTGCGTGTGGTCCTGCGCAACAATGCCAACCTCTCCACCGGCGGCACCGCCACCGATGTCACCGACGACGTCCACCCGGACGTGGCCGCCCGTGCCATTGCTGCGGCCCAGATGGTGGGCCTGGATATCTGCGGCGTGGACGTGGTCTGCAACTCGGTCCACAAACCCATGGAAGAGCAAGGCGGCGGCATCGTCGAGGTCAATGCCGCGCCCGGCCTGCGCATGCACCTTTCGCCGTCCTACGGCAAGAGCCGCGACGTCGGCGAAGCCATCATTTCGACCATGTACGCCGACGGCGACGATGGCCGCATCCCCGTAGTGGCGGTAGCCGGCACCAACGGCAAGACCACCACCGTGCGCCTGATCACCCACCTGCTGGCCAAGACCGGCCTGCGCGTGGGCATGACCAATACCGATGGCGTCTACATCGACGGTCAGCGCACCGACACCGGCGACTGCAGCGGCCCGCGCAGCGCGCGCAATGTGCTGTTCCATCCCGATGTCGACGCCGCCGTGCTGGAAACCGCCCGTGGCGGCGTGCTGCGTGAAGGCCTGGGCTTCGACCGTTGCGCCGTGGCCGTGGTCACCAACATCGGCATGGGCGACCACCTGGGCCTGTCCTACATCAGCACCGTGGAAGACCTGGCCGTGGTCAAGCGCGTCATCGTCGAGAACGTCGCGCCGACCGGCACGGCCGTGCTCAACGCCGCCGACCCCATGGTCGCCAAGATGGCCTCTTCCTGCCCCGGCTCGGTGACCTTCTTCGCGCTGGACCCGACCCATCCCATCATGGCCACGCACCGCGCGCAAGGCCATCGCATCGTCTACCGCGACGGCGACGCCATCGTGGCGGCGCAAGGCAACTTCGAGCAGCGCCTGAGCCTGGCCGGCATCCCGTTGACGCGCAGCGGCGCCATCGGTTTCCAGGTCGAGAACGTGATGGCCTCGGTGGGTGCGGCCTGGGCCCTGGGCCTGGACTGGGAGCAGGTCAAGGGCGCGCTGGCCAGCTTCATCAGCGACAGCGGCACCGCACCGGGCCGCTTCAACCTGTTCGACTACAAGGGTGCCACCCTGATTGCCGACTATGGCCACAATCCCGATGCCATCCAGGCCCTGATCAAGGCCGTCGACAGCATGCCCGCCAAGCGTCGTTCGGTGGTCATCAGCGGTGCGGGCGATCGCCGCGACGTTGACATCACGCGCCAGACCGAACTGCTGGGCGACGCCTTCGACGAAGTGGTGCTGTACCAAGACCAGTGCCAGCGTGGCCGCGAGGATGGTGAAGTGATCGCCCTGTTGCGCCAGGGCCTGGAAAAGGCCACCCGCACCAGCGACGTCAAGGAGATCAATGGTGAATTCCTCGCCATCGATACCGCCCTGGCCAGCCTGCAGCACGGCGACCTGTGCCTGATCCTGATCGACCAGGTGGAAGAGGCGCTGGCGCATATCGCCCAGCGCGTACAGGAAAACCCGTAAAACGCGGAAAAGAACCAGATCGTGGCCATCCCGGTGCTTGCCACCGGGATGTTTCCGGTCTTTTCAGTCGTCCTGGTTGGGGTCCAGATCGGGGAACAAGACCTCGGTAAAACCGAACTGCCGGAAATCGCGGATACGCATCGGGTAGAGGATGCCCTGCAGGTGATCGCATTCGTGCTGCACCACCCGTGCATGGAAGCCATCCACGGTGCGGTCGATGGGTTCACCGTTCTGGTCCACCCCCTGGTAGCGCAGGCGCGTCCAGCGAGGCACCACGCCGCGCATGCCCGGGACCGACAGGCAGCCCTCCCAGCCCTCCTCTTCTTCATCCGACAGCGGCGTGAGCACCGGATTGATCAGCACCGTCTCCGGCACCGCCGGCGCCTCCGGATAGCGCGGGTTCTGCCCGAAGCCGAAGATCACCAGCTGCAGGTCCACGCCGATCTGCGGCGCGGCCAGCCCGGCGCCATTGACGGCGCGCATGGTCTGGAACATGTCATCCACCAGCAGCGCCAGTTCGGGCGTACCGAAACGGGTCACCGGCTGCGCCTGGCGCAGCAGGCGCGGGTCACCCATCTTGAGAATCTCGCGTATGGCCATCTTGTTCTCTCCAATGAAAACGCCCGGATGAACCGGGCGTCGATCTGAACTGCTCGCCCAAGGCGATACCGCAGGCGATGCTGCGATCAGCCCTGCTTGCCAGCCACTTCCTTGAGGAAATCGCTGAAGGCCGGGCCGGTTTCCGGGTGCTTCATGCCCATGGCGACCATGGCCTTGAGGTAGCCCAGCTTGGAACCGCAGTCATAGCGCTGGCCCTGGTAGCGATAGGCCAGCACGGACTCGGCCTGCATCAGCTTGGCAATGCCGTCGGTGAGCTGGATCTCGCCACCGGCGCCACGGGGGATGTTTTCCAGGTAGTCGAAGATGCGGTTGTTGAGCACATAGCGACCCACCACGGCCAGCGTGGACGGGGCTTCCTCCGGTGCGGGCTTTTCGACGATGGCGTTGACCCGCTCCAAGTTGGGCTGGTAGGGCGTGGCGCTGACGATACCGTATTGCTTGGTATCGCTTTGCGGCACTTCCTGCACGGCCAGCATGCTCATGCCCTCGCGTTCATAGATATCGGTCATCTGCGCCAGCACTGGCTTGACGCCCGGGTCGGTATCCATGAAGTCGTCAGCCAGCAGCACCGCGAAGGGCTCCTCGCCCACCACCGGACGCGCGCACAGCACGGCGTGGCCCAGGCCCAGCGGCACCGATTGGCGGATGAAGATGCAGTTGACGTTCTTGGGCACCACGTTCTGGACGATTTCCAGCAGCTTCTTCTTGCCGGCCGCTTCCAGTTCGCTTTCCAGCTCGTAGGCCTTGTCGAAGTGGTCTTCGATGGCGCGCTTGTTGCGGCCGGTGATGAACACCATTTCGGTAATGCCGGCTGCCACCGCTTCTTCGACCGCGTAATGGATCAGCGGCTTATCGACGATGGGCAGCATTTCCTTGGGCTGGGCCTTGGTGGCCGGCAGGAAGCGGCTACCGAGACCGGCGACGGGAAATACGGCTTTCTTGATCTTCTTGATCATCATGACTCCGAGGGAAAATGAAGCTTATTGAAACTTGTCAAAACTTGTCGAAACTTATCGAATCCTGCGCCAGGCCAGCCTGGCAAGCTGATGGCATCCGATGCCATCAGGAAAAATACGTCTACTGCCACCCACATCATCGCTCCGGCATCCGCTGCTAGCCGGCGCACAGCGCCTTGAGAGCATCCTCGTCCAGGATGGTGATGCCCAGCTCTTCAGCCTTGGCCAGCTTGCTGCCAGCCTCGGCACCGGCTACCACGTAGCTGGTCTTCTTGGACACCGAACCCGACACCTTGCCGCCGGCAGCCTCGATCAGGTGCGAGGCTTCGTCACGCGAGAGGTTCGGCAGGGTTCCGGTCAGCACGAAGGTCTTGCCAGCCAGGTGCTTGGCACCAGCCTCGACGCCTTCGCTTTCCGGCCAGTGTACGCCCACTGCACGCAATTGCTCGACCAGCTCCACATTGACCGGATCGCTGAAGAAGGCGCGGATCGAACTAGCCACCACCGGGCCGACGTCAGCCACTTCCAGCAATTGTTCTTCGCTGGCCTCCAGCACCTTGTCGATGCCACCGAAATGCCGCGCCAGCTCCTTGGCCGTGGCCTCGCCGACGTGGCGGATGCCCAGCGCATAGATGAAGCGCGCCAGCGTGGTGGTCTTGGACTTCTCCAGCGCATCAAGCACATTCTGTGCCGACTTCTCGGCCATGCGGTCCAGCTCGGCCAGGGCCGACAGGCCCAGGCGATACAGGTCGGCGGGCGTGTTGACCACCTGTCTGTCGACCAGTTGTTCGACCAGTTGTTCACCCAGGCCTTCGATATCCATGGCGCGGCGCGAGGCGAAATGCTGCAAGCCGCCCTTGCGCTGGGCCGAGCATTTCAGCCAGCCGCCGGAGCAGCGCGCCACCGCCTCGTCCTCGGCCCGCACGATGGGCGAGCCGCACACCGGGCAAGCCGCGGGCATGACAAAGGCGCGCGCATCGGCCGGGCGCTTCTCGGGCACATAGGCCACCACTTCGGGGATCACGTCACCGGCGCGGCGCACGATGACGGTGTCGCCGATCTGGATATCCTTGCGCCTGACTTCATCCTCGTTATGCAGCGTGGCATTGGTGACGGTCACGCCCCCGACGAAGACCGGATTGAGGCGCGCCACCGGCGTGATGGCGCCGGTACGGCCGACCTGGACCTCGATGTCCTGCACCACGGTCAGGGCTTCCTGGGCCGGGAACTTGTGCGCCAGCGCAAAGCGTGGCGCGCGCGAGACGAAGCCCAGATGTTTCTGCTGGTCCAGCCGGTCGACCTTGTAGACCACGCCATCGATCTCGTAGGGCAGGCTCTCGCGCTTGGCGCCGATACCACGGAAAAAGTCCAGCAGTCCAGCCGCCCCCGTGACCACGGCGCGCTCCTTGCACACCGGCAAGCCCAGTTGCTGGTACCAGTCCAGCAGGGCCGAGTGCGAGGCCGGCATCTCGGCGCCTTCCAGCACGCCGATGCCGTAAGCGAAGAAACGCAATGTGCGCTGGGCGGTGATGCGGGAGTCGAGCTGGCGCAGGCTGCCGGCGGCGGCATTGCGGGGATTGGCGAATTCCTTCTGGCCGGCATCGCGCTGGCGCTGGTTCAGGCGGGCGAAATCCTCCTTGTACATCAGCACCTCGCCGCGCACATCGAGCAGCCGTGGCAGGTTCTCGCCATGCAGGCGCAGCGGAATGGCGCGTACGGTACGGATGTTGGCGGTGACGTTCTCGCCGGTGGTGCCGTCGCCCCGGGTGGCGGCCTGCACCAGCACGCCGTTCTCGTAGCGCAGGTTGATGGCCAGGCCATCGAATTTCAGTTCGGTGGCGTAGCGCACTTCCTGCAGCGTTTCCAGGCCGTCGCTGACGCGCTTGTCGAAGGCCTCGATGTCTTCATCGGAAAAGCCGTTGCCCAGCGACAGCATGGGAATATCGTGGCGCACCGGCTCGAACTGCGGCAGCGGCCCCGCGCCCACCCGCTGGGTCGGGGAATCGGCAGTCATCAGCTCGGGATGAGCGCCTTCCAGCGCCTGCAATTCCTGGAACAGGCGGTCGTATTCGGCGTCCGGGATGCTGGGCTGGTCCAGCACGTAGTAACTGTGGTTGTGACGGTTCAATTCGGCGCGCAGCTCGTAGGCGCGCACCAGCCAATCCGGCGCCCCTTGCGGGGGCCGTCCGGCGGAAAACAAATCTGCTTGCATCGTGGTGAAGAAAAAAACGCTGCCTTAGCTGAACAGGCGCAAGGCACGGGTGGAGCCGGCGGCAATCTCGGCCGATTCCATGGCGCTGTAGAAGGCCGAGACCTGTTCGGCGATATCGGCCAGGGCCTCGTCGGACAAAAGCTGATCGCTGTCGTCGACGATCACGCCACCCAGACGCTGCGCCAGCGAACGGGCGCAGGCGACCAGCGCGCCGTAGCCGTCGCGCGAGGGCGCCACGCGGGGCACGTCCAGCAGCAGGGTCAGGCGATCCGTGGTCTCGTCGGTGGGGGTGGCATTGGTGGAGAGCGCAAAGAGCACCTCGCCTTCACCATCCTGCATCACCAGATAGGCTTCGGTGCGACGATCGAAGCCCTGGCGGGTCAAGGCGGCCAACAGCGTCGCCAGGCTCCAGGGTGCGCCCTGGGAGCGTACGTTCACCGACAGTTGCGCATCATGGTCGGCGATGAACTGGTGCAGGGCCTGGGCGGTGCGGATCACGTCGGGCATGTCCGGCAACTCCGGTTCGCCCGAGAGCGTATCGGTGAGGTCGCGCAGGCGCATGACCAACTCCGAGTACTCGATCTCGTTCAAGGCGCTGCTGCGGTTGGCCAGCTGCGCACCGGCCAGCAAGGCGGAGTAGATGCCGCCGTGGTTGATGGCTTCCCACTCGCCTTCGATGGTGCGGCCGATGAAGTGCACCGGCTTGTTGCCGACATGGCGCAGGTTCTGCAACAGCGGCAGCAGCTTGTCGCCGCGCAGCGGGTTGTCCAGGGCGATGGGGATGTTGCAGTCGATCAGCTCATCCACCGGCAGCTCGCGCCGGGGCGCCAGGCGGGCCTGCATTTCCGGCGGCGGGGTGAAGGCCGCCACCTCTTCCACGGGTTCCTCGGCACCGGCGATGACCTGCGCCACCGTCGATTGCGGCGCCTGCGCCAGGGCCTCGTCCAGGGCGGCCTCCTGGGCCGGGCGAATCGGATCGGCCAGCGGCGCATCGCCCAGGAAGGGTTCGCGCGGTTCGAACTGGGCCTGGTCCAGGTAGGCCTTCACGGGCGCCGGGACCGGCTTGCGTTCGGGAGCATCGTACAGCGAGGGCTCGGCGCGCTCACTGGGCGCCGCAGCCGGGGCTGCCGGAGCTGCACTGCGTTCGGCAGCGGGGGCCGGCGCGTAGACCGGTTCGGCCGCTGCCTGCTCGTCGGGCGACATCAGCACATCATCGTGCGACGAGGAAAAGGCGCGTTCCACCGTCTTGCGCGCCTTGTGCTCCTGCCACTTGTTGTAGGAAATGACACCGGCGACGAATACGCCACCGATGATGATCAGGCTGGTCTGGAGATCCATCATGCTGCGCGTCCCTTCATTCTGGCTGGCTGGATAGCGCCATCAATGGCGCCGCGTGGCATGGTCGGCTGGGTAATGCTGCTCATCGAGGGAATCCGAATCCTATCAATCCAAGAATGCCCCGACCGCGCAGGCCGTCGTGGCTGCGGTCCTTCGCACCGGCGCCGGCAGGGGCGCTGGCGCCCAAGACAAGGCTCGGCGACATCGAAAGTACAGGCTGCGGCAAGTTCGCGGTCAAGATATTGTAATTTTTTCAAGGCCCGTGGGGGCCGTCAACACCAGTTCCGGCCGGCGCAAGCGCCCGCGCCGGGCTGGGCGGCAAGGTTTTCAGGGTACGGTCACGCCCCCTGCTTGTCAAGCCGACAAAGCCCGCAACACGGGCGCCGCCAGGCATCAGGCGGCCTGCTCGGCGCTAGAGAAGTTGGCGGCCGATTCCATGTCCACGGCCACGATACGTGACACGCCCTGCTCCTGCATGGTCACACCGATCAGCTGCTGCGCCATTTCCATGGCGATCTTGTTGTGGGAGATGAACAGGAACTGGGTGTACTCCGACATGCGCTTGACCATGTTGGCGAAGCGTTCGGTGTTGGCATCGTCCAGCGGCGCGTCGACCTCGTCAAGCAAGCAGAACGGCGCCGGGTTCAGCTGGAACATGGAGAACACCAGGGCCGTCGCCGTCAGCGCCTTCTCGCCACCGGAGAGCAGGTGGATGGTGGCGTTCTTCTTGCCCGGCGGCTGCGCCATGACCTGCACGCCGGAGTCCAGGATCTCGTCGCCGGTCATGATCAGCTTGGCCTGGCCGCCGCCGAAGAGCACCGGGAACAGCTCCGAGAAGTGGCGGTTGACCTTGTCGAAGGTGTCTTGCAGCAGGTCGCGGGTTTCCATGTCGATCTTGTGGATCGCATCCTGCAGGGTGGTGATGGCTTCGTTCAGGTCGGCATGCTGGGCGTCGAGGAAGCGCTTGCGCTCGGAGGCCGTGGCCAGTTCATCCAGCGCGGCCAGGTTGACCGCACCCAGCGCCGCGATGGCATTGGTCAGGCGGGTCACTTCGCCTTGCAGATAGGACGGACGCATGTCGCTGGTGAGCTTTTCCGACAGGGCGGCTTCGTCAGCCTGGGTCTGGGCCAGGGCTTCGGAGAACTGCTCCTGGTTCAGGCGCGCAGCCTGTTCCTTCAGTTGCAATTCGGTGATGCGGTCGCGCTGCGGTTGCAGGCTGCGTTCGGCCTGCATGCGGCTTTCTTCATGCGAGCGCAATTGCTGGGACAACTGGTCCAGTTCGTGACGGGCATCGGCCAGCGCGCGTTCCTGCTCGCTGCGACGGTCCAGCAGCTCCTGCAGGCCGGCCTGGGCGGCCTGGTCGTCCAGGCTTTCCAGTTCCAGGCTGCCCTGCTGCATGCTGGCGAACAATTGCGCCGCCTGTTCCAGGGCGGTGGCGATGCCGCGCTTCAATTCCTCGATCTTGTTGCGATGCGACTTCTCGGCGAACTCGGTCTCCTGGGCGGCGCGCTCCAGCTCGCGCAGGCGGGTCCGCGCGTCGTTGAGCTGCTGCTCCTTGTTGAGGTAATCGGTCTGGCCGTTTTCGTGCTGCTCCTGCAGCTCGGCCAGTTCGATATCGAGTTCCTCGAAGCGCGCCTCGGATTCGGCCTGGACCTGCTGCTGTTCGGCTTCCTGCATGCCGATTTCTTCCAGGTCGGTGGCGATCTGGGTGCTGCGCTGGTTGAAGCGCTCCTGCACCTCGGCCAGCTTCATCACCTCGATCTGCAGGCTGTGCGCCGACTGGGTCAGCGAATTGACGCGCTGGCGCAATTCCTGCAGGCGCTGCGAGGCGCCCGACAAGGCCGCCTCGGCGCGCACGGCGCGGCCCTTGGCTTCCTCGGCCAGCATGGACTGGGCGCGCTGCTGCTTGGTGATGTTCTCGATTTCCTGCTGGCGCGCCAGCATGCCGTCCTGCTCGGAATCGGAGGCATAGAAGCGCACACTGGAATTGCTCACCACATGGCCCTGACGGGTCACGAAGAGGCCACCCAGCGGCAGCTTCGAACGTTCGGCAAAGGCGCTAGCCGTATCGTCGGCGATGTAGATGTGGTTGAGCCAGTCGTTCATCAGGGCGCGCAGGCCCGGATCGTTCAGCTGCAGCAGGCCCACGAAGGGCTTCAGGCCGGCAACCGGCTGCGCATCCGGCTGGGCCAGCCCGGCATTGGGGGCGTACAGCGCCAGCTTGGCCGGCGGTGCATCGCTGAAGAAGGCCTTGGCCCAGTCCAGGTTGGACATTTCCAGGGCCGACATGCGCTCGCGCAACACCGCTTCCAGCGCGGTTTCCCAGCCCGATTCGATGTGCAGCTTCTGCCACAGGCGCGGCAGTTCGGCCAGGCCGTGCTTTTCCAGCCAGGGCTGGACCTTGCCTTGCGCCTGCACGCTTTCCTGCAACTGCTTCAGGGCGCTCAGGCGTGCTTCCAGCTGGGCGTTGGCGGAGGTTTCCTTGCTCACCAGTTCCTGGGCGGTGCGGCGCTCTTCTTCCAGGCGCGGCAACTGCTCCTGCGCCTCTTCCAGGTACATGTTGGCTTCTTCCAGCGAGGCCTGTTTTTCTTCCAGCTGCATGCGCAGGTTGGACAGGTGCGTCTCGTCGGGCAGGGCCATGCCGTTCTTTTCCTGCATCAGCCGCTCGCGGCGGGCCGCCAGGCCGGAGAGGATGTTGGAGGCATTGCGCTGATGCGTCGATTGCAGCTCGATCTGCTGCTGCACCTGCATGATCTTGCCGCGCGATTCGGTGGTCTTCACCTGCGACTCGCGCCAGGCCGCTTCCAGCGAAGGCAGGCGGTCGCTGGTGTCCTGCACGGCGTGCTGGGCCTGCTCCACGCGCATGCCGAATTCTTCCAGCTGGATTTCGGCCTCGGCCAGTTCTTCCTGCTGCTGCGTACCCTGGCGCTGCCACTGGTCGCGCTGCGCGCCCAGGGAGTTCAACTGGGCCTGCAGGCGGTTGCGCGATTCGATGACGAACTTGATCTGCGCTTCCAGGCTGCCGATCTCGGAGTTGGTCTGGTACAGGTGACCCTGCGCCTGGTGCAGGCGGTCGCCGGCGCCGTAGTGGGCCTGGCGCATGTGCTCCAGTTCGGTCTCGACGTGACGCAGCTTGGCGGTCTGTTCTTCCAGGTCGATCTGGGCGCGTTCGATTTCCTTGAAGAACTTTTCCTGCTCGGCCTTGGCTTCGTTCTTGCGCAGCAACCAGAGCAGCTTCTGCTTTTCTTCCTGGTCGTTCTGCAGCTCGTGGAATTTCTTTGCCACGGCGGCTTGCGCTTCGAGCTTTTCCAGATTGGCGTTCAGCTCGCGCAGGATGTCTTCCAGGCGGGTCAGGTTTTCGGTGGTGTCGTGCAGGCGGTTCTCGGTCTCCCGGCGGCGCTCCTTGTACTTGGAGACGCCGGCGGCTTCTTCCAGGAAGATGCGCAGCTCTTCGGGACGCGCTTCGATGATGCGCGAGATCATGCCCTGGCCGATGATGGCGTAGGCGCGCGGGCCCAGGCCGGTACCCAGGAAGATGTCCTGGATGTCGCGGCGGCGCACCGACTGGTTGTTGATGTAGTAGGACGAGGTACCGTCGCGGGTCAGGGTGCGCTTGACGGCGATTTCGGCATATTGGCCCCATTGGCCGGCAGCCTTGCCGGCGGAGTTGTCGAACACCAGTTCGACCGAGGCGCGCCCGGCCGGCTTGCGGTGGGTGGAGCCGTTGAAGATGACGTCCTGCATCGACTCGCCACGCAGCTCGGAGGCCTTGGACTCGCCCAGCACCCAGCGCACGGCGTCGATGATATTGGATTTGCCGCAGCCGTTGGGTCCGACCACGCCTACCAGCTGCCCCGGAACCTGGAAATGCGTAGGCTCGACGAAGGACTTGAATCCAGATAATTTAATGGAAGTTAGGCGCACGTTATCGACAAATTAAAACAATTGGAGAAAAGCAGGAAATTTGTTTCCAGAAAGGCCGGTATCATAACATCGCGCGGCCCCGGCAAGGCCAAAAAGGGCGTCACGCCGCCTGCCCAGACGGACAGCGCAGACCATGGAAAAACACTGCAGCGAGACGTTCGCTGCAGCGTTGATGGTCCCTGCTAGCGGATAGCAGCGTCTCGGATCAGAAGGTTTCCCAGTCGCCATCCTCGCCTGCGGGGGTGGCCCTGGATGCGGACGCCGGGCTGGCAGGACGTGCGGGAGCCGCCGGCGCTGCAACGGTGGCGACCGGTTTGGCCAGCGGTTTGGCCGCTGGCCTGGTCGGAGCGGCCTTGGGGGCGGCGGGTGCAACGGCACGTGCGGCAACAGGCTGGGCGGCGGCCGGCGCGGCGGCCTCCTCGCCTTCCACGCGGAAAGTCGCCACCGCCGCCTTCAGGCGACGCGCCTGCTCTTCCAGCGACCCCGCTGCAGCAGCCGCTTCCTCCACCAGTGCGGCATTCTGCTGGGTGACCTGATCCATCTCGCCGATGGCCAGGTTGACTTGCTCGATGCCATTGCGCTGTTCTTCCGAGGCCGAGGAGATCTCCCCCACGATATCGGTCAGGCGGCGCACTGCCGTGACCACCTCACCCATGGTCTGGCCGGCACGCGCCACCTGCTCGGAGCCACTGCCCACGCGCTGTACCGAGTCCTCGATCAAGGCCTTGATCTCCTTGGCCGCCTGGGCACTGCGCTGGGCCAGCGAACGCACCTCGGAGGCCACCACCGCAAAGCCGCGCCCCTGCTCGCCGGCGCGGGCCGCTTCCACGGCGGCATTCAAGGCCAGGATATTGGTCTGGAAGGCAATGCCATCGATCACGCCGATGATGTCGGCGATCTTGCGCGAGCTCTCGGTGATGCCTTCCATGGTCTGCACCACCTGCCCCACCACGTCACCACCCCGGCTGGCGATCTCCGAGGCACTATGGGCCAGTTGACCGGCCTGGCGGGCGTTGTCGGCATTCTGCTTGACGGTGGCGGTCAGGCCATCCATGTTGGAGGCGGTCGTGGCCAGGGAACCAGCCTGCTCCTCGGTGCGCGAGGACAAGTCCAGGTTGCCGGCCGCGATCTCGCGAGCGCCGATGTCGATGGCATCGGTACCCTGGCGGATCCCCCTGATGACGCCGGCCAGGCGCTCGCGCATGGTCGCCATCTCGAAGAGCAGGCTGCGGGTGTCGCCAGCACGGGTCTGCACCTGCACGGTCAGGTCGCCCGCAGCGATGCGGGTAGCGATATCGACCGCATAGGCCGGCTCACCGCCCAGGCTGCCGGTAATGCGACGGATGATGGCCAGCATCATCGCCGAGACCACCACGCCCACCACCAGCAGGATGCCCAGCAGCTTGAACAGGTCGGCCTGGAATTGCGCCTGCACGTCGACCAGGAACACGCCGGTGACGATGAACCAGTCCCAGGCCTCGTTATGGATGACATAGCTCATCTTGGGAGTGCGGTTGCTGTCATCGGTGCCCGGCAGGCGCCCCATGTATTGCACGAAACCCTTCTGGTTCTGCTTGCCCACCTGCACCATCTCCGCGTAGTAGGCCTTGCCTTCGGAATCCTTGCGATCAGCCACGTTCTTGCCCACCATGGCCTTGTTGGAGGGCAGCATCAGCACCACCGGCCGCGAATCGAAGATGAACAGGTAATTGTCACCGTCATAGCGCATGGCTGCGACGCGCTCCAGGGCATTCTTCTGCGCTTCCTCCTTGGAAATCTTGCCGGCGGCGACGTCGGCCACGTAGCTGTTGACCACGCCATTGGCAGCCTCGACCACGCGGCGCAGGCCATCCTTGCGTTCGGCGATCATGTTTTCACGGGCACTGTAGGCCGACCAGGCCGCCAGCAACAGCAAACCCACCCACATGACGACCAGGGCGGAAATGAGTTGGGCCTTGAGACTTTTCATTCTTGTTCTCCGGGGAAGGCCGGCAGCGGGGCCGATCCTGATAATTGGCGAAACGCAAAGTTAAGTCAGAAAGCTTTCATGCCATCGAAGGAATACACCCCCTACCCGGCCTCGATTATTCGATTTGCACGAATACTCACGCCCCAGCGCGGCGCGTTTCAGGAGATCGCCAGGAGATCATCCGCAGAACGGCGGGCCGTGCAGGCGGCAATGACCTCAAATGACGGTATAATCGCAAGCTTTCCCAGCCCTTTGCCAAGGCCAGCCGCGTGACGGACATGCGCGCCGGCCCGCGAAGCATTATTCCTGTTCAGCGCCGTGAATCCCCTACTCGACCAACTGCAGCCGTATCCCTTCGAAAAGCTCAAGAAGCTCTTCGCTGGCATCACGCCCGATCCCGCCTATCGTCCGATCAGCCTGGGTATCGGTGAGCCCAAGCATCCGACGCCGGAATTCATCAAGCGTGCATTGACCGACAACCTGGCCGGCCTGGCCTCTTACCCGGCCACGCTGGGCAGCGATGCCCTGCGCGGGGCGATTGCCGACTGGCTGCAGAAGCGCTATGGCATTCCGCGTCCTGATCCGGCCACTGAAATCCTGCCGGTCAATGGTTCGCGCGAGGCCCTGTTCTCGCTGACGCAGACGGTGATCGACCCCACCAGGCCCGGCGCGCTGGTGATGTGCCCCAACCCGTTCTACCAGATCTATGAAGGCTCGGCCTACCTGGCCGGGGCCCAGCCGTACTTCGTCAATTCCGACCCGGCGCGCAACTTTGCACCGGACTTCAGCCAGGTGCCGCAAGAGGTGTGGGAGCGCGTGCAGCTGCTCTTCGTCTGCTCGCCCGGCAACCCCACGGGCGCGGTGCTGACGCTGGAAGACTGGAAGGAACTGTTCGCCCTGTCGGATCGCTATGGTTTCGTGATCGCCTCCGACGAATGCTATTCGGAAATCTACTTCAAGCAGGAGCCGCCGCTGGGTGGCCTGGAAGCCGCCCGCAAGCTGGGCCGCGACTACCGCAACCTGATCGCGTTTTCCAGCCTGTCCAAGCGCTCCAACGTGCCGGGCATGCGCTCGGGCTTCGTGGCCGGTGATGCGGCGATCCTGAAAAAATTCCTGCTCTACCGCACCTATCATGGCGGCGCCATGAGCCCGGTGATCCAGGCAGCGTCGGTGGAAGCCTGGAAGGACGAGACCCACGTCCAGGACAACATCGCCAAGTACGTCACCAAGTTCTCGCAGGTCACGCCGCTCTTGCAGGAAGTGCTGGACGTGGCCCTGCCGGACGCGGCCTTCTACCTCTGGGCCAAGGTCGACAAGCTGGTCGAGATCAGCGACACCGAATTCGCCCGTCGCCTCTACGCCGAATATAATGTCACGGTGCTGCCCGGCAGCTACCTGGCGCGCGAGGCGCATGGCGTCAATCCGGGCGCCGGTCGCATCCGCATGGCCCTGGTGGCCGAAGTCGAGGAATGCCTGGAGGCGGCGCAACGCATCGTCGCCTTCACCAGGAAACTCGCCGGCCAGGGCTGAGGCCCGCCGACAAGCGAAACCAATACCCCTTTCACCCAACCGTTCATAGATACCAACATGACACAGTCCATTCAGCAAATCATCGATCAGGCGTGGGAAGACCGCGCCAGCCTGTCCCCCAAGAGCGCTCCGGCCGACATCCGCAATGCGGTGGCCGAAGTGATCGCAGGCCTGAACGATGGCACCCTGCGCGTCGCCAACCGTCAAGGCGTCGGCCAGTGGGAAGTCAACCAATGGGTGAAGAAGGCCATCCTGCTGTCGTTCCGCCTGGAAGACAACGTGCCGATGTCGGCCGGTACCGGCTACCCGCAGTTCTACGACAAGGTGCCCACCAAGTTCGCCAACTACACCGCCGAAGATTTCGCCCGTGGTGGCTTCCGCGTGGTGCCGCCGGCTGTGGCCCGTCACGGTTCCTTCATCGGCCGCAACGTAGTGCTGATGCCCTCCTACGTCAACATCGGCGCCTACGTCGATGAAGGCACGATGGTCGACACCTGGGCCACCGTCGGCTCGGCCGCCCAGATCGGCAAGAACGTTCACCTCTCCGGCGGCGTCGGCATCGGCGGCGTGCTGGAGCCGGTGCAGGCCGGCCCGGTCATCATCGAAGACAACTGCTTCATCGGTGCCCGTTCGGAAGTGGTCGAAGGCGTCATCATCGAAGAAAACTCGGTGCTGTCCATGGGCGTCTACATCGGCCAATCGACCAAGATCTATGACCGCGAAACCGGCGAAGTGCATTACGGCCGCGTGCCGGCCGGTTCCGTGGTGGTGCCGGGCAACCTGCCCTCCAAGGATGGCAAGTACAGCCTGTACGCCGCGATCATCGTCAAGAAGGTCGATGCACAAACCCGTTCCAAGACTTCCATCAACGAACTGCTGCGCGGCGAGTAATTCCGCCTTGCGGCTTCATTGAAGTCCTGCATCACCACGCGCCGCGCCGGTCGTCTCGTACACCGGCGCGGCGTCGTGTTCTAGTGGCCCCGATTGCAAAGCGCGAGAACCAGCATGAGCGACAAGATCACCCTCTACGGCATCCCCAACTGCGACACCGTCAAGAAGGCCCGCGTGTGGCTGGACGAGCAAGGGATCGCCTTCCATTTCCACGACTTCAAGAACGCCGGCCTGGAGGCCGCCCAGGTGCAAGCCTGGTTGAAGGACGTCGAGCGCGACGTGCTGGTCAACCGCAAGGGAACCACCTGGCGCGCATTGCCGGATGAGCGCAAGGCCGCCATCACCGATGATGCTGCCGCAGTCGCCCTGATGGTAGAAAACCCCTCGGTGGTGAAGCGCCCGGTGCTCTTCGATGGCAAGCGCTATCACGTCGGCTTCAAGGCCGATCAGTATCAACACATTTTCGAGAAATGATCATGAGCAAGACGCTGGCCCTGACCCAGGAATTGATGTCCCTTTCTTCCGTCACCCCTGAAGACAAAGGCTGCCAGGCGCGGCTGGCGGAGTTGCTCGCGCCCCTGGGCTTCGTCTGCGAGACCATCCAGTCGGGCGACGTCACCAACCTGTGGGCGCGCAAGGGCACAGCCCAGCCGCTGGTGGTCTTCGCCGGCCACACCGACGTGGTACCGACCGGCCCGCTGGAGAAGTGGCAGTCGCACCCGTTCCAGCCGACCCTGCGCGATGGCCGCCTGTACGGTCGTGGCGCCTCCGACATGAAGACCTCGATCGCCGCCATGGTGGTGGCCTGCGAAGAGTTCACCGCAGCGCACCCGGATCACAAGGGATCGATCGGTTTCCTCATCACCAGCGATGAAGAAGGCCCGGCCATCGATGGCACGGTGGTGGTCTGCAATACCCTGAAGGCACGCGGCGAGCAACTGGACTACTGCATCGTGGGCGAGCCGACCTCGGCCAAGACCCTGGGCGACATGATCAAGAATGGCCGCCGCGGCACCATGTCGGGCAAGCTGACCGTCAAGGGCATCCAGGGCCACATCGCCTATCCGCAACTGGCACGCAACCCCATCCACCAGGCCGCGCCAGCGCTGGCCGAACTGGTCGCCGAGCAATGGGACGCGGGCAACGAATACTACCTGCCGACGTCCTGGCAGGTCTCCAACATCCATGGTGGCACGGGTGCCTCCAATGTGATCCCAGGCGAAGTGGTGATCGACTTCAATTTCCGCTTTTCCACCGCCAGCACCGTGGAAGGCCTGCAGCAGCGCGTGCACGCCATCCTGGACAAGCATGGCCTGGAATACGACCTGAAGTGGACGGTGGGCGGCCTGCCCTTCCTGACGCCGCGCGGCGACCTGTCGGATGCGCTCTCCAAGGCGATCAAGGACGAGACCGGCCTGGAGACCGAACTGTCGACCACCGGCGGCACCTCGGACGGCCGCTTCATCGCCCAGATCTGCCCGCAGGTGATCGAGTTCGGACCGCCCAACGACAGCATCCACAAGATCGACGAGCACATCGAGGTGCGCTACATCGATCCCCTGAAGAACATCTACCGCAAGACGCTGGAAAACCTGCTGGCCTGAGTGCCCGGCATTGAAGAGAACATCATGACCCCCAACAATTTTTCCACCGTGCGCGACCTGCTGCGCTACGCCGTGACCCGTTTCAACACCGAGCAGCTGTTCTTCGGCCACGGCAGCAGCAATGCGCTGGACGAGGCAGCCTACCTGATCCTGCATACGCTGAAGCTGCCGCTGGATCAGCTCGATCCCTTCCTCGATGCGCGTCTGCTGCCCGAGGAGATCGCCGCCGTCATGCGCGTGATCGAACGCCGCAGCAAGGACCGCGTGCCGGCCGCCTACATCACTAACGAAGCCTGGCTGGGCGCCTATCGCTTCTACGTCGATGAGCGCGTGATCGTGCCGCGTTCCTTCATCGCCGAACTGATTCCGCAGCATTTCTCGCCGTGGATCCAGGACCCGGAAGCCATTGAGAATGCGCTGGACCTTTGCACCGGTTCGGGCTGCCTGCCGGTCTTGCTGGCCGATGCCTTCCCCAACGCCACGATCGATGCCGTAGATATCTCCGCCGACGCCCTGGCGGTGGCGCGCAAGAACGTCGACGAGTACCAGCTGCAGGATCGCATCAACCTGGTCGAGTCCGATCTTTACACCAAGCTGCCGACGCGCAAGTACGACCTGATCATCAGCAACCCGCCTTATGTGAACTCCGGCTCCATGGCCAAACTGCCGCAGGAATACCTGCGCGAGCCGCAACTGGCACTGGCCGGTGGCGAAGACGGCATGGACCTGGTGCGCAAGATCGTCGCTGGCGCCGCTGAACGCCTCACACCCGAAGGCGTGCTGGTGGTCGAGATCGGCAACGAGCGTGCCTTCGCCGAGGCTGCCTTCCCCGAGCTGGAACTGACCTGGATGACCACCAGCGCCGGCGACGACATGGTGTTCCTGGTCACGGCCGAACAGCTGCAACTGGCTTGAAGCCGAGCCTTACCGCGTCCCAACGATTGTGAATCACCGATGATCCGTTTCCAGCAAGTCTCCCTCCAGCGGGGCGTCAAGCCGCTGCTGGAGAATGTCGACCTGACGCTCAACCCGGGCGACAAGATCGGCCTGATCGGCGCCAATGGCGCCGGCAAGTCCAGCCTGTTTGCCATGCTGCGTGGCGAGCTGCATGCCGACCAAGGCAATATCGATTTCCCGGCGCGCTGGCGCATGGCCTACGTGGCGCAGGAAACGCCGGCGCTGGACCGTCCTGCCATCGAATACGCCATCGATGGCGACGCCCACCTGCGCCAGCTGGAGGCCGATCTGGCCCGTGCCGAAGCGCAGCCCGATGACCAGCACGACGGCAATCACATCGCCGAGCTGCACACTGCCCTGGCCGATGCCGACGCCTACACGGTGCGCTCGCGTGCCGAGCAGTTGCTGCTGGGCCTGGGCTTTTCGCTGGAACAGATGGCGCGGCCGGTAGCCAGCTTCTCGGGTGGCTGGCGCATGCGCCTGAACCTGGCACAGGCGCTGATGTGCCCATCCGACCTGCTGCTGCTGGACGAACCGACCAACCACCTCGACCTGGACGCCATCATCTGGCTGGAAGACTGGTTGAAGCGCTACCCGGGCACCCTGCTGATCATTTCCCACGACCGCGACTTTCTGGATGGCGTGGTCAATGTCATCGTGCATATCGATGACCGCAAGCTCAAGCGCTATTCCGGCAACTACAGCGCCTTCGAACGCCAGCGTTCGGCCCAGCTGGAACTGATGGCCGGCATGATCGAGAAGCAGCAGCGCCAGCGCGCCCACCTGCAATCCTTCATCGACCGCTTCAAGGCCAAGGCCACCAAGGCGCGCCAGGCGCAGAGCCGCATGAAGGCGCTCTCCAAGATGGAAGAGCTGGCACCGCTGCGGGCGGCGGCCGAGTTCTCGTTCGAATTCCGCGAGCCGCTGTCGGCACCCAACCCGCTGCTGGTGATGGAAAAGGTCAATGCCGGCTATCACATCGAGGGCAAGAACGGCGCGCCGAATGAAGACAAGATCATCGTGCGCAGCATCGACTTCTCGCTGCAGAACGGCCAGCGCATCGGTCTCTTGGGCGTCAACGGCGCCGGCAAGTCCACGCTGATCAAGACGGTGGCAGGCGAGATCGATCCGCTGTCTGGTACGGCCCGCCTGGGCAAGGGGCTGGTGATCGGTTACTTCGCCCAGCACCAGGTGGAGATGCTGCGCCATGACGAATCGCCGCTGTGGCACCTGACCCGGCTGGCGCCGGATGTGCGCGAGCAGGAGCTGCGCAACTTCCTGGGCAGCTTCAACTTCAACGGCACCATGGCAACCTCGTCCATCGCGCCCTTCTCGGGCGGCGAAAAGGCCAGGCTGGCCCTGGCCCTGATCGTCTGGCAACGCCCCAACCTGCTGCTGCTGGACGAACCGACCAACCACCTCGACCTGGAAACCCGCGAAGCCCTGACCATGGCCCTGGCGCAGTTCGAGGGCACGCTGGTGCTGGTGTCCCACGATCGCCACCTGCTGCGCGCCACCACCGACCAGTTCCTGATCGTGGCCGAGGGCAAGCTGCAAGCCTTCGACGGCGATCTGGACGACTACAAGGACTGGCTCTTCAAGACCAAGCTGGCCGCGCGCAACGATGCCGCTGCCGCCGCCCCGCTGCCGACTGCTGCTAGCCAGGTGGAGCAGAGTGCGCCGGCATCCCTGGTCGACCGCAAGGAGCAAAAGCGCCTGGAAGCCGAACAGCGCCAGAAGATGTCGGCCCTGAAGAAGCCCATCGAAGCGCGCATCAAGCGGCTCGATGAGCAGATCGCCAAGCTCAACCTGCGCAAGGGCGAGATCGATGCCCGCCTGGCCAGTCCCGACATCTACGATGCGGCGAACAAGGATGAACTCAAGACGCTCATCACCGACCAGGCCTATTGCAGCAAGGAACTGGACCAGCTCGAAAACGAATGGCTGGAGCAGCAGGACGCCCTGGAGCAATTGCAGGCCTGAGGCGCTTGCGATGGGCGGGAACATGGCCTGGCATAAGCTTTCTACATCATTGTCTTAACTTGCCCTTGCAGTTTGGCAAAACGAGGGCATCATGACGACCTGGCTGCAAAGTTGCGGCGAACGTTTCGAAAGGACATCGACACATGAACAAGAATATCAAGCAATGGCTGCTGGCCGGTGTAGGCGTGGCACTGCTCTCGGGCAGCCTGGCGGCATCGGCCGCTGACCTGCTGCAATCGGTCAAGAGCAGCGGCATCTTGAAGGTGGCGCTGGAAGGCAACTATCCGCCGTTCAACTTCAAGGATGCCAAGACGGGCGAACTGACCGGTTTCGAGGTCGACGTGGCCAAGCTGCTGGCGGCCAAGCTGGGCGTCAAGCCAGTATTTACCACCACCGAGTGGAGCGGCATCCTGGCCGGCCTGGGCGCGGGCAAGTATGACGTCATCATCAACCAGGTCGGTATTACCGACGAGCGCCAGAAGGCCTTCGATTTCTCCGAGCCCTACACCCTCTCCAGCGCCCAGCTGATCGTGCGCAAGGATGAGACCCGCCAGTTCAAGACCCTGGACGACCTCAAGGGCAAGAAGCTCGGCCTGGGCCAGGGCACCAACTTCGAACAGAAGGCCAAGGCCGTGCTGGGCATCGACGTGCGCACCTATCCCGGTTCACCCGAGTACCTGGCTGACCTGGCCGCCGGTCGCATCGACGCGGCCTTGAACGACAGCTTGCTGGTGGGCTACATCCTGAAGTCCACCAACCTGCCGCTGAAGGCCGGCAGCCCGGTGGGGACCGTCGACAAGATCGGCATTCCCTTCCGCAAGGGCAACCCCGAGTTCAAGGCGGCGCTGAACAAGGCCCTGGCTGACATCAAGGCCGATGGCAGCTTCAAGGCGGCCTCCGAGAAGTGGTTTGGCATTGACGTGAGCCAGCCGCCGAAAGCACAATAAGGCGCGCTTGCCCTTGCGCCTCACCCCGCCCGACCCCCGTCGGGCGGACCGACTTATCCCCGCATCGCGGGGATAATTTTTTATATCGAATGCTTATGGAAATCCTGGAACTGCTGCAGCAAGCTGCCCCGACCCTGGCCAAGGGCGTTGGCTACACCCTGCTGTTTGCGCTGGCCTCGATGGTCGGCGGATTGGTGCTGGGATTCGTGCTGGCGGTGGCCCGCATCGTGCCATGGCGCCCCATCCACTGGCCGGCCGCGGTGTATGTCAGCATGATGCGCGGCACGCCACTGCTGGTGCAGATCTTCGTGGTGTATTACGGCTTGCCGGGCCTGGGCATCGAATTCTCGCCGCTGACGGCCGGTGTGCTCACGCTGAGCCTCAATGCCGGCGCCTACCTGTCGGAAAGCCTGCGCGGCGCCATCCTGGGCGTGACCCGGGGCCAGTGGAATGCCGCCTACAGCATCGGCCTGACCTATTTCCAGACGCTGCGCCACATCATCGTGCCGCAGGCCGTGCGCATTGCCGTGCCCTCGATGAGCAATACCCTGATCAGCCTGATCAAGGATACCTCGCTGGTCTCGGTCATCACGGTGACCGAACTGATGCTGGCGACCAAGGAAGTGATTGCCGTGACCTTCCGTCCGCTGCCGTTGTATGTGGCGGCGGCCGGCATCTACTGGATGCTCAGCCTGTGCTTCGAGGCCTTGCAGCACCGACTGGAAAAGAAGCTGGGACGGGCACATCAGGTCTGAGAACCGTCGGCGCCCCATCACCCCAAAACGAAGAAGCCCGGATACATCGGCATCCGGGCTTGCTGTTTTTTTGTCCTGGCAGGATCAGGGCGGGAATTTATCCGGGGTAGCAGGCGTCAACGCTTGACGCGGTAGATGTCCTGTCCGACCTCGTTGATCTGGCGTCGCAGTTCACGTCGCTCATCGGCGCTCAACTTGCCGTTGCGGCGCTGCTCCTGGTCGCTGGCCATCTGGCTACGCTGGTCCTGGCCGCTGAACTCGCCGCCGTGGGGCCTGAAGTCGCCGCCCGGATGGCCAGGCATCGGCCGACCACCCTGCGGAGGACCCGCCAACGCGGAGCCCACGCCGAGCGCCAGCATCGCGACCAGACATAGCTTGTTGACGACTGCAATCTTCATAAAGCGATTATTTCCAGAGACAGAGAATCGGTGACCGGGAAGTTCCCTTGCCATGGGTTTCCCGACGTGATTCCAGTGTAGGCCGCAGGCCGCGATGGTATAAGATGATTAAGGTAAGGTATGTAACAGTTTGTAATGGATCGACAGCCCCGACTTGCTCAAAATCGCCAAGACGCTACCATAGGCATCATGAATACGACTACCGGCAACAATACTAATACGACAACATCCGCCAATCAATTCAAAGTGTTGGTGGTGGATGACGATATCCGCCTGCGCGACCTGCTGCGCCGCTACCTGACCGAACAGGGTTTCAACGTGGTGACGGCCGAAAACGCCCAGGCCATGAACAAGCTCTGGATCCGCGAGCGCTACGACCTGCTGGTGCTGGACCTGATGCTGCCCGGCGAAGACGGCCTGGCGATCTGCCGCCGCCTGCGCGGTGCCGGCGACCAGACCCCCATCATCATGCTCACCGCCAAGGGCGAGGACGTGGACCGCATCATCGGCCTGGAAATGGGTGCCGACGATTACCTGCCCAAGCCCTTCAACCCGCGTGAACTGGTGGCCCGCATCAATGCGGTGCTGCGCCGCAAGGGCCCGGATGAACTGCCGGGCGCCCCTTCCGAGACTCCCGAAACCTTCGAGTTCGGCGACTTCATCCTGGACCTGGGCACCCGCACCCTGAAGAAGAGCGGCGAGACCATCTCGCTGACCACCGGCGAATTCTCGGTGCTGAAGGTATTTGCCCGTAACGCCCGCCAGCCGCTGTCGCGAGAGAAGCTGATGGAAATGGCGCGCGGTCGCGAATATGAAGTCTTCGACCGCAGCCTGGACGTGCAGATCTCGCGCCTGCGCAAGCTGATCGAGCCGGATCCGGCCAATCCGCTGTACATCCAGACCGTCTGGGGCCTGGGTTACGTCTTCATCCCGGAAGGGAAACCGCGCTGATCTCCCGCTTCACCCCTGACCTGCAGGCCGCTTGCCGATGAAAGTCCGACCCCAATCAGGATGGTTTAGCAACGGCCTGTTCTGGCGCACCTTCTTCCTCCTGACCTTCCTGATCACGGCCAGCATGGTGGCCTGGGTGGCCAGCTTCCGCATGGTCGAGCGCGGCCCGCGCGCCGAGCAGCTGGCGGCCCAGATCGTTTCCGTGGTGACCATCACCCGCGCCGCCCTGACACACTCCGCACCGGAGATGCGGCGCGAGCTGCTGTTCGACCTGGCCAGCAACGAAGGCATCCGCATCTATCCGCTGGAGAAGAGCGACCGCATCGTCCCCCCCGAGGACTCCCCCATCGTGCCGGAGCTGGAATACTACGTGCGCCAGTCGCTGGACGAAAACACCCTGTTCGCCTCCAGCGTCAACGAGGTGGAAGGGTTCTGGATCAGCTTCAACATCGACGACGACCAGTACTGGCTGATGCTGGACCGGGGCCGCCTGGACCGCACTTCCAGCCTGCAATGGCTGGGTTGGGGGTCGATCGCCTTGTTCCTCTCGCTGATCGGCGCGGTCTTCATCTCCACCCTGATCAACCAGCCACTGGCACGCCTGACGGCGGCCGCCCGCGCCATCGCCAAGGGCCGCCAGCCGGAACCCTTGCCTGAATCGGGTCCCACCGAGATCGAAGAGGCCAACCGCAGCTTCAACCAGATGGTGGCCGACCTCAATCGCGTGGAGTCTGATCGCGCACTGATCCTGGCCGGCATCTCGCACGACCTGCGCACGCCGCTGGCACGCATGCAGCTGGAGGTCGAGATGGCCAATCTGTCCGACGAATCGCGGGATGGCATGCATTCCGACCTGGCCCAGATGGACAGCATCATTGGCCAGTTCCTCGACTACGCCAAGCCCTTCGATGCCAGCAGCCTGGCCAGCATCGACCTGGCCGGCCTGCTGGCCGACGTCAGCAACCAGCTGGGACGCCAGGCCGACGTGAAGATCACCACCCGGATCACGCCCGACACCGACGTCGCCGGCAACGGCACCGAGCTGGCCCGGGTGTTCAGCAACCTGATCGAAAACGCCCGCCGCTACGGCAAGACGCCCGGCACCGACTGCGCCGAGATCGACGTACGCAGCCGCATCGAAGGTCATCAGGTGGTGGTGGAAGTGGGCGACCATGGCCCCGGGGTGCCCGACAGTGAATGCGATCGGCTGCTGCGTCCCTTCACCCGCCTCGACACCGCGCGCGGGCAAGCCAATGGTTCGGGACTGGGGCTGGCCATCGTCAACCGCATCGTGTTGCGCCACAACGGCAAGCTGGTGTTGAAGGGCCATGAAGAAACCCACGGCGGTCTGCTGGTGCAGATCACCCTGCCACTGCAGAATCACCGCCGTCATGCGTGAGCGGCGCTTTCTCACGGTACTGGGTCTGGTGGCCACCGGCATCCTGCCAGGAATGGCAGCAGCGCAGAGCTACGCCGACCGCAACCTGAGCCTGCCCCAGGGTAACGCCGATACGCGCCGGCCGATCGTGATCGTCTCGCCGGTCACGCCAGCGGCACCACCGCCGGTCACGCCCGCCGGCTCGCATCACGGACCGACCGCCGCCTATGCCTCCGATGTGGCAGGGGCCGACATCCGTGCCAAGAACACCGACTACATCACGCAATTCCAGGTCGTTGGCCAGGTGCCGCCCGGCTCCATCATCAGCAAGGTGAGCTGGCGCTATGGTCTGGCGCGCAAGCCAGCCGGTTTCGAGGCCTGGCTGTGCTGGCAGGACGCCGGCAGCTGCTGGTCGGTCACCGAGGCCAGCGCCGGCAGCACCGACTTCTTCAACGGCCGCGATGCCACGCGGCCATTCCAGCTCTACTACCGTGTCAAGGGAAGCGGCCCCCTCATCGAGGGACCGGTCAAGGGTGAGATCAACCAGGTCATCGTGACCTTCCAGGTCCCCGGCTGACCATCCTCAGCTGGCGTAGTCGTCGATCTCGCGGGCTTTCTGCAAGGCGTCGTCAATGCGCTCCACGGCGATCACCTTGAGTCCTTCGATAGCTTGCTTGGGCGCATTGGCCTTGGGAATGACGGCAATCGAAAATCCCAGCTTGGCCGCCTCGCGCAGGCGCTCCTGGCCACGGGGTGCGGGCCGGATCTCGCCGGCCAGCCCGACTTCGCCGAAAACCACCAGTCCCCGTGGCAAGGGCTTGTTGCGCATGGAGGAGTTGATGGCCATCAACACCGCCAGGTCGGCAGCGGGCTCGGTGATCTTCACCCCGCCCACGGCATTGATGAAGACATCCTGGTCGAAGGCGGCAATGCCGGCATGGCGATGCAGCACCGCCAGCAGCATGGCCAGCCGGTTCTGCTCCAGGCCGACCGACAGCCGGCGCGCATTGGGCACGTGCGAGCTGTCCACCAGAGCCTGGATTTCCACCAGCAAGGGACGCGTGCCCTCCTGGGTCACCATGACGCAAGAACCGGGCACCTGGTTCTCATGCTGCGACAGGAACAGCGCCGACGGGTTGGACACCCCCTTGAGGCCCTTCTCCGTCATCGCAAACACGCCCAGCTCGTTGACCGCGCCAAAACGGTTCTTGAAGGCCCGCACCAGGCGGAAGCTGGAATGGGTATCGCCCTCGAAGTACAGCACGGTGTCGACGATGTGTTCCAGCACCCGGGGGCCGGCCAGCGCGCCCTCCTTGGTCACGTGGCCCACCATGATGATGGTGATGCCGGAAGTCTTGGCCACACGCGTCAATTGCGCCGCGCACTCGCGCACCTGGGCCACCGAGCCGGGGGCCGAGGTCAGTGCATCGGAATAGATGGTCTGGATGGAGTCGATCACCGCCACTTCCGGCTTGTGCTCGGCCAGCGTGGCCAGGATCTTCTCCAGCTGGATCTCGGCCTGAAGCTGCAGCTCGCGCGCATCCACGGCCAGCCGCTTGGCGCGCAAGGCAATCTGCGAGCCGGACTCTTCGCCGCTCACATACAGTACCTTCTTCAACTTGGAGATATTGGCCAGGGCCTGCAGCAGCAAGGTCGACTTGCCGATGCCCGGGTCGCCGCCGATCAGGGCCACGCCACCGGGCACCAGGCCGCCGCCCAGCACGCGGTCGAATTCCTCGATGCCGGTGCCGAAGCGCGGCACGTCGATGGCCTCGATGTCGGCCAGGCTCAGCACCGGCGCCGTCTGCGCCAGGCCCTGCGGCTGCGCCGAGTAGCGGTTGCCGCCACCGGTTTCCACCAGCGTCTCGACCAGGGTGTTCCACTGCCCGCATGCCGGACACTGGCCGGCCCACTTGTTGCTGACGCCACCACATTCGGTGCAGGTGTAATTGGTCTTGACCTTCGCCATCGTCGCCTTGCTAGTCCTTGTCGAACCGCTTGCTGCAGTTCACGTTATTCAACTTCACGCACCGCCACCCGGGGCGCCAGCGCGCACATCAATTCATAGCCGATGGTACCGGCCGCGAAGGCTACCTCGTCGATGGGCAGCTTGCCGCCCCACAATTCGACATGGCTGCCCACGGCCGCACCCGGCACGTCGGTCAGGTCCACCGCCAACATGTCCATCGAGACCCGCCCCACAGTGCCAGTCTTGACGCCATCGACCAGCACCGGCGTGCCGTTGGGAGCGTGGCGCGGATAGCCGTCGGCATAGCCGCAGGCCACCACGCCGACCTTCATCGGCTTGTCGGCTACGAAGCGGCTGCCATAGCCGATGGCCTCGCCGGCCGGCACATCCTGCACGCCGATGATGCGGCTTTCCAGCGTCATCGCCGCGCGCAGGCCGAAATCGGCCGCGGTGCCGCCACCAGGCGTGCCGCCATACAGCATCACGCCTGGGCGCACCCAGTCATGTGCCAGCTCGGCATGGAGCAGGTCGCCAGCCGAGTTGCACAGGCTGCGCGCGCCCTCCAGGCCCTGCGTGCCGGCCTCGAAGCGCCGCACCTGTTCGGCCAGCGGCAACAAGGGGTTGCCGGCATCGTCGGCATTGGCGAAGTGGGTCATCATGGTGATGCTGCGCACGCTGGCGATGCGGCGCACGCGCTCGTAGGCGGCGCGATAGGCATCGGGCTTGAAGCCCAGGCGGTTCATGCCGCTGTTCATCTTCAGGTGCACGTGCAGCGCGGCATCGGTGGCATCGGTAGCGAAGGCCTCCAGCCAGGCAATCTGCTCTTCGCAATGCACGGCGAACTGGATGTCATGACGCGCCAGCACCGGCAGGTCGTCGGCCTCGAAGAAACCTTCCAGCAGCAGGATGGGCTTGCTCCAGCCCAGCTCGCGCAGGCGCACCGCGTAGTCGGGTTCGATCAGCGCCAGCCCGTCGGCTGCCGCAAAGCCGCGCATGACGCGTTCCAGTCCGTGGCCATAGCCATTGGCCTTGACCACGGCCCAGGCGCGGGCCTTGGGTGCATGGGCGCGGGCGACGGAGAGATTGTGTTGAAGTGCGGAAATGCTGATGGAGGCGACGATCGGTCTTGGCATGATGTCCAGTGGCGTTGGAAGCGATGGGCGGATCAGGCAAAGCGCGCCGCGACCAGCCACGCCACCAGGGGCCAGCCTGCCGAGGTTCGCCCGGAAGTTTTTGCCCAGCGGGGAACAAGCGGGCATTTTACCGGACGAACCTCTTCGTGGTTTGACTAGTTTGACTAATATCGCGGAGCCTCGATGGTTTCATGGTATAAAGCTAGCCGGACATCATTTGTTATACATCTTGGACAGGGATGAATCGCGGTTTCTACACCATCATGGCGGCGCAATTCTTTTCGTCGCTCGCCGATAACGCGCTGCTCATTGCCGCCATTGCCCTTCTTGCCGAAATGCATTCGCCAGCGTGGATGACCCCGCTGCTGAAGCTGTTCTTCGTGCTTTCCTACGTGTTGCTGGCGGCCTTCGTGGGCGCCTTCGCCGACGCCTTCCCGAAGGGCAAGGTCATGCTGATCACCAACATGATCAAGATCGTCGGGTGCGCGATGATGTTCTTCACCGTCCATCCCCTGCTGGCCTATGCGGTGGTGGGCTTCGGCGCGGCGGCCTACTCGCCGGCCAAGTACGGCATCCTCACCGAATTGCTACCCCCTGAGAAACTGGTCGCGGCCAATGGCTGGATCGAGGGTCTCACCGTCGGCTCCATCATCATGGGCACGGTCCTGGGCGGGGCGCTGGTCAATCCGCATGTCTCCTCGGTGATCCTCAGCTTCGACTTCCCGCTGGTCGACCTCCCGGTCGACACCCCCACCGAAGCAGCACTTTGCATCATCTCCGTCATCTACATCATCGCCGCGCTGTTCAACTTCAGCATCCCCGATACCGGCGCCCGCTACGAACACCAGCAACGCAACCCCATCCGCCTGATCGTCGATTTCGCCGGTTGCTTCACCACCCTCTGGAAAGACAAGCTGGGCCAGATCTCGCTGGCGGTGACCACGCTCTTCTGGGGCGCCGGCGCGACGCTGCAGTTCATCGTCCTGAAATGGGCCGAGAAGTCGCTGCACATGCCGCTGGACAAGGCTGCCATCCTGCAAGGCATCGTCGCCGTGGGCGTGGCGCTGGGCGCCATGGGCGCGGCCCGCTTCGTGCCACTGAAGAAGTCCTTGTCGGTGATGCCGCTGGGCATCATCATGGGCATCGTGGTGATGCTCATGACCACCACCAGCTCGGTCTGGGTGGCCTATCCGCTGCTGGTGATCATCGGCGCGCTGTCGGGGTATTTCGTGGTGCCGATGAACGCGCTGCTGCAGCACCGCGGCCACGTGCTCATGAGCGCCGGCCATTCGATCGCGGTCCAGAACTTCAATGAAAACCTCTCGGTGCTGACCATGCTGGTGCTGTATGCCTTCATGGTGCGCATGAACCTGGATGTGAATACCGTGATCATCATCTTCGGCTCCTTCGTGGCCGGGATCATGTTGCTGATCATGCGTCGCCACGCCGCCAACCAGCGCGAGCATGACTCGCTGGCGCTGATCGGCGAGGACAAGCATCCCCACCACTGAGCAGCGCTCACACTCTGATCACGGCGTGCCGCACGGTGGCGGCGGCACGTTGCTCCCACTGCGGGGGCACGACGAATCCGCGATCGGTCTCGATCAACTCCGCCTCTCCCCCTGCCTCGATCCTGCAGCGCGCCACCATCACCGGACTCTGGTCGGCCTGGAAACCCTGCTCCAGCTTATCCAGCAAGGCATCCAGCGTCAGGCCCTGGATCAGGGGTGCCCGCGCCGGGGCCAGCCAGGACAGCCGCGCGAGGATCAGGTAGCGGTCCTCCGGTTGGTGCGCTGCCCGCAGACCGTGGCTGTCGCACCAGAACCCACGGCAGTGGTCGGCGGCGATCCCCATGGAGGCCGGCAGCGCCATCGGCACGCCCTCCCGGTAGAACAACCAGCCCTTCACCAGTGCCCCGGCCCAGGTAACCGGCGCCGGCAGCACCGCTGCGGCCGCCGGATGGCGCGAGAGCTGCAATTGCTGCTCCATGATCTTGCGCATCTTGCGACCCAGGGAGTCGGCCAGGTTGGGGCCGACGAAGGCGTCGGCGTCGCCGCCCGCCCCTGGCTCCAGCAGGTAGAACTTGGTAGCGAACTCCCAATGCACCAGGGTGGTATCGTCCGCACTCTCGGGCGGATGGACCAGGAAGTCGAACTCGCCCAGGGTCTCACGCGCGCCCGCCTGGTTGTTGCGTACCTGCAGATTGGCTGCCACCAGCCAGCCCTGCTGCTGCAGATAGAAACCCAGCAGCTTTTCCGCATAGCGCCCCAGCCGGGCCGAGGGATTGTGCGCCAGATGCGCCAACAGAGCGGCATGCAGGGCCGGATCGTCCTGCAGGTCGTGCAGCCAGCCGGCCACCTCGGGCGAGATCGGCCCGAGCGTGGCAATCTGCCCTTCCCAGCACGGCGCGTCTGCGGCCAGCAAGTCCGGCGCATAGAGCAGCCAGGCCAGGGCCCGCACATGCGGATCGCGCAGCGCCGGCCAGCGCCGATGGAAGCGCGCCTGGTGACTCTCCGGAGTTGACGCAGGGCTGCCGCCGGTATCCTGCTTCATGATCTCAGCGCGGTTGCGCCTGGTAGGTGCTCATCGCCAGGCAGAGATCGGCCCAGGCGCGGCTCTTGTCATTGAGCGTACGCAGCAGATAGGCCGGGTGATAGGTCACCACCAGCGGCAGGTCCTGATAGCGATGCACCGTGCCGCGCAAGCGCGACACCGGCGTGGCCGGATCCAGGCCCAGCAACGCGAGGGCCGCCGTCTTGCCCAGCGCCACCAGCACGGTAGGCTGGATCAGGGCGATCTGGCGCTGCAGGTAAGGCAGGCAGGCGGCCACTTCCTGGGGCGAAGGCGGACGGTCACGGCCGTTGTCGTCGGTCGGACGGCATTTGACGATATTGGCGATATAGGCGTTCTCGCCCCGCTTCACACCCATGGCCGCGAGCATGTTGTCGAGCAGCTTGCCGGCCGGGCCGACGAATGGCTCGCCCTGCATGTCCTCATTGCGGCCGGGGCCTTCGCCGATGAAGAGCCACTTGGCCTTTTCGTCACCGACGCCGAAGACGGTATTCTTGCGTCCCTGGCACAGGCCGCAGCGGCGGCAATCGGCGACCTGCTGCTTCAGGGCCGGCCAGTCCATGGCCGCCACCCGGGCAATGATGGGGTCGACCGCCGGGACCTCGTCTTCCTCGTCGCCATCGGGGATGGGCATTGGCATGGGCTCGACCGAGGCAGCAAAATCCATCTCGTCCAGCCAGGACGGCGGGCCGCCGTCTTCCTCGACCGGGGCACTGCGACGCTGCGGCGCGGCTACCGGCGCAGGTGCCGGCCGGGCCGTCGGCGCGGGCGCAGGCGAGGTAGTCTCGGTCGGTGCGACCTGGCTGGCTGGCTCGCTCTGCCGGGCCACCACGGGCTCGGCTTCGGCCAGCTCGGCGAATGCGGGCGCGCCGCTCCCAACCGCAGCCGCAGCCACGACTTCTTCCACGGCCAGCTCGCGCCGCACCCACACCGGTCCGATGCCCAGGGCATCGAGCAGGGCCAGCGAGGAGCCGAAGCCGCCTTCCTGTTTCAATTCTTCACTCATAACGGCATGCTCATGACGATGGCCCCTTCACGGGACTGGTTGGCGGCGGGATAGTAGTTCTTGCGCCGGCCGATCTCGGCAAATCCATAGTGGCGGTAGACCTTGGCCGCATGCACATTGGACTCGCGCACTTCCAGCAACATGGTCTGCATGTGGTGCTGGCGTGCCACGGCCGTGGCCTGGTCCAGTAGCAGCCGGCCCAGCCCCTTGTGCTGATGGGCCTGGGCCACGCTGATATTGAGCAGGTGCGCCTCGTCCACTGCCAGCATGACCAGGAAATATCCCAGCAACTGCCCGTCGGCATCCCGCAGGGTCTGCGCCTGGTAGCCGCTATAGAGCGAATCCTGGAAATTGCCGCGCGTCCAGGGATGCGAGTAGACCGCCTCTTCGATCTCGACCACGGCATCCAGGTCTGCCTGCGCCAGGGCGGCGAACTGCAGGGTGCCATAGCCGGCGTGGACGACTTCCCGCGCCGGCAGGACCAGGCTATTCATGCCGCTCCCTTGGCGGCGCCCTTGCCCGCATCGCGCAATTCGCGCTCCGCAGTGGTCAGGGCGACCTTGTTGCGCAGGTAAAGCGGTTGTGCTTGCTCTGCCGCCAACGCCCGCCCCTGGGCGAAATAGACCTGCCCCAGCGTGGCAACGTGACGGGCATGTGGCATGCACTCCGGGTAG
>NZ_JAELUH010000222.1 GCF_016429215.1 Herbaspirillum sp. ASV7 | reverse complement strand
GCCGCACAAAACACCTCGGACCAGCACAGCAGCAACCAGAGCATGTCAGGCTCGGTGGGCGTCTCCATCGGCACGGACGGGTTGATGTTCAACGCCAGCGCCTCAGGCAGTCGTGGCCGTGGGGATGGCAGCGATGTGACGCAGGTCAATAGCCACGTTGATGCGGGCAACAAGCTGACGATTGCATCCGGCACGGACACCACGCTCAGTGGTGCGGTGGTCAGCGGCAAGCAAGTAGTGATGGACGTGGGTACCAGTGGTCAGGGGAACCTGAACATCGCCAGCCTGCAGGACACGAGTACCTACAAGAGCAAGCAGCAAAGCCTGGGCGGCAGCATCTCGGTGGGGATGGGCAAGATGAACGGCAGCATCAGCGCCAGCCGCAGCAGCGTGGATGGGAACTACGCCAGCGTGATCGAGCAATCGGGGATC
>NZ_JAELUH010000221.1 GCF_016429215.1 Herbaspirillum sp. ASV7 | reverse complement strand
TCTTACTCCCCCGCCCACCCCCGCCATCTCCACTTGTAGTGTATCGTCGGCAGCGTCAGATGTGTATAAGAGACAGCTGCTATGCAAATGGCAGATTCACACACTCATCTTTCCTTATTCACCCATCGTGAATGGCTGCCTAAAGCCCCAGCAGAAAGTAGCTTCGCTGCCTTTTCAAGGGAGGATAACGCCGTTCGCCGTGAAGTTGGATTGAACAGATGCGATTATTACAAAATAACGCTCATTACGCGTGGACAAGGCATATATACCATCAATGGCGTGGCACATATCATTGATGGCCCCACTATTGTCTTTAGCCATCCTAAACAGGTGAAAAACTGGGTAGCCACTTCAGACGATCAGGCAGGACATTACTGCCTCTTTACAAAACAATTGTTTGAGAAGCAGGAACAGGAACTGTTGCAGTATCCTTTAT
>NZ_JAELUH010000220.1 GCF_016429215.1 Herbaspirillum sp. ASV7 | reverse complement strand
CATTAGTAGCGGGCTGCCCGAACTGATGAAGGATGCCTATGGTCCTGGCAGAAATGATTTTTACGCGGATGATAATGGGCTCTATATAACCGATGGAATTTGGATATATCACAGCAACACAAATTCTACGGCTCCTTTTTGGACCAAAGCTATTTTCCCGGACAAACATAGCAACATTGCCCCTGGCAAGACCGGGATATTTGCATACAATTACTATAGCCCCATTTTACAAAAACGAAACGGCACAAATGTTTGGTTGCCGAAATTCACAGATTTAGGGGAGAAAAAAATACGCACTGTCACAGAAACTGCCGGCGGAATTCTTTTCGTTGGTACGGATGAAGGCCTTTTTAGATCCACAAACAATGGAGAAACATGGAAAAATGTCTATGCCTGGGGCCTGTTAGGGAAAGTGGCTGAGTCGGATGGTGTTATGA
>NZ_JAELUH010000219.1 GCF_016429215.1 Herbaspirillum sp. ASV7 | reverse complement strand
TTATCCGGCGACCACCGATCTCTACACTTGTAGTGTATCGTCGGCAGCGTCAGATGTGTATAAGAGACAGGTCTCATCGTCGCCGTGGGCCAAGTTAAAGCGGCTGTCGTAAAAAATCCAGTCGTCGTCCCAGTCGAAGTTGTTGACTCGATGCTGCCAGATGTCACCAGCTGCGTCGGCGAATCGCGGGTCCGTTGAAGGCATCGCCGACAGGTCGTATATCCGCGAGAGGAATCCGGATTCTTCTAGACGGCCACACCAATTAACCTTCTCGACGGACATGGCATCAATAATGTCGCGGCGGGTAAGTTCAGAAATCTTCACGACTACTCCGTAATGCGGTTGAGATTTTTCCTTGATCAGCAGCCTTCCCAAGTGGCCGCCGAAAATTTCACCATTAGAGGGTCGGCCGTGATTCTGGAAATTTTTGCAGAATTTTAGC
>NZ_JAELUH010000218.1 GCF_016429215.1 Herbaspirillum sp. ASV7 | reverse complement strand
TGTATAAGAGACAGCTTCTGATACATGAAGCTGATCAGCTCAAAAATCTGCTTATTAAAACGATGTACCGTATCGAGATAAACTAATTCATTTTGCGCAATACCAGCATGCGTATTGATAGCAGAAAACACACCTTGCGATGGGTCTTCTGCTGTTACAAACGGAACCCCCTTTTTCGAACGACCTAATAACTCTAATGCCGAGCGCTCTTGCGGATCAAATAATTGGAGCTCATCTACGAAGATAAAATCATATCCATCGGTTTCCTTTCTCATACGCCAAGTAAATGTCTCTAACACTCGGATGGAGTCCAAAACAAATTGGTCGGTTGTAATCGAGGATCGATCGATAAGTTGTTGAATAAATTCTCGATATATGGCAATCACAAATCCCCTGTCCGCAACGGCTGTCTCTTATACACATCTCCGAGCCCACGAGACTC
>NZ_JAELUH010000217.1 GCF_016429215.1 Herbaspirillum sp. ASV7 | reverse complement strand
GAGGTAGTCACGCCTTCGATACGCCGCTGCGCGGCTACTCAGTCCGAACGGTTTTTCATGGTTCCCGGAAAGACACTGGCGCTCAACCTTTGAGACGGGACTAACTCCACCTCCCCCCGTTCGGACTGAGTAGCGGCGTCACCGCGTATCGAAGGCGCAGAGGTAGTCGCGCCTTCGATACGCCGCTGCGCGGCTACTCAGTCCGAACGGTTTTTTCATGGTTCCCGGAAAGACGCTGGTGTGCGACCTTTGAGACGGGACTAACTCCACCTCCCCCCCCCGTTCGGACTGAGTAGCGGCAACGCCGCGTATCGAAGGCGCTGAGGTAGTCACGCCTTCGATACGCCGCTGCGCGGCTACTCAGTCCGAACGGTTTTTCATGGTTCCCGGAAAGACACTGGCGCTCAACCTTTGAGACGGGACTAACTCCACCTCCCCCCGTTCGGACT
>NZ_JAELUH010000021.1 GCF_016429215.1 Herbaspirillum sp. ASV7 | reverse complement strand
CTGGCCGGCGGCGAAGATGATGGTGAAGGCGCTGATGCCGGCGGGCCAGTCGGCCGGTGGCAGGTTGTGACGCACCATGGCGGTGGTCGAGGCTACCGCTGACAGGAAGCAGCCACCGAACAGGATCCCCGAGGCGAATACCGCCAGCGGCGCGGCCGTCATGGCCGGCATCAGCGTGGCTACGCTCAGCAGGCCGTTGAGGATGGCCAGTGACTGGCCACCACGGAAGCGGTCCAGCATGCGCGCCCAGATGCGCGAGGAGGCAAAGGTGGCCGCTCCCAGCAGCGCAAAGAACAGCGTGATGCGCGCAGGCGCCATGCCCTGTTCCTTCAGCAGCGCGATGACGAAGGTCATGTAGCCGATATACCCCAATCCGAAAAAGAGATATCCCACCCGCCCGAAGCCCAGGCTGCGCGCGCGCCAGTTGCCGCCCGCCAGTGCCTGTGCAGGGCTGCCCGGAATATGCCGGGCCGGCAGCGCCATGAACACGCTCGCCACCAGCGCCAGCGTGCCCAGCAACAGCCAGGCCCATTGCCAGGGATGCGCGGCGCCACGCTCGGCGGCCAGCTGCATCACCGGCGGGACCAGCAGGGACGCCAGCACGATGCCGATGCCGGTGCCGCCATAGTAGAGCCCCAGCAGCAGGCCGGCGCGTTGCGCATGCAGGGCGGCCAGGCGGCTCACCAGCAATCCCCCCGAGACGAAGATCAGGGCGCTGGTCACGCCGGTTACTATCCGTAGCGACAGTTGCATCGCGGTGTCGGTGACCAGCCCGGGCAGGAAGGTCAGCAAGGCGGTGCCGAAGGCGCCGGCGATCAGCACGCGGTGCGCGTGGTAGCGGCGCATCAGCAGTGGCGTCACCAGTGCGCCCAGCAGGTAGCCCAGGGCATTGCCGGTATTCATGCCACCGGCTACCAGGTAGGGCCAGCCAAGATCGGCGCGCATCGGCGCCAGCAGCAGCGCGTAGGAAAAACGGGCCACGCCGAGTGCAACGGCGGTGCCCAGCGAAAGGGCCAGGGCGGTCAGGATGGGGTGCTGCAGAACGAAATGCGAGGGCGCAGGCGAATGCGCTGTGGGGGGCGGCATGAGGTGGCGTCTCCGGATGTCATTGTTATGCCAGCCAGTGTAGCCGATGCAGCGGAGGGATGCGGCGGGCAGGCCGCGTGACTCAGTTCGCCAGCGGGCGCCAGTTGCTGGTGTTGACCACATGCAGGCAGGCATCCACCACGTGCGGATCCAGGCGCGTGCCGCGCTGGCGCTGGATTTCTTCCAGGGCTACCTGCATGCCCAGCGACTTGCGATAGGGGCGGTCGGCGGACATCGATTCGACAATGTCGGCCACGGTCAGGATGCGTGCTTCGAAGGGGACGTCGTCGCCACGGATGCCGCGCGGATAGCCGCTGCCGTCCAGATACTCATGGTGGCACCAGACGATCTCGGCCAGGTTGAAGGGGAAACTGATCTTGTTGAGAATCTCGTAACCGAATTGTACGTGCGTCTTGAGCACCGAGTATTCGTCGGCGGTGATGCGGCCAGGCTTGGTCAGCAACTCCAGCGGAATGCGCGCCTTGCCGATGTCATGCACCTGCGCCGCCATGTGCAGCACGTCGATGCGCTCGGCCGGCAAGCCCAGGTGACGTCCTATCATCACCGACAGCTCGGCCGTCTGGTTTTCGTGATTGGGCGTATAGCCGTCGGTCAGCCGATGCAATGAGATCAAGGCATCAACGACTTCCTGGTAAATCTTGTTCGGTGCTGAAACTGGCATTCATGTTCCCGTGAGATTGCCTCCGTCGGCGCTGTCGGTGAACGCAGCAGGGCGCTGCACCCTCGGGTGCAGCCGGCGGGCCTGGCCCGCCATGAACCTCCTGGCATGGCTGCCGTCTCATGGCAGCCCGTTACCGCAGTCGCCCCGACAGGCGCATGTTCATGCGCCTTTCCCGGTTGTCGGATAATAGCGGTTGCAATGCTCAAGACTGAGACTCATTCCTGGATTGGCGTGAGTATCGGGCAGTTTACATTCCTGACACCTTAATGACAACCGAGCTTTTCACTTCCGCATCCCATTCTCCCCTGCGCCGCTGGTGGCGCAGGATTGCCATCCCACTCTTCTTCCTCCTGCTGGGCATGGTCTTTGCGACCTGGGCGGCGCGTATCCCGGCCGTCCGCGACCACCTGCAACTGGATGCGGCCACCCTGGCGCTGGTGTTGTTGTGCGGCGGCATCGGCGCGGTCGGTTCCTTCCCGCTGGCGGCCTGGATCACCGGTCATTATGGCGCGCGCCACAGTACGCTCTATTCGGGGCTGGCCCTGCTGGTGTCGCTGCCCCTGCTGGGCCTGGCCCCGGGGCTGTGGTCGCTGATGGTGGTGTGTACCTGCTATGGCGCGGCCTCCAGCTGCTTCGACGTGGCCATCAATGCGCTGGGGGCGCAGGCCGAGCGCGATGCCGGCCGCCCCATCATGTCCATGCTGCATGGCTGGTTCTGCGTGGGGACCTTCTCCGGGGCGCTGGTGGCCAGTGGCGTAGCCGGCCTGGGTGTGGCGCCCGTGTGGCACTTCCTGCTGCTGTCGGCGCTGTTTGTCTGGCCTCTGTATGCGGCCTACCAGGCCATGCCGGACGACCGCCCCGAGCACGATCCCGAGCGCCAGCTCTTTGTGCTGCCGCACGGACATCTGGTGGTGCTGGGCGTGATCGCCTTTTGCGGCGCCATCGTCGAGGGTTCGGTGGCCGACTGGAGCGGTATCTACATGAAAGACCATATCGGCGCCAGCGATGGTGCCACGCCCCTGGCCTATGCTGCCTTCGCCGGCATGATGCTGGTCATGCGCATGATCGGCGATGGCCTCAAGGCGCGCTACGATGCGCGTCGCGTGGTCTCGGTGGGGACGCTGGTGGCCAGCGGCGGCATTGCCCTGGCGGTGGCATCGAACAGCATGGCGCCGGCCATCCTCGGCTTTGCCATTGCCGGCATCGGCGTGGCGGCGGTGTTTCCCTTCGTCTTCAGTGCCGCCGGCCGGCATGGTTCGACTGCGCTGGCGGCGGTGGCCACGCTGGGCTACAGCGGCAGCCTGATCGGTCCGCCGCTGTTCGGCTTCCTGGCCCATGGCTGGGGCCTGCAGGCGGCGCTGGCCTTGCTGGGCGTGCTGTGCCTGGCGATGGCCGCTTCCAGTCGCCGTGCCCAGTGGCTGCAATAGCGGCCTGCCTTACCGACTTTTCCATCGACAACGCTGCAAGGGAGAATACATGCGCAACCTGGTCCTGTTGCCGGGCTTCATGCTCAACGAACACCTGTGGGACGACATGCGGGACGATCTCGCCACCCTCGGGTCCCTGACCTTCGGTGACATCGGCCAGGACATCGGCATCCAGGCCATGGCCGATGCCGTGCTGCGGCAGGCGCCGGAACGCTTCGTGCTGCTGGGGTTTTCGATGGGTGGTTTCGTGGCCCAGGCGGTGGCGCTGAAGGCTCCTGAACGGGTGCAGGCGCTGGCCTTGCTCAATACCTCCTCGCGCCCGCAGACCGAACACGAATCGCTGGGCACGCGCGCCCAGATCGAGCTGGCGCAGCGCACCCCCTTCAAGGGCCTGACTTCGCGCGCGCTGGCGTCGTCGCTGCATCCGTCGCTGAGCACCGACCGCGTGCTGCTGGATCGCTTGCAGACGATGGCGCTGGCCAATGGCAAGGAGGTGTTCCTGCGCCAGCTGCAGACCTTGCGGGATAGCAATGCCGAAGACCTGCAGCAGTTACGTTGCCCGGTGCTCATCGTGGCCAGCGACCAGGACAGGTTGCGCAGCGTGGAAGAGTCCGAGGAGATGGCGCAGCGGATCGCCCAGGCGCGCCTGGAGATCATCGCTGACTGCGGTCACATGACGCCGATGGAAAAACCGCGTGAATTATTTACATTGATTGCGGACTGGATCGCGCAGTCGGGCCACTGAGCCTGCTCCAGTCCATCCGGCCATCAAGTAAGCCGGGGAAATCAGGCACCGTCCCTGGCCTTGCGCGGTGCGCCGGCCGCCCGCGCGCCGCCGTCCTTGTTGATCTCGTCCAGCCCGCCGGTGCCGCGCAGGTCGGTGTCGACCTGGCCCTGGCGGATATCGTCATAGGCCTGGCGGATGGGCTTGCGATCGGGTGCGTGGCCGCTGCGGGTGGCCTGCTGCGGGGTCGGATTCTGGTCCTGCTCGTGCGGCAGGCGCGGCTTGTCATGCTTGGGATGGCGATCTTTGCGGGTGCGCAGAAAACTGGTCATGGTGGGGTCCTCGCATCAAATGTCATGGCTCTTCTTCGTCGCAGGGCGGGCAGCGGCATCAACGTGGCGACAGCACTACCGTTGCGCCTGCGAAGGCTGGAAGCGAACAGGTACGACCGGACCCGGCAGCAGAAGTGCCGCCCGTTACAAATCGCGCTGAAAAATAGGAAGTTGTCTGACGGATAATTCGTACAAAGGCAATGGCTGCCTCTTGCGGGCTCACATGACGCGCTGGATTGGATGCATCGTCGCCGGGCGCGTTCCATCATGCTGGTGCATTGCTGCACAAAAAAGGAAAGGCGGATCGTGCAAGGATCCGCCTTCTTCATTCCCGCCGGCACCGCCTGAGCGGTGCCGCACTACCCGCCCCGCTTACAGGGCCAGGCGCGCGCGAGCAGCGCGGTACTCGGCTTCCAGCCGGTCCACCATCTCGGCTACCGTGGGGACGTCCTCCATCAGCCCCACCCCCTGGCCGGCACCCCAGATGTCGCGCCAGGCCTTGGCCTTGCTGCCACCGCCGGAGCCGAAGTTCATCTTGGTCTTGTCGGCTTCGGGCAGGTTGTCCGGGTCGAGGCCGGCATTGATGATGGACTTCTTGAGATAGTTGCCATGCACGCCGGTGAAGAGGTTGGTGTAGACCACGTCGGCCGCGCTGGACTCCACGATGGCCTGGCGATACGCCTCCTCGACGTTGGATTCGCGCGTGGCCAGCCAGCGCGAACCCATGTAGGCAAAGTCGGCGCCCATGGCCTGCGCGGCCAGCACGGCGTCGCCGGTGGCAATCGCCCCGGAGAGTACCAGCGGTCCCTTGAACATCTTGCGCACCTCGCCCACCAGCGCGAAGGGCGACAGCGGGCCGGCATGCCCGCCCGCCCCGGCGGCCACCAGGATGAGGCCGTCGACACCGGCTTCCAGGGCCTTCTCGGCGTGGCGGATCGAGATCACGTCATGCAGCACGATGCCGCCGTAGCTGTGCACGGCGTCCAGCATCTCCTTGGGCGGCGCGCGCAGGCTGGAGATGATGATGGGCACCTGGTGCTTCACGCACACCGCCACGTCCTGCGCCAGGCGGTCGTTGGACTGGTGCACGATCTGGTTGACCGCGATCGGCCCGACCTTGCGCTCGGGGTGCTGCTGCTGCCACTCGGCCAGCTCGGCCTGCAATTGCGTGAGCCAGACGTCGAGCTGCTCGGCCGGACGGGCGTTGAGCGCAGGAAACGATCCGACCAGCCCGGCCTTGCACTGGGCCGCCACCAGGGCCGGACCGCTGGCGATGAACATCGGCGAGCAAATGATGGGCAGGCGCAGATCTTGCAATGCTTTGGGGTAAGCCGGGGTGTGGGGCATGGTCGTCTCTCGTCGGTTGTCGTTATGTCAAGGCGTGAAGTCGCCGTGGTTCGGCGATTATAGGATAAAAATATTACGATCGTGCTTTTTGTTGCTTTGATGCTGAAATCAGGAAATTATTTATATGATTTACTGTCCAGATCACGACACCGTGCTATTTTTTCCTTGAGCCTGGTGTCACACAGGCCACGCAGCGCGCCACCGGGGGCAGGCTGCGGATCCGGTCCAGACCGGCAGGGCCATGCCCGTGTTCCATCGTTCCATCGTTTATCGTTCCAACGTTTCATCTGCTGTCGCAAGGGGGAATCATGCAAAGCTTCAATCTCGTCAATGTCATCATCATCGCCGTTGCTGCTGTGGGCCTGATCGCGGGCGCGGTATTGCACAAGCGCGCCCTGAAAAAGGCGCTCAACGACTCCCACAAGCTGCACGTGCGCGGCCTGCGCCGCTTCCGGCAGCACTGAGCCGGGTCACCGGCCGGCGTGCTAGGGATCGGCAGATCCAGGCGCCACAAGACACAACGCCGGGCATTGCCCGGCGTTGTTCGTTTCTGCACCTGAAATTTATCCCGCCAGGCGGGAATCAGCCGGCGCGCTTGGCCGCGATCGCGTTGCCCGCCCGGCTGACCGACTTGCGGCCCAGCTGTTCGGAGATGAACTGGCCGGCATCGACCACGGCGTCGAGGTCCACACCGGTTTCAATTCCCAGTCCCTGCATCATGTAGAGCACGTCTTCGGTGGCCACGTTGCCGGTGGCGCCCTTGGCATAGGGGCAGCCGCCCAGACCCGCCACCGAGGCGTGGTAGATGCTGATGCCGCTCTGCAGGCTGGCGTAGATATTGGCCAGGGCCTGACCATAGGTATCGTGGAAGTGGCCGGAGAGGCCCTCGATATGGAATTCGCGGATCGCCGTTTCCATCACTGGCCTGACCTTGTCGGGGGTGGCCACGCCGATGGTGTCGGCGATGTCGATCTCGTCGCAGCCCAGCTCGCGGAAGCGTCGCACCACGTCGGCCACGGCATCCAGCGGCACCTCGCCCTGGTAGGGGCAACCGAAGGCGCAGCTGACGGCGGCGCGCAGGCGCTTGCGATGCTCCTTGGCGGCGCGGGCCACGTCGGCAAAGCGCGCGATGGATTCGGCGATGGAGCAATTGATGTTCTTCTGTGAGAAGGCTTCGGAGGCCGCGCCAAAGATCACCACCTCATCCACGCCAGCCTCCAGCGCGGCTTCGAAGCCCTTCATGTTGGGCACCAGCGCCGAGTAGACCACGCCGGGTTTGCGCGTGATGCCATGCATGACCTCGGCGGAGGTCGCCATCTGCGGCACCCACTTGGGCGAAACGAAGGAGGCCGCTTCGACATTGGGGAAGCCCGCCGCCGACAGACGGTTGACCAGCTCGATCTTGACCTCGGCGGGGATGGTTTGCTTTTCGTTCTGCAGGCCGTCACGCGGGCCGACTTCGACGATCTTCACTTTCCTGGGCAGGTTCATCTGGCAAGTCTCCGTTTGCTGGGATGGTGTGGTTGTTTATTGCTTGTTATGGGGGCCAATACGATCAGCCGGCGGCGGGCGCGCTGTCCTGGCGAACGTCGGCCACGGTGCCGCCGGTCATCTTTTCCAGTTGCGCGGCGGTCAGGCTGAACAGTGCATGCGGGTGGCCGGCGGCGGCCCAGACGCTGTCGAAGTTGAACAGGTCGCGGTCGATCAGCATCACCGGCTCGACCACATGGCCCACCGGGCAGACACCGCCGATGGCATAGCCGGTCTTCTCGCGCACGAACTTGGCGTCGGCCTTGCCCAACGGCCCGACCAGGGCGGTCACCTTGGACTCATCGACGCGGTTGCCGCCGCTGGCGATCACCAGCACCGGCGCATCGTCGGCCAGGCGGCGGAAGATGATGGACTTGGCGATCTCGGCCACGCTGCAACCGACGGCGGCAGCGGCTTCGGCCGAGGTGCGGCCGGTCGAGGGCAGCATCACCACCGGCTGGTCGTGGCCCATGCTGGAGAGCAGGTCGGCCACGCGTTGGGCGGAAGAGGGCAGGGTGGAGGCGGTATCGTTCATCGTTGTTCAGGCGGGGCAGTGGCTCAAGCGGGAAATGATAACAGCATGCCCGTGGCGCTTCAGGCGGCAGGTCAGCGGCTGCCGGGGCTCAGCAGTCCAGCAGGTAGGTGCCGTCGCTGCGCGCCACACCGGCTTTCTCCAGCTGCGCCACGCACCAGCGGGCCAGCTCATCCTCCTCCATGTGCATGAAGCGTTCGTTGGTGATGCGCAGCAGGGGGATCTCGCGCATCATCGCCGGCAACTCCGCCAGCGGGATGCGGCCACGCTCCAGCAGCAGGAACTTCACCAGTACCTTGATGCCATTGTGGGCATTGCGCAGCGGATCGGCCTGCAGGTAATCCAGGCGCGAAAAGGCCTTCGCCAGCGCATCGTCGACCTCATGGAAGGGCGCACCATGGCCGGGGATGACGGTGCGCACCTCCAGCGTGCGGATCAGTTCCAGCGTGGCGCGGGCTTCCGCGAAACCCGATTCGCCATCGAGCTCGGGGAAGATGATGCCAAAGCCATTGCGCCACAGCGCATCGGCCGAGATCAGTACACCCTCCTGCTCACAGTAGAACAGCAGTGAATGCGGATCATGGCCGGGCGCGGCCAGTACCTGCCAGTCCAGATCACCCAGGCGCATGACCTCGCCGCTGCGCAGCGTCTGCGTATGGGAAAAGCGCGGACAGCGCTGGCCGGTGGCGCGATAGCTCAGCGCGGCTTCATCCCAGTGACGTACCTTCTCCGCCTCGGCGGCAGGGATGGCGATGCGGCAATCGTGTTCGGCCTGCAGCGCCGCATTGCCGCCGCAATGGTCGGAATGCAGATGGGTGTTGACCAGCAGGTCCAAGCGCGTGCGGCCGCGCTGCGCCAGCACGTGGCGCACCAGGGTCTGCGTCTGTTCGGCATGGGCGACGTAGCCACTGTCGATCATCGCCACCTCGTCACGGCCGAACAGCAACACGTTGTTGGAAGACAGCCAGCCCCGCTCCAGCACATGGATGGACGGGGCGATCCTGAGCGCGGGTGCGTTCATCGCGCCGGCTCAGGCGGCCTTGAATTCCAGCAACTGCGCGCCCTCGGCCACCTGATCGCCGACCGCGTAGAGCAGGTCTTCGACGGTGCCATCAGCGGGGGCGGCGATGGTGTGCTCCATCTTCATCGCCTCCATGATCAGCAGTGGCGCACCTTGCGCCACGCTGGCGCCCTTCTGCACCAGCAGCGCGACGATCTTGCCGGGCATGGGCGCGGTCAGGCGGCCGCCCTCGGCTTCGCTGTGGCCGGCATGGGCCATGGGATCGAGATGGCGCAGGCTGTGCTGCCCCTGTGCGCCGAACACATGCAGCCACTCTCCCTCGCGCACCACATCGGCTTGCAGGCTGCGGCCGTCGAGATTGATCTGCAGGCGGTTGTCATGCGCGGCATCGATCTGCAAGGCATGGGGCTGGCCATCGATGTGCAGCGTCCAGTGGCGGCCATCACCGGCATAGTCGATCTGCAGCGTAAGTGCACCGGCCTCGTTTTCCAGCGTGAGCGCGCGCAGCAGGTGCATGTTGAGTCGCCAGCCGCTGGTGCTGGCCCAGGGATCGATGCTGTTGGAGGCTGACCGTTCTTCCTGCAGCAGGGCCGCTGCTGCCAGGGCCAGCGTCTCGATGGTGGGCGCGGACGGTGCCGGGAAGAGGGTATCGCGATGGCGTTCGATCAGGCCGGTATCGAGGTCGGCACTAGCGAAGGCACTGCCGGCCACCAGCCGTTGCAGGAAGCCGATGTTGGTGGCCAGGCCGACCACCTGGTACTGCGCCAGCGCACGCGCCATGTTGCGCAGGGCGGCATCGCGGTCGCTGCCCCAGACGATGAGCTTGGCGATCATCGGGTCATAGAAGGGCGAGATGGCGTCACCTTCGCGCACGCCCGAATCGATGCGTACCTGCGCCGGCTGGCCAGCCTGACCCTGGCCCAGCTGGAACTCCACCGCCGTTGCACTGCGCATGCGCGTGAGCGTACCGATGGAGGGCAGGAAGCCCTTCTCCGGATTCTCCGCATAGATGCGCGCCTCGATGGCGTGGCCGTGGATGCGCAAGGCATCCTGCTGCAGCGGCAGGGTCTGGCCGGCGGCCACGCGCAATTGCCATTCCACCAGGTCCAGGCCGGTGATCATCTCGGTGACCGGATGCTCGACCTGCAGGCGGGTATTCATTTCCATGAAATAGAAACTGCCATCCGCGCTGTGACCCTCGCCGTGACTGTAGTCGGCGATGAATTCCACCGTGCCCGCACCCACGTAACCGACCGCCCGCGCCGCAGCCACCGCCGCTTCGCCCATGGCGGCGCGGCGCTCGGCGCTCATGCCGGGCGCGGGGGCTTCTTCCAGCACTTTCTGGTGACGGCGCTGCACCGAGCAATCGCGCTCGAACAGGTAGACATAGTGGCCGTGGGCATCGGCGAAGACCTGGATCTCGATATGGCGCGGACGGGTCAGGTATTTTTCCACCAGCACGCGGTCATCCCCAAAGCTGGAGATGGCCTCGCGCTTGCAGGACGCCAGGGCCGCCACGAAATCCTCGGAGCGCTCGACCACGCGCATGCCCTTGCCGCCGCCGCCGGCACTGGCCTTGAGCAGCACCGGATAGCCGATGCGGTCGGCTTCGCCGCGCAGGAAGTCGCTGTCCTGGCGTTCACCGTGATAGCCCGGCACCAGCGGCACGGCGGCCTTTTCCATCAGCGCCTTGGCGGCCGACTTGGAGCCCATGGCGCGAATGGCCGAGGCCGGCGGGCCGATGAAGACCAGGCCGGCATCGGCGCAGGCCTGGGCGAACTCGGCGTTCTCCGACAGGAAACCATAGCCGGGATGGATGGCTTGCGCGCCGGTGGCGAGGGCGGCGGCGATGATCTTGTCGCCGCACAGGTAACTTTCCTTGGCTGGGGCCGGGCCCAGGCGCACGCTTTCATCGCAGGCCGCCACATGCTTGGCGCGCGCATCGGCGTCGGAATATACGGCCACCGTGGCAATGCCCAGGCGGCGTGCGGTGGCCGCGACGCGGCAGGCGATTTCGCCGCGATTGGCGATCAGGATCTTGCTGAACATGGTGTCTCCTCCGTGGCGTGGTTCAGATGCGGAACACGCCGAACCTGGTCTCTTCGATGGGGGCATTCAGGGCGGCCGACAGGCCCAGTGCCAGCACCTGGCGGGTATCGGCGGGGTCGATCACGCCGTCATCCCACAGGCGTGCCGAGGCGTAGTAGGGATGGCCCTGGGCTTCGTACTGGGCGCGGATGGGCTCCTTGAAGGCGGCTTCCTCGTCGGCGCTCCAGCTGCCGCCGCGCGCCTCGATGCCATCGCGCTTGACGGTGGCCAGCACGCTGGCAGCCTGCTCGCCGCCCATCACCGAGATGCGCGCATTGGGCCACATCCACAGGAAGCGCGGCGAGAAGGCGCGGCCGCACATGCCATAGTTGCCGGCGCCGAAGCTGCCGCCGATGATCACGGTCAGCTTGGGCACCTTGGCCGTGGAGACGGCGGTGACCATTTTTGCACCGTGGCGCGCAATACCCTCGTTCTCGTACTTCTTGCCGACCATGAAGCCGGTGATGTTCTGCAGGAAGATCAGCGGGATCTTGCGCTGGCAGCACAGCTCGATGAAGTGCGTGCCCTTCTCGGCCGCCTCCGAGAACAGGATGCCGTTGTTGGCGACGATACCCACCGGCATGCCGTGCAGGTGCGCAAAGCCGCACACCAGGGTGGTGCCGTAGCGCGCCTTGAATTCGTCGAACTCGCTGCCATCGACGATGCGGGCGATCACTTCGCGCACGTCGAAGGGTTTGCGGGTGTCGGTGGGGATGACGCCATACAGTTCGTGGGCTGGGTACTTCGGTTCCACGCTCTCGCGCAGCGCCAGCTGCTGCGGCTTGCTGCGGTTGAGATGGCCGACGATGTTGCGGGCAATGGCCAGGGCATGGGTGTCGTCCTGGGCCAGGTGGTCGGCCACGCCCGACAGGCGCGTGTGGACGTCACCGCCACCCAGTTCCTCGGCCGTCACCACTTCGCCGGTGGCGGCCTTCACCAGCGGCGGGCCGGCCAGGAAGATGGTGGCCTGCTCCTTGACGATGATGGACTCATCGCTCATGGCCGGCACGTAGGCCCCCCCTGCCGTGCAGGAACCCATCACCACGGCGATCTGTGCGATCCCCTTGGCCGACATGTTGGCCTGGTTGAAGAAGATGCGGCCGAAGTGATCGCGATCCGGGAAGACCTCATCCTGGTTGGGCAGGTTGGCGCCGCCGCTGTCGACCAGGTAGATGCAGGGCAGGTGATTGAACTCGGCGATCTCTTGCGCGCGCAGGTGCTTCTTGGCCGTCATCGGGTAATAGGTGCCGCCCTTGACGGTGGCATCGTTGCAGACGATCACGCACTCCAGCCCGGCCACGCGACCGATGCCGGTGATGATGCCGGCCGAGGGCGCGGCATCTTTCAGGTTGCCGTCACGGTCCTGCTCGCGATACATGCCGTAGGCGGCCAGCTGCGAGAACTCCAGGAAGGGCGTGCCCGGGTCCAGCAACATCTGCACGCGCTCGCGCGGCAGCAGCTTACCGCGCGCCAGGTGCTTCTCGCGCGCGGCCTGGCCACCGCCTTCGGCAATGGCGGCGACCTTCTCGCGCAGGTCATCGACGATGCGCTGCATGGCCTCACGGTTGTGCTGGAACTCGTCACTGCGCGGGTTGAGCTTGCTTTCAATCTGCGGCATGGTGGTCTCTCGTCTCTCTGTTCTAGTTTCTTGTCGTGGCGCCGTGGTGCAGAAAACCTCAGCCTTCCGGGAAGCTGCCGTCCACGTAGTACCAGCGCATCTGTCCCTCGCCATCGGCCTGGCGCACGAAGTTGCTGATCTCGTGCATGCGGTGGGCTTTGCCCCCGACCTTGAAGCGCGCCACGAATTCGACCGTGGCGCTATCGCTGCCGGCAGCGTGCTGGTGCTTCTTGATCTCCAGGCCGATCCACTTGACGTCGGTCTCGCTGGTGAGTTCTTCCTCCGGCAGTGTTTCGGGGAACCAGGTGGCGCGCAGGTAGGCTTCGTCGCGCAGCGCATAGGCGCTATAGCGCGAGCGCATCAGCAGTTCGGCCGTGGCCGGCACCTGCGCGCCGCTGATGAAGCGGCCACAGCATTTGTCGAAGCTGGGCTGGCCGCAGGGGCAGGGGCCAGCCTTGTCTTTCTTGTTGCTCATCAGATCTTTCCGTTTTTCAGCAGGGCTTCCAGTTGGGCGAAGCGGTCGAAGCCCCAGAATTGTTCGCCATCGGCGATCACGAAGGGCGAGCCGAACACGCCGGCCTTGCCCGCCGCCTCGGTGGCCTGGCGCAGCTGGTCCTTGAGCTCGGGAGAGCCCAGGGCCGCCTCCAGCGCGGTGCGGTCGATGCCCAGATCGGCGGCGATGCGCAACACATTGTCGGTGACGCTGATGTCGATGTCTTCGGTGAAGTAGGCGCTGTACAAGGTCTTGATCAACTCGACCGCCTTGGCCGGCTGCGTCTGCTGTACCCACAGCGTGGCGCGGGCGGCGACCTGGCTGCCGATGGGGAAGTTGCTAGGCGCCTTGTAGAAGATGTTGTGGAAGCGCGCGGTGCGCTCCATGTCATGGCGCGAATACTCGCCCTTGACCGGGATGTTGACCAGCGAATTGGTGCCCAGGGCCTTGAAGATGGGGCCCAGCAGGATAGGGTGCCAGCTGACGGCGCGGCCGTAGCGCGCAGCCAGCTTGTCGATCTCGACGGCGCCGAAGTAGCCGTAGGGCGAGCTGAAGTCGAAGTAGAACTCGATGGGTGTGCTCATGATGGGAAGTCGTATCGTTGAAAAAGGAGGGCGTGTTCAGAGCGTATCGGCGAACAGTTCGCGGCCGATCAGCATGCGGCGGATCTCGCTGGTGCCGGCGCCGATCTCGTAGAGCTTGGCGTCGCGCCACAGGCGGCCGACCGGATATTCATTGATGTAGCCATTGCCGCCCAGCGTCTGGATCGCCTCGCCGGCCATCCAGGTGGCCTTCTCGGCCGAGTACAGGATGGCGCCGGCGGCGTCCTTGCGCAGCGCGCGCACCTTCTCGGGCGAGTCGGCGCGGTCACAGGCCTGGCCCACCGCGTAGACATAGGCCTTGCAGGCCATCATGGTGGAATACATGTCGGCCAGCTTGCCCTGCATCAGCTGGAATTCGCCGATGGCCTGGCCAAATTGCTTGCGCTCGTGCACGTAGGGGACCACCACATCCATGCAGGCCTGCATGATGCCCAGCGGGCCGCCGGAGAGCACGGTGCGTTCGAAGTCCAGCCCCGACATGAGCACATTGACGCCACGGCCGATGCCGCCCAGCACATTCTCTTCAGGCACTTCGCAATCCTGGAACACCAGCTCGCCCGTGTGCGAGCCGCGCATGCCCAGCTTGTCCAGCTTCTGCGCCACCGAGAAACCCTTGAAGCCCTTCTCCACCAGGAAGGCGGTCATGCCGCGCGCGCCGGCTTCCAGGTCGGTCTTGGCATAGACCACCAGCACGTCGGCGTCCGGTCCGTTGGTGATCCACATCTTGCTGCCGTTGAGCACATAGCGGTCGCCCTTCTTGTCGGCGCGCAGTTTCATGCTCACTACGTCGGAGCCGGCATTGGGTTCGGACATGGCCAGGGCGCCGACGTGCTCGCCCGAGATCAGCTTGGGCAGGTACTTTTGCTTCTGCGCCTCGTTGCCGTTGCGCTTGATCTGGTTCACGCACAGGTTGGAGTGGGCGCCATAGGACAGGCCCACCGAGGCCGAGGCGCGCGAGATTTCTTCCATCGCCACGATGTGGGCCAGGTAGCCCAGGCCCGCGCCACCGTATTGCTCGCTGGCGGTGATGCCCAGCACGCCCAGCTCGCCCATCTTCTTCCACAGGTCCATGGGGAACTGGTCGCTGCGATCGATCTCGGCCGCGCGCGGGGCGATCTCGGCTTGCGCAAAAGCGGCCACTGCTTCGCGCAGTGCGGCGATGTCTTCTCCGTGGTCGAAGCTGAGTCCTGGCAGGTGGATCATCGTTGTCTCCTCATTGGGTGATGTCTCGAATGGATGCTTGTTCTTGGGTTTTGATACGTCGGAGCTGCTTGACGTTAGCGTCAAGCAAGCGCCTGTTCGGGGTCTTTATGCGGCCACGCTCTTGCGTCGGGCCTTGCTGCCTGCGGCCTTCGGCTTGGCCTCGACCAGCAGTTGCCGGCACTCTTCTTCATGGGCGGCGATTTCGGACAGGGTCAGCTCCAGGTCTTCGCGCTGCTGCTCCAGCTTTTCGCGATGGGTCTGCAACAGGCCCAGGAAGCGTTGCAGCTGCGGCTGCGTATCCTTGGGCGATTCGTACATGTCGATCAAGTCCTTGATCTCGGCGAGCGTGAAGCCCAGGCGCTTGCCGCGCAGCGTGAGCTTCAGGCGCGTGCGCTCGCGCGCCGGATACACGCGATGCCGCCCGCCCACGCCTTCGCGCTTGGGGTTCAGGATGCCGTGGTCTTCGTAGAAGCGGATCGCACGGGGCGTGATCGCGAATTCCTCGGCCAGTTCGGTGATGGTATAGGTGGGCATGGACGTGTCAGGATGGGTCAGGCTGGTACTTTACGTTAACGTAAAGTATATTGTGCCTTCCCGTCCAGCGGAAAATGCAGCATGCGTTAGACTGTTCGCCTTTCGTTGTCGCCGGAGCAATGCCGGCGGCGGCTTGCATCTCCCTTTGTTTCTTTCGTCAGGCTCACTGATTACCCAGATGAATGCACTTGAATCCCAGCTCGATTACGTCTTCGGCGATACCCTGCCCGACACCGGCCGCACCATGGAAGTCGCCCCTGGCGTGCGCTGGTTGCGCATGGGGCTGCCGTTTGCGCTGAACCATATCAACCTGTGGCTGCTGGAAGATGAAGTCGAGACGCCGCAGGGCCGGCAGCGCGGCTGGACCGTGGTCGATTGCGGCATCGCCACCGAAGAGACCCGCCAGGCCTGGGAAGTGCTCTTCGCCGAGGAGTTGCAGGGTCTGCCCATCGTGCGCGTGCTGGTGACGCACTGCCATCCCGACCATGTCGGCCTGGCCGACTGGCTTTGCGAGCGCTGGCAGGCGCCGCTGTTGATGAGCACGGGAGATTACGCATTCGCGCGCGTCATGTCAGCCGCCTTGCCCGGTGCCGAGGGAACGGCGGCCACGCCGCATTTCCAGCGTCATGGCCTGGTCGATCCCGAGACCATCGCGACGCTGCAGGGCCGCAACACCTATTATCAGGACCTGGTGCCGCGTGTACCGCGCGCGTACTGGCGTTTGCAAGATGGTCACGCGGTACGCATCGGCGGACGTGACTGGGAGATCATCACCGGTTTCGGTCATTCACCCGAGCATGTGTCGCTGTATTGCCGCCAGGCCAATGTGCTGATCTCGGGCGATATGGTCTTGCCGCGCATTTCCACCAATGTCTCGGTGTTTGCCATCGAGCCTGAAAGCAATCCGGTGCAGCAGTACCTGGACTCTCTGCAGAAATACGGCCACCTGCCGGCCGATGCCCTGGTGCTGCCCTCGCACGGCAAGCCTTTCCGTGGCCTGCATACGCGTATCGAGCAGTTGAACGAGCATCACCGCCTGCGCCTGGCCGAGGTGCTGGAAGCCTGCGTCACGCCGCAATCGGGCGTGGATATCCTGCCGGTGATGTTCAGGCGCCCGCTGGACACGCACCAGCTCTCCTTCGCCCTGGGCGAGGCGGTCGCGCACCTGCACAAGCTCTGGTATGACGGCGTGGTCAAGCGGGTGCTGGGGGAGGATGGGGTGTATCGCTTCGTGGCGGTGAGCGTGCCGGGTGATTTACCAGCGGCTTGTTGAGGCAATCGGGCAGGAACAGCATATCGGCAAGAAGATCGGCAAAAATTTCCACTTTCTTCGATCTTGAGTGCTATATTTTCCTATTAGAATCAAACAATTAGCATTTGATTCAAATCGGAAAAAAGATCGGCAAAATGTACCATTCACCACACCAATTTTCGCCTTTGTTGCCCGAACGAAAAATCGAGCAGCTTCAGGCGCTGGCCAGTGGTGTCGTGAAGTCCTCGCTTGCGCTGGCGTCGACGGGCCATTCGTCGGCCCGCCGTGTCGTCAGGGAGCTGGTCCGCTCGATCAACTCCTACTACAGCAATCGCATCGAGGGCCAGGGTACGCATCCCGCCAATATCGAGCGCGCACTTCATCGCGATTTTTCCGACAACCCGGATATCGCGCGACTTCAGCGGATTGCCCTGGCCCATATCGATGCCGAGCGCGAGCTGGAGCAAGACATCGAACATGGTCGCTCGGCCCTGTCCTCGGCGTTTCTTGTTCAAGCGCATCGTGCGCTGTATTCCCGCTTGTCCATCGACGACCGGCGTACCAAGGATGCGCAGGTGGTAGAGCCGGGGCAGATTCGGACAACACTCGTCCATGTCGGGCATCACGTCCCGCCTACGCCGGAATCGGTGCCTGTGTTTCTGGCGCGACTGGACGAAGTGTATGGCCGTGAAAAAGGATGGGAAAGGGAGTTGATCGCCATCGCCTGCCTGCACCACCGGGTGGCCTGGGTACACCCCTTCGTTGACGGCAATGGCCGTGCCACGAGGCTGCAGACGCACTGTGCCCTATGGCCGCTCTCGGCCGGGTTATGGTCCGCCAGCTGTGGCCTGGCGCGTGCCCAGCAGGAGTACTACGCGAAATTGATCAATGCCGATGCGCCTCGTCGGGGTGATCTCGATGGTCGGGGTAACCTGAGTTCGGCGGGGCTGACGGAATGGGTGGAATTCTTCCTCGGTGTATGTGCCGACCAGGTCGCATTCATGAGCCGCATGCTGGATCTGGATGGCATGAGGCAGAGAATCGAAGCATTGGTCACCTTCAGGGCCGCTACCGACAAGGATATCCGCGCCGAAGCCATCTTGCCCTTGCATCACCTGTTTGCCGCCGGACCGGTCACACGCGGAGAGTTCATTCAATTGACGGGGCTGGGAGAGCGAACAGGGAGAGCGCTGTTATCGCGATTGCTGGCCGTGAAGCTGGTCACCAGTGAAACCCCGCGGGGAGCTGTCAGCTTCGGCCTGCCACTGGATTCGTTGCACTTCCTGTTGCCGGAGCTGTATCCGGAGGCCAATACCAGGGTAGAGATCAGCTAGGACAACACGCAAAAACGCCGGCCCGGGGGGAACCCGGGCCGGCGTTTTCGCATGCGTGGGAGGAATGTGAATCAGGCTTGTGAATCAGGCTTGTGATTCAGGCTTGTGATTCAGGCTCAGCCAGCCTTCTTCTTCAGCTCGCGCTCTTCCTTCTGCAACTTGGTCTTGATGCGGTTGCGCTTCAACGGCGACAGGTATTCGACGAAGACCTTGCCCTTGAGGTGGTCCATCTCGTGCTGGATGCAGACTGCCAGCAGCTCGTCGGCCTCAATCTCGAAGGCCTTGCCATCGGCGTCGAAGGCGCGCACCTTCACGCGGGCCGGGCGTTCTACACCGTCGTAGATGCCGGGCACCGACAGGCAGCCTTCGTCGTAGACACGCTTTTCATCGCTGGCCCAGAGGATCTCGGGGTTGATGAAGACCTGCAGGTTCTTGCCTTCATCCGACACGTCGATCACCACCACCTGCTCATGCACATCCACCTGGGTCGCGGCCAGGCCGACGCCGGGCGCGGCGTACATGGTCTCGGCCATGTCGGCGACCAGTTGCTTGATGCGCGCGTCGAAGACGGTCACGGGCTGGGCGACCTTGTGCAGGCGTGGATCGGGGTAGCGGAGGATGTTGAGCTGGGCCATACGTGGAATTCTCGGAAATCGTGTTCGGTGGAGCAGGGTGGTTCGGCGCTCGTCATTTGTCGAGCTGCCGGGAAATTCGTTTCGGGATTGCCTGTTAAATGCGGCCAGGTTGCGGTGCTTCAAGCGCGACCGGGGCAGAATCAGCGTCCTGGTCGCCGGGTATGTCGCGTGACCATTGCCTGTTTTCCCGATCAAGTTGAAAAAGTGTATCACAGCGCTGCTCGCGTCTCCCCGAAAGCCGCGCCGACAGCCGGTGAGCGCTGTACGAGAACATGGATGACCACCTGCACACCGAATGCGATGATGTTGATGACGATCCAGGCAGCCCCACCGCCTGGTTGCGCCTGTCCCTGGCCGAGGGCGTGGGGCCAGCCAGCGTGCGCCGCCTGCTGGCGGTGTTCGGTTTGCCAGGGCGGATCTGGCGAGCCAGCCACCATGAGCTGGCTGCCGTGGTGGGCCCGGCCATCGCGGCGGCTGTGCTCAAGCCGCTCGCACCACGTCAGCAGGCGCGCCTGGCGGCCACGCTGGCCTGGCTGCAACTGCCCGGCCATGTCATCCTGACGCTGGCCGACGCCGACTATCCGGCGGCCCTGCTGCAGATTCCCGACCCGCCGCCCTTGCTGTATCTGCGCGGCAATCCAGCCTTGTTGCACAACCAGGCGCTGGCCGTGGTCGGCAGCCGCAACGCCACTGCGCAGGGGCTGGCACATGCGGCACGCTTTTCGGAGGAGCTCAGCCGCACCGGGCTGACCATCGTCTCCGGCCTGGCACTGGGCATCGACGCGGCCGCCCATGAAGGCGGCTTGCGCGGCATCGGCTCGACCGTGGCCGTGATCGGTACCGGCATCGATATCGACTATCCGCCGCGCCATCGCGCCCTGGCACAACGCATCGCCGAACAGGGTTGTATCGTCAGCGAGTATGCGCTGGGCACACCGCCCTTGGCGCCCAATTTCCCACGTCGCAATCGGCTGATCTCGGGGCTCTCGCGGGCGGTGCTGGTGGTGGAGGCGGCGGCGCGGTCGGGCTCGCTGATCACTGCCCGCATGGCCGCCGAGCAGGGGCGCGACGTGTTCGCCATTCCCGGATCCATCCATGCGCCGCTGGCCAAGGGCTGTCACCAGTTGATCCGACAGGGCGCCAAGCTGGTCGAGACCACGCAGGACATCCTGGACGAGTTTGCCGGCACGCAAGCTGTCGCGGTGGCAAGCAGGGCGGTTGCCGTCGACGATGTTGATCCGGCAAGTTCTCTTGTGCTGCAGGCAATGGGCCATGATCCCATCGATGCCGATACCCTGGCCACCCGCTGCGCACTGGATGTGGCTGCCCTGGCAGGCTTATTGCTCACGCTGGAACTGGCAGGCCGTATCGAGCTGTTGCCGGGTGCGCAATATCGGCGGCTGGCGTGAAGAAATTAATTCCCGCGGCCCGGCAAATCCTGCCATACTGGCCTTGGCTGACTTGTACATTGATAACCTTCGCGATAGAGTACGCCCATGTTTGATGTCCTCGTTTACCTGTACGAAACCTACTATCGCCCCGATGCCTGCCCCGAGCCGGAGGCCCTGGTCAAGAAATTGTCGGCGATCGGTTTCGAAGAAGATGAAATCTCCCAGGCACTCGGATGGCTGACGGATCTGGAAGTCGCCAATCACGAATTCGCCGATAACTACCCCCGCCAGACCGCCTTCTCCTTCGGTACCCGTATCTACGCGCGCCAGGAGAGTGAGGTGCTGGGTGTGGAAGCCATGGGCTTCATCCAGTTCCTGGAGTCGGCCAAGATGCTTGACCCCATCCAGCGCGAGATCGTCGTCGAGCGTGCGCTGGCGGCCGGTGAAGCGCCTGTGGGCCTGGAAAAGCTCAAGGTCATCGTCCTGATGGTCTTGTGGAGCCAGGGCAAGGAACCGGATGGCCTGATGTTCGAGGAACTGTTCCTCGACGACGAAGACGCCGAACCGCGCCTGTTGCACTGAGGTATCCGGGCGTTGGTCTCTTCCCGCCAGGTTGAGGGGCCTGGCTGTGGCCGGGGAACGTCCGATCCACACGAATTCATCGCTCACGCGGCAGAAACACTGAAACGGCAAGCCCTTGTGCTTGCCGTTTCATTTGCATCACGCTTATCATTCCCCCGCATTGGCCCGATATTGGCTACTATATAAAAATTCCGTTGTCCACAGGCAATGAAACACCGGCAGGCAGTTGCTGCCGCCGGCCTGTGGCGACATGGTGTTGTTTCGGGACATCCCGGCCCCAGATGGGCATGGACGCTGTCCCGCAACGTGCCAGCAATCGACCTCTCACACTCGAGACCACTACTTATGAGCAAGACCCTCATCATTGCCGAGAAGCCCTCTGTCGCGAATGACATCGCGAAGACGCTCGGCGGCTTCACCAAGCACGATGAGTATTTCGAATCCGACGAGTACATCCTGTCATCGGCCGTCGGTCACCTGCTGGAAATTGCAGTCCCTGAGGAATACGACGTCAAGCGCGGCAAGTGGAGCTTCACCCACCTGCCGATGATCCCCCCGCACTTTGCCCTCAATCCGATCGCCAAGACCGAGTCGCGCCTGAAGGTGCTCTCCAAGCTGATCAAGCGCAAGGATGTGACCACCCTCATCAACGCATGTGACGCGGGCCGCGAAGGAGAACTGATCTTCCGCCTCATCGCCCAGTACACCAAGGCCAAGCAGCCGGTGAAGCGCCTGTGGCTGCAGTCGATGACGCCGGGCGCCATCCGCGAGGGCTTTGCCCACCTGCGTGACGACGACGAGATGATGCCCCTGGCCAATGCCGCCCGCTGCCGCAGCGAGGCCGACTGGCTGATCGGCATCAACGGCACCCGTGCCATGACCGCCTTCAACTCCAAGGAAGGTGGCTTCTACCTCACCACCGTGGGGCGCGTGCAGACGCCGACGCTGTCCATCGTGGTCGAGCGCGAAGAGAAGATCAAGAAGTTCGTCCCCCGCGATTACTGGGAAGTGCACGCCGAGTTCGTCTGCGCCGCCGGCATCTACAAGGGCCGTTGGCTCGACAAGGGCCACAAGAAGGACGAGGCCGATCCCGAGAAGCGCCCCGAGCGCCTGTGGAGCAAGGCAGCAGCGGACTCCATCGTGGCCGCCTGCCGCGACAAGCCGGGCAATGTCACCGAGGAATCCAAGCCGACCACGCAGATGTCGCCGGGCCTGTTCGACCTGACCAGCCTGCAGCGCGAAGCCAACTCGCGCTTCGGCTTCTCGGCCAAGAACACCCTGGGCCTGGCCCAGGCGCTCTATGAAAAGCACAAGGTGCTGACCTACCCGCGTACCGATTCGCGCCACCTGCCCGAGGACTACATCAACACGGTCAAGGACACCATGGAGGCGCTGGCGGAGAACAACAACTACCACCAGTTCTCCAAGCAGATCCTCAAGCAAGGCTGGGTCAAGCCCAACAAGCGCATCTTCGACAACACCAAGATCAGCGACCACTTCGCCATCATCCCGACCACCCAGGTGCCCAAGAACCTGTCGGAACCGGAACAGAAGCTCTACGACCTGGTGACGCGCCGCTTCATGGCGGTGTTCTTCCCGCCGGCCGAGTTCCAGGTGACCACCCGCTTCACCGAAGTGTCGGGTCATCAGTTCAAGAGCGAAGGCAAGGTCATGATCAACCCCGGCTGGCTGGCCATCTACGGCAAGCAGGTCGAGGAAGACGACAAGGACAAGGAAGGCGGCGGCAACCTGGTGGCCGTGGCTCCGGGCGAGAAGGTCAAGACCGACAAGGTGACGGCCAACGGCCTGGTCACCAAGCCGCCGGCCCGCTACACCGAAGCCACGCTGCTGTCGGCCATGGAAGGCGCCGGCAAGCTGGTGGATTCGGATGAATTGCGCGAGGCCATGGCCGGCAAGGGCCTGGGTACGCCAGCCACGCGCGCGGCCATCATCGAAGGCTTGCTGAACGAAAAGTATCTGCTGCGCGAAGGCCGCGAGATGATGCCCACCGCCAAGGCCTTCCAGCTGATGACGTTGCTGCACGGCCTGGGTGTGGACGAACTGACCGAACCGGAACTGACCGGCGAGTGGGAACACAAGCTGGCCCAGATGGAACGCGGCAAGATCAGCCGCGACGAGTTCATGCGCGAGATCGCGCAGATGACCCAGATCATCGTCAAGCGCGCCAAGGAATACGACAACGACACCATCCCCGGCGACTATGCGACCCTGCAGACGCCCTGCCCCAATTGCGGTGGCGTGGTGAAGGAAAACTATCGTCGCTTCGCCTGCACCAAGTGCGAATTCTCGATGAGCAAGGTACCCGGCGGTCGTCAGTTCGAGATCGCCGAAGTGGAAGAACTGCTGCAGAACCGCACCATCGGCCCGCTGCAGGGATTCCGTTCCAAGATGGGTCGTCCGTTCGCGGCCATCCTGAAGATTTCGCGCGACGAAGAGATCAAGAACTTCAAGCTGGAATTCGACTTCGGCCAGGATCAGGCCGACGGCGAGGGTGGCGAGCCGGTGGACTTCAGCGAGCAGACCCCGCTGGGCGCCTGCCCCAAGTGCGGTAGCGGCGTCTACGAGATGGGCCTGGCCTATGTCTGCGAAAAGACCGTGGCCAAGCCCAAGGCCTGCGACTTCCGCAGCAGCCGCATCATCCTGCAACAGGAGATCCTGCCCGAGCAGATGGCCAAGCTCTTGAATGACGGCAAGACCGACCTGCTGCCGGGCTTCATCTCGCAGCGTACCCGCCGGCCGTTCAAGGCCTTCCTGGTGCGCGGCAAGGATGGCAAGATCAGCTTCGAGTTCGAGGAACGCAAGGCCAAGGTGCCGGCCAAGGGCAAGGCGGCGGCAGCCGAGGCCGGTGATGGTGCTGATGAAGCGGTCACCAAGCCAGCCGCCAAGAAGACGGCGGCCAAGACCACGGCCACCAAGACCAAGGCGGCAGCCAAGCCAGCAGCGGCCAAGAAGCCGGCACTGCGCAAGGCTACCCCGAAGAAGGCGGCGGCGCCGGACGCCTGATTTTTGCAGTCGGCAGACGTCAAAAAGCCCTCGCACTGTGAAGTGCGGGGGCTTTGTGTTTTGACGGATGGTTCGCTACCTATCGCCCGTTCGGACTGAGTAGGCCTGTCAGGGCCGTATCGAAGACTCGCCGTCGCAATGCCCGCTGCGTCTTCGATACGCGGCTGCGCCGCTACTCAGTCCGAACGGGAGGAGGCGGAATGGCTGGCGCGTGTTCAGTCGCCGTAGACCACCGTCAGCGGCGCGTGGTCAGAGAAGCGCTCCTCCTTGTAGATCGCCGCGCTGACCGCCTTGGCAGCGATGCCTGGGGTCGCCACATGGTAGTCGATGCGCCACCCCACGTTGTTGGCCCAGGCCTGGCCGCGATTGCTCCACCAGGTATAGGCTTCGCCGGTGGTCTCCGGGTGCAGGCGGCGGTACACGTCCACCAGGCCCAGCTGGTCGAAGATCTGCGTCATCCATGCACGTTCCTCGGGCAGGAAGCCGGAGTTCTTCTGGTTGCTCTTCCAGTTCTTCAGGTCGATTTCCTTGTGGGCGATGTTCCAGTCACCGCAGATGACGACTTCGCGGCCACTCTTTTCCAGTTCCATCAGGTGCGGCAGAAACACTTCCATGAAGCGGAACTTGGCCTGCTGGCGCTCGTCGCTGGAGGAGCCCGAGGGCGCGTAGAGCGAGATCACGGTCAGGTCGCCATAGTCGCATTCGACGTAGCGGCCTTCGTCGTCGAATTCGGTATTGCCGAAGCCGATGCGCACCGAGTCGGGCTGGCGGCGGCTATAGACGCCCACGCCCGAATAGCCCTTCTTCTGGGCATAGTGGAAATGACCCACGTAGCCGGCCGGGGCCAGGAAATCCTCGGTCATGTCGGCGGCCTGGGCCTTCAGTTCCTGCACGCAGACGAAATCCGGCGCTTCCTTCTGCAGCCAGTCGAAGAAGCCTTTCTTGGCGGCCGAGCGGATCCCGTTGAGGTTGGCGGAGACGATTTTTGGCATGTGCGGTCCTGTTTGCTTGCTGCTGGATAAGGCCGGTAGCATAACCGATAGGACGAATCATTTAAAATGTCGGCCAGATGAAGGCGTCGCCGCCGCTTGCACCTTGCCCGCGGGCAAGCGCTTGCCGCCCGCGCCTTCCGTTTTGACTCTTCCCGGGAAATGCATTGTGAGCAACTTGAGACAGGAATTCATTGAATTCGCAGTATCGGCCGGCGTGCTGCGCTTTGGCGAATTCATCACCAAGGCAGGTCGTACCTCGCCTTACTTCTTCAACGCCGGTTTGTTCAACGAAGGCGCGACGCTGGCCCAGGTGGCCCGCTTCTATGCCCAGACGCTGCAGGATTCGGGCATCGAATACGACATGCTGTTCGGCCCCGCCTACAAGGGCATCACGCTGGCCTCGGCCACTGCCGTGGCGCTGGCCGGCATGGGCCGCAACGTGCCCTTCGCCTTCAATCGCAAGGAAGCCAAGGACCACGGCGAAGGCGGCACCATCGTCGGCGCCAAGCTGCAGGGCAAGGTCGTCATCATCGACGACGTGATCTCGGCCGGTACCTCGGTGCGCGAATCGGTGGACATGATCCGCGCTGCCGGCGCCACGCCCTGCGCGGTGCTGATCGCACTGGACCGCATGGAGCGCTCGGGCAAGGATGGCGCACTCTCCGAACTGTCGGCGGTGCAGGAAGTGGCGCGCGAATACGACATGCCGGTCATCTCCATCGGCAACCTCAACGACCTGTTCGAGTACATCTCCAACGGCGGAGACGCCCGCCTGACACAGCACAAGGATGCGGTGGCGGCGTATCGCACGCGTTACGGGGTTTGATGTTCTGACTGTCGTCAACATCAGCTAAAAGGCTGCATCTTCACGGATGCAGCCTTTTTTGTGGACGCGTATTTAGCCTTAAAGCGGTTCGATCACGCTGCGCCCGCCTTGCCGCTGCAGGCGGTCATCGAGTTCTCCCACCTGGGCGGCCACGGCATTCTCGGTCTGCTCCACGCGCAGATGGAGATCGCGCTGCAGGCTGTCCAGGCGCTGCGCCAGCAGGGTTTGCTGCTCGACCTGCCGGCGTTGCAACTGCTCCAGTTCCGTCTTGAGATAGGCGCGCAAGTCGTTGAAGCGGGATTGTTCGGCCTGGTCGGCCAGGTCACGCTGGGCGTCGAGCTGCCTGTTCAGGCGTCGGCTTTCCAGCATCACGCTGGTCTGCAAGGCCAGGATGTAGAGCAGGAAGAAGGCCGTCAGCGCCACCACCACGCCCAGCATGACCATGCCCAGAGGAGCCTGGAAATCGGTGTAGATCAGCGTCAGCGTGGTCGGTGCCGTGAAGGCCGTCCAGTTCACCGTCGCAAAGATCGCGACCAGCGCCAGCAGCACGATCAGGAAAATGGTCCGTAGTCTCATTGCAGCCTCCTGTTATCTGTTCCCGGCGCGGAGCCGGTGAACTTGTCGTCACATCAAGTTGAAACAGTTCGACCGCCAGTAGACGAGGGATGTTCCTCGCAGTTGGCAAACAGGAAAGTCGGCGATCGTGGGCGCCAGAAGCAAAAAAGCCGGCATGGCGCCGGCTTTTGATGTCAGACAGGAAAGCTCTCTGGACCCGGCTCAGGCCGCTGCCAGGGCCTTTTCCAGCAATTGGTGCAATTCGGCGAACTGTGGCTCGCCGACATAGCGCTTGATGATGTTGCCATCCTTGCCGATGACGAAGGTGGTCGGGGTCAGCTTGACGTCGCCGAAGGCCTGGGCCAGCTTGTCCTGCGGGTCGAGGGCGACCTGGAAGGGCAGCTTGCGGGTCTCGGTGTAGTTCAGCACGTAGTTGGGCGGGTCATAGCTCATGGCCACGGCCACGAAGTCCAGGCCACGGTCCTTGAACTTGTTGTAGGTCTCGATCATCTGCGGCATTTCACCGACGCAGGTGGTACAGCTGGTAGCCCAGAAATTGACCATCACCACCTTGCCGCGCAGGTCCTTGAGCGCCACGCGCTGGCCATCGAGCTTGGTGAAGGTGACGTCGGGTGCGGCATTGCCGGCATTGACCTTGAAGTAGGTGAAGGCGGCCACGGCGGCCACCACCACGACGGCGGCCAGCTTGATCATGAGGCTGCTCTTGGGAGCGCTTGCCTGTGCTTGCATGGGAAACTCCGATTGGGGGGCGCGGTGCCCCGGGCTGATGCGGCCATTATAGACCTCCCCGCAGATTCCTGCGGAGCCTGCCCGCACGTGAAAACCGCCGGACAGGCCGGCGGTTTGACTTGCATCAGGCTTGCCAGGGTGAACCCTGCGCTCAGCTGGTGGCCTTGTTCTCGCTGGCCGGCTTGCGCTGGTATTCCTTGAGTTCTTCCTCGGTGATGTATTCGAACAGGGTCACGACCTTGTTCACGCCCGAGATACCGCTGGTGATCTGCGCCGCACGCTGGCCTTCGCGCTGCGTGACCCGGCCCATCATGTAGACGATGCCGCGCTCGGTGGTGATCTTGAAGGCGCTGGAATAGAGCGTCTTGTCGTCCACCAGGCTGGCCAGGACCTTGCTGGTGATGAGGGCGTCGCTGGAGCGCGAGGCGAAGCTTGAGGCCGGCATCACCGCCAGTTCGTTGTACACCGTGTCGACGTTCTGGATGGCCTTGGTCTCGCGCTCGGCGGCGGCCTTGGAGGCTTCGTCGGGCACTTCACCGGAGAGCAGCACCTTGCGGTTGAAGGCCGTCACGTTGACGTGGGAACCGGCCGCCACCACATCGGGGATGTTGGCTTCGCCCTTGACCACGATCGATTTGTCTTCCGTTTGCGCGCCCAGGGTTCGGCGGTCGGTGGCCGCGAAGGTGGTGGCCAGCGCACCGCCGGCGAACACCGCGAAACAGCCCTGCAGGCTCAGGGCAACCATGCCGCCCAAGGCCACGGCCGCCAGGGGGCGGCGCATCCGTGTCAACAACGATCGGGTATCACTCATGCGCATCATCTCCAAAAAGTGCGACGTCGATGCCGTCGCAAATGCAGTGCAGGGTCACCAGATGCACTTCCTGGATGCGCGCGGTACGGTCGTGCGGCACGCAGATATGCACATCGGCGTCATTCAAGACCTTGCCGATCTTGCCACCACCCTTGCCGGTCAGTGCCACCACGCGCATGTCGCGTTCGTGGGCCACTTCGATGGCCGCCAGGATGTTGCCCGAATTGCCCGAGGTGGAGAAGGCCAGCAGCACGTCACCGGCTTGGCCGAAGGCCTGTACCTGCTTCGAGAAGATTTCCATGTAGCTGTAGTCGTTGCCGACCGCAGTGAGGATGGAACTGTCGGTGGTCAGCGCCATGGCCGGCAGCGGCAGGCGTTCGCGCTCGAAGCGGCCCACCAGTTCGGCCGCAAAGTGCTGGCTGTCGGCGGCCGAACCGCCATTGCCACAGGCAAGGATCTTGTTGCCGTTCGACAGCGCGGTGAACATAAGTTCAATCGCCTGTTCGATCGGTTGCGCCAGTACGCTGGCTGCCTTCATCTTCAGGTCGGCGCTTTCCTGGAAATGGGCGAGGATGCGGGGATTTGTCATAGTGCCTGCGATTATAGTTGAGTTGAACAGGGGCAAGCCCGTGCAATTCGTAAAGAAAAGTTTCTGGATGACCGGTCGCACATGATACCGCCAGTGGCCCGGTGTTGCCGCAAAAAGCGCCGGGATGCGGCCGTCTCAGGCTTCGATGGCGTTGCGCAGCCACTGCATCCGGCCGCCCTCCAGGGCTACCACGTCGAAGCGACAGGGCGGGGTGCCGGGCTGGGCTTGCAGCCAGGTCTGGGCCGCCAGGATCAGGCGCCGCTGCTTGGCCGGCGTGATGCTGGCCGCCGCGCCGCCATGCGAGCCGCTGGCGCGGGCACGCACTTCGACGAAGACCACGGTGCTGCCCTCGCGCATGATCAGGTCGATCTCGCCGCCCCGGCAGCGGAAATTGCGTTGCACCAGTTGCAGGCCCTGGCCGAGCAGATGCGTCAGGGCCGCGTCCTCTGCGGCGTCGCCGGTCTGCTGGCGGGCCGTGCGGCGGATCAGGTCGGACAGTCCCATCGTCGCCAGCCTCGACCCGGGTTCAGTACTGGTCAGCGATGGGCATCGGCCAGCCATCCTGGTAGATGGCCTGGGTTTCCTGGCGCTGGAAATAAGTGGTGCCGCCATTGGCCATGTTGACGCTGAGGCGACCGGTGACGCCGTCCATGTCGAAGCTGGGGCGCTGCTGGGCGATGCCGTAGGCGACGCGGTAGGCATCGATGCCCAGCGCATACAGGCGCGCCAGGTCGGCGTTGGGACGTTCGCCCTCATTGCTGGCCGGGCGCGGATAACGGGCCACGGCCACGTTGTCGGCCTGCAATTGCCAGGGGATGTCGATGAGGCGCACGCCATCCAGTTCGGGCAGCTTGTCGTTGGGGTTGCTGCGATTGAGGGTGAAGGGATTGATCTGCGAGGTGCCGTAGAGCGGCAGCTCGTTGCCCACGGCGTTGCGCAGCTGCACGGTCTGGCTGGCATCGAGGGCCACGAAGATCAGGGCCGGCTTTTCCTGCTCCACGCGCTTGGCCAGCTGTGCCAGGCCGGGGGCGGAGAGGGCATTGGAGGGGGTGCTCAGCTCCAGCGTCTCGACCTGCAGGCCCAGTTGCCGGGCGCGCAGCTGGAAGGCGCGGGCGGCGCGCTTCTGCCAGGCCACGTTGGTGGAAATGGCGAAGATCTTGCCGGGCGCCTTTTCCTTTTCCACCCAGTTGGCCACCTGGCGCGCCTCTTCGTCGATGGACAGGCCGGCCGTGAGCATCAGCGGCGGCAGCGGCGTCTCGGCCTCGCCGGCCAGGTCGGGCTGGGCCAGGGCGATGGTGGGCTTGGTGACGCGCCCGCTCTGCGCGACCGAGGTGACGGCGCTGCGCGAGAGCGGGCCGATCAGGATGTCGTACTTGGCCGAGGCCTCGTCATAGGCGCGCTGCATGTCCTGGGCCGAGTCGCCGGTCTCGACGATGGCCAGCAGGATGTTGTCCTTCTGGCGCGCATAGGCCGTCAGGAAGCCTGTGCGCACCGCGTCGGCGGCCGCGCCGAAGGCACCGCTGCGGTTGGGCAGCAGCAGCGCCATGCGTACCGGTGCGGCCGCCGGTGGCGCCTGCATGTCGCTGCCGGCTTCGGGGGCGGGCGCCTCATTGGCGGAGCCGCCGGAAGGCGGTGCCGACAGCGCGGGTGTAGCCGCCTGCGCCAGCAAGGGTACACTGTCGGCTGCCACGGCTGGCGTCGTCGCCAGGCAAGGCAGGACCAGCGGACCCAGCAGGGCCGCCAGCGTGGTCATTTTTTTCAATCCAGTGAACATCCCGCCCCCCCCAAATGAATCAGAATTCCAGCGTCGCCGCCTCTGTCCTGCATGATGCCGCCCAGCAAAACTATCCGGTGTCGGCATTATATGTGCTGGCCACGCCCATCGGAAACGTCTGCGACATCAGCCTGCGCGGCCTGCACGTGCTGGCCATCGCCGATGCCGTGGCTTGTGAGGATACCCGCAATACCAGCCAGTTGTTACAGCGGTATGGCCTCTCCAAAACCTTGCTGGCCGCGCACGAGCACAACGAGCGCGAAGCCGCCGACAAGATCATCGAGCGCCTGCGCGCCGGGCAGCGGGTAGCGCTGGTCTCGGATGCCGGTACACCGGCCATCTCCGACCCCGGCGCGCGGGTGGTCGACGCGGTGCGCGCGGCCGGCTTGCAGGTGGTTCCGCTACCGGGCGCCTCGGCGGCGGTGACGGCCTTGTCGGCCTCGGGCCTGACCGATGCGCGCTTCCAGTTCGTCGGTTTCCTGCCGGCCAAGACGCGCCAGCGCGAGACGGCGCTGCAGGAGCTGGTCGCGCTGGAGGCGGCACTGGTGTTCTATGAGGCGCCCCATCGCATCGTCGAGACCGTGCAGTCGATGCTGCAGGTGTTCGGGCCGCAGCGCCAGATCGTGCTGGCGCGCGAACTGACCAAGCTCTTCGAGGATATCCACCGTTGCCCGCTGGGCGAGGCCCCGGCCTGGCTGGAGCAGGATGCCAATCGCCAGCGCGGCGAATTCGTGGTCTTGCTGGAAGGGGCGCAGCCGGTCGATGGCGAGGCTGCCGATGCCGAGCGCGTCTTGCGCATCCTGCTGGCGGAGCTGCCGGTGAAGCAGGCTGCCGCGCTGGCCGCGCAGATCACCGGCCAGAAGAAGAACGCGCTGTATGAACGCGCGCTGCAGATCAGGCAGGACGCGCGACTGGATGACGACGTCAGCGAGCAGTGAAACCCAATGCAACCGTTCGGACTGAGTAGGCCCGCAGGGCCGTATCGAAGACGTGCCGGCGGTGCGCCTTCGATACGCGGCTTAGCCGCTACTCAGTCCGAACGGGTGTGCTTTGCATCCGCGTTTTTCCAACGCTGCCAGGACTCAACGCTCGACGATGAAGGGTGTCCCGGCGCTGCGCTGGCGCACCAGCGTGGCGGCATTCTGGGCCGCCGGGCGGGTCGGATAGGGGCCGGCATAGAGGCGATACAAGCCATTGACCTGGACCGCCTGCATGCTGTCGACGATGCCCGAGAGGCTGGGCAGCAGCTTGTCGCGAGCCTGCAGGGCATTGGCCTCCTGCGAGTAGGCACCGAACTGCAGGTAGTAACCCGCCGTCAGCGGCACCGCCTGGGGCATGGCCGGAGAAGGTGCCGAACCGCTGGCCACCGCATTGATGATGCCGCCGCCACCGGTCAGGCCCGCGCCGCCGGCAGCGCTGGAGGTGGCGGCATTGATCGGCTGCACCGCCGCCACGGTGGGTTGCGGAGGCAGGCTTTGCGCGCTGACCGAATTGATCTCCACCGCCCCTGTCGAGACGCCCGCACCGTTGTTGGCGGCCTGGTTGATCGGATCGGCCGCGGCCAGCGTGGTGCCGTTGCGACGCGCGTCGGCCATGCGCTGGGCCTCCTCGGGCAGGATGCGCTCGACCTCCAGCTCACTGCTGCCATTGCCCAGGTAACCCAGCTTCAGCGCCGCCGTATAGGACAGGTCGATGATGCGGCTGGAATGGAAGGGGCCCCGGTCATTGATGCGCACGATCACCTGCTTGCCGGTCTTCAGGTTGGTCACCCGCGCGTAGGAGGGGATGGGCAGCGTGGGGTGGGCCGCGGTCATCTTGTACATGTCGTAGAGTTCGCCCGAGGACGTCTTCTGGCCGTGGAATTTCTTGCCATACCAGCTGCCGATGCCGCGCTGGATGAAGGGCTGGTTGTCGGTCAGTGGCACATAGGTCTTGCCGAACACCGCATAGGGCTTGCTGGCGGCCTTGGAGACCGGTTCCACCTGCGGTTCGGCATCGGCCACGTCCAGCAGGCCATCGGGGATATGGTCACCCGGACCGTCATCCTTGTAGTAACCGCCCCGTCCGGAACCGGCTGGCGGCAGCGCCGGCACGTTGGACGGGCGCGCGCTGCCGGTCTTGACCGGCGTGGGCGCCTGGGCAGTCTGGTGATTGGTGGTGGGCGCCGTGCCGCAGGCCGCCAGCCATAGCGGCAGCAGCAAGCTGCCCCAGCGCAGGGCTGCGGGCAGGGTGGGCAAGGCTGGCGGGAGCGTGGCCCCGCCTGGTGTGTCGAGTGATGGTGTTCCCATGGGCCTGTCCTTGGTCAACAAGTCGATGTGCCGGGCCTAATCACGCCTGTCCGGCCGGAATGTTCGCAACGATACCAGAGTGCAATGCACCCTGGCTGACAACTCGTCAGTGGCGCAAGTTCACCGGCCCGGCCGGAATTGCCATCCGGGCAACGAAAATGGTCCACGGACCGGGCGCGTCCCGGTCCGTGTTCAGCTAGCTCTGCACCAGCTTGCGGTGGCGCTGGATGCTCATCAGGATGCCTGCGCCCAGGCCCAGCGTCACCAGGGCGGTACCGCCGTAGCTCATGAAGGGCAGCGGCACGCCGACCACCGGCAGGATGCCGCTGACCATGCCCATGTTGACGAAGGCATAGGTGAAGAAGATCATCGTGATGGCCCCACCCAGGAGGCGCGTGAAGAGCGTGGGCGCATTGGCCGTGATGATCATGCTGCGCCCGATCAGCAACAGGTACAGCACCAGCAGCACGATATTGCCGATCAGCCCGAACTCCTCCGAATAGACCGAGAAGATGAAGTCGGTGGTACGTTCCGGGATGAATTCCAGGTGGGTCTGCGTGCCCATCAGCCAGCCTTTGCCGGTCACACCGCCCGAGCCGATGGCGATGGTCGACTGGATGATGTGGAAGCCCTTGCCCAGCGGGTCGGAGGTCGGGTCGATGAGCATCATGACGCGCTGGCGCTGGTAATCGTGCATGAAGGACCACACCACCGGCAGGCTGGCCGCACCGGCGATGACCAGGGCCAGCAGGATCTTCCAGGGCAGGCCGGCGAAGAAGATCACGTAGAAGCCGGCCGCCAGCACCAGCAGGCCCGTGCCCAGGTCGGGCTGGCGGATGATCAGGAAGCCCGGGATCAGCAGCAGGATGGCTGCCACCACGAAGGCATCCCAGCGCAGCATGCCCTCGCGCTTCTGGAAGTACCAGGCCAGCATCAGCGGCATGGCGATCTTCATGATCTCGGAGGGCTGCACCACCACGCCGATATTGAGCCAGCGGCGCGAGCCCTTCTTGATGATGCCGAACAGGGCCACCGCGATGAGCAAGGTCACCCCCACCGTATAGACCGGCACCGCCATGCGCAGCAATAGTTGTGGCGAGACGTTGGCGGCGATCCACATGACGATGAAGGCCACCAGGATATTGCGCAGCTGGTCTTCGACCCGGCCGGGGAAGTTCATGCCGGCCGAATAGAGGGTCACGATGCCCACCGACAGGATCAGGAAGACGATCAGCGACAGCGCGCCGTCGAACACCGTCAGGTGCGGCTTGATGATTTGCCACAGGGGCGGACGTTGCAGGCTCATGCCGGCTCCTCGTGCGTACTGCTTGTTGCGATGTCAGGTCTTGCGCGCCGCGACCTCGGCCGGGCGCGCAAGCATTCAAATGCGGTGCGGGTTCATTCCTGCACGTCCGGCTGGACCGTCGGCGTGGTGCTGCCGCCATCCTCGGAGGTGGGGCCTTCCACCGGCGTATCGGCGCTCACGCCCTCGGACGGCGCCACCGACTTGATCGGCTCGTTGGGACGCTTGCCCAGCATGAAGTAATCCATGGCCTTGCGCACCAGCGGCGCGGCCACGCCGGCACCCCAGCCACCGTTCTCGACCACCGCCGCAATGGCGATGCGCGGCGAGTCCGCCGGGGCGAAGCCGATGTAGAGGCCGTTGTCATGGAAGATGCGCGAGAGCTTGCGCGAATCATACTTCTGGTTCTTGGCGATGTTGACCACCTGGGCCGTACCGGTCTTGCCGCCAGACTCATAGGGCGCGCCACGGAAAGCGGCTGCGCCGGTCCCTTCCTTGACCACGCCGACCATGGCGCGCTTGATGAAATCGACGTTTTCCTGCTTCAGCGGGATGCGGTAGCTTTCCTTGGGCACGGTTTCGGTGCGTTCGTGGGTGACGCCGTCCTCGACGATCTTGACCAGGTGGGGCTTCATCACCACGCCATTGTTGGCCAATACCGACATGGCCTGCGCCAGCTGCAACGGGGTAAAGCTGTTGTAGCCCTGGCCGATGCCCAGTGAGACCGTATCACCGGCGATCCAGCGCTTCTGCTCGGGTTTGCGGAAGGAGTTGCGCTTCCATTCGGTGGACGGCAGGATGCCGCGCTTCTCGTGCTCCAGGTCGATACCGGTGATCTGGCCGAAACCGAAGGGCTTCATGAAGTCATGGATGGCGTTGACCCCCATGTCATTGGCCAGCATGTAGTAGTAGGTGTCGCAGGAGATGGCGATGGAGCGGTACATGTCCACCACGCCGTGGCCGCCTTCCTTGTCATCGCGGAAACGGTGGTTGCCCAGCACGAAGAAACCCGGATCGCGGATGGCATCCTGCGGGCGGCGCTTGCCCAGTTCCAGCGCGGCCAGCGCCATGAAGGGCTTGTAGGTCGAGCCGGGCGAATACAGGCCCGACAGTGGCCGGTTCAGCAGCGGCCGGTCAGGCGACTTGTTCAGCTCGTCCCAGCTCTGCTGGTCGATGCCTTCGACGAACAGGTTGGGGTCGTAGGACGGCTGCGAGACATAGGCCAGGATATCGCCGGTGGCCGGGTTGATCGCCACCAGCGCCCCCTTCTGGTCGCCGAAGGCTTCTTCCACCACCTTCTGCAGTTCGATATCGATGGACAGGATCAGGTTCTTGCCCGGCGTAGCCGGTGTGCGCGAGAGCGAGCGCACCGCGCGCCCGCTGGCCGAGATTTCCACTTCCTCGTAACCGGTAGTGCCGTGCAACTGGCTTTCGTAGCTCTTTTCCAGGCCTTCCTTGCCGATGTAGTCGGTGCCGTTGTAGTTGGCCTCGTCATCCGAATCGGCGATGCGATCGGCATCGCGCTGGCTGATGCGGCCGATGTAGCCGATCACATGGGCCGCCGTCTTGCCATAGGGATACTGGCGGAACAGGCGCGCCTGCACCTCCACGCCCGGGAAACGGTAGCGCTGGGCAGTGAACTTGGCCACTTCCTCGTCGGTCAGGCGGGTGCGGATGGGCACGCTTTCGAAGTTCTTGGATTCTTCCTGCAGGCGGCGGAAGCGGCGACGGTCGCGCGGCTGGATCTCCACCAGGGTGCCCAGCTCATCGATCAGGTCATCGATGTTGGTCTTGATCTTGGAGGGCGTGATTTCCAGCGTATAGGCGGAATAGTTGCGGGCCAGCACCACGCCGTTGCGGTCCATGATCAGGCCGCGATTGGGCACGATGGGCACCACCGAGATGCGGTTTTCCTCGGCCTGGGCGGCATAGGCGTCGTGGCGCACCACCTGCAGCCACAGGAAGCGCGCCAGCAACAGTCCGAAGCAGACCAGCACCAGCACGCTCATGGCCAGCAGGCGCAGCCGGAACAGCCTCAGCTCATGGGCGGTATTCTTGAATTCGGTCATGCTGCTTCTGTCCCGGCCCTCAGATGGGGCGGTTCTCGTCGCGGTCGATGGCGCGGCGCTGGGGCGCCAGCAACAACAGGCTCACCACCGGCCACAGCAGGGCCGAGACCAGGCTCTCGCTGAAGTAGAACCAGTCCGGCGACTTGCCCGTCACCATCAGCTGTACCACCAGCTGCACCGCCTGTGCCAGCAGCATCAGCGGCAGCACGTGCAGCGCCTGGGTGCGCAGCGGGAACCACAGCACGCGGCGGTGGATCATGATGGCGAAGTAGGACAACAGGGTATAGGCCAATGCGTTCTCGCCCAGCAGCGTGGCTTCGTTGACATCCATCAGCAGGCCCATCATGAAGGCTACGCTGATGCCGACCTTGCGCGGCTGGTGGATGTTCCAGAACACCAGCGCCAGCGCCACGAAGTCGGGCACGCCGACCATCTGGCCCCAGGGCATCAGGTTCAGCACGAAGGCCACGATCAGGCTGAACGCAATGAACAGCGGATTGGCCGGCAGGAGGATGTAGTGCGGATCGTTCATCGGGCTTTTTCCTTGGCGGCGGCCGGGGCTGCGGGGGCAGCCGCAGCTGCTGCGGGAGCCGCCGGCGTCACGTTGGCCGCGCCCTTGCGCTCATCGGCGGGTTTGTCCTTGGGCGTGGCGTTGGCGTCATCGGCGCTGGTGTCACGGGTGCTGTCGCGCAGGCGGCGCTTGAAGAGCTTGGCGGACTTCTCGTCGATCACGTCCGGTTCCGGGCGTGGCGGCAGGTTCTGTTCCACCAGCAGGATCAGCAGCTGGCGGTGGCGGTCGATACCGGCCAGCGGGCGGCAGACGATGCGGGCGAAGGAATCGGCCGAACGCGTCTCCACCAGCACCACGCTGGCCACCGACAGGCCGGGCGGATAGACGCCGTCGATGCCCGACGTCACCAGCATGTCACCCTTCTGGATGTCGGCATTGGCCGGCATGAAGCGCAGGTCCAGCGCGCCGGTCTGGCCACGGCCGTAGGCCACGCTGCGCAAGCCGTTGCGCAGTACCTGCACGGGAATGGCCTGGTCCTTGTCGGTCAGCAGCGTGACTTCAGACGTAAATGGGAAGACGCGAGTCACCTGGCCCACGATGCCCACATCGTCAATCACGGGCTGGCCGGCGGTGACGCCCTGTTGCGAGCCACGGTTGAGGATGATCTTGCGGGTGAAGGGGTCGCGCGCATCGTAGAGGATCTCACCCACGATGGACTTCACCGGCACCTTCTGCTGCATGTCCAGGAGCTTGCGCAGCTGGGCGTTCTCGGCCGCCAGCAGGCGCTCCTGCTGCATCACCTGGGCATTGATGATCTGCTGCTGGCGCAGGTCGCGGTTTTCCTTTTGCAGCGCGCTCAGCGAGGTGACCGAATCGGCCAGGCTGGTGGCGGCGTCGCGCGGCACCATGGCGACCGTCTGGAAGGGGTAGAGGGCCGTGCCCAGCGCCTGGCGGATAGTGCCCAGGACGTGCATGCGGGCGTCGACCACCAGCATCACGACCGACAGCAGCGCAAAGATCGTCACGCGCACCCGGGCCGAGGCGCCCTGCTTGAAGAGTGGTGGGATTTCCATGGCGTCAGGCCGTCAGCAGGGCCGCACTAGGCGGCGCGCTGCAGGCGGATAACTCACTTCCTGCGTCGAAAACGATAACAAAAAGGGGATCCGGTGCGTCCATCCTAGCCAGATCCGGCCGGTCTGCTGCCCCAGTCGCAGGCAAGCTGCGCGGCGAAGGCTGAGTCGGCATGAACTGCGTCATAGTGTGAACGTATCGGTTCCCCGTCCTCCGGTGGTACGTGGCCACCGGTTGTAACAAGTGCGTCTGTGCTGCGTCTGATGTGCAAAGGCCGGCGCAGGGCCGGCCAGATGCGGGTTCGGCTTATTCGGCCGAGAAGATCGAGCCCAGCTTGTCCATGCGGTCCAGCGCCATGCCCGAGCCGCGCACCACGCAGGTCAGCGGGTCTTCGGCCACGATCACGGGCAGGCCGGTCTCTTCCATCAGCAGGCGGTCCAGGTCGCGCAGCAGGGCGCCACCGCCGGTGAGCATCATGCCCTTTTCGGCGATGTCGGCGCCCAGTTCCGGCGGGGTCTGTTCCAGCGCGTTCTTCACGGCCGAGACGATGTTGTTCAACGGATCGGTCAGGGCTTCCAGGATTTCATTGCTGGAGATGGTGAAGGAGCGCGGGATGCCTTCGGACAGGTTGCGGCCCTTGACTTCCATTTCCTTGACTTCCGAGCCCGGGAAGGCAGAGCCGATTTCCTTCTTGATCGCTTCTGCGGTCTGTTCGCCGATGAGCATGCCGTAGTTGCGGCGGATGTAGTTGACGATGGCTTCGTCGAACTTGTCGCCGCCCACGCGCACCGAACCCTTGTAGACCATGCCGCCCAGCGAGATGATGCCCACTTCGGTGGTGCCGCCGCCGATGTCCACCACCATCGAGCCGGTGGCATCCGAGACCGGCAGGCCCGAGCCGATGGCTGCGGCCATCGGTTCCTCGATCAGGTAGACCTGGGAAGCGCCGGCGCCCAGCGCCGATTCACGGATGGCACGGCGTTCCACCTGGGTCGAGCCGCAGGGCACGCAGATGATGATGCGCGGGGAGGGGCGGAACAGCTTGGAGTCGTGCACCATGCGGATGAACTGCTTCAACATCTGCTCGGTGACGGTGAAATCGGCGATCACGCCGTCCTTCATCGGGCGGATCGCCTCGATGTTGCCAGGCACCTTGCCCAGCATCTGCTTGGCTTCCTTGCCCACTGCCTGGATGGTCTTCTTGCCATTGGGGCCGCCTTGCTGGCGAATTGCCACCACCGACGGCTCGTCCAGCACGATGCCATGACCGCGCGCGTAGATCAGCGTGTTCGCGGTGCCGAGGTCGATTGCCAGATCGTTGGAAAAATAACTACGGAGAAATCCAAACATGAGTTGTCCTGATGCGCCCGCCATGGGGCGCCTAGCTTTTTGATAGGGGGGGTGTCCGTTCATGACCGCGGCGACGCGAAAAACCGGCGCCAGCAAGGCATTAATCCGACATTCTACCTTATAATTCCAGAGAAACCAGCAAGCCGGTCTGCCAAAAATATCAGCAGTCCGGAACCTGCCAGCCGCCATCTGGCGCGGGTTTGCCGTTTTTTACCCGGCAGGCGCCATGAGCCGGCCAACCTGTCAGGCAAGTCAGCTTGCCGACAGTCGCGAGGCCCCGAAAACATTGCCCGGCGCATCGCCCGGCGTCAGCGGCGCGGAGTCTTCCCAATTCAACCTGTTTCACTATTGCCTGGCGCCCGGCGCGCCCACTCGACCATGTCACTAGCCCTTTCCGACGTCAAACGCATCGCCAACCTGTCCCGCCTGGAGCTTACCGACGCCCAGGCCGGTGAAACGCTGGAGAAGCTCAATGGCATCTTCGCCCTGGTGGAGCAGATGAAGGCCATCGACACCACCGGCGTAGAACCGCTGTCGCACCCGATCGCCGCCATCGAGCCGGCGCTGGCGCTGCGCCTGCGCGAAGATGCGGTGACCGAGTCCAATCGCCGCGAAGACTACCAGCAACCGGCCCCGGCCACCCAGGACGGCCTGTACCTGGTGCCCAAGGTGATCGAATAATTCCCTGCCCCGGCCCCTGACCAAGCCCGACCGGCGCCGCAAAGCGGCAGTGTCGACCCGCAAGATCGCAGCCCAACCAATTCCATGCACAAGCTCACCCTCAAAGAACTGTCCGCGCAACTGCAAGCGCGCAAGATTTCCGCCGCCGAACTGGCCACCCTGTTCCTCGACCGCATCGAGGCCAGCGACCTGAACGCCTTCCTGCACGTGGACCGCGAGCTCACGCTGGCGCAGGCCAGGGCCGCCGATGCACGCCTGGCAGGTCAGGACGCCGGTCCCCTGACCGGTGTGCCGATCGCCCACAAGGATATCTTCGTCACCCGCAACTGGCGTACCACGGCCGGTTCACGCATGCTGCAAAACTATGTGAGCCCCTTCGATGCGACTGTCGTCGAACAGTTCAATGCCGCCGGCACGGTCACGCTGGGCAAGCTCAACTGCGACGAATTCGCCATGGGCTCGGGCAACGAGAACTCCTACTACGGCCCCACCCTGAACCCCTGGGACCGCAAAGCCGTCCCCGGCGGCTCCTCGGGCGGCTCTGCCGCCGCCGTGGCGGCGCGCCTGGCGCCGGCGGCCACCGCCACCGACACCGGCGGCTCGATCCGCCAGCCGGCCTCGCTGTGCGGCGTCACCGGCATCAAGCCGACCTATGGCAGCGTCTCGCGCTACGGCATGATCGCCTTTGCCTCCTCGCTGGACCAGGGCGGCCCGATCGCCAAGACCGCCGAGGATTGCGGCCTGCTGTTGAACACCATGACCGGTTTCGACGAGCGTGATTCCACCAGCCTGCAGCGCCCCAAGGAAGACTTCACCCGTTCGCTTAACGACAGCCTGCAAGGCCTGCGCATCGGCGTGCCCAAGGAATTCTTCGGCGCCGGCCTGGCCGCCGACGTGGAAGCGGCCGTGCGTGGCGCGCTGGTCGAATTCGAAAAGCTCGGCGCCACCCTGGTCGACATCTCCCTGCCCAAGACCGAACTGTCGATCCCCGTGTATTACGTGATCGCCCCGGCCGAAGCCTCGTCCAACCTGTCGCGCTTCGACGGGGTGCGCTACGGCCACCGCGCCGCCGACTACAAGGACCTGGCCGACATGTACAAGAAGTCGCGCGCCGAGGGCTTCGGCGAAGAGGTCAAGCGCCGCATCCTGGTGGGCTCCTACGTGCTCTCGCATGGCTACTACGACGCCTACTACCTGCAGGCCCAGAAGATCCGCCGCCTGATCGCCCAGGACTTCCAGAACGCCCTGGCCGGCCCGGACCGCCAGTGCGACGTCATCATGGGCCCGGTCTCGCCCACCGTCGCCTGGGATCTCGGTGACAAGACCAACGACCCGGTGGCCAACTACCTGGCCGACATCTTTACGCTCTCCACCAGCCTGGCCGGCCTGCCGGGCATGTCGATTCCCTGCGGCTTCGGCCAGGGCGAAAAGAACGGCAAGCGTCCGGTCGGCCTGCAGATCATCGGCAACTACTTCGACGAAGCGCGCCTCTTGAACGTGGCGCACCAGTTCCAGCAGGCCACCGACTGGCACCTGCGCGAACCGGCCTGATCGCCTGACCCTCGTCACCAACAACAGCATTCGCAAGGACAACATCATGCAGTGGGAAGTCGTCATCGGTCTGGAAACGCACACGCAGCTTTCGACCCAATCCAAGATCTTCAGCGGCAGCTCGACCCGCTTCGGCGCCGAACCCAACACCCAGGCCAGTCCGGTGGACCTGGCCCTGCCGGGCGTGCTGCCGGTACTGAACAAGGGCGCAGTGGAACGTGCCATCCAGTTCGGCCTGGCCATCGGCGCCACCATCGCGCCGCGCTCGGTGTTCGCGCGCAAGAATTACTTCTACCCTGACCTGCCCAAGGGCTATCAGATCAGCCAGTTCGAGATCCCCGTGGTGCAAGGCGGCACCATGTCCTTCGCCGTCGAGAAGGATGGCAAGACCGAGATCAAGACCATCAACCTGACCCGCGCCCACCTGGAAGAAGACGCCGGCAAGTCGCTGCACGAAGACTACCAGGGCATGACCGGCATCGACCTGAACCGCGCCGGCACGCCACTCCTGGAAATCGTCACCGAACCCGAAATGCGCAGCGCCGCCGAAGCCGTCGGCTACGCCAAGGCGCTGCACTCGCTGGTGGTGTGGCTGGGCATCTGCGACGGCAACATGCAGGAAGGCTCGTTCCGCTGCGACGCCAACGTCTCCGTGCGTCCGGTCGGCCAGGAAAAATTCGGCACCCGCTGCGAGATCAAGAACCTGAACTCCTTCCGCTTCCTGGAAGAGGCCATCAACTACGAAGTGCGTCGCCAGATCGAGCTGATCGAAGACGGCGGCACCGTGGTCCAGGAAACCCGCCTCTACGATCCGGACAAGAAGGAAACCCGCTCCATGCGCAGCAAGGAAGACGCGCAGGACTACCGTTACTTCCCCGACCCCGACCTGCCGCCGCTGGCGATCTCGCAGGAGTGGATCGACCGCGTCAAGACCACCATGCCCGAGCTGCCCGGCGCCATGCGCGAGCGCTTCGTGGCCGAATACGCCTTGCCGGAATACGATGCCATGGTGCTGACCCAGTCCAAGGGCATGGCTTCCTACTTCGAAGCCGTGGTCGCCGCCGCCGGTCGCGACCAGGCCAAGCCGGCCGCCAACTGGTTGATGGGCGACGTAGCCTCGACCCTGAACCGCGAAGACACCGACATCGCCGATGCCCCCGTCAAGGCCGCGCAACTGGCGCTGCTGTTGAAGCGCATCGCCGATGGAACCATCTCCAACAAGATCGCCAAGGAAGTCTTCGCCGGCATGTGGGAAGCCCGCTCCGACAAGGACAGCCTGGCCGATGACATCATCGAAGCCAAGGGCCTCAAGCAGATCTCCGACAGCGGTGCGCTGGAAGCCATCGTCGACCAGGTGCTGGCCGCCAACGAGAAGTCGGTCGCCGAATTCCGCGCCGGCAAGGAGCAGGCCATCAACGCCCTGATCGGCCAGGCCATGAAGGCCACGCGCGGCAAGGCCAACCCGGCGCAGCTGACCGAATTGCTGCGCAAGAAGCTGGTGGGTTGATCGCAATCGCGACAAGAAAAACCGCATCCACGGATGCGGTTTTTTTTTCGTCCTTCGCGATGACAACGCGTGTCGGACTACTGCCCCGGCAAGCCGATCAGCAGGTCTTCGTAGAAGGCCCCCACCGGATAGCTCGGATGACGCAACTGGATCTCCAGCACCCACAACGCCTGGCTGGGGATGATCTCCATCTCGGCCAGCTTGGCCGGGCCGAACAGCGCATGCGGGAAGTCCGAAACGCGATGCCCGGCCAGGTTGCGCTCCAGCAGCCAGCCTGCGCGCCGGGCCTCGACCTGGGCAAAGTCGTATAGCTGGCGACCGCTCAAGCCGGTTTCCCATGCCGCCCGGGTGGCGTCGAAGACATCGCGTGCGGCCTGGGCGCAGGCATGGTGCAAGGCTTCGTTGCCGAACACGAAGGTGTCGCCGAAATCGCCCTCGCAACCATCCCAGACCGGGCCGATATCGACTACCACGATATCGCTCTCACGCAGCACCCGTTCGCGCTGCACGCCCTGGCGCGGTGTGCGCACCGTGTCATCGCCGAAGCGGATGTAGGTCGGATGCCAGGTGTGCGACGCCCCCATGTCGCGCAGGTGGCGGTCGGCCATCTCCACGGCCTCGGCGGTCGACATGCCGACCCTGAGCTTGCCGGCGATCTGCGCCACGGCGCGGATGGATTGGGCGCGCGCGGTGAGCATGCCTTCCAGCGCATAGCGCGGCCCCACCCGTTCGAACACCGGGTCCAGGCTGCCCAGCGCCATCGGTGCCACGCTGGCACCGGACGGAACGAAGGCCTCCGTCACCAGCTGCTGTGGCGACACGCCCCAGCGTGCGCAGGCCTCATGCAACGCGGCGATCATGGCCGGATTGCCGCAGGCGACCAGTTGCGTGGCGGGCCAGTGGTGGCCACCGGCAGCGGCCAGCGCCTGTACCTGTTCCCCCAGGGCGCCGTTGGCCGCAACCCAGCGCAGGCGCGGCTCACGCGCGGCCAGTGCATCGAGGAAGGCGGCATCGTAGAAATCACCCGCCTCGGCATTGCCCCAGTAGAGCGTCACCCGCAGCGCCGGCGCGGCGTGGGCATCGGCCAGCGCCGCCAGCAGGATGGGCTTGATGCCGGCATAACCGGTGCCGGTGGCCAGCAACACCAGCTCACTGGCCCCGGTCACGGACGCGGCCTGCCAGGTACAGGCACCGAAGCCGCCCTCCAGCGCCAGCCGGTCACCGGCCTGCAGGTGGCTGAGCATGCGCCCGGAAAAATGCCCATCGCGTACCTGCCGGATATGGAATTCCAGCCGGCCCTCTTCCAGCGCCGGCAGGTTGGCCACCGAGAAGCAGCGGCTGCTGCCATCGTCGAGATAGAAGCGCAGGTACTGCCCCGGTCTTACCGGTGGTTGCTGCTCGCCCAAAGGGCGCAGTACCAGGCAGGTCACGCTGGCGCTCAGGGGACGCTTCTCCAGCACCTCGGCCTCGAAGCGCAAGGCCTGCGCCGGCAGCGGCCAGCCCGGGACCTCGATGCGCATGTCGCTGCAGGCATGGCTCTGGCACAGCAGTATCTCGTCCTCGGCCAGCGGATAGGGCGTGCCCAGGGCCTGGTAGGGCAGACGCCGGTGCCGGCCTTCCAGCACGCGCACGCGGCAGCATCCGCACTCGCCGCGTCGGCAGGAGAAGGGCAGCGAGATACCCTGTTCCAGCGCCGCGTCGAGCAGCAGCCCGTCACCGCTGGTGAAATCCTGCGTGCCATTGGCGATCGCTATCCTGTAATGCTCCTGCATGCTGTTCTCCCTGGTCCATGGGCCGCAATGGCCTGTCATCGATGGAGCGATTGTGCGGCTAGAATAGGACCCTCCAAAACCTCCAGTTTTGATAATTTCACATGGTCCAGATCAGAAACTGGCGCCTGCTGCTCGATCTCGGTCAAGCCGGTGCAAGCGTCTCCTACCGGGATATCGTGGCCGGCCTGGCGCGCGCCATCGGTGACGGTCGCCTGCTGCCCGGCGCGGCACTGCCGGGAACCCGCGACATGGCCGCCATGCTGGGCGTGAACCGCAAGACCGTCATCGTGGCCTATGAAGAAGCGGCCATCAAAGGCTGGCTGGTCAGTCGCGAGCGCAGCGGCACCTACGTCAGCAGCGCCTTTGATCGGGGCGCGGTGCATGGCGCGCCGGGAGCGCAGGATCGCCTCTTCGCCCCCGCCTTGCAGACGCTGTCCCTGCCCGGGTATTTCGATGAACTGCCGCCGCAGGGAGCCCTGCGGGATAGGCGCATGATGTACTTCGACAATGGCTCGCCAGACCACCGCCTGCTGCCCCAGGCCATCCTGCACCGTCACTATCGCCGTGCGCTGCGCGAAAGCCTGCGTAATGGCCGGGTACGCTATGGCAACCTGGAATCGGCGCGGCAATTGCGCGAGGCACTGGCCGGCATGCTGGCTGCCACGCGCGCGCTGGCGGTATCGCCGGCCAACATCTGCCTGACCCAGGGCACGCAGATGGCCCTGCACCTGGCGGCAGCGGCGCTGATACGACCGGGCGATACGGTGGTGGTCGAGCGGCTCAGCTATCCACCGGCCTGGGCCATCTTCCAGGCGCTGGGCGCGCGCGTGGAAGTCGTGGATATCGATGCGCATGGCTGCCAGGTCGAGCAAGTGGAGACCCTGTGCCGACGCCGCCCCATCCGCTTCATCTACCTCACGCCGCACCACCAGTTCCCCAGCACGGTGAGCCTGCGCGCCGATCGCCGGGAGAAGCTGCTGGGACTGGCAATCCGGCATGGATTTGCCATCATCGAGGAAGACTATGACCACGAGTATCACTTCACCGGCCGCCCCTACGCGCCGTTGGCCAGCGATCCGTGGCAGCGTCATGTGATCTATGTCGGTTCGCTCTCCAAGTTGCTGGGATCGAGTTTTCGCTGCGGCTTCGTGGTCGGCCCCGAGAATCTGATCGCCACCCTGGAGGGCAACCAGCACCTGCTGGCCACCCACGGTGACGCCATCCTGCAGAAGATGCTGGCCGAGCTCATCACCGATGGCGAACTGCGCCGGCACGTGCGGCGCAGCAGCAAGCACTATCGGGATCGTCAGGAGGTATTGCTGGATTGCCTGCAACGCAGCTTCGGCGACCGCATCTCCACCCGCGTACCCGAGGGCGGACTGGCGCTGTGGGTCACTTTTTCCGAGGACCTCGACGTCGATGCCCTGGCCAGGAACGCCATCAGCGAAGGCTTGTTCGTGCGCAGCGGCAGCCAGTTCTCGCCGCTGGGAGAATCCATCAATGGTTCGCGCCTGGGCTTTGCCTCGATGTCATCCGATGAACTGGTGCGCGCAGTGGCGCGGCTGCAGCGCGCGTCGCTGCGCAGCCGCCGTTAGGGGCGAGCCAGCACCAGCGGCCGGCCCCGCGCCCAGCGATTGCAGGACAGCGAGAAGCTCAGCGAGCTGACCTGGTGGTACCAGCCGGCCGGCAGGTAGAGCATCTCGCCCGGTTGCATCACGCAGTCCACCAGCGCGGCCTGGCGGGCCAGTGGGAAGCGTTCCAGATCGGGATGATCCGGATCGAAGGGCGAGCCGAACAGGATGGCGTTGGCCTCGCGCGGATAGAGATACTGATCGTGATGCGGTGGCGCCACCCAGATGCGCTTGCTGCCCCAGATCTGCGTGAAGACATTGTCGTCATAGTCGCAATGCAGGGGCGTGACGGTGCCGGCCGGGCCGATCCAGAAGCGCGGCGGGCCCATCTTGTCGAAGAAGTTGGGCCAGTGACAAAGCGCATTGAGTTCACGTAACTCCAGGTTGCCGAGATAGGGTGGCAGCCCATCGGTTTCGCGCTCCACCAGGTCCAGGTAATCCAGCAGGCGCATGTCCTGCATGGCCCGGTCCGGGGCGAAGGCGGTATTGATGTAGTCGCCCACGCGCGCCCGCACCGCCAGGGAACCGAAATGCGCGCGCAGCGTGGCCACCGTCAGCGTCGACAGTGGCCAGCGCGTGGCCATGCCGGTCATGATGAAGGGCAGGCCGGCGGCGGCCCGCTGGCGAAACGCCGCCGTCTTCATCGGCCCCAGGCGCGGGATGGTGGTGAGCACCGGCAGGCGCGCGCTGGCCTGGCGGATGGCCTCGCGCATGGCGGCAATGGAGTCGACGCCCCGGATCTGCGCATCGCGCTTTTCCTTTTTCTGCTGTCGCGCTGCCGCTTCCTCGGGCGACAGCACGGCCACCGCCGGGCGCGGTGGCAGCTTGCGCGCGCTGCGCTGGCTGGCATCGGTACTGGGCGTGGTAGCGTCGGCAGGGGTGTCGGGAGTGGCCTGTTTCATCGGCGCTATTGTAGCGCTGCAGGCCACAACGGCCGTCGCTTGCAACGCTGTGCGCATATCGATATGCGTTCTTGTTCCTTGTACGCCCGTCCGGCTGGGGTTGTAATACCTGTTTTCACTGCCGGGGCTGGATGATCTGTTTGATCCCTGAGGCCACAGCCCGCAGTCATCGCAGATCATGGAGGAACGGGCATGTCAGTTGCCACATTGGAAAGCGCGCCGCGTGCGCACCAGCAGATCGAGATCCGTCCCTTCGGTGGACCGCTGGGGGCCGAGATCATCGGCCTGGACCTGAACCAGGAAGTGTCCGACGCCGAGCTGGCCCGTATCCGCAGCGCCTTCGTCGCGCATGGCGTGGTGGTCTTCCGCGACCAGCGCATCACCCCCGAGCAGCACATCGCTTTCAGCCGTCGCTTCGGCCCCTTGCAGGTGCACGTGCAGAACCGCTTCCATCTGGCCGGTTACCCGGAACTGCTGGTGGTCTCCAACGTGATCGAGGATGGCAAGCCCATCGGCCTGGTCGATGCCGGCGCCGACTGGCATTCCGACCTGTCCTATCTGCCCCGGCCCAGCATGGGCGCGTTGCTGCACTCGCAGGAATTGCCGGCCGAGCTGGGCGATACGCTCTACGCCAACACCGCCAACGCCTGGGATACCCTGCCGGCCGCGCTCAAGACGCTGCTGGCCGACAAGCGCGCCGTGCACTCCTACGTCTATCGCAACGAGCGCCTGCGCAAGCTGGCGCCGTGGCGTCCGGCGCTGACGCAAAAGCAGATCGATGAGGTGCCGCCGGTGGAGCATCCGGTGGTGATCACCCACCCCGAGAGCGGTCGCAAGATCCTCTTCGTCAGCGAAGGCTTCACCTCGCACATCGTGGGTATCCCGCGCGATGAAAGCGATGCGCTGCTGAAAGAACTGCATCAGCACATCACCCGTCCCGACAACGTCTACACCCACAAGTGGCAGCCGCATGACATGGTGTTCTGGGACAACCGCAGCACCCAGCACTACGCCGCCATCACCCCGCCGCATCTGCGTCGCACGCTCTATCGCGCCACCGTCGAAGGCGACGTGCCGCGCTGATCTTCGGCCGGCACGCTACCGGCCTCGGTCAGCCGGAACACGCTGACCGCCTCGGTCAACGTCTGGGCCTGATCCTGCATGGCGCGGGCTGCCGCTGCGGCCTGTTCCACCAGCGCGGCATTTTGCTGGGTGGCGCCATCGATCTCCGTGATGGCCCGGTTGACCTGCTCGATGCCATCACTTTGTTCCTGGCTGGCCGTGGTGATCTCGCGCACGATCTCGGTCACTCGCGCTACGCTCTGTACCACTTCCTGCATGGTGTCGCCGGCACGCGCCACCAGACGGCTGCCATCGCCGACCTTCTCTACCGATTCATCGATGAGCTGCTTGATCTCCCGGGCCGCCGCCGCCGAGCGTTGTGCCAGTGAGCGCACCTCGGAAGCCACCACCGCAAAACCGCGGCCCTGTTCACCAGCGCGCGCCGCTTCCACCGCCGCGTTCAGCGCCAGGATATTGGTCTGGAAGGCGATGCCGTCGATGACGCCGATGATGTCGGCGATCTTCTGCGATGAGGCGTGGATGGCGCTCATCGTCTGCACCACCTGACCGACCACTTCACCGCCCTGGCTGGCCACTTCGGAGGCCGACGCCGCCAGCGCATTGGCCTGGCGGGCGTTGTCGGCATTCTGGCGTACCGTCGAGGTCAGCTGCTCCATGGCCGAGGCGGTTTCTTCCAGCGAACCGGCCTGTTGCTCGGTGCGTGCCGACAGATCCAGGTTGCCGCTGGCGATTTCGCGCGAAGAGGTATGGATGGCATCGCTGCCCTGGCGCACCCGTCCGACGATATCGAGCAGGTTGCCATTCATGGCCTTGAGGGCGTGCAGCAGCTTGCCGGTCTCGTCGCGGGCATCGCTGTCGATATGCGAGGTGAGGTCGCCGGCGGCCACGTTCTCGGCGATGTGCACTGCGCGGTTCAGCGGCAGCGTGATGCTGCGCGTGAGCAGCCAGGCCAGCATCGCACCCAGCAGCAGCTCGATGGCGCCCAGGGCGATCAGCATGCTACGCCCGGAGCGGTAGTTGCGGTCGATATCGGCGGCGGCCGCATTGATCAGGTTCTTCTGGAAATCGGCATAGCGCAGCACGCCGTTGGCGTAGTCATCCATCATCTTCACCAGCACGGTATCGGTCATCTCACGCGCCTTGTCGACGTCGCCAGCGGCCTTCATGTCGAAGATCTTCTGGCGCGCATCGCGATAGGTCACGCGCAGCTTGCCGACCTCGTCGAAGAGACGCTTCTCCTCGGGGTCCTCAATGGCAGCCTCGACGCGCTTTTGCAACTGGCTGATCTGGCTCGACTGGGTGTCGATCTGCTTCTGGAAGGATTGCTGGAAGACCGGGTCATTGCTCTTCATCACGGCGAAGGTGCGCACACCGTTTTCCTTGATGGTGGCATGCCATTGCACGGCATCGCGTTCTTTCTGCAGGGCGACCTGGACCATCGCATCGGTGGCGTCGCCGATGCTCTCCAGGCGCCACACTGCCAGGCCGACCATCACGGCCATGAGCATCAGCAAGGAAATGAAACCGATCGCCAGGCGCACGCCTATCTTGAGGTTCTTCATCTCGTCTCCCTTGTGGTGGCGGCCCCGGCTTGTTGGTCTGTTGCTTTGTTGTGCGGCGGGTGCCGTTGGCTATCCGAACAATGTCACTGGAAATGTCGCTCGAAGCTTAACTAGCCTAACACAGCAAAAGCAGATTGCCGCCCTCCCGAAAGGACGGAGCGGCTGCGGTGTTGTATTCGGGAATCGGGTCAGGCCGCCGGCAGTCCGGCCGGCCGCCGCGTGGGCAGCAGCACGCATAGTGCAGCGCAAAAGATCAGTGCGAAGCCGCCCAGGTCCGACAGGCCAGGCCGCTCGCCCAGGAGCAGCATGGCGCCGCTCACACCCACCACTGGCACCAGCAGCGTGCCCAATGCCGCCACGCCGGCCGGCAGCTGGCCGATGATGTTGAACCACAGGATGTAGCCGGCGGCCATGCCGAAGACGACGTGATAGCCCAGCGCCAGCCAGATCTGATGATGCACTGCAGCCAGCGACGGCCAATGCGGCAGGCCCTCGAAACACAGCAGGCCGGTGAGAGCCACCACGGCGCCGATCAGCAGTTGCCAGGCGGCCACAGCCATCGGTGGCGCGGCAATGCGCGCCCACTTGCTATAGACGGTGCCCGCCGCCCAGGTGATGGCCGCCGCCAGCGCCAGCCAGACACCGCGCGAGAGGCCGTGGCCCATCAGCGGCAACAGCAGCCAGCCCAGGCCGCAGGCCCCCAGCAGCAAGCCGCCCGCGCGCAGGCGATCCAGGCGTTCGCGCAGCACCAGGCAGGCCAGCAGGGTGGCCCAGAGCGGCATGGAATAGGTCAGAATGGCCACCCGCGAGGTGGCCGCATTGAGCTGCGCAAAGGTCAGGAGGATATTGAAGGCCGCCACATTGAGCAGCCCGGCCACCGCGATATGCCAGCGGTCGCGCCCGGCGTGTACGGCCATGCGGTCGCCGCGCACCCAGCCCAGCGCGAACACGGTGCAGGCCGCCGCGCCCAGGCCGATGGTGCGCAATCCCCAGGGCGACACGCCCGACAGCGCCACTTTCACCGCCGGCCAGTTCAGGCCCCACACCAGCCCCAGCAGCACCAGCCTGGCACGCGCCCCTGCGCCCTGGGGCGCGCTGCTGTTCACGCTGACCAGTCCATGCCCGCATCCAGCGGATAGACAGGGCGGCGCACCTTCTTGATCGGGAACAGTTTCAGGTTGGCGCTGGTCGGCCCGCCGCTGTCGGAGTCGCACTCCACCAGGCCGCGACTGATGGGGACGAACACCGGCCGGCAATACATGCGCGACTTCAGGATCAGGAAGGATTGCTGCGCCGGGTCCAGCCCCAGGCTGGTGAAGACGCCCAGGTCATAGGGCTCGACCCGCTCTTCGGTCACCACGATGCGCGCGCGGCCGATATCGAGCAGCACGCTGCGCCCCATCTGGATGGTCGAGCCGGTATAGATCGGCCCGGTCACGGTGAAGCGGCCATCGGTGATGGCCAGCACCTTGCCCGAGAACAGCGGCGGTACCTTGGTAATGCCCTGCGCCGTCAGCGGCACCTTGTTGCCCACGGCCAGGGTGACGGTGGCGCCGACACCGGCGGCCACCATGTAGGCCACCGCCTCCGGGTCGCTCACGGGGCCCACGGCGATCCCTTCCAGGCCCGCTTCCAGCGCCGCCTCCAGCACATCCATGGTATTGCAGGTGCCGCCCGACATGACGTTGTCGCTATGGTCCAGCAACAGCACCGGGCCGGCACCCGGCCCCAGGCTGCGCAATCTCGCCTGGGCCAGCGACTGCGCCAGGGGCAGGCTGTCGTAGACGAAATCGTCGCGCTCGTTCCAGATCTGGCCGGCGATGCGTTCGGCCACCGCATCGGCCAGGGCAGGGTCGTTCTCGCTGACCACCACGACCGACATGCCGGCGTCCCTGAAGTCCGACAGCGGGAATCCCGCCAGCACCGACACCGCCAGCACCCCGGCCTCCTGCTCGGCCGCCTTGGCCGCTTCCACTGCGCGCTGCATGGCCGAGGCCGAGGTGTTGCTGGTCAGCGTCGCCGACAGCAACGGCACCTGGCGCCAGGCCAGCGCCGGTTGCGAGCGCTTCTCCAGCAAGGCCACCAGCAGGCGGCCGGCGTGTTCACCGGTCTCGAACATGTCGATATGCGGATAGGTCTTGAAGCTGACGATGATGTCGGCGTTCTCCACCATCTTCTGCGTGACGTTGCCATGCAGGTCCAGCGCCACCGCCAGAGGCGTATCGGGGGCGATGCGGCGGATGCGTTCCAGCAGCGTGCCTTCGCCATCGTCGGCATTCTCGGCCACCATGGCGCCGTGCAGGTCCAGCATGATGGCGTCGCAGCCCTGTTCGATGGCGGCCACGATGCCGTCGCACATCAGCGTATAGGCATCGGCCGCCACCGCCGCGCTGGGATTGGCCCAGGCCGCCAGCGGCGTGACGATGTCGGCGCCGAGGCCTTCGGCGATTTCCAGGAAGGCGCCCATGGCGGTGCGCGCACCCTTCTGGTCGCGGTAGGCGGCTTCATCCCATTGCGGGGCGAAGGCGTCCAGAGGTGTGGGAATCGGCGAGAAGGTATTGGTCTCGTGATTCATGCGGGCAATGACGATACGGGGTTTCATCGATGCTCCCGGCTCAGTCGTCGACCACGCCGGCGCTGGCCAGCATGGCCTGCAGCAGCACGTTGCAACCGGCTTCGAGGTGATCGGGGCGAGCATCCTCGATCTCGTTGTGCGACACCCCATCCTTGCAGGGCACGAAGATCATCCCGGCCGGCGCCAGGCGCGCCGCGTAGATGGCGTCATGACCGGCACCGGAGACCACGTCCATGGTCTTGTAGCCCAGCGCCGAGGAAGCCGCGCGCACATTGTCCACGCAATCCGGGTGGAAGGGGCAGGGCGGGAAATAGGACACGCGCTCCAGTTCGATGGACAGCCCGGTCTTCTGGCGTGTGGCTTCCAGATAGGCCAGCAGGTCCTCGTGCATGCGATTGAGCGACTCCTCGCTGACATTGCGCAGGTCGATGGAGAACTTGACCTGCCCGGGGATCACGTTGCGGCTGTTGGGCATCACCTGTACCTGGCCCACCGTACCGCGTCCGTAAGGCGGATAGCGGTGGGCGATGGCCACCACCTCCTGCATGATGTGGGTGGAGACCTGCAGCGCATCCTTGCGGATTTCCATCGGTGTCGGGCCGGCGTGGGATTCGAAACCGGTCACCGTGCAGTCGTACCAGGATAGCCCCAGCACCGCCGGCACCACGCCGATGACGGTGTCGGCATTTTCCAGCACCGGGCCCTGCTCGATATGCGCCTCGTAGTAGGCGCCGATGGGGTGGTCGCCACACACCTGCTCGCCGATGTAGCCGATGCGCTCCAGCTCGTCGCGTACCTTCTTGCCGTCGATATCGGTGGCGTTGTAGGCATGCTCCAGCGTGAAGGCGCCGCAGAAGACCCCCGAGCCCATCATCACCGGTACGAAGCGCGAACCTTCTTCATTGGTCCACACCGCCACCTCGATGGGCGCCTCGGTCTGGATGTTGTGCTGGTTCAGGGTGCGGATCACCTCGATGCCGGAGAGCACGCCGTAGTTGCCGTCGAACTTGCCGCCGGTGGGCTGGGTGTCGATGTGCGAACCCGTCATCACCGGTGGCAGCGCATTGTTGCGGCCGGCGCGACGCATGAAGATGTTGCCGATCTGGTCCACCACCACGCTCATGCCTTCGGCGCGGGCCCAGGCGGTGACCAGGTCACGGCCCGCTTTGTCGAGGTCGGTCAGGGCCAGGCGGCATACGCCGCCCTTGGCGGTGCCGCCGATCTGGCCCAGTTCCATCAGCGAATCCCACAGGCGTGCGCCGTTGACGCGCAGGGTGGAGGCTTGTGTTTTCATGTCCATTGTTGATTCCTTGTTTGGTTTTACCACCGGCGATTCTTCGATACGGCCTTCGGCCTACTCAGTCCGAACGGGAAGGGGGACTCCACCGCGCGTACGTAAAGTCATCCCCAACGCCATCCCCAACCCGTTCGACCTGAGTAGCCGCGCAGCGGCGTATCGAAGGACGCTCCGTCGTCACTCATGCCGCCAGATTGACGCCCAGATAACGGTCCTTCACGCCCTCATCGGCCAGGAAGTCCGCATTGCTGCCGCTGTAGACGATGCGTCCCTGCTCGACGATATAGTGCCGGTCGGCCAGTTGCGTACAGACTTCCAGGTTCTGCTCCACCAGGATGATGGACATCCCGGTGGCCTTGATCAGCCTGATCTGCGCCACGATCTCGTCGACGATCACCGGCGCCAGGCCTTCCACCGGTTCATCCAGCATCAGCACGCGCGGATGCGTCATCAGGGCGCGCGCGATGGCCAGCATCTGCTGCTCGCCACCGGAGAGCTGGCCGCCGCCATTCCTGCGGCGCTCCTTCAGGCGCGGGAAGATGCGGTAGATCTCCTCCAGCCCCCAGGCCGATTGCTTGCGCGCGGCCATGGTCAGGTTCTCTTCCACCGTGAGCAGCTTGAAGATGCCGCGATGCTCCGGCACCAGGCACACGCCACGCGCGGCGATCTGGTAGGAGGGCAGGCCGTTGATGGGCTGGCCCTCGAACAGCACCCGCCCCTGTGCCGGCGGCACCACGCCGACGATGCTCTTCAGGGTGGTGGTCTTGCCGGCGCCATTGCGGCCCAGCAGGGTTACCACCTCGCCGGCATCGACCTGCAGCGACACGCCCTGCAGGATGTGGCTCTTGCTATAGTAGCCGTGAACCTCTTCCACTTGCAGCATCATGCGCGACCTCCGGTGATCATGCTGCCGAGGTAAGCGCGGCGCACGCGTTCGTCATTGCGGATCTCGACCGGCTTGCCCTGCGCCAGGATCTGGCCCAGCTGCATGACGGTGATGCGGTCCGAGATATCCATCACGATATCCATGTTGTGCTCGATCAGTACCACGGTGTAATCCTCGCGCAGGCCATGGATGAGCCGCTTCATGTCGGCGATGTCATCGATGCCCATGCCCGAGGTCGGCTCGTCCAGGAAGATCACCTTGGGCCGTCCGGCCATGGCCATGCCCACTTCCAGCCGGCGCTGCTGGCCGTGCGAGAGTTCCGCGCAGGCACGCTGCGCCACTGCCTGCAGCGACAGGCGTGTGATGAGCTGATCGGCCAGCGCGCAGGATGCGGCAAATTGCTCGGCCCGCTTCCACGGGTTCAGTGCCGCCAGCGGCGAACGGCCCTGCGCGGCCAGGCGCAGGTTTTCCCACACGCTCAGGTTGGGAAAGAGGCTGGTCACCTGGAAAGAGCGTGCCAGTCCCTTCTGCACGCGCCGGTAACCGGGCAGGTGCGCCACCTCCTCGCCCTCCACCAGGATGCTGCCGGTGGTGATGGGGGTGGTCCCGGTCAGGGTATGGAACAGCGTGGTCTTGCCCGCGCCATTGGGGCCGATCACCGAATGCACGGTGCCGGGCAGGATATCGAGCGTGATGCCGTTGACGGCGGTGAACTTGCCATAACGCTTGGTCACGTTGACTGCTTGCAGGATGGGGCGGCTCATGAGTGCTTCTCCTGGGTGACGGGCGGCGTCTCGGCCGGCTTGGTCCGGCTGCCGCGCAGAACATCGACGATCTTCACCGCCAGGCCGAACAGCCCCTTCTGCATATACAGGCTCACCGCGATCAGCAGGAGGCCCAGCAGCATCAGCCAGCGCGGCCACAGCGTAGAGAGCCAGTTGCCCACCAGCACATAGAAGCTCGCGCCCAGCACCGAGGCGAACAGGTTGCCGGTGCCGCCGATGACGGTCATGACCAGGATGGCTTCGCTGGTGTGGTATTCGATATTGGATAGCGGTGCCACGCCGGTCATCATCGCGTGCAGGCCACCGGCCAGGCCGGTTACTGCACCCGAGATGACGAAGGCCGCCAGCTTCAGCAGGCGCACGTCATAGCCCAGCGCCGAGGCGCGCGCCTCGTTCTCGCGCACCGCCAGCAGCGTCTTGCCCAGCACCGAATCGACCACCCGCTGCAGGAGCCAGAACACCAGCACGAACAGGATGGCCACCACCGCGTAGTACTGCCACGAGGAGGTGGTCGGCAACAGCGTCACGCCCAGCAGCGACAGCGGCGGACGCGGGATATCCAGCAAGCCGTTGTCGCCGCCGGTGACGTCCTTCATCGTATAGGCCAGGAAGTAAAACATCTGGGCGAAGGCCAGCGTCAGCATCACGAAATAGGTGCCGCGCTGGCGGATCGAGAACCAGCCCACCAGCAGCGCCACCAGCGCGCCGCCCAGCGCGGCCAGCGCCAGCGAGGGCAGCAGACCCAGCTTCAGCTGCAGCAACACCACGCCAGCGGTATAGCTGCCCACGCCGAAGAAGATGCCCTGGCCGAAGGACATCAGGCCGGTATAGCCCAGCAGCAGGTTGCAACCCAGCGCGGCCAGGGCGAACACCAGCACTTCTGTTGCCAGCGTGCCGGAAGTCAATACCAGCGGCAGCAGCAGGACCACCGCCGCCGCCAGCAAGGTATAGCGGAAATGCGCGATCTGTTTCATCGATTCTCCAGTGCAGGAAACCTCAGGCCGCGCCGGGGCGACCGAGCAAGCCATTCGGACGCAACAGCATCACCGCCGCCATCGCCACGTAGATCATCAGGTGCGCGCCCTCGGACCAGACGGTGCTCATCACGCTTTGTACGATGCCCACCAGGATGCCGCCGATCAGCGCCCCCCAGAAGCTGCCCAGGCCGCCGACCACCACCACCACGAAGGCGATGCCCAGCGCTTCCACGCCCATGAAGGGATCGGCCCCGCGAATGGGCGCGGCCAGCGCACCGGCCAGTCCGGCCGTGGCCGCCCCGAGGGCGAAGACCAGGCTGAAGATGCGGTTGATGTTCAAGCCCAGCAGCGACACCATCTCGGTCGATTCACTGCCGGCGCGCACGATGGAACCCAGGCGCGTGCCTTCCAGCACCCACCACAGCAGCACCGCCATGACCGCCGTCACGCCGATGACGAAGAGGCGATACTTGGGATAGACGAAGCCGCCCGCCATCACCACACCCTGCAGCAGGTCGGGCGGCGAGACATTGTTGCCCAGCGGCCCCCAGACCGAGATCACCGCCTCCTGCAGCACCAGGGCCATGCCCACCGTGAAGAGGATGTGGAAGTGATGCGGCAGCGCATACACATGGCGCAGCACGAAGCGCTCCACCACCCAGGCGAACAGGCCCACCACCAGCGGCGCCACCAGCAGCGACCACCAGAAGCTGATGCCCATGTCGGTGACCTGGAAGCACAGGTAGGCGCCCAGCAGGAAGAAGGCGCCGTGCGAGAAATTGACGAAGCGCAGCAGGCCGAAGACGATCGACAAGCCCACCGCCAGCAGGAAGTAGAGCATGCCGATGCCTATGCCATTGGCGATCTGCAGCAGATAGATGTTCATGGAACCTCGTGAGGGAAACAAGGAAGTTCGGTAATGCCTCGGTCACCGTTCGGACTGAGTAGACCCGCAGGGTCGTATCGAAGGCGCTCCATCCTGGTTGCGCCGGGTGCCGGACGTCACGTCTTCGATACGCCGCTGGCGCGGCTACTCAGTCCGAACGGGTTCTGGTTCGCTGAGAGTCAGGACAAGGTCATCACAGCTTGCACTGCGTCTTCTCCAGCGGCAGGAAGGACTTGCCGGAGGAAACGATATCGGCATAGTCGTTCTTGTTGGCCATCTTGGACTTGGCCTTGCCCTTGAGCAGGTAGTAGTTCTTGATGACCTGGTGATCGCCCTTGCGGATTTCCTCGGTGCCGGTGAGGCCCTCGTACTTCATGCCTTCCATGGCCGCGATGACCGCCTTGGGATCGGTGCTGTTGGCCTTGATGATGGCGTCCAGGATGATCTTGGTACAGATGTAGGAGCCGGCCAGGCTGTAGTTGGGATCGATCTTGAGCGTGTCGTTGACCAGCTTGACGAATTCCTTGTTGAAGGGCGAATCGATGGCATGCCAGTATTGCGCGCCGAAGTAGACGCCCTCGCAGATATCGGCCCCCAGGGTCTCGAACTGTTCCAGTCCCGAGGCCCAGGCCATGAGGATGGTGCAGTTGTTCTTCATGCCGAAGCTGACCGCCTGGCGCAGCGTGTCCGAGGATTGCGAACCGAAGTTCAGCAGCAGCAGCACGTCCGGCTTGGCCGCCATGGCATTGGTGAGGTAGCCGGAGAATTCCTTCTCGGTCAGCGAGTGGTAGCTGTTGCCCACATGCTCGATGCCCTTTTCCTTGAAGATGTTCTTGGCCGCCGACAGCAGGCCTTCGCCGAACACGTATTGCGGCGTGATGGTGTACCAGCGCTTGGCATTGGGCAGCTTCTCCAGTAGCGGACGCACGGTCTGTTCGATGGCGCCGAAGGTCGGCACCGACCAGCGGAAGGTGGCGTGGTTGCAGTCGCTGCCGGTGATCTCGTCGGCACCGGCGGTGGTGATGAAGATGGCGCCGGCCTTGTCGGCTTCCTTGCCCATGGCCAGCGCCTCGCCGGAGAGGATGCCACCGGCGAAGAAGCGCGTGCCTTTTTCGATGGTCTCCTGCATCTTGCGCACGGCAGTGGCCGGCTTGCCTTCGGTATCGAGGGTGACGTAGCTGGTGCTCTTGCCCAGCACCTTGCCATATTTTTGCAGCACCAGCTTCATGCCCATGTCGGCGAACTTGCCATTGGCGGCGAAGGGGCCCGACATCGGCACCGGACAGCCGAAGGCAATGCTCTCGGCTTGCGCAAACACATCCTGGTAGGTCAATGCGCCGGGGGCGGCCAGGGCGGACAGCTTCAGGAAATCGCGACGGCTGATCATGCTTACTTCTCCCTCAAGGTAAGGTGTGGCTGATGACATCCATGGAAATGAGTGGGACTGCTTTGCAGTACGTCGACGCAAGTTCCGTGCCCGTCATGTCAAAAAACTTAGTCGATGACGGATGTGGCGAAACTGTATGGACGTGTGGAAACCGCCGCCGCGAACGGGCGCAGAAGACATTGCAAATAGCTGCGCGCCACCTTGCCGGAACCCCGGAAGGCAGCAGGGATGATGCGATGAAATACATGTGCAGCGCGGCTTTGCGCTGCATGGCATGAGCCATCATGGGGCTCCTCCTGCGGCTCAGATGAGCTTGTCTCCAGACTTGTCTGCCGTTCTCCCGTGTCGCCGGTGTGTCTCCACCGGTCCGCCACGACGGCTTGCTTTTTCTAACAATATTACTTTTGGTGCGGTCCCGGATGACGATTCCTGCCGGGTGGGGAAAACAGCTTCATTCTGCACCACGGCTCGACCTTGAACGCACCAACAAGGCCAGCGCGAGACTCTCCATCCTACCTGCGCGCCAAAGAAAAACGGCATGAAATCTTCATGCCGTTTTTCTCACTTGCCTATTTCATCTGCGGGAAGGCGAACTCCGCCCCCGCGCTGGCCGTATTGGGCCAGCGCTGCATCACCGCCTTGGCCCGGGTATAGAAACGCACACCCTCCGGTCCATACATGTGGTGGTCGCCGAAGAGGCTGCGCTTCCAGCCGCCGAAGCTGCTGAAGGCCATCGGCACCGGCAGCGGCACGTTCACCCCCACCATGCCCACTTCGATCTGGCGCACGAACTCGCGCGCCACACCGCCGTCTCGGGTATAGACGGCCACGCCGTTGCCATACTCATGGGCATTGATCAGTTCCACCGCGCTGGCGATATCCGGGCAGCGCAGCACGCACAGTACCGGGCCGAAGATCTCTTCCTTGTAGACCGTCATCTCCGGGGTGACATGGTCGAGCAGGGTGCCACCGACGAAGAAGCCCTTCTCGAAGCCGGGCACCTGGTAGCCACGACCATCGACCACCAGTGTGGCGCCTTCTTCCACGCCACGGCCGATCAGTCCCTCGATGCGCTCCTTGGCAGCGGCCGTCACCACCGGACCCATCTCGGCACCGGCGGCCATGCCTTCGTTGATCTTCAGGCTGCGCGCGCGTTCGGCCAGGGCCGCCACCAGTTCGTCACCGGCGCTGCCCACGGCCACCGCCACCGAGATCGCCATGCAGCGCTCGCCGGCCGAGCCGAAGGCCGCGCCCATCAGGGCATCGACGGCCAGTTGCATGTCGGCGTCGGGCATCACCACCATGTGGTTCTTGGCGCCGCCCAGGGCTTGCACACGCTTGCCCTTGGCCGAGCCACGGGCATAGATGTATTCGGCAATCGGGGTCGAACCGACGAAGCTGATGGCCTTGACCTGGGGATGATCCAGCAGCGCATCGACGGTGACCTTGTCCCCCTGCACGACGTTGAAGACGCCATCGGGCAGGCCGGCTTCCTGCAGCAGCTCGGCGATCAGGAGCGCGGCCGACGGATCGCGCTCGGAGGGTTTCAGCACGAAGCAGTTGCCACAGGCGATGGCGATGGGGAACATCCACATCGGCACCATCGCCGGGAAGTTGAACGGCGTGATGCCGGCCACCACACCCAGTGCCTGGCGCATCGACCAGGCATCGATGCCACGGGCGATCTGGTCGGTGTATTCGCCCTTGAGCATCTGCGGAATGCCGGCGGCGAACTCGACGATCTCGATGCCGCGCGCCACTTCGCCCTGGGCATCCGAGAAGGTCTTGCCGTGCTCGCGCACGATGATGCGGGCGAAGTCGTCGGCGCGCTGCTGGATCAGGTGCAGGAAGCGGAACAGCACCCGCGCGCGCGTCAGCGGCGGTGTGTTGGACCAGCTGGCAAACGCGGCCGCGCCGGCCTTTACGGCCGCATCGACCTCTTCGGTGGTGCCCAACGCCACCTGCGCCACCGGCACGCCCAGCGCCGGGTTGAAGACATCGGCATAGCGCCCGCTCTTGGTATCGACGCGCTGGCCGCCGATGTAGTGTGCAATCTTTTCCATGAATCTTTCTTGCGTTGTAGTGAGGGATCAGGCCAGGGTCTTGAGGATGGCCGCCAGCTTGCCGAACAGCTCGTCGATCTGCTGCTTGTTGATCACCAGCGGCGGCGACAGGGCGATGATGTCGCCGGTCACGCGGATGAGGATGCCATCGTTGAAGGCACGCACGAAGGCGTCATAGGCGCGGGCGCCGACGCGGCCCGGGATGGACGACAGCTCGATGCCGGCGATCAGGCCAATGGTGCGCACGTCGATCACGTGCGGCAGGCCGCGCAGTGCATGGGCGGCTTCCTGGAAGTAGTCCGAGACCGCCTGGGCGTTCTCCAGCACGCCCTCGGTCTGGAACACGTCCAGCGAAGCCAGACCGGCGGCGCAGGCCAGCGGGTGGCCGGAGTAGGTATAGCCGTGGAACAGTTCGATGCCATCCGGGCCGTTCATGAAGGCGTCGTGGATGTGCTGCTTGACGAACACCGCGCCCATCGGCACCACGCCATTGGTGAGACCCTTGGCGGTAGTGAAGATGTCCGGCTCGACATCGAAGTAGTCGGAGGCGAAGGGCGTCCCCAGGCGGCCGAAACCGGTGATGACTTCATCGAAGATCAGCAGGATGCCATGCTTGGTGCACAGCTCGCGCAGGCGCTTGAGGTAACCCTTGGGCGGCACCAGCACACCGGTGGAACCGGCCACCGGTTCGACGATGACGGCGGCGATGTTGGAGGCATCGTGCAGGGCGACGATGCGCTCCAGTTCATCGGCCAGGTGCGCGCCGTATTCGGGCTCGCCCTTGGTGAAGGCGTTCTTTTCCAGGTTGTGGGTGTGCGGCAGGTGGTCCACGCCCTGCAGCAGCGCGGTGCTGAAGGTCTTGCGGTTGCCGCCGATGCCACCCACCGACATGCCGCCGAAGCCCACGCCGTGATAGCCGCGCTCGCGCCCGATCATGCGGGTGCGGGTGGCATTGCCGGTGGCGCGGTGGTAGGCCAGCGCGATCTTGATGGCGGTATCCACCGATTCCGAACCGGAGCCGGTATAGAACACGTTGGAGAAGCGGTTGCCGGTATAGGCCTTGAGGCGCTCGGCCAGTTCGAAGGCGCTGGGGTGGCCCAGCTGGAAGGACGGCGCATAGTCCAGCGTGGCCACCGACTTCTGCACGGCCGACACGATCTTGGGATGGGCGTGACCCAGCGGCACGCACCACAGGCCGGCGGTGCCGTCCAGGATGGGGTTGCCGGCGTCGTCGCGGTAGTACATGCCCTCGGCCGAGACCAGCATGCGCGGCGCGGCCTTGAAGTTGCGGTTGGCGGTGAAGGGCATCCAGTAGGCGGACAGGCTGGAAGCGGAAGAATGATCTGGGCTGGACATGGGGCGCACCATCGAAAAATGGGTGGAGAAAACCGGGGAGGAAATGAGAGTGCTTGATTATTGCCAGACACTGGCAGTATTGTTAGCTACACTTTTGATTTTGATCTGAAACTGTATTGCTTCAATCGCTGAACTGTGTTGCTTGCAATGATGGAGCCGGCCGCACAAGACAATACCGGCCAGTTTGCAAAATGCCCATATTGCATGGGCTTCTGGAGCAATCTTGTACGGCCGGCTTGTGCTTGAAGCGAGTAATACAGTAGCCGTCTGAACAATACACCTGCATCTTGTGCGGCAATGCAGTGCAAGACACAGCACCAAGTCCCACCCCGAAAGGAAGAGCATGGCCAAGCTCCAGCGCGCGCCGCTGCAACTGGATCTGCAACGCAACACCGCCGCCCGGCTGGTGGAACAGGTCGCCGATGGCCTGGCACGCCTGATCGAATCGGGCGAACTGCGCTCGGGCGAGCGGCTGCCCTCGGTGCGTCATTTCGCGCAGAGCCACGCCATCGGCGCCTCCACCGTAGTGGAAGCCTACGAGCAACTGGTCGCACGCGGCATGCTGCTGGCGCGCCGTGGAGCCGGCTTCTTCGTGGCCGCGCGCGCCGGGCAGGGCGGTGCGCGGGCCGTGTTCGTGCCGCACGAACCGGTGATCGACTCGGCCTGGCTGCTCTCGGAAATGTTCGCCGACGAGCGCGTGCCCATCAAGGCCGGCTGCGGCTGGTTACCCGGCAAGTGGCTCAACGACGAGGGCCTGCACCAGGCCGAGCGCCGCATCATCCGCTCACCCGGCGCGCAGCAGGTCGGCTATGGCCACCCTTATGGTTACGCGCCGCTGCGCCAGCTGATCACGCAATTCCTCGGTCACTGGTCGCTGGAGCTGGGCATCGACCAGGTGCTCACCACCCACGGCGCCACCCAGGCGCTGGACCTGGTGATCCGCACCATGACCCAGCCCGGCGACACCGTCATGATCGACGACCCCGGCTACTGCAACCTGATCGCCATGCTGCGCCTGGCCGGCCTGAACGTGATCGGCGTGCCGCGCACCCCGGGCGGTGTCGATACCGACATGCTGGACACGCTGGCGCGCACGCACCGGCCCCGGATGTTCTTCACCACCAGCGTGCTGCAGAATCCCACTGGCACGTCCTATACGCCGGCTTGCGCCATGCGCGTGCTGCAGGCTGCCGAGCGCCATGGCTTCTGGGTGGTGGAAGACGACATCTTCCGCGAGCTGGGCCAGGCCACCGACCCCATGCTGGCCGCGCTGGATGGCTTGCAGCGGGTGATCTACGTGGGCAGCTATTCCAAGACCATCGCCCCCTCGCTGCGCGTGGGCTACGTTGCCTGCCAGCGTGAACTGGCGCGCCAGATCGTGCATACCAAGATGGTGCTGACGCTGACCAATTCCGAGATCAACGAGCGGCTGGTACACAACGTGCTGACCGAAGGCCATCACCGACGCCATGTGCAGACCCTCAATGCCACCCTGCTCAATGCCCAGGCCACGCTCAATGCCAAGCTCACCGAAGTGGGATTGACGCCCTTCACGGCGGCGCGTGGCGGCATGTTCACCTGGGCCACCATCGAGGGCTGCGAACTGTCGGCGCGCGAGATCGCCGACCGTGCGCGCCAGAAAGGCATCTGGCTGGCACCGGGGGATTTCTTCCATCTGTCGGCGCCGGAGAAGACCAGCTTCCGCTTCAATGTGGGGTATGCGGATGTGCCGGAGTTGTTTGATTTCTTGCGGGGGTTGTAGGAGGGCGGGGATCGTGTCGGGCAGAGCTTAGATCAAGGCAAGGCAGTTATTTTCTGCTGGCTTGGCAAGTCCTGCCCTGCGAATCGGCGCAACGCCTGCCGGATCCCCTCGGCATAGGAGGTCTTGGCGATCGGGCCAATCAGTGCTTGCAGCGCCGAATCGTCCATGATCACCGGCCGCGTCAGCAGGTAGTGCATTTCCACCAGCTCGCGCATCCATGGATTGAACATGCCGATCAGGCGCAGCATGGTCTTGCCCGCCACGCGGGTCTTCAGCTTGCGTCCGCTCTGGCGTTCCATCTCGGCGACCAGTTCCCGTTGCGTCGTGACGCCGGCGCCGGCCAGATGCCAGATTCTGCCGAATACCTCGGGCGTGTCCAGCATCTTCGCGACCACCGGGCCGACGTCGGGGACGAAGACGAATTCGTGCGGACGATCCAGCGGCCCGATCATGTCCGCCACGCCGCCCTGTGCGGCGGCCTTGAGCGCGCCATGCAGAAAGCTGGCTTCCACCCCGGGGCCATAGAAATCCGGCAGGCGCAGCACGGCGGCGCGCACCTGTCCTTGCGCGTGTGCCTGCATCAGCAGGTCTTCCTGCGCCATGCGCATGCGCCCCTTGAAGGTGTGGGGCAGGCGTGGATGGTCTTCACGTATCGGCAAGGTCTGCGGCACGCCATAGGGATACACCGTGCCGATCAGGAGGATGTTGCTGACCCCGGCGCTGATGGCTCCTGCCAGCGTCTTGCGCATCAGCTCGGGATGCAGTTCGAATTGTGTGTAGTTGACGCCGACCAGGTAGACCAACGTGGTTATGCCCTGCGCGGCCGCTTCGACCGAGGCGGGCGAATCCGGATCCCAGGTCATGATCTCGGCCAGGGGATCGGCCCCGAAGGACTTGCGCAAGCTGGCCTGGTTGCGGCCAACCACGCGATAGTGCCGGCCTTGCGCGCTGATGGCGCTGGCAATGCTTTGACCGATGGCACCGGCGGCGCCGAACAGGGCAATCTTGGACATGGGCTTTTCCTTGGTTAGGGTGAGGATCAGAGATTGCAGTATGCGAAATTGACGCGCGATTTAAAATTACATAAATTAGCCTAGCCTCTATACATAAATGCATGCCATGGCCGACACCGAACCCAGCTGGGAGTGGTACCGCACCTTTCTCAACGTGCTGGAGACAGGATCGCTGTCAGCTGCCGGGCGCGAGATGGGTCTGACGCAACCGACCGTGGGCCGCCACATCGAGCATCTCGAAGCGGCGCTCGGGCTCAAGCTGTTCATACGCTCCTTCGATGGCTTCTCTCCGACCGACGCCGCCCTCGAACTCAAGCCCTATGCAGCCGACATCGCCGCCACCGCCGCCGCGCTGCGCCGGGTCGCCAGCAGTCATGGCAAGCAGGTACGGGGCACGGTCAGGCTGACTGCCAGCGAGATCATCAGTGTGGAAGTGCTGCCGCCCATCCTGGCCGGGCTCAAGGAGCAACATCCGGGGCTGGACATCGAGCTGGTCATGTCAAACCGGGCCGAGGACTTGCTGCAACGGGAGGCGGATATCGCCGTGCGCATGTTCAAGCCGGCCCAGGAGGCGCTGATCGCCAAGCGCCTGGGCAGTATCGAAGTCGGCCTGCATGCAAACAAGCGCTATCTTGCCGCGCATGGCACGCCGCGTTCGATTGACGCGCTGGCCGGCCATGTGCTGATCGGATTCGACAGGGAAAACGCCTATCTGCGCAAGATCGTGCAGCAATTTCCCTGGATTGCGCGCACCGGCCTGGCGTTCCGGGCCGACAGCGACCTGGCGCAGCTGGCGGCCATCCGCGCCGGCTTCGGCATCGGTTTCTGCCAGGTCGCGCTGGCGGCCAAGGACAAAACGCTGGTCCACCTACTGCCCCGGCAGTTTTCGCTCACCATGGAGACCTGGGTGGCCATGCACGAGGATCTGCGCGCCAGTCCGCGTTGCGCGGTCACCTTTGCGGCGCTGGTTGAGGGTTTGCGTGCCTATATGCGCGGGCAGCGTCGTTCGGCAGCACGTGAGTAGCTGCGAGCGGGCAGGATCAGGCAGCCTGCCTTGCGCAAGTCAACGTATCCGATGAGGAGAGAGTTTTGATCCTGTTGTCTACAAGTCGCCTGACCTTAAGTCCACCCTTGCACGGCCAGGCGGAGGAACTGCTGCGCTACTACGAGCGCAACAGGTTTCATCTGAAGCAGTGGGAGCCGCAAAAGGCGGATGACTTCTTTACCCTGGGGGCGATGCAAAGACGCATCGACGACATGACACGCAGGATGGAAGAGCAGCAGTCATTGCACCTGCTCCTGCGCGACAGATCCACGGAGGCCATCGTTGGCGAGTGCGGATTGACCAATATCGTGCGCGGACCGTTCCAGGCATGCCATCTCGGCTTTTCAATCGACCAGGCAGCTCAAGGCAAGGGCCTCATGCATGAAGGCCTTACGAGTGCGATTGACTTTGTCTTCTCGACGCTGGGACTGCATCGCATCATGGCGAATTATCGGCTGGAGAACAGGCGCAGTCATGCCTTGCTGCAGCGTCTGGGATTTGAGCAGGAAGGTCTGGCCGCTTCCTACCTGATGATCGACGGGGAGTGGCGAGACCATGTCCTGAGTTCGCTGATCAATCCTGCGGAGAGGCCTGGTGCGTAGCGGGCCGTCATCAGCCAAGAGAAGAAAGGAAGCTCCCATGCCCAATGACAATCTGGTCTTTGTATTTGGCACCCTGAAGGAAGGCTTTCCCAATTTCGCCACGAACCGGGGCACCAGGCGTGCGGGGGAGTTCGTGACCGTAGAGCTCTATCCGCTGTATCTGGTCGGAGAGCGCATGTCGCCATGGATGATCGCCCATCCTGGCGAGGGCATGCAGGTACGTGGCCAGGTCTTCTCGGTCAGCGACACGGCGCTTGCGGCGATGGATGCGCTCGAACGCATTCATGAGGCCGATGGATATCGACGCCTGCAGATATCGGTAACGCCTGCCACGGGTGACCCGCGCGACGCGATCACGGTATTTGCCTATCTGAAGCCGCCGGAACAGCTGGATGCGGGCATGATCAGGAAGGGACCGTTGAGCGCTTATGAGCTCGCCGATGCGCAGCTGTATCGTCCTCGTCAGGTACGTTGATCCCGATGTCATCAGCCGTCTGTCAGGAATGGATGCGAACATTTGCCGGCATGGGAAGCGTGACAGTTCCAGACTGGAAAAAGAGAGAAGGCAGATGCTATCAACAATGAGATCCGACAGGACATGAGAGAAGCTATCGGCAAGACATGCAAGCTGCCGGCGATCATCTCGTGCTGGCTTGCCGTGGTGGTCATCACTGGGGCCACACTATGGAGTGGCGACGCGCAGGCGCAAGAAGCGATCTGGGGCAAGGCCATGCACGAGCAGGTCATCATGATCCCCAACCTGGGCGGCACCCTGCAACTGGAAACCACGATCTTCAAGCCCAGTGGCAATGGTCCCTTCCCCGTGGTGATCATCAATCATGGCAAGGCGCGCGGTAATCCAGCCTGGCAGCCGCGTGACCGTTCGCCGGTGGTGGCGCGCGAATTCCTTGAGCGTGGCTATGCCGTCATCCTGCCTATGCGTCAGGGCTTTGCGCATTCCGGCGGGGTCTACAATGTTCCGGGCTGCAATCTCGAATATGACGGAAAGTATGAGGCCGATGATATCCAGGCCGCCATCACCTTCGTCCAGCAACAGCCGTGGGCTGATCATGACAGGATCGTGGTCATTGGTCAGTCCCACGGTGGCCTCAGCACGATGGCGTTCGGCGCCCGCAATCCCGCCCATGTGAAAGCGCTGGTCAATTTTGCCGGCGGCCTGAACGAAGAGGGCACGAGTTGCCGCTGGCAGGATGCCCTGGTGCAGGCCTTCGAGAGCTACGGCAAGACCACCACCATTCCGAGTGTCTGGTTCTACGGCGCCAACGACAGTCTCTTTGATCCTGCGCTGGCGCGCCGCATGTTCGAGGCCTACACGAAGTCACACCGGGCCGATGTCCGGCTGGTCGCCTTCGGCCCCTTTGGCAAGGACGCCCACCAGCTCGGCGGCAGCGTTGCCGGGATCCCGATCTGGTGGCCGCCGACTGAAGCGCTATTGCAGAAGGTCGGCTTGCCGACCAGGCGCCTGTTCGTGGCAACGGACGAGGGCGAGTTGCCGGTCTCCGAGATCGTGGATGGGCAACTGCCTGCGGACCTGAAACAGACCGAGCAAGACGCCTATGCATCCTTCCTGCAGCTGCACATGCCACGTGCCGTCGCGCGCTCGCCGGCACGTGTCTGGGTGAGTGTCTCCGGCGGGGCCGATTTCATCGAGAGGGCCCTGAAGAGCTGCCGTGATAAATCGCCCCAGCCTTGCAGTCTGTATCTGGTCAATCACAGCGTGGTGCAGATTCAACCCTAGCTCCTGAGTCTCTCGCTTCGGCTCAGGCTGCCGGCAAGCGACTCTCGATCTGGCGCTGGCCGACCAGTGCTTGCCCATGCGCGCGCTGCAAGGCATCGGCCACGCCCAGCAAGGCCTGGTCGCTGAAGGCCGGGCCGAACACGGTGATCCCCCAGGGCAGGCCGTTCTTCATGAAGTTCATGGGCGTGGCCACGGCGGCGTAATCCAGCATGTTCATGAAATTGGTGTACCAGCCCAGGTCAGAATTGCGCTGTACCGGCTGCTCGCGCAATTCTTCCAGCGTCACCGGGCGCGGGTAGGCAGGCGTCACCACACAATCGACGCTCGCCAGGATGCGATCGCATTCGACCTTCAATTGCTGCAAGCGATACTGTGCGCGGAAGGTATCCACGGCGCTGTACTGGGGCGCCTTGCGCAACACATCGCGGATCACCGGCAAGACTTCCTCGGGCCGTTCCCGCAACAGCGCTTCGATGGTGCTGTAGCGCTCGGCCACCCACGGTCCCTCGTAGAGCAGGCGCGCAGCGGCCAGGAAGGGCGTGAAATCGATGGGCACGGCCACGCCGCCGATGGCTTCCATCTGCGCCAGCGCCTCTACGAACAGGGCCGGGCTTTCGCTGCAGCCGAGGAATTCCAGTTGGCGCGGCACACCAAAGCGCAGACCCTGGCGCGGCGGCCGGAAGGCCGAGGCGTCGTTGTGCTGCAGGTTGGTACGGCTGTATTCGTCGCGCTCATCGGGCTGCGCGGACTGGGTACACAAGGCCAGCAAGTGGCTGGCTTCGGCCGCCGTGGCCGTGAAGAAGGTCACGCAATCCAGCGTGCGGCAAGCGGGCACCACTCCGGCGGTGGACAGCAAGCCCTTGGTCGCCTTGAGTCCCACCAGGTTGTTCAGCGCGGCCGGGACGCGGCCACTGCCGGCGGTGTCGGTGCCCAGCGCAAAGCTGCTCAGGCCCAGCGCCACCGCCAGCGACGAACCGGAGGAGGAGCCACCGGAAGGGTAGTCCGGATGCACGCTGTTGCGGCAAGCACCATAGGGCGAGCGCGTGCCATTGAGACCGGTGGCGAACTGGTCCAGGTTGCACTTGCCGATGGGGATGCCGCCCAGCGCGATCAGTTGCGTCACCAGCGTGGCGCTTTCGCGCGGGACATAGCTGAAGGCCGGACAGGCGGCCGTGGTCGGGATGCCTGCGAGGTCGATGTTGTCCTTGATCGAGAAAGGCACGCCATAGAGCGGCAGGCTATGCGGCGATTGCTGTTCCAACGCCCGCAGATAGGGCTCGGTTTCCTCCTCGCTCAGCACATGGATGTAGAGCCGGTATTGCGCATTGAGCGCAGTGGCGCTCTCGCGCAGGCGGCTGACCACCGTGCGCGGGTCCAGCGTACCCGCGCGATAGGCGCTGGTGAGCGCATCGATGCGCAAGTCAAAGGAATGGATCATGCGGCCTCCTGCGCTGTGTGTTCCATCACCAGCACGCACTGTCCCGCACGCACCGGAGTGCCGGGCTGCACGCGTACTTCGGCGACGATGCCGGCCTCGGGCGCGGCAATGTTGATTTCCATCTTCATCGATTCCAGGATCATCAGCAGCTCACCTTGCGCTACGCGCTGACCCGGACTCACCTTGACCTGCCAGAGATTGCCGGCAATGGGCGCATCGACAGCCAGCTGGCCGGCCCGCAGCGGCGACTCCTCCTGCGCGATGGCCGTGCTTTCCTCGCTGTCGAAGTTGGCCTGGCCGCTGGCGATCCAGCGCTGGCGCTCGGCATCGAAGGCCGCCTGCTGGTGCTGGCGGAAGGCGGTGATGCCCTCGGCTTCGCGCTTCAGGAAGTCCTGGTATTGCGCCAGGTCGAGGCGGGTTTCTTCGATACCGATCTCGAAACGGCCCAGGGGGAAATCGCGGCGGATGGCCTGCAATTCCTCGGCGCTGACGGGATAGAAGCGGATCTGGTCGAAGAAGCGCAGCAGCCAGGGCTTGCCATGGAAGGCCGTGACGTCGCGGTAGCGGTTCCACATCTGTAGGGTGCGCCCGACGAACTGGTAACCGCCCGGTCCTTCCATGCCATAGATGCACAGGTAGGCGCCACCGATACCGACCGAATTCTCGGCGGTCCAGGTGCGCGCCGGGTTGTACTTGGTGGTGACCAGGCGATGGCGCGGGTCCAGGGGGGTAGCCACCGGCGCACCCAGGTAGACGTCGCCCAGGCCCATCACCAGGTAGCTGGCATCGAAGACAGTCTCGCGCACCGCGCCGATATCCTTGAGGTCGTTGATGCGGCGGATGAATTCGAGGTTGCTGGGACACCAGGGCGCATCCTTGCGCACCGTGGTCATGTATTTCTCGATGGCGAGCTGACAGGCCGGATCGTCCCAGGACAAGGGAAGATGCACGATACGCGACGGAACTGTCAGGTTTTCGCGGGCGCAGACCGCATCCCACAAACTGCTGATGGTCTGCAACAGGGTAGTCAGGGGCAGTTCTTCCGGCCGGTAATGGACCTGCAGCGAACGGATGCCGGGGGTGAGATCGATCACGCCGGGCAAGGCCTGTTCTTCCAGTACCGCAATGAGGGCATGTACGCGGAAACGCAACACCAGGTCCAGTTGCGGGCTGCCCACTTCCAGCAGCAGGTTGGCATCGCCCGACAGGCGCGCCACCAGGCGCCGCTCATCCTGGCCCAGGTCGAGCACGATGGGCGAGGCCAGTGCTGCGGGCGTCCAAGCCACCGGCTGCGGCTGCAGGGTGGCGATGCCGGTGCGGGCGGCCAGGGCGATGCGGCGCGCCGTGGTCACGTCCACCGGGACGAAGCGCAGCCTGTCGCCGGCCTTGAGCTGGCCGATCTGCCAGAGATCGGCCTCGATCACCGTTACCGGACAGACGAAGCCGCCCAGGCTGGGGCCATCCGGCCCCAGGATCACCGGCATGTCGCCGGTGAAGTCGACCGCGCCCACGGCATAGGGATTGTCATGGATGTTGGAGGGATGCAGGCCGGCTTCACCACCGCTGTCGCGCACCCATTCCGGCTTGGGACCGATCAGGCGCACACCGGTGCGGCTGGAATTGAAATGCACTTCCCAGTCGGTGGCAAAGAAGGTCTCCATGTAAGCCTGTGTGAAATATTCCGGCGCACCATGCGGACCGTAGATCACACGAACCTGGCGGACCTTCTCCAGTACGGGATACAGGCCGCCCGGCAGCGTTCGTCCGGCGGCTGTCGCATCGCCAGCGGCCTGCGGTGCCAGGTGCAAGACGTCGCCACTGGTCAGCGCACGCCCGGCATGACCACCGAACTGGCCCAGCGTGAAGGTGCTGCGGCTGCCCAGGTAAGCCGGGACCTGCACGCCGCCGGACACGGCGAGATAACTGCGGGCACCGGCACCGCTGATGGTGCCGAGCTTGAGAGTGCTGCCGGCGGCCACCTGCAGTACGGTCGCCATGGGTTGTGCCACGCCATCAAGCAGGACCGGGATCGCGGCACCGGTGACCACCACCATGGCAGCCGTATTGAAGCGCAGGGTCGGCCCGCTCATGGTCACTTCCAGAGCGGCCGCATCCTCGGCATTGCCCAACAGGCGATTGCCCAGGCGCAGCGCGCGCTCATCCATCGGCCCCGAAGGTGGCACGCCGACGGCCCAGTAGCCGATGCGGCCGGGATGGTCCTGCACCGTGGTCTGGGTACCGGGAGAGAGCACCTCCACCGTGTCGGCGCGATAGACCAGTTGCTCCAGGCAGCGCGTCCACGGCTGGCCGCTGGCAAAGGGTGTATCGGCCAGGATCTGACGCAGGTAGTGCTGGTTGGTTTCCACGCCATACAGCATGGTCTCGCGCAACGCCGCATCCAGCGCCAGGCGGGCGGCTTCACGGGTAGGCTGCCAGCTGATGAGCTTGGCGATCATGGGATCGAAATACGGCGGGATCTCGCAGCCGGCCTCGACCCAGGTATCGATGCGCAGTGCCTGGCCATCGGCGGGCGGGAATGCCACCGCCGTCAGCAACCCCGGACAGGGCTGGAACTGGCGGCCCGGATCTTCGGCATAAAGGCGCGCCTGGATCGCATGCCCACGCGGCTGCAAGCTGGCCGCCAACTGCGCCAGCGGTGGCAGGTCGCCAGCGGCCAGCTCGATCATCCAGCGCACCAGATCCACGCCCCAGACCTGCTCGGTGACGCCATGCTCCACCTGCAGGCGGGTGTTGACTTCGAGGAAGTAGAACTGCCCGGCCAGGCTGTCATAGACGAACTCCACCGTGCCGGCGCTGCGGTAGTTTACCGCCCGTGCCAGCTTGATGGCGGCGGCGCACAAGGCCTCGGCCATGCCCTCGGGCAGGTTGGGCGCGGGAGTTTCTTCCAGCACTTTCTGGTTGCGCCGCTGCACCGAGCAATCGCGCACGCCCAGGGCGATCACTTCGCCCTGGCCATCGCCGAAGACCTGCACCTCCAGATGGCGGGCGCGTTCGATGTATTTCTCGATGAAGACGCCGGCATCGCTGAAATTGTTCTGGCCCAGGCGGCGCACCGAATCAAAGGCATCGGCCAGTTCGGCGTCACTGCGGCAGACGCGCATGCCGATGCCGCCGCCGCCGGCG
>NZ_JAELUH010000216.1 GCF_016429215.1 Herbaspirillum sp. ASV7 | reverse complement strand
CGCGCAGCCTTGTGGCGGAATACCGCGCCGAACACGTTCTGCTTGGTGCGCACGTGGCAACCCACCATCACGTTCTCCAGCACCGTCATCTCGCCGAACAGGCGGATGTTCTGGAAGGTGCGGGCGATGCCGGCCTTGGCCACTTCATGCGGGGCGCTGGGCGAATAGGGCTTGCCGGCCAGCTCGAAGCTGCCGGTATCGGGCTGGTACAGGCCCGTGATCACGTTGAAGAAGGTGGTCTTGCCGGCGCCGTTGGGGCCGATCAGGCCATAGATCTGGCCGCGCTCGATGGTGATGCCCACGCCGTTCAAGGCTTGCAGGCCGCCGAAACGCTTGCTGACGTCGCGGATCTTGAGCAGTGTCTGTGTCATCTGGTTCTCTCCTGCTTAGGCTTTGACTTCGCCGGTCGTGCCGACTTTGGTATGGTCCGCTTCGGGACGGTCTTCATGGCG
>NZ_JAELUH010000215.1 GCF_016429215.1 Herbaspirillum sp. ASV7 | reverse complement strand
GGTTCGCATCGTAAGATGGGCTGTAGCAGATCAGTGGTTGCAGTTGTCCGTCAGTGGTGATAGGATTACCATTGTAAAGCGGACTGGCAGCGGTTATCAGCATACGAGCTTTCAGTGCCATACACATCCCTTTGGTGATACGGCCATAGTCGGCTGCCGGTTGATCCACAGAGGCAGGCAGATCTGCTGCTGCTTTGTCACATTCCGCTATGATGTAGTCTATACATTCTTTGTAACTGTTACGCTTATAATCGATAGGGGTGGAGAGGTCGGAGTAGATCGTGTCTCCCACCAGCATCACACCTCCGAAATACCTTACCAGTTGGGCATAATACCATGCACGCAGGTATCTTGCTTCGGCAGAAGTTCTCATTTGCATACCAACTGAAAGCGGAGAACCTTTTACCTTTTTCATGTACTGATTGGCAGCTCTGATTTTTTGGTAATAGGTTTTAT
>NZ_JAELUH010000214.1 GCF_016429215.1 Herbaspirillum sp. ASV7 | reverse complement strand
CAGACACCGTGGTGGCGCGTGCGGGCAATGACATCAACGTGACCGGCAGTAACGTCGTCTCCACGCAGGGGACCACACTGGCGGCGGGCAACAACGTCAATGTCGTGGCCGCCGTGGACAGCAACACGCAAAAGAACACCCGGCAAGAGACCACCAGCGGCGTGATGGGCGCAGGCTTCGGGGTGACGGTGGGAACGCGTGAGCAGAGTCATGATGGCACTACGCAGGGGCAGACGGCGTCGGCCTCCACCATTGGCAGTACCGATGGCAATGTGAGCATCAGTGCAAGCAATCGTTATACGCAAGTCGGTAGCGATGTGATGGCGCCCAAGGGCGATATCGACATTGCCGCGAAGTCGGTCGAGATCAAGGCGGCCGAGCAGGCCAGCAAGACCACCACCTGTCTCTTATACACATCTCCGAGCCCACGAGACTCCGTGATGTAGCGCGTATGCC
>NZ_JAELUH010000213.1 GCF_016429215.1 Herbaspirillum sp. ASV7 | reverse complement strand
TGCACCACCGTCATGGCCTTGCGCGCGCACCAGGTCGAGTTGGAGATGTGGTCTTCGCTATTGCCCTTGGACGGAATGCTGTCCACGCTGCCCGGCATGCACAGGGTGCGGTTTTCCATCACCAGCGCACTCATCGAGCATTGCACTACCGGATAGCCGGTGTTGACGCCACGGATGCCGCTCATCAGGTTGCGCGGCAACCCCCACGACAGGGTCGGGTCGATCAGGCGGGCGATGCGGCGCTCGCAGATGCTGCCCAGGTCGGTGATGGCCATGGCCAGCAAGTCCATCGCCTGGGCCAGGTACTGGCCGTGGAAATTGCCGCCGGAAATGATCTCGAAGCCCTCGCCGTCTTCCTTGTTGAAGATCAGCGGGTTGTCGGTGGCGGAGTTGGTCTCCTTCTCGATGATGGTGTCGATGTAGTCCAGCGCATCGAACACCGGGCCATACACCTGCG
>NZ_JAELUH010000212.1 GCF_016429215.1 Herbaspirillum sp. ASV7 | reverse complement strand
ATATAAAATTGAACCCGATCCTTCCCTGATAAAATATTGTTTTCATGGGGGCATGTTATTGGAAGAAGTGGAGCTGGCAGTAAAAGAGCTTTTGGCTGTGCAACCCAGGCCAACAGCAATTTTCGCCACATCGGACAAACTGACGACCGGATGTATGCGTGTCTTGAAGAAAAATAAAATTGCCGTTCCTGCTGCGATGGCATTAACAGGATTTTCCAATTCAGAACTGATACAATTATTGCATGCACCTATTACTGTAGTACAGCAACCTGCTTATGAAATGGGGCAGGTGGCCACAGACCTATTGCTGCAAATGATAGAGAGCAAAAGACCAGTGAAAGATTTCAAAACGAAGATGTTACAAACGAAGCTGGTGTTTCCGGAAAAATAAAAATTCCCTGAGAGATGTCAGGGAACGTTTCATAACCTTTCTTATTACTTGTTAGTTATTCTAAACC
>NZ_JAELUH010000211.1 GCF_016429215.1 Herbaspirillum sp. ASV7 | reverse complement strand
ATTGCTCCGGTGTGCCGCTTGCGCTGAAATGAAATTCGGCGTTGTTTGTGTCTGTGTTTAAAGTAGCAGATACGAGGGAAATCTGGGTATTGTATTGTGTAGCAGGCATGGTTACCGCCACTACAAGATTGGTGCCCAGATCCGGCGCTACAATCGTGTTGTTCATCGTTTTGGCGATGCCGAATAGACTATCAAAAGTCTGTTGATTATCGATTACCCAGAAAGTAAGGCTGTCGTTCACCTGGATCGTATTCTTTAAAAAGTATCCGGAAAGTGGCGTTACATCCAGCTGTGAGACAGATTCGGGGATGGTGGCCAGATTACTGTCAATGTCCTCCGTATGACGTTGTGGATTGTTTTGGCAGGCAGCGATCATTAGAAAGCAGGAAACAGCAACAATGTACTTCAGCATAATTGAATATTTAAGAGGTTTACCGATTTGTTGAAGGTGGTGGGACT
>NZ_JAELUH010000210.1 GCF_016429215.1 Herbaspirillum sp. ASV7 | reverse complement strand
CGATTTCATCAGCGCTACTGTCAACGGTTACCAAACGAATATCGGCGATAAAGGGATCAAACTCTCCGGCGGCCAGCGGCAACGTATCTGCATTGCCCGCGCTGTGCTGAATAATCCGCCACTTATGTTGCTGGATGAAGCGACTTCCGCTCTGGATACAGAGTCAGAAAAACTAGTGCAGGAAGCGCTGAATAACCTGATGCAATTCCGCACTTCCCTGGTGATCGCTCACCGCTTAAGTACGATCCAGAATGCAGACCATATCCTGGTGATGGACAACGGCTGCATTGTGGAACAGGGTACCCACCTGGAATTGCTGGCGTACAACGGTGTTTATCGCCGCCTCATTGATATGCAATCTTTCACAGCCATACCTGTTACGGAATAAATATTTTATCACATGTCAGTGCGCGCGCTGGATATTATCATTCCTTCCTTTCGGCCGGCAGCCGATTACCTGC
>NZ_JAELUH010000209.1 GCF_016429215.1 Herbaspirillum sp. ASV7 | reverse complement strand
CATCTTTACCCAGTTGCATGACGATTTTAGGTTCTACTCTTTCAGGATTGGAGGGAGTAGTTTTCATCTGCTGGATGGGTTTCTGTTCGAAACCGGTAGCGATGATAGTAACGCCCAGATTTCTGTCGAGTGCCTGATCGTAGCCCACACCGAGGATCACGTCGCAATCCTCACCGGCCTGGCTTTGAACATAAGCCTGGATGATATCCATTTCATCGAGGGTGTGTTCGAATTCACCTTCAGAAGAAGAGATATTGATAAGGATCCATTTCGCGCCACGGATATCGTTGTCGTTCAGGAGCGGAGAAGTGAGAGCGTCCTCAATGGCGCGCTGCGCACGGTTTTCACCTTCAGCGAGTGCAGAACCGAGGATGGCCACACCACCATTACGCATAACGGTGCACACATCGGCAAAGTCCACGTTGATCTGACCGGTGGAGTTGATCACATCGGTGATACATTTGGC
>NZ_JAELUH010000208.1 GCF_016429215.1 Herbaspirillum sp. ASV7 | reverse complement strand
ATTCCGAACTATCAAATGTTCGATCAGCAGGGTTGGTTATACAAACAGAATATCCTGAATCAGCAGCGCGACTGGATTGGGAAAGGTTATATATCTACCTTTTACGATGCATTTAATCCTGATGCCCGTAAGTTGTTCTGGCAGTTGATGAATGAAAAATTATTCAGCAAAGGCGTAGATGCGTGGTGGTTAGATGCTACAGAGCCGGATATCCTCAGCAATGCCAATATCGCTGCCCGCAAGAAACTGATGGATCCTACAGCCATTGGCCCTGCTGCGCAATACTTCAATACTTACTCATTGGAAAACGCCCGCGGTGTGTATGAAGGGCAACGCAGCGTAAAACCGGATCAACGCGTATTTATTCTGACCCGTTCCGCTTATGCCGGCATACAGCGCTATGGAGCAGCGTCCTGGAGTGGAGATATAGCCGCCACCTTTGAAGAAATGGCCCGACAGATACCAG
>NZ_JAELUH010000020.1 GCF_016429215.1 Herbaspirillum sp. ASV7 | reverse complement strand
GAGCAGCGTCGCTGCATCGCCGTATCTTTGTCTCCCTCTACTACCTCTTGGCGAATTCTAACCAGGCCATGTATGGCACGTCCAGCAGACAAAAACCATACAAGCAACCGGACATCACCCTCCCACCATCCCGACCACCCTGCCCGGCTTGCCCGCCAGCCAGCCCAGCACGCCCATGAGCACCGCACCCAGCGCGCACAGCACCAGCACGGCCATCCAGCTGCCACTGGCGTCGTGCAGGCGTCCCATCACGATGGGCCCGGCGGCGGCCAGCAGATACCCCACGCTTTGCGCCATCGCCGACAACGACGCGGCCTGCTGGGGCGTGCTCACGCGCGTGCCGACGAAGGCCAGCCCCAGGATCAGTACCGCGCCCGTGCCGAAGCCGAACAAGGGCACCCAGGCGATGGCCGCCTGCGGCCACGCCAGCAGGCCCACCAGGCTCAGCACCGTGCAGGCCGACATGCTGGCTGCGACCGGCCGATGATCGCGGATGCGTCCCGCCAGCGGCACCAGCAGCAGCCCCGGCAGGGCCGAGGCCAGTTGCATCAGGCCATGCAGGTTGCCGGCTTCGGCCACGCCATAGCCGTTGGCGGCCAGGATGGCCGGCAGCCAGGCCGTGACCACGTAATACACCAGTGAATTGCTGCCCAGGAACAGCGTCACCTGCCAGGCCAGCGGCGAGCGCCAAAGCGTGCCCGTTGCAGCCGCCGCAGCATTGGGCAGGGTATGACGCGCCAGTTGCGGCAACCAGGCCAGCAGTGCCACCAGCGGCAGCACGATGAAGGCCGCCAGCGCCCACGACCAGCCCAGGGCGCCTGCCAGCGGTACCGCGCAGACCGAGCCCAGCGCCGAGGCAGCGCCCATGGTGAGGGCGTAGATCGCGGTCAGTCGTGTCAGGTCTTGAGGGAAATCACGTTTCAACAGGCTGGGCAGCAGTACATTGCCTCCAGCGATACCGCAACCGATCACGCAAGTCCCCGCCAGCAGTGCCGCCACTGAACCGGTAGAGCGCAGCACGATGCCGCCGGCAATCAGGAGCAGGGCCAGCATCAGGGCGCGTTCCAGCCCGGCATGGCGCGCCAGGCGGGCCGCCAGCGGCGAGACCAGGGCGAAACAGGCCAGCGGCAGGGTCAGCATCAGGCCGGCGGCGCTGCTGCTGAGAGCGAAGTGCTGTTGCAGCAGGCCCAGCAAGGGGCCCACGGCGGTGATGGGCGCGCGCAGGTTGGCAGCGATCAGCAGGATGCCGGCGATCAGCCAGCCGGCATGGCGCACAGGTCGAAAAGCGATGGCGTCGGAGGAACTCATGGTAAATGGGCCGCAATGGAGAAACGCCCAGCTTAGCCAAACGCGTGGCGCACGTATTTGGCTACAATGCCAGGATATTGCTAAAAACAGCCAAATCCCGGCTCGCCACCCCGCCATGCCCACACTGTACGCCAGCCTCGTCGAGCACGACCCGGACCGCCTCGCGGCGGCCGTGACGGCCCTGCGCGTGCATACCAGCGAACAGGAGCGCGAGACGCCCTTCCACACCCATCGCAAGGGCCAACTGGTGGTGGCCCTGCATGGCGCGGTCACCTGCGAGACGGCCCAGGGCATGTGGATCGTGCCGCCGCAATCGGCGGTGTGGATCCCGCCGGGCGTACCGCACAGCAACCGGGTCACGCTCGATGGCCAGCTCTGCTTCCTGTTCATCGCCGCCGGGTCGGCGCGCATGCCGGCCACTTGCTGCACCCTGGCGCTCAATGCCCTGCTGATCCAGATGATCTGCCACCTGGCCGACCTGCCACCCGACTACGGTCCCCACGAGCGCACCGCCCGCCTGGCGGCGGTGCTGGTGGAAGAACTGGAACACAGCCAGCGCCATGCCCTGCCGCTGCACCTGCCGATGCCGCAGAATTCGCGCCTGCGCGAAGTAGCGCGCCAGCTGGCCGAGCATCCCGCCGACCGCAGCACGGTGGCCCAGTGGGGACGTCGCCAGGCCATGAGCGAGCGCAGTTTCGCCCGCTTCGTGCAGGCCGAGACCGGCATGAGCTTCGGCCGCTGGCGGCGCCAGATCCACCTGATGGTGGCGCTGCAGGGCCTGGCCTCGGGCAGCTCGGTGCAGCGCGTCTCGCAGGACCTGGGATATGACTCGGTGAGCGCCTTCATCACCATGTTCAAGAAAACCCTGGGCAAGTCACCGGCGCGCTACATCGCGCAACGCCACACCACCCTGCCGGCAGCCCCGCAAGCGGCCGACAGCGCTCCCTACTTCCAACCGAAACGGCCCACCTCATGGAAACCGAACTGAAACTGCTGCTCTCCCCGGCCCACACCAAGGCCTTCATCGCCCATCCGCTGATCCAGCGCCATGCGCTGGCAGCACCGCGCCTGAAGGACCAGACCGGCACCTATTTCGACACCCCCGAGCTGCTGCTGCGACGCAGTGAGGCCGGTCTGCGCGTGCGCCGCACCGGCAGCGAATTCATCCAGACCCTCAAGGCCGGTGGCGGCGTCTCCGGCGGCCTGCACCAGCGCAACGAATGGGAGTCGCAGGTCGAAGGCGAGGCGCCGGACCTGGCCGTGCTACGGGATCTGGTGGGCAATAGCGAAGGCTGGGCCAGGAAGGCACTCTCCGACGAGACCGCTGCCAAACTGCTGCCCATCTTCAGCACCCGCATCCAGCGCATGGTCTGGGACCTGCAGCTGGCCGACGGCGCCGAGGTGGAGTGCGTGCTCGACCAGGGCACGGTCGAGCATGGCACGCTGAAGGTGGCAGTGTGCGAGATCGAGCTGGAACTCAAGAGCGGCGAGGCCCATTCGCTGTTCGACTTCGCCCTGCAGCTGCTGCAGGACCTGCCCTTGCGCATCGGCATCCAGAGCAAGGCGCAGCGCGGCTACACGCTGTTCCACCAGGCCCGGCGCGGCGATGCGCCCGCCCCCTCCAGCGCCAGCCGCGCCAGACCGCTGCTGCTGACGCGCAAGATGCCGCTGGAACAAGCCTTCGTCGCGGTGGCCGGCAATTGCCTGGAACAGATCCAGGCCAACGATATCGCCGACCAGGACAGCACCGACATCGAGCGCCTGCACCAGATGCGTGTGGGACTGCGCCGCCTGCGCTCGGCCTTTACGCTCTTTGACGCAGTCATCGCCCTGCCGCCCGCCCTGGCAGGTGAATTCGACTGGATCGCCGAGCGCATCGGCGCGGCCCGCGACTGGGACGTGCTGGCCACGCAAACCCTGGATACCCTGCCGCCGGCGGCCATCAGCGCCATCGACCTGGACGCGGTGCGCACCGCAGCGCGCATCAGGGCCGCCAGCATGCACGCCGAGGCGGTGACGGCCGTGGCCTCGCCGCGCTATACCGCGCTGGTGCTGCAGTTCAGCCGCTGGCTGCTGGACGCCGGCTGGCGCGTGGGACTGGACCAGGAGGCCCTGGAGGAGCTGACCCAGCCGCTGGCACGCTTTGCCCGCCAGATGCTGCGCCGGGACGAAAAGCGCCTGGCCAAGCGCGGCGCCCATATCGAGGAGGACGAACGGGCGCGCCACCGCACCCGCATCGCCGCCAAGAAGATGCGCTATGACATCGAGTTCTTCCAGGCGCTTTATGGCGAGAAGAACAGCCGCCCCTACCTCAAGGCGCTGGCGCGCCTGCAGGATCACCTGGGCATCCTCAACGACCTGGCTGTCGCCGATGGCCTGCTGCAGCAATTACTGGAACAGCAACAGGGAAGAGCCCGGCTCGCGCCCAGCATCGCCTATGCGCGCGGCTTCCTGGCCGGTCAGACCCGTGAGGGGCAGGAAAACACGCGCCGCCTCTGGAAGAAATGGAAGGCGCAGGACTTGCCGCAATAGCCCACCAGGTCCGCCCGGAACATGCGGCACCGGCAGCCGGGCATGACATTGGATATCGCGGCGCACAAAAACAGTGCACCCATCACCCTCTGCTACGCACTGCAAAGGGTCGAGTCTTACGTCCCGGAGCCGCATCGGGGCATGTCTGCGCACTGCAGCATCCGGTCCCGGCGTGTCGCCAGCAAATGCCGATCCGCTTGAAAACCCTTGCCACGGCGGGACCTCGCCGCCAATAATCGTCGCCGGATGTTGTATGCCACTCTTGTATATCAGCGTGGCACACAACTTGCTGATGAGGGGGCATGAGCACCAATCCTTCCAACAAGTCATCGTCGCAGATTGCCATGCGCATCACCGAGGCGATCCTGGCCAAGCAACTGGCGCCGGGTACCCGCCTGGGCGAGCAGCAGCTGGCCGATCTCTTCAACGTCTCGCGCACCCAGGTACGCGAAGCGCTGACGCGGCTGATGGCGCGCGGCATCGTTACCGTCAGCGCGCGGCGCGGCTGGTTCGTCATCGAGCCGACCGCCGATGACGCGCGCGAAGCCTTCGAGGCGCGTCGGGTGATCGAGCTGGGCCTGCTGCGCCAGGCGCGTACGCGGCCCATCACCGCAGACGCGATCGGCCAGCTGCGCGCGCACATCGCCCGCGAAGAGGCCGCCATCGCCGGCGCCGATGTGGGGGCCCGCAGTTACCTGCTGGGGGATTTCCACGTCTGCCTGTGCGAATGCCTGGGCAATTCGCTGCTCTCGGAGACGCTGCGCGACCTGACCGCCCGCACCACGCTGACCGCCATGCTGCACCAGTCGTCGGAGCAGGCCGAGGATTCGTGTTCGGAACATGTCCTGATCGTCGAGGCGCTGGAACGCGGCGATCTGGAACAGGCTGAGCAACTGATGCATACCCACCTGCAACATGTGGAATCAGGGCTCAACCAGGTGCGCAGCAGCGATCCGCTGGAACCGCTGCGGCAGGCACTGGCATCGGTATCGCGCCCCTCTGTGGCGGGCGATGCCGGCAGTGTCGGCCAGCCAGGAAAAAGGCCGCTGTAGGCGCAAGCAAGAGGCCACTCATCAACGTCGTCAACCTGAGGGAAACCGCTATGAAACTGACCAAACTCCTGCTCGGCCTGATGGCCGGCGCCATGATGTTCTCCGCTTCGGCTGCCCGTGCCGACGCCCTGGACGATATCCAGAAGCACGGCACGCTGCGCGTGGCAGTGCCGGCCGATTTCCCGCCGTTCGGCTCGGTGGATTCCGACCTCAAGCCGCAGGGCCTGGATATCGACGTCGCCACCCTGATCGCCAAGAAGCTGGGCGTGAAGGTGGAACTGATCCCCGTCTCCAGCGCCAACCGCATTCCCTACCTGACCACCAAGAAGGTGGACCTGGTCATCTCCAGCATGGGCAAGAACCCGGAACGTGAGAAAGTCATCGACTTCACCGCCGCCTATGCGCCCTTCTTCAATGGCGTGTTCGGCCCGGCCGACCTGCCCGTCAAGAGCGCCGCCGACCTGGCCGGCAAGAGCATCGCGGTCACCCGCGGCTCGGTGGAAGACCTGGAACTGACCAAGATCGTACCGGCCAGCGCCACCGTGAAGCGCTACGAAGACAACAACAGCACCATCAGCTCCTTCCTCTCGGGCCAGGTGCAACTGGTGGCCACCGGCAACGTGGTGGCGGCCGCCATCATCGCCAAGAACCCGCCCAAGAAGCCGGAAACCAAGTTCCTGATCAAGGATTCGCCCTGCTTCATCGGCCTGAACAAGGGCGAGAAGAAGCTGCAGGACAAGGTCGACGCCATCCTGGCCGAGTCCAAGAAAGACGGCAGCCTGAACGGCATTTCGCAAAAATGGCTGGGCTTGCCGCTGCCAGCTGGCCTGTAATTTGCTATAACACCGCATCCCCGCCAGCGCGGGGTGCGGTGGAAGTAACCAGGCAAGCGGTTTGAAGGCTTTCCCGGCGCGATTCCGCCCGGCGCCGGGAAGGCAGAGCAGGCAAGACGTACAGGCAGCATCGCAGCATCACAGCAGCAACGGAAACAACGGAAGCAACAGCAGGGGCAGGCGGACAACCCGGGAGCACAAGGCAGGGCACACACGACATCATGGCTTATCAATTCGATTTCCTCTCCACCTTCGACTACAGCGACGTCATCGTCAAGGGCGTGCTGACGACCATCGAGCTCATCGCCATCGGCGGCGTGCTCGGCGTGGCCGTGGGCATCTTCGGCGCCTGGGCGCGCTCGCAGGGGCCGGGCTGGCTCAAGCCCATCGTCAGCGGCTATGTGGAGATCATCCGCAATACGCCCTTCCTGGTGCAGCTGTTCTTCATCTTCTTCGGACTGCCTTCGCTGGATATCCACATCAGCGAAATCGCGGCCGCCATCCTGGCCATGGTGATCAACCTGGGCGCCTACAGCACCGAGATCATCCGCGCCGGCGTGCAAGCCATTCCGCGTGGGCAGATCGAGGCGGCGCAATCGCTGTCGATGTCGCGCATGCAGATCTTCCGCCACATCATCCTGCGCCCGGCGCTGCAGAAGATCTGGCCGGCGCTGTCCTCGCAGGTGGTCATCGTCATGCTGGGTTCGGCGGTGTGCTCGCAGATCGCCGTGGAGGAACTGTCGTTCGCGGCCAACTTCATCCAGGGGCGCAACTTCCGCGCCTTCGAAGCCTATATCGTGGCCACGCTCATCTATCTGGTGCTGGCCGTCCTGCTGCGCCAGGTGCTACGCCTGATCGGACACTACTTCATCACCGCCCGGAGGACCGCATGATCTCTTTCACCACCTGGGACATCGTCCGCAACCTGATGCTGGCGTGGCGCTGGACCATCGTCCTGTCGCTGGTCACCTTCGTGCTCGGCGGCACGCTAGGCCTGGTCATCCTGTTCATGCGCACCTCGCGCCAGGGCTGGCTGCGCCAGATCGCGCGGCTGTACATCGAACTGTTCCAGGGCACGCCGCTGCTGATGCAGCTGTTCCTGGTCTTCTTCGGCATCGCCCTGTTCGGTATCGAAGTACCGGCCTGGCTGGCCGCAGGCCTGGCGCTGATGTGCTGGAGCGCCTCGTATCTCGCCGAGATCTGGCGCGGTTGCGTCGAGGCCGTGCCCAAGGGCCAATGGGAAGCCTCTTCGGTGCTGGCCATGGGTTACTTCCAGCAGATGCGCTACATCGTGCTGCCACAGGCTTTCCGCATCGCCATAGCACCGACGGTGGGATTTGGTGTGCAGATCATCAAGTCCACCGCCGTGACCTCCATCATCGGCTTCATCGAACTGTCCAAGGCCGGCACCGTCATCACCAACGCCACCTTCCGCCCCTTCACGGTGTTTGCCATCGTGGGCGCCTTCTACTTCGTGCTTTGCTGGCCGCTGTCCAAGTACAGCCAGTCTCTAGAAAGGAAATACAATGCCGCTCATCGCCATTGATAACGTCAAGAAACGCTTCGGCGACAACGAAGTCCTCAAGGGCATCAGCCTGGACGTCGAACCTGGCGAAGTGATCGCCATCATCGGCAAGAGCGGCTCGGGCAAGTCCACGCTCCTGCGTTGCATCAACGGCCTGGAGAGCATCGACGAAGGCAACATCAGCGTGGCCGGTGCCAAGCTGGGCGCGACCGAACTGGAACTGCGCAACCTGCGCCTGAAGGTCGGCATGATCTTCCAGCAGTTCAACCTGTTCCCGCACCTGTCGGTGGGCCGCAACGTGATGATCGCGCCCATGATCGTCAAGGGCGTCACCGAAGCCGAAGCCATGGTCACGGCCAAGGCCAACCTGGAGAAGGTCGGCCTGGGTCACAAGTTCGACGCCTTTCCCGACCAGCTCTCGGGCGGCCAGCAGCAGCGCGTGGCGATTGCGCGCGCGCTGTCGATGAACCCGCAGGCCTTGCTGTGCGACGAGATCACCTCGGCGCTGGACCCGGAACTGGTCAATGAAGTGCTGGCCGTCATGCGCGGCCTGGCCAAGGAAGGCATGACGCTGCTGATGGTGACCCACGAAATGCGCTTCGCCCGCGAGGTCTGCAACCGCCTGGTCTTCATGCACCAGGGCAAGGTCCACGAGATCGGCCCGCCGGAAGAACTGTTCGGCAATCCCAAGACGCCGGAATTGCAGCAGTTCATCGGGATGACGCAGGGGGCTTGAAGCCGCCACGCATCGCGCGACACCAGCTCACGTGACACCCCAGGCATCGGAAGATTTTCCGGGTCTGGGGTGTTTTTCATTGAGGACGCCGATTGCTGCACAACTGGCTGCTATGGTCCACGCGCCCGGCGAGTCTTTCCCCCCGACTTGATTGAGGCCAACTTCACTATCGCGTCGTCTACGTCCGCTTCATCGGAACACATGCCCAGTATGACCGCATTGACGCACAGACGATTTAAGGGAACCGACATGGAGATCAAGCCAATCAAGACCGATGCAGATTATCGCGCCACGTTGCGCGAGATCGATGGACTGATGTCGGCCAAGCTCAATACACCTGAAGGAGACCGGCTGGACGTGTTGGTAACGCTGGTGCAAGCCTACGAAACGCGGCACTTTCCCATCGACCTGCCGGACCCGGTGGAAGCGATCAAGTTTCGTATGGAGCAAGCTGGCCTGACCGTGAAGGATCTCGAACCCTTCATTGGCCGCTCGAACCGTGTGTACGAAATCCTGAACCGAAAGCGCCCCCTCACATTGGCAATGATCTGGAAGCTCAATCAAGGTCTGGGCATCCCGGCGGAAAGCCTGATCAAACCCATCAAATTGACAACAGTCTGACGAAGACGGGTAGCGCACATAGATCGAAAATCAGGTCAACCCGATCATGACGACCGGTTCTTTGACGATAGTGTGGCGAGGCTGGTCCGTCAGCGTACTACTTCGCACACCTTGCGATCATTCTCATAGAACACCACCGCCCCGGTCGTGAAGCGTTCCTTGGGAATGGCCACCATCAGGTAATCCTTGATCTTGTAGGAAGCCCCCGAGGCCGGGGCGCGGTAGAGGTAGTTCAGCCGCAGCGTGCCTTCGCGCAGGCTGACCGACAGCGGGGTGAAGACATGCGGGCGCTCGGCCGCGTCGGGGGCCGACATGGTGCGCGCCACCACCAGGTACTGCTTGAGTTCGAAGTGATCGGAAGACGGCCCCGTGGGGCGCTTGTCACCCTGGGTCGGGGCAGCCCTCATCCACTGCTCCCACTCCTCGCGGTTGCGGATGAGCGCACAGAAGACCGGCTGGCGCTGGTCATCCCAGTTCTTGAGGAACCCCTGGTAGGAACCGCTCATGATGGTCTTGAAGGGAACCACGGTCGGATCTTCCTTCTCGCTCCACGGCATGATCGAACAGGCCGTCAAGGCTGCCAGCATCGGCATGGACAACAGACAGGGCAATGAACCCCTGATCATCTTACGCATGTTCTTACGCATCTATTTCCCCCAAGAAGCTTGGTATTTAAACATGGCTTGATGGCCGTCGGCGAAATTTCAGCGGATCTTTACCTCACTCCCGCCCTTTGGGACAGAGACGGACCGCGGCCATGCTGCTACTGAGGACAGGACAAAGCCGCCAAGGTTCAGCACGGGGCCGGCAATGCTGGAGCCAGGTATGGGATTTGCGTGATAATGCGGGGTCCGGGAGGCGGCTATGCTGGCACGACCTGCCATCCTGCCGTCGCTTTTCCCTGTTCTTGCCATTTTTGAAGGGTCGTTTCCATGAACTCAGCAGTCATTTCCCCCTCCGCTCGCGGTGCCGCCCTGGACGGTTTCATCGCCGGCATGCCGAAAACCGAACTGCACCTGCACATCGAAGGCACGCTGGAGCCCGAGCTGATGTTCGCGCTGGCCCAGCGCAACCAGGTCCAGTTGCCCTACGCCTCGGTGGAAGAACTGCGCGCCGCCTACAACTTCAGCGACCTGCAATCCTTCCTCGACCTGTACTACGCCGGCGCCAACGTGCTGCGCACCGAGCAGGACTTCTACGACATGACCGCCGCCTACATCGCCCGTGCCCAGGCCGACAACGTGCGTCACGCCGAGATCTTCTTCGATCCGCAGACCCATACCGAACGCGGCATCCCCATGGCCACCGTGTTCGCCGGCATCGCCAATGCCCTGCGCGATGCGCGCCGCCGCGACGGCTTCGGTAGCGTCATGATCATGTCCTTCCTGCGCCACCTCTCCGAGGAAGACGCCTTCGCCACCCTGGACGCGGCCTTGCCGCTGCGCGAGCAGTACAGCGACCTGTGGCTGGGCATCGGCCTGGACTCCTCCGAGCGCGGCAACCCGCCCGAGAAGTTCGAACGCGTCTATGCGCGCTGCCGCGAACTGGGCTTCCGGCTGGTCGCCCATGCGGGCGAGGAAGGACCGGCCGCCTATGTCATCGGCGCACTCGACGTGCTGCACGTGGAGCGCATCGACCACGGCGTGCGCAGCGAGGAAGACCCGGCCCTGATGCAGCGCCTGGCGCAGCAGCGCACGCCGCTGACGGTCTGCCCGCTGTCCAACCTGAAACTGTGCGTGGTCAAGGACATGGCCGAGCACAACCTGGCGCGCCTGCTCGATGCAGGCCTGGCCGTGACGGTCAATTCCGACGACCCGGCCTACTTCGGCGGCTACATGAACGCCAACTACCACGCCGTGGCCCGCTCCCTGGACCTGACGCGCGCGCAGGTGCTGCAACTGGCGCGCAATGGCATCGATGCCTGTTTCCTCTCCGACGAAGACAAGGCCACCCTGCACCAGGAGCTGGAACAGTACGCCGCCGCGCACTGATGGCCTGCAGCTTCTCGCCTGCGCCCGACGCCCGGCCCATGCCGGGCGTTTTTTTTACTTCCTCACGATCAAGCACGTTTCTTGCATACCCGTTGAAGGCGATTGGCAACCATCCTGTCCGCAATCCTGCTCAGGGAGGCAAGGCTTTTCGCACACGCTATTGCCAAAGATTGGCAACAGGATTGGCGACAATTTTCGAAGGCGGATTACGCTTTGCAACATGCTGTGGCCAGGCCTCTCCAGGCTGGCTATAGCCGGATGGCGCTGCAACGCAGCAACGAAATCGGGGCAATCCCTGAACCAAAGAGGGACACACGGCATTCTTTTTGGTGCAGAATAAGCCCCGTTTTGTTGCAAATTCATTTTCAGATTGTTGACGATCCATGCATCTTGTTGTTGACCGGCAATGACCATCCAGACAGCAATCCACAGCCAGAGCATGAGCATCATGAACAAAGCCAGCAAAACCGCCCGCCCCTCCGCCACGCGTGAGCGCGAGAGCACCGGGGCGGTCGAGGAAAGGATGTACCAGGACATCTACGACGCCATCATGGAACACCGGCTGCCGCCGCGCACCAAGCTGACCGAGCAGACCCTGTGCCAGATCTACGACACGGCCCGCCACACGGTGCGCAAGGTATTGGCGCGCCTGGCCTCGGAAGGCATGGTGGACCTGGAAGCCAATCGTGGCGCCTTCATCGCCAGCCCCTCGCATGCCGAGGTGCGCGACATGTTCGAACTGCGCAACATCCTCGAACACGCGGTGCTGGAGAAGGTGGGACGGGAGGCTGGCACGCGCCAGATCGCCGGCCTGCGGCGCATGGTGGAAGAAGAACGCGACTGCTATCTCAACGGCGACCGGCCGCGCTGGATCAGGCTTTCAGCCCAGTTCCACCTGGCCCTGGCCGAGCTGACCGGCAATGCGCTGCTGGTGGAGACGCTGCGCAAGCTGGTCTCGCGCACCACGCTGATGATTGCAAAAACGGAGGCGCCGGGCCACAACGCCTGCTCCTTCGACGAACACGAGACCGTGCTGGAAGCCCTGGAAAAAGGCGACATCCAAGCCGCCCAGGGGCATATGGCACATCACTTGCATTTGTGCGAGGACCGGGTACGGCCGGATGCGGATGACCAATTCGATCTGCGCGCCGTGCTCGGCAAGGGACTGTGACCCACGGTCCGGCGCGCACACCGGCTTTTGCACCACTTGAAAGCCGGGCAACTGGAAACAGGATTTGGTAACCAGAAGTTGGAAACAGGGCCACGTCGCGCGGCTCAAGCAGGACCCGCGCGACCACATACATGCCACAGAGCATGCAGGAAGTCCGCTGAACTGCCCGGCCTTGGCCGGGCGTGTTTTGTTCTACCCAACCCCTCACAGGACGGAGACCGGCCATGACCATCGACGCTTCCCCCGCAGCCAGCAGCTATCCCACCGGCGCCGACGACGCGCGCCTGAGCAATGAAGACCTCGCCCCGCTGAAGCACCAGACCTGGGGTTCCTACAACATCTTTGCCTTCTGGATGTCCGACGTCCACAGCGTGGGCGGCTACGTGTTCGCCGGCAGCCTGTTCGCGCTGGGCCTGACCAGCTGGCAGGTACTCATCTCGCTGCTGGTGGGCATCAGCATCGTCTACCTGCTGTGCAACCTGGTGGCGCGCCCCAGCCAGGCGCATGGCGTGCCCTATCCGGTGATGAGCCGGCTGTCCTTCGGCGTGCTCGGCGCCAACGTGCCGGCCATGATCCGCGGCCTCATCGCCGTGGCCTGGTACGGCATCCAGACCTACCTGGCCTCGGCCGCCTTCGTGGTGGTGATCATCAAGTTCTTCCCCGAGCTCAAACCCTATGCCGACGTCCACGTGCACTCCTTCGCCGGACTCTCGGCGCTGGGCTGGGGCGGCTTCCTGCTGCTGTGGGTGTTGCAGGCACTGGTGTTCTGGAACGGCATGGAGACCATCAAGAAGTTCATCGACTTCGCCGGTCCCGCTGTCTACGTGGTCATGTTCATCCTGGCCGGCTGGATGATCTTCAAGGCCGGCTGGCAGAACGTCGGCCTGAACCTCGGCGAGATCAAGTACAGCGGCTGGGCGGCGGTGTCGGTGATGATCACGGCCATCTCGCTGGTGGTGTCCTACTTCTCGGGGCCGATGCTCAACTTCGGTGACTTCTCGCGCTACTGCCACACCTTCGCCGATGTGAAGCGCGGCAATTTCTGGGGCTTGCCGGTCAACTTCCTGGCCTTCTCGATCGTCACCGTGGTGACCACCTCGGCCACCATCGCGGTCTTCGGCGAACTGATCACCGACCCGGTGGAAACCGTCTCGCGCATCGACAACACCACCGCTGCGGTGATCGGCGCGCTGACCTTCCTGACGGCCACCATCGGCATCAACATCGTGGCCAACTTCGTCTCGGCGGCGTTCGACTTCTCCAACCTCTCGCCCAGCCGCATCAGCTGGCGCGCCGGTGGCATGATCGCCGCCACCGCCTCGATCTTCATCACGCCCTGGAACCTGTTCGGCAACCCGGAGGTGATCCACTACACCCTGGACGTGCTGGGCGGCTTCATCGGTCCCCTGTATGGCATCCTGCTGGCCGACTACTACCTGATCAAGCGCGGCCAGGTCAAGGTGGAAGACCTCTACACCATGCGCCCCGAAGGCCGCTACTGGTACACCAACGGCGTCAATCGCGACGCGGTCAAGGCGCTGGTGCTGGCCGCAGCCGTCTGCGTGGCCTGCGTGATGCTGCCGCAACTGCGCGGCGCGGCGGACTTCTCGTGGTTCATCGGGGCGGCGCTGGGCGCGTTGTTCTACCTGATGCTGGTACGCAAGGGCTGAGCACGAGGACCCAGGAATCAAGGCAACAAGGAATCAAGGAACGAGCAATGCGCATCAAGCTGATCAATCCCAACACCACCGTCTCGATGACCGATGCCATGACCGCCTGCGCACGCGCTGTTGCGGCCCCGGGCACCGAAATCACCGGTGTCAGCCCGCAGATGGGCCCGGCCTCCATCGAGAGTCACTACGACGAGGCACTGGCCGTCCCCGGCCTGCTGCAGGAAATCGACCGTGGTGAACGTGAGGGGGTGGATGCCTACGTGATTGCCTGCTTTGGCGACCCGGGCCTGTCGGCCGCACGCGAACTGGCGCGCGGACCGGTGATCGGGATTGCCGAAGCAGCCATGCACATGGCCAGCCTGATAGCGCCTTCGTTCTCGGTGGTCACCACGCTGGCGCGCACCAGCGGCATGGCCTGGCACCTGGCCGAGCGCTATGGCATGCAACGCTTCTGCCGCAATGTGCGGGCCTGCGAGATCGCCGTGCTCGACCTTGAAGACCCAGCCTCCGACGCCCGCGCGCGCATCACCGCCGAATGCCGGCGCGTGCTGGCCGAGGACGGTGCCGAAGCCATCGTGCTGGGCTGCGCCGGCATGGCCGACCTGTGCGCGGCCATCAGCCGCGATATTGGCGCGCCCGTGATCGATGGCGTGACCGCCGCCGTCAAGCTGGCCGAATCCCTTGTGGCACTGGGCCTGGCCACGGCCAAGCGCGGAGAACTGGCGCCGCCGCTGCCCAAGGCCTACCATGGATTGCTGCGTGAATTCGCGCGGTCCTGATTCCTGATTTCTGATTCCCGGCAAGGCGCTGCACCCTGGCGCCCTGCGTTTCAACCTTGTGAGCAACTTCGATCCCGCTATGTCCCAGCAACAACCCTACCCTCGTGACCTGGCCGGCTACGGCCGCAATCCGCCCCACGCACGCTGGCCCGGCCAGGCCCGCGTGGCCCTGCAATTCGTGCTGAACTATGAAGAAGGCGGTGAGAACTGCGTCCTGCATGGCGATCCCGCCTCGGAACAGTTCCTCTCCGAAATCGTCGGTGCGGCGGCCTATCCGGCGCGCCACATGTCGATGGAATCGATCTACGAATATGGCTCGCGCGTGGGCGTCTGGCGCATCCTGCGCGAATTCGAAAAGCGCGGCCTGCCGCTGACCGTCTTTGGTGTGGCCATGGCCTTGCAACGCTCACCCGACGTGACCCAGGCCTTCCTCGAACTGGGCCACGAGATCGCCTGCCACGGCCTGCGCTGGATTCATTACCAGAGCATGGATATCGAAACCGAGCGCGCCCATATGCAAGAGGCCGTGCGGATCTTCCGCGAGCTGACCGGCAGCGCCCCGCTGGGCTGGTATACCGGACGCGATTCTCCCAACACGCGCCAGCTGGTGGTGGAGCACGGCGGCTTTGCCTACGACTCCGACTACTACGGCGACGACCTGCCCTTCTGGACCGAGGTGCAGACCAGCGAAGGCAGCAAGGCGCCGCACCTGGTGGTGCCTTACACGCTGGACTCCAACGACATGCGCTTCGCCACGCCGCAGGGCTTCAACACCAGCGAGCATTTCTATCAATATCTGAAGGATAGCTTCGACGTGCTCTACGAAGAGGGCGAAGAAGCACCGAAGATGCTCTCCATCGGCATGCACTGCCGCCTGCTGGGCCGCCCGGGGCGATTCCGCGCCCTGCAGCGCTTCCTCGACTACGTGCAGTCACATGACAAGGTGTGGATCTGCCGCCGTATCGACATTGCCGAGCACTGGCAGAAGACCCATCCCTACCAGGAAGTCTGAGCCATCCGCAGCGCGGTTTCGGTCTGACAGATGCCACCCCGTCACTGGATGACCGGGTGGCATTTTTATTAGAATTCATTTCATAAATAACGTCGCATTGTCGCTGGCGGCGGCGGTGTTGACGGCCGCCGTCGTGATAGTTCTGCCCCGCTATCGGCAATCTGCGTAGATCCATCTGATTAGCCAGCTACCCGTTTTATTTTCACCAGCGGGACGTCGTTCCAAGCAACATCTTCTTCGCTAAATAATTCTTCGACTTCCGTTAAGAAGTCAGCACTTAAGGCTGCATTGGAATCGAAGATTCGATGCCTTTCGAGAAGCTTCTCGCCCATTTCACCAATACATAAATCCCATTCCTGCCAGACGACATAGTCCTCAATATGAATAGATTCTGGATCAGTTCTCGCTAACAAAAGGAGATAATTTTTACAGTCTTCGCGAATTTTTTTAGGAAGTTTCCCTGGATTTAAATTATTGACTTCACGTCGATAGTGTCCAGGCACTATCAAAGAACAAACAAAAAGACGGTAGAGAACGTCAAGAGATAACTGCCAACGTGTATCGGCATCAATTTCGTTGGGCAAATATTGATAGAAAGTTCTCGCATAATCGCAGTCCATTGCCAACCAAGCCAGTCGTTCCTGAATGTGTTCAGCAATATAAACAGGTAGTTTCATTTTATCTTTCGGTAGTTGGGAATTTGAGCTTTAGTTCTTGACCATTGTTAATGAAATTTTTATCGCTCTTAAAATTAACATCTACGCTCGCTGTAGTCGGCAAAGTACCATCACTTGCCCGTCCTGCTGGCCGATAAGTTATGTAAGTTTTTCCATTATCTGGTGAGGCCACCCAGCATCCTTCGCAATTTCCCTTGTTCATTCTAGCTGCTACTTTTCTCTCCACCTCAGTTGGATATCTGCCAAGCAAGCGCATCGCAAAATCTTCCGCGGTCGCGCTGGAATCAAGACTAGATGGCATTTCCCGCGGAGTTCCTGCTCCACCAATCGGGGTACCAGGAAGTTTTCCATCTCTGATCTCTTGAACAGCTTTTTGATTTAAAACGCTATTGGGTGCCTTCGTCGAAAGATCAATCCCATTTGGATTCTGCGCAATTTTCCTGAGCGCCTCAATTTCTTCCGCTGTTTTAGATGCATCAGCAGTCCCAGATGCCCCCTTCCCAATTGCCTTTTCCTCTGCTTTGGCCAGACCAGTGGGAATATATTTCCCCAGCAAATATGTCAGCCCAAGCTTCCCGGCATCAATCCCGACCTCAGCCAGCGGATCACGCTCTCCCGGATACGTCGCTATATCGAATGAATCGACAACCCTCTTCCCCTCCTTTGAGTTGTAGGATCCAAAGGCCGCTCCATTGCCAGCCTGTGCCTGGTCATTCGATACCTTGGCAAGGTACAGCCCCAGCGGCACCAGCGCACAGCTAGCGCCTGCACTTGGCCCACATGCGGCCCCGCCAGCAACAGTCAGCGATCCGCCCCCGACCATGCCTACCGTACCCGCGAGCATATCCACAGCACCTCCGGCACGCTGCTTGATCTCGCCGTTTCTCGTCAATGCATCCCTTGCTGCGTCAAGATAAGGCTGATAGACGAACTCACCAGTATTGAGCAACGTCGTCATTTCTTCCTTATACGTCGCGCCCTTTTCCTGCATGCCCTTCAACAAGCTGTAATACGGATCACTCGACGGAACCCCATCGGCACATTTCACCAAGGCGCAAGCCGCTGCGTTCAGACGCTCTTGCTCCTCACGAGACTTGCCTTGCTTCAGCCCTGTTAGTTTTTCGGCTTCGGTCTCGTGCAGCTGCCTGTTGTTCGCTTCGACATGAATACCTGCAATCAAGCCTGACCCACCACCTGCCACTCCACCCAGCGCCGCCGCCGTCGCTTGCGCCAGTGCCTGTCGGACCGACAGGGGCAAGCCGGTACCGTTGATCAGATTGACCAGTTGCGGCATCGCAACCGATGATGTCGACGCACCTACTGCGCCATCGATTCCGCCAGACAACAGCCCCGCTGCGGCGTGCAACGCGCTCCGATAGAGACCACCTTCGACCCACTTGGCACGCTCCTGCGCCAGTGCTGCTTTCTCTTCGTCTGTTTGTGCAACAGCGATCTTGTCGTCCAGCTCATTGACCTGCCTGGTCGCGTAGTTACCAATCTCCTTCGCCGCATTCTTCCCAAACATCTCCATGATCTGCGCCTGCGCCTGCACATCCGCCTGCAAGGCTTGCCCATTCCACGTCTTGGTCATCTTGCCACTGGTATCCCGATCACTGCTCACATCGCTGTTGATGCTGGCAATGGTCTGCTCCGCCGTCTTCCCGGTCTTGGCCTGCTGGGCGGCATCGTCAGTGATCCTGATATCGGCCTGGCTGATGCCACTGCGGGTGGTGCTGCTCTGGCTGCCGCTACTACTGCCCACACCGATGCCAGTACCGTTCATCGCCAGCTTCGAGCCGTCATAGCCTGTGCCGATGCCCACGCTCTGGCTCTCGGCCTTGTAGTCGCTGCGGTTCTGGATGTCCGATTGCGTCAGCGTCTGTGTGCTCAGGCTGTTCTTGCCGTCAGCCGCCGCCTTGTCCGTGCTGGCAATCTTGCCGCCCTTCAGGTCCGTATTGCCGGCTACGTTGATCTGGAAGCCACCGTCCCCTGCCTTGACCCCCGATTGCTCATTCACGCTGGCATAGTTGCCGTCCACGCTGCTGCGCGCCGCATTGAGGCTGCCGCTCATCTTGCCCGCGCCCACGCTCACGCTTACACCCAGGCTCTGCTGGTTGCTCTTGTAGGTGCTGGTGTCCTGCAGGCTTTCGATATTGAGGTTGCCGCTACCGCTGGTGCCCACATCCATCACCACCTGCTTGCCGCTGACCACGGCCCCCTTCAGCGTGGTATCCGTGCCTGACGCGATAGTGAGCTTTTTGCCCGCATCGACGTGCGTGTTGACCTGCGTAACGTCATTGCCCTCACCACGCCCACGGCTGCCAGAAACGCCCGCATTGACGAGGAAGCCATCGGTGCCGATCGATATCCCCACCGAGGCCGACATGCCCTTGTTGCTGCTGTGCTGATCGGTGGTGGTCTGTGCGGCCAGCAATCTGACTTCGTTCTCCGCCTTGAGCGTGGCGTTGACCCCGGCCTTGATGTCGCTACCCTGGATGGTGATATTGCTGTCAGTACCACCGCCCTGGGCCGTGATGTTGACATTGCCGCCGGCTGCAACGGTCGAACTTCTCGCCGTGCTTGCATTGGCCTCGGAATGGCTTTCGTTCTTGCTCGCGCCCAGGCTGATGGCCAGGTTGATGCCGCCTACCTTGTCAGCCGCATTGGCGTCTCTGCTCTTGAGGGTGCCGTCCGGATTTTCTCCAGTCACGATCTGGCCGTCCTTCTGGCCGGTGACGTTGCCTTGCGCGTCCTTCGTATAGATCGTCTGCCCCTGACCCGCCTTGACCGCATCATAGGCATTCGATGCGGCTAGCCCCGCTGTTGCTCCAGCCAAGGCCTGCATCCGCCCATCCGACGTACTCTGTGCCGCCTTCTTCATCTGCTGCACCGTCTGGATCGCCGACAGTACCGGACTGGTGATCTGCAGGGTCAAGCCACTTTGCTTGAAGACCATGTCCTGCGTGTTGCGCTCGCTGTCGGTCGCCGCAAGGATGCTGATCTTCTTGGCCAGGATGTCGATATCGCCCTTCGGTGCCAGCACGTTGCTGCCCGTCTGCGCATAGGCATTGCCCGCACTGATCGAAACATTACCCTCCGTACTGCCCACGGTGGACGACACCGCCGTGCTGCTGATGGTGCGGTTCTTGTTATCCATCTGCTGCTTGCCGATGGTTACCCCGAAGCTGCCACCGCTGAAGAGCCCGCTGGTCACTTCATTGCGGATGAAGGTGTTGTCGGCCTTGTCGCTGGCGGCGCCGATATTGACGTTGTTGCCCGCGCCGATGCTGGTGCCGGCGGTCGACACCACATTGCTGCCGGTGACGTTGACGTCCTTGCCTGCGTTCACACTGACCGTATTGCCCGAGACCGTACTACCCGCCTCCTGCGACTGCTCCACCAGATAACGCGTGGTCACCGTCTTCTTCGAGAACATGCCGCTACTACCGCTGGTCTGGTGACCTTCGTCGATCTGCTGGGTCGAGCTCGCGGTGCTGATGTTGACGTTGTTGACGGCGGCCAGGCTGATGGCGCCCTTGTCGCTGGTCGCGTTCAGGCCGCGTGCATTGATGTCGTTACCGGCCATCACGCGCACATCCCCGCTGGCGGTGATGCTGCTGCCGACCTCGCTGCTGAGGGCTTCCTTGCGGTAGTTGTTGGCGTCCCAGGTCAGCGACTGGCTGGACTTCTCGGCCACCGTGTCCAGGTTGACGTTATTGCCGGCGGCCAGCGTGGTGCTGCCGCCTGCGCCACTGTTGGCGATCTGCGCGGCCTTGGCGTTGATGTCACGCGCGGCGGAGGCGGTGAGCGTGCCGCCGGGGTTGGCCACATAGAGCGCCGCCACGCGTTCCACACTGGTACGGGTAGCCTGGTCGGTGGCGCTGTCGCGCGTGGTCGAGACCAGGTTCAGATCCCGGCCCGCGCTCACGCTCAGCTTGTCGCCGGCGTCGATGGTGCCGCCGATGTTGTTGACGTCCAGCGCCGCAACGACGGTGGCATCCTTGGCAGTCAAGCGGCCGCCGTTGTTGTTGATGGTGGCGGCATCAATGGTGAGCAGCTTGCGACCGGCGATGGTGCCGCTGTTGTTGAGGGCATCGGTGATCTTGAGGTTGACGCTGTCGGCGGCCAGCAGCGCGCCGTGGCCGTTGATGTCGCCGTCCTTGAGGCGCACGTACAGCTGTGGTACCAGGGCCTTGGTGGTGCTGCCGTCGGGCAGGACCACGTCCTTCTCCACCAGCAACACCACGTCGGTGGTCAGGGCTGCGATCTGGGCGGCCGTCAGTTCCACCCCGACCTTGAGCTTGTATCGTTTGGCTACCGTCACGCCGGCGTCCAGCAGGGCGCGGTATTGCGCTTCATCAGTGCTGTAGCCATCGAGGAAGCGGCGGCCGGTCAGCTCGGCGACCTGCTCCCTGATCAGCTTCTGTTCATAGAAGCCGTCACCCAGGCGCTTCTGTGTGAGCGTCGGGTCGACGTTCAGTTGCTGCAGCATGTAGTCCGAGGACAGCCAGTTACGATAGTTAGTAAAGCGTGGATCACTCTGCACCAGGTAACCCATGGCCGGGTTGGTGTTCACCGAGAAGAGGCTGTTGTTGGGTAGCCGGATCGCGGCGCTGCCGGTGGCCAGTGCCGTGCCGGGAAGCCGCACGCTGGCGGTGTTCTGCTGATAGCGCGTCGGTGTCAGGCTGATCGCCTGCACCACGGCGCCGGGATAGTAGCCGGTGCTGGAGATGCCTTGCTCGTCCCGGCCTTTTCTCTCGATGTTATAGAAGTGGTAGGCGGTGCCGGTATCAGCGATGGTGCGCTGACCCGGCACCTCCGTGTTGTTGAGTGTGCCGATGGCACCGGTCAAGGTGCCGCCGGCCATGATCTGGCTCTTGTCGTTGTTGACCACGGCGGCGTTGATGCGCATTCCCAGGCCCGAACGCATCTTGCCCGGGTCGCTCTCCTTGACGCGGGTTTCGGTAACCACGCGGGTGAAGTCATAACGATTGAAGTCGTTGCCCAGCTTGACCGAGGGATTGCCGCTGCCATCCCGCAGCCACATGTCGTCGGCTTCGTCGTTGATGATGGCGACCTGGCTGTTGTCATAGCGCGCGCTGGAACCGGAATACTGGAATTCGCGTTTGCTCTGGCGCGAGACTTCCACGACCTCGGTGCTGAAATGCTCATTGGTGTTGTTGATCTTGCGGGCGGAGATATCCAGCCCTCCCTGGGCTTCGATGCTGGCGCTGTTGTTGTTGACCGTCCCGGCCTGGCCGGTGGCGCGGTGGTTGCTGTCGAGGGCACCGCCGATGGCCATGTCGCCGCGCGCGAAGATCAGTGCGTGTTCGCGGTTGTTGAGGTTTTCTGCACCGATGTCCAGGCGGTCGCGGGCGGCGATCACCGGGGCTGAGGTGGCGCCGTTGAGCGTTTCGGCTTCGTTGTCGATAGTGCTAGCGGCGATGGCGACATGGTCGCCGTAGATACGGCCGGTGCCGAGGTTGCATAGGGCCTGTGTGGTGATGAAGGTGTCCTGGCCATCGATGAGACCGCGATTGATCAGCGTATGCGCATCGGTGGCGTTGAGTTGCAGGCGATTGCCCACCAGCGTGCCGGTGGCGCCATTCATGATGGTGCGCGCCTTGATCTTGAGCAGGGCGGCTGCCTGCATCAGGCCGTCATTGCGCAGGGTGCCGGCGCTTTCAAGGGCGATGCTGGCGCCATGGGTGGTCTGGATCTTGCCGCTGTTTTCGATATGGCCGGCCGCATTGATGCGCACTTCGCCTGCCGCCGCGCCGATGTTGCCGGCATTGCGTACGCCCACGCCGGCCTCGGTGCCGACCAGGAGGATCTTGTTGGCATACATGCCACCCAGCTGTGCCACGTCGATGGCGAAGGTGGGCGCGCTGTCCTCGGCATCCTGCTTCTGGATGACCTGGTTATCGACGTCGACGCGGTTGGCACCGGTGGTCACGCGCAGCTCGCGGCTCCAGAGGCCGGCATTGATGCGGGTGGCGCGGGCAATGATGTGGGTGTAGTCGGACTGGCTGGCATCGAGGCCATCGCCCTGCACCGTGACCGTGCCGCGCCGGACCACGAAACCATCCAGGTTGCCGCCATTCATGATGGCCGTGCCGGTGGTCAGCGTGGTGCGGCTGGCATTGATGAAGCCGCAGCCGTCGCAAGTGATGCCGGAAGGATTGGCAATGACGACCTGGGCGCGGTCACCGGCCACTTCCACGTAACCGCGCAACAAGCTGGGATTGGCCGAATTGACTTCATTGAGGATCACACGCGCCGTGCCCGTGGCCAGATTGGGATTGCGCTGCACCCAGCCACCCAGTTGGGTCTGGACATCGCTGCGGGCGTTGTTGAGGATGGCGCCGGGCTTGTTGACGTCGAACTGGGTATAGGTATTGCGCGAGACGCCTGCCGCGCTGGGTGTGGTGATGTTGACCTGCGGCAGGCCGCTGGCGGTGTTGAGTACTACCGGCTGCTGCGTGCGCGGGGCTGAAGGGTCGGCCACGATCTGCGCGTGGGTGGACGCAATCACCAGCAATTGAGTACCGCTCAGCAGCAATACGGCAAAGGCCAGCGGGTGCAGACGGGCCACTGGCAGGTGGGCCGCGCTGCTGGTGAGCGCAGGGCCGCCGCCAGCAACGGCAACATGACTACGCGCCAGTTCGCACACCGCCATGAGCAGACCACGGGTCTTGTTGAAGACGACACGATAACAACGCTTGTTCATGGCACAGACCAGGCTAGAGGATGGAGGGGAGAAGCAAAGGCGGGGCGGCGGGCGCAGACCTGTCGTTGAGGCAGATTTCCTGCCTGACGTCGGGGGGATTCCGTCACGGCAAGCGACGGTCCGCGAGGCAATATACGATGCAGGGAGAGGAAGAAGAGGATGCTGGAAGTAAAAATTCAGTGCCGCAAAAGTAGGGCAACGTGCGGCAAAACTCCTCATCCCTGAAGGTTGGAAAAAGGAGACACTGTGCGACGAACGATGCTCAGGCAATACACTCATCGCACAGCCGGCGCAGCTCGCGCTACCATCGCAGGCAGACAAAAAAAATGACGGAGACTGCCATGCCCCCAGACAGCGACATCCTGCAACGACACGACCAGCAAGGCATCACCACGCTGACCCTGAACCGGCCGCTGCAATTCAATGCCCTCTCGGAGGCCATGCTGGCGGCCTTGCAGGCGCAGCTGGATGAACTGGCCCGCGACGACGCGCTGCGCTGCGTGATCCTGGCGGCCCAGGGGCGCGCCTTCTGCGCCGGGCACGACCTCAGGGAAATGCGTGCCACGCCTGAACAGTCGTATTACCAGTCGCTGTTCCAGCGCTGCAGCAGGCTGATGCAATCCTTGCGGGCGCTGCCGGTGCCGGTCATCGCCCGCGTCCAGGGTCTGGCCACGGCGGCCGGCTGCCAGCTGGTGGGCAGCTGCGACCTGGCGATCGCCTCGGCCGATGCGCGCTTTGCGGTCTCGGGCATCAATGTCGGCCTCTTCTGCGCCACGCCTGCAGTAGCGCTCACGCGCAATATTCCTATCAAGCGCGCCTTCGAAATGCTGGTCACCGGCAAGTTCATCGACGCACAGACCGCCGCCGACTGGGGCCTGATCAACCAGGTGGTGCCGGTCGAAGCGCTGGATGAGGCCGTCCTGGCCATGGCCCGCGAGATCTGCAGCAAACCCAATGTCTCGATCCGCCATGGCAAGGCCATGCTCTACCGCCAGTTGCAGATGGGCTTGCCCGAGGCTTACGATCTGGCATCACAGGTGATGGCCTGTAACATCATGGAAGAAGAGGCGATGGAAGGCATCGATGCCTTCCTCGAAAAACGCCCGCCCGACTGGTCATAGGACACCACTTTTTTACGCGCCATTGACGGCGCACCCGCAAAGTTTTACCCGGATTAAACACCCGCTTGCCTAAGCTGGAGGCTCCTCAACCTGTGGAGCATCCCGCATGAACCGCCGTACCCAACAAGAACAGCAAGACGAAACCCAATATGGCCCGCTGGGCCGTCGCCGCCTGCGCCACGCACAGCTGGCTGGCATGGCCACGCTGGCCGCCGCCGGCGCCCTGCTGGCCATCGCCGTGGTGGCCCCGACCCAGGCCCAGGAAGCCGCTCCGGCCGCTGCCACTGCTGGCGATACCTCCGCCCTGCACCTGACCGGCAACCTCGGCATCGTCAGCCAGTACATCTTCCGCGGCACCACCCAGACCAATGAGAAACCGGCCCTGCAAGGTGGCTTCGATCTCAACCATGACAACGGGCTCTATGCCGGCGTCTGGCTCTCCAACATCAGCTGGATCTCCGACACCAACCCGGCTGCCTCGGCCAGCCTGGAAGCGGATATCTACGGCGGCTGGAAGCCAGCCTTTACCGACTGGCTCAACGGCGATATCGGCGTGCTGCACTACGCCTATCCGGGCAGCTATCCGGATGGCATGACCAAGCCCGACACCACCGAGGTCTACCTCGGCGTGGATGCCAAGTGGATCGCCTTCAAGTATTCCTACAGCACCGGCAATACCTTCGGCAATGCCGGCACCAGCGGCAGCACCTATGCCGACCTGAGCCTGACCCACGAGCTCTTCGCCGGCCTCACCGGTGTGGCCCACCTCGGTCGCCAGCACTACACCGGCCCGAGCGCCTCGGTGCTGTCCTATACCGACTGGAAGCTGGGCCTCACCCGCGACTTCTCCGGCTACGTGGTCGGGCTGGCCTACACCGGCAGCAATGCCTCCGACGCCGGCTACACGATACGCGGCAAGAACATCGGGCGTAGCCAGGTGGTGCTGTCGCTGAACAAGACTTTCTGACGCTCCCGCCAAGGGAACATGGACATCAAGGAGGATTCTCATCATGCGTAGCCGACTTCACTGGAAACGTGGGCAGGAGCGCCTGCATCCTCTCTGTCCGCGCCATCTGTTCCTGCGCACCGCGCAACGGCGTCGCTACCGCCTGGTGCTGGTGGCGGCGCTGCTCTTCCTGGTCTGCGCCAGCCTGGCGCCGTTGACGCAGGCGGTCGTACCTTACCGCTCGGCCGATGACTATGGGCCGCCCCAGCAGGCGCTGCAGCACCGCGCCGATTGCCGGCGCCAGGTGGCCCAGGCCTTCAATGGCAATATCGAGAGCGAGGATTTCGTCGCCCGTAGCGACCGGCAGTATTTCCGCTATGTGGTGCGCAAGGACTTGCGCGAGGTGCTCTTCATCTGCGATGCCAGCAATGGCGAGATACGACGGCAGATCGATATCTGGGGGGATCTTTAGGTTCATTTCCCGACAGTGAGAAGTAGTGAAGTCGCCGACCACGCTGGACAATCGGCGGGCCTGACGGCAAGATGCGCCATCCCCATCGCCTCTTGACCCGCGCATGCAAGCCGACTACGCCACCATCCTGCAATGGATCTACCTCTTCAACTCCCTGGCCCTGGCCCAGCTGGCCTTACGGCAACTGGGCCGGCGCCGCAAGGCGCGCCAGCTGGAGCAGCGCTTCCGCGCCGCGCAGACCGCCCCATGGATGGGCAGCACGCCTGAATTGCTCAGCAAGCAACTGGGTGCGCCCCATGCACAGGAGCCGCTGGAAGACGGCGCCACCCTGCATCGCTGGCGCGGCGAACGCCATTGGCTCGAAGCCGTCTATCGCGACGGCCGTTGCGTCAGCATGAGCGTGTCGGACCACCTGGAAGAAAGCTTCCCCACCCTCAACACCTATTTCAACTGCGCCGTGCTGGCGGCATTGGCCTGTGCCTGGAAACTCTCCGGCAACACCGCCGCCGATGCCGTCTCGATGGCCAGCGCCGCCAGGCAGTATCTGCAGAACTTCGTGATGTTGCTGGCCGGGGCCGGTTTGCTGTCCTTCATCCTGAAACGCCACCGCCTGCTGCTCAACCTGGGCTGCGTGGCCATGGTGGCACTGAGCCTGCCCCTGCTGGACTGGCCCTGATCCCGTTCAGGGAGCGCTGCTGGCCACACTCTCCGCCACCACCTCGGCGACCCGGTAACCCACGCCGATCTCGGTGAGGATATGCACCGGCTGGGCGGCATCGCGTTCCAGCTTCTGGCGCAGCCTTTGCATGTAGATGCGCAGGTAGTGCCCATCCTCCGCATGCGAAGGTCCCCAGCCGGCCACCAGCAATTGCCGGTGCGTGATGACGCGTCCCGCGTCGCGCAGCAGGGTGGCCAGCAGACGGTATTCGATCTGCGTCAGATGCACCGCCTGCCCGTTGCGGCTCACGCTGCGCGCCGGCAGGTCCACCAGCACCTCGCCAAGACGATAGCGACCACTGGATTGTCCGGCCCCGGCTACGCGCGCATGGCGACGCAGCTGCGCACGCATGCGCGCCAGCAGTTCGGGCATGCCAAAAGGCTTGACCAGATAATCATCGGCACCGGCATCGAGTGCCTCGACCTTCTCGGACTCTTGCGTGCGTGCCGACAGGATCACGATGGGCACGCTGCTCCAGCTGCGGATCTCGGTGATGACCTGCTTGCCATCGCCATCCGGCAGGCCGAGGTCGAGGATGATCAGGTCCGGCTTGCGGGTGCCGGCTTCGGTGACGCCCTCACGGGCGGTCTTGGCTTCGTGGACGACGAAGCCCTCTTGCTCCAGCGCGCTCCTGACCAGTTTGCGGATGTGCGGGTCGTCCTCGATGAAGACGATGTTGCCGGCATGTTCTTGCATGATGTTTCCTTATTCCTCGGGCAGGGCCGGTTGCGTTTCCACCGGCAGCGTGAAGCAGACCGTGGCACCCTGCCCGGCCTCCTGCGGCGCGATCCAGATCCTGCCCTGGTGCGCCTCGATGATGGCGCGGCAGATCGCCAGCCCCAGGCCCACGCCGGGAGTGCTGGACTCGTTGTCGCCTCGCGTGAATTTTTCAAAGGCATGCTGTGCCATGGCCGGCGGGAAGCCGCGTCCATGGTCGCTCACGCAGACCTTGACCTGGGGCGCACCATCGCCGTCCTCGACATGCGCGGCAATGGCGATGCGGCTGCCCGGTGGGGAATACTTGATGGCGTTCTCCACCAGGTTGGCCAGCACGCGCTCCAGCAGCACCGCATCGACCCGCAACAACGGCAAATCGGCGGCGATGCGGGTCTCGACCTGGCGCCCCTCCAGTGCTTTGGAGAGCAGGCGCAGTGCCGATCCGGTCAACTCTTCCAGGGCGTTCCACTGGCGGTTCAGGGTGACCACGCCGGCTTGCAGGCGCGCCATGTCCAGCAGGTTGTTCATCAGGCCGACCATCTTCTGCGACTGTTCGCTGATGGTGCGCGCCATGGCGCGGGCATCGTCATCGAGCCGGGCATTGGCGGCCAGCACATCGGCGCTGCCTACCAGCGAGGTCAGCGGCGTGCGCAGGTCATGCGAGATGGCCGACAGCAGCGAGTTGCGCAGGCGCTCGGACTCCATCGTCACCAGCGCATCCTGGGCCACCTCGGCGTAGTGCAATCGCTCGATGGCCATGGCGATCTGCGAGCAGAAGATCTCCAGCATCTGGCGGTTCTCGGGCAGGGCCAGCTGGGCGGCGGCCAGTTGCCGCTCTTCTTCGCTGGGCGCCTCGATGGCGAAGGCCAGCACGCCGCGCGTGCGCATGGTGGCCGTCAGCGGCAGGTACAGCGCCGCTGCCGAGGGCAGCGTGGCCGTGCCCTTGCCGGCGGCCTGGCCGTTGTCGTAGACCCATTGCGCCACGCCGGCATCGACGCTTTTCAAGACGTGGGCGCTGTCCTGCTCCGGCTCGGCCTGGCGCAGCTGGTCGGCGCTGTCGGGCAGGAAGAAGGCGATGCGTGCCCCGAACACGGCGGCCAGGTGGCGGCGACCGATTTCGAGGATCTGCTCCAGCGTCAGGAGGGCCGACAATTCCTTGCCCAGCATGTACAGGTTGGCCGCGCGCGCCTCGCGCTGCATGGCCACGCTGGCCTGGCGACGCAGGCGCGAGGTCAGCGAACTGATGAACAGCGATACCGCCAGCATCACCGCCAGGGTCAGCAGATACTGCGCGTCGGATACCGTGATGGAGAAACGCGGATCGACGAAGAAGAAATCGAAGGACACCACCGACAACACCGATACCAGCGCCGATGCCGCCCGGCCATAGCGCATGGCCACCAGCATCACGCCCACCAGGTAGAGCATGATGACGTTGGCCGGATGCAGCTTGCCATCCAGCACGAAGGCCACGCCCGTGGTCAGGGCGCAGCTGGCCACCGCCCACAGCGTGCCGCGTGTGCGCCGGCGCCGCGTGAGCAGCGCCTCGGCGGCGCTGGCGGCGCTATCGGCGGCACGGTCGTCGTCGATGCGTGCCGAGCGGCTGCGGGCCACCGTGTAGAGATCGATCTCTTCGCCGGAGCCGGCGATGCGCTGCGCCAGCGTACCGCGCGGCCAGCGCCACAGGCGTCGCAAGCCGCCGCCCTGCTGGCCGATCACCAGCTTGCCGGCATTGCGGCTGCGGGCGAATTGCAGCAGCGCCGCAGCCAAGTCCTCGCCACTGATGCTGGCCGTTTCCGCACCCAGCGATTGCGCCAGTTTCAGGTAAGCCACCACGCGTTCGCGTGCCGACATGGCCTGGCGGTCGCGCGGCAGATCCACATGCACCGCGAGCCACTGGGCCTGCAGCTTGGCGGCCAGACGCGCCGCTTCGCGGATCAGCCGTTCTTCGCCGGCGCCACTGCCCACGGCCACCACGATGCGTTCACGGGCCTGCCACAACTGGGCGATGGAGCGGTCGGCGCGGTATTGGCGCATGTCGGCGTCGACCCGGTCGGCGGTGCGGCGCAGGGCGATCTCGCGCAAGGCGATCAGGTTGCCCTTGCGGAAGAAGTTGCGCCCGGCCTTCTCGGCCTGTTGCGGCAGGTAGACCTTGCCTTCCTTCAAGCGGGTCAGCAGTTCATCGGGCGGGATATCGACCAGCTTGACGTCGTCGGCCTCGTCGAAGACATGGTCGGGCACGGTCTCGAAGACGCGGATGCCGGTGATCTGGCCGACTACGTCGTTGAGACTCTCGATGTGCTGCACGTTGAGGGTGGTATAGACGTCGATGCCGGCACGCAGCAACTCGTCGATATCCTGCCAGCGCTTGGCATGGCGCGAACCGGGCACGTTGGAGTGCGCCAGTTCATCCACCAGGATCACACCGGGCTTGCGCTCCAGCGCCGCATCCAGGTCGAACTCGGGCAACTGGCGGTTGCGGTAGGCCACCATGCGCATGGGCAGGCGGGCGATGCCGGCAAGCTGTGCCTCGGTCTCGGCGCGGCCGTGGGTCTCGACCACGCCGGCGACCACGTCGATGCCCTGCGCAGCCAGCGCCTGGGCGGCCTCCAGCATGGCGAAGGTCTTGCCCACGCCGGCCGAGAAGCCGAAGAAGATCTTCAGGCGGCCACGCGCCTGGCGCTCCTCATCGCGCATCACGCGTTCCAGCAGGTCGTCGGGATCGGGGCGGGTATTCATGGGACGGGTATCAGTGATGTGGCATTGTAGTGGCAAAAAGCCGGCGGCACGGGATCAGCGTGCCACCGGCCAAGCCTGGGAAGGCGAGGATTTATTTGCTCTGGGCCTGCTTGGCCAGGGGCGCGGCCACATCCAGCGCCAGGTTCAGCTTGAGCACATTGACGCGCGGCTCGCCGAACAGGCCCCACTGCGGCGTTTCGCTGTTGCCACGGATCAGCGCCTTGACCTGTTCCACGCTCACGCCGCGCTCACGGGCCACGCGGGCGGCCTGGTAGTCGGCGGCTTCGGGGCTGATATGCGGATCCAGGCCGCTGGCCGAGGCCGTCAGCAGATCGATGGGAATGGCGCGCTTGTTGTCGGGGTCGGCCTCCTGCAGGGCCTTGGCGCGATCCTCGGCGGCCTGCTTCAGGGCCGGGTTGGTCGGGCCCAGGTTGCTGCCACCGGAGGCCATGCCGTTATTGGGAAAGGTGCCGGCGGCCGACGGACGGCCCCAGAAATAGGCCGGGCTGGTGAAGTTCTGGCCGATCAGTTCAGAACCGACCAGCTCGCCCTTGCGTTCGATCAGGCTGCCATTGGCCTGCTTGGGGAAGAAGCTCTGGGCCAGGCCGGTCACCACCAGCGGATACAGGCCACCCAGCAATACCCCCAGCAGGATGAACAGCGTCAGCGCCGGGCGCAACGGGTTGGAAGTCGAGGTTTTCATGATGCAATCCTTGCGTAAGAAGTTCAGACCAGGCCAAAGGCGGCCAGCAGCATGTCGATCAGCTTGATGCCCACGAAGGGCACCAGCAGGCCGCCCAGGCCATAGATCAGCAGGTTGCGACGCAGCAGCACGGCCGCGCCCAGGGCGCGATAGCGCACGCCGCGCAGGGCCAGCGGAATCAGGGCCACGATCACCAGCGCATTGAAGATCACCGCCGACATGATGGCCGAGCTGGGGCTGGCCAGGCGCATCACGTCCAGCGCACCCAGCTGCGGATAGCTGGCCGCGAACATGGCCGGGATGATGGCAAAGTACTTGGCCACGTCGTTGGCGATACTGAAGGTGGTGAGGCTGCCGCGCGTCATCAGCATCTGCTTGCCGATCTCGACGATCTCGATCAGCTTGGTCGGATTGGAATCCAGGTCGACCATGTTGCCGGCTTCCTTGGCGGCCTGGGTACCGCTGTTCATGGCCACGGCCACGTCGGCCTGGGCCAGTGCGGGGGCGTCGTTGGTGCCGTCGCCGGTCATCGCCACCAGCTTGCCTTCGGCCTGGTGCTGGCGGATCAGGGCCAGCTTCTGCTCCGGCGTGGCTTCGGCGAGGAAGTCATCGACCCCGGCTTCGGCAGCGATGGCGGCAGCCGTCAGGCGGTTGTCACCGGTGATCATGACGGTCTTGATGCCCATGCGACGCAGTTCGCCGAAGCGCTCCTTGATGCCGCCCTTGACGATGTCCTTCAACTCCACCGTACCCAGGATGCGCAGCGGCGCGCCATTGTTGATGACAGCGGCCTCGGCATGCCACTCGATGACCACCAGCGGCGTGCCGCCACGGCGGGCGATGGCGTCGATGTCGTTTTCCACCTGGGTCGGCAGGCGCTGGTCGGCCGAGCGCACCAGCTTGCGGATGGCGTCGGCCGAGCCCTTGCGGATGCGGCGGTTGGCCAGGTCGATGCCGGAGACGCGGGTCTGCGCCGAGAAGGGGATGAACTCCGCACCCAGGCCGGCCATCTCGCGCTCGCGCAGGTTGAAGCGGTTCTTGGCCAGCACCACGATGCTGCGGCCTTCCGGGGTTTCATCGGCCAGCGAAGCCAGTTGGGCGACGTCAGCCAGCTCGCGCTCGGACACGCCCGGCGCCGGCAGGAAGGACGCGGCCTGGCGATTGCCCAGGGTAATGGTGCCGGTCTTGTCCAGCAGCAGCACGTCGACGTCACCGGCGGCTTCCACCGCGCGGCCGGAGGTGGCGATCACGTTGGCCTGCATCATGCGGCTCATGCCGGCCACGCCGATGGCCGAGAGCAGGCCGCCGATGGTGGTGGGGATCAGGCACACCAGCAGTGCGATCAGGGCCGTCACCGATACCGGCGCACCGGCGCCGGCGGCCGTGACCGAGAAGAGCGAGAACGGCAGCAGCGTCACCGTCACCAGCAGGAACACCAGCGTCAACGCCACCAGCAGCAGCGTCAGGGCCAGTTCGTTGGGGGTCTTCTGGCGACGCGCGCCTTCGACCATGGCGATCATGCGATCCAGGAAGGCTTCGCCGGGGTTCACCGAGACGCGCACCACGATCCAGTCCGACAGCACCCGCGTGCCGCCGGTGACGGCCGAGAAGTCGCCGCCGGATTCGCGGATCACCGGGGCCGATTCGCCGGTGATGGCGCTCTCGTCGACGGTGGCGACGCCTTCGATGACGTCACCGTCGGCGGGCACGGTATCGCCGGCTTCGATCAGCACCAGGTCACCCTTGCGCAGGGTGCCACCCTCGACCATGTCGCACTGGCTGGCAGTGATGCTCATGCCATCGCCGCGCACGTGGTCGGCGCGACGCAGCTTCTTGGCCATGACGCTCTTCTTGACACCGCGCAGGGCGGCGGCCTGGGCCTTGCTGCGGCCCTCGGCCAGCGCTTCGGCGAAGTTGGCGAAGAGCACCGTGAACCACAGCCAGGCAGCCACCGCGAAGATGAAGCCGGCCGGTGCCTCGCCCTTGCCCAGCAGGGCTTGGAAGAACAGCACCGTGGTCAGGATGCTGCCGAGATAGACCACGAACATCACCGGATTGCGCCACTGCACGCGCGGCGAGAGCTTGCGGAAGGAGTCGGCCAGGGCCGGCTTGACGATCTTGGGATCGAACATCCAGCGCGCGGTCTGGCTGGCCGAGGGAGTCAGCGCATCCACCGCATCGCGGGGAGCTGACGGGATATTGCTGGAAGGGGTAGTCATGTCGGTTTCCATTGCGGGTTGCTCCATCGCCGCGCCAGCTTGGGCGGCGGCGACGGAATCCATCATTCAATTACATCGCCATCATCTGCAGGTGTTCCACCACCGGGCCCAGGGCCAGCGCGGGGACGTAGGTCAAGGCACCCACCAGGATCACCGCGCCGATCAGCAGGGCCACGAACAGCGGGCCATGCGTGGGCAGGGTGCCGGAGGTCGCAGCCAGGCGCTTCTTGCCGGCCAGCGAACCGGCCATGGCCAGCACCGGCACGATGATGCCGAAGCGACCCAGCCACATGGCGATGCCGGTGGTGATGTTGTAGTAGGGCGTATTGGCCGACAGGCCGGCGAAGGCGCTGCCGTTGTTGTTGGCGGCCGAGCTGAAGGCGTACAGGATCTCCGAGAAACCATGCGCACCCGGGTTGGCGATGCCGGCCAGGCCGCCCTCGACCATCACCGAGATGGCGGTGAAGATCAGCACCAGCGCCGGCGTCATCAGGATGGCGATCGACATCATCTTCATGTCGAACACGCCGATCTTCTTGCCCAGGTATTCGGGGGTACGACCGATCATGAGGCCGGCGATGAACACCGCCAGCACCGCGAAGATCAGCATGCCGTAGAGACCCGCGCCGACGCCGCCATAGACCACCTCGCCCAGCTGCATCTGCAGCATCGGCACCAGGCCGCCCATGGGCGAGAGCGAGTCATGCATGGCATTGACCGCACCGCACGAGGCTGCCGTGGTGACGGTGGCAAAGAGCGCCGAGGCGGTGATGCCGAAGCGGGTTTCCTTGCCTTCCATCATGCCGGGACCGGAGGCGTGCAGCGAAGCCAGCATGGGGTTGGGTTGCGACTCGTAGTACAGCAAGGTCGCCGCCATCACCACGAAGAGGATGGTCATCGAGGCCAGGATCGCCCAGCCCTGGCGACGGTCGCCCACCAGCATGCCGAAGCTGGTGCACAGCGCCGCCGGGATGATCAGGATGGCCAGCATCTGCAGGAAGTTGGTCAGCGGGGTCGGGTTCTCATAGGGGTGGGCCGAATTGGCGTTGAAGAAACCACCACCATTGGTGCCCAGCATCTTGATGGCTTCCTGCGAGGCCACCGGTCCCATCGGCAGGGTCTGGCGGTCGGTGCTCTGGGCCTCGGTGATGGGTTCGCCCTTGGCATCCTTGAGCGGCTGGCCGGCGGCGTCGAGCTTGGGAATGGTGTAGTTGGTCACCTCCAGCGTCTTCACCTCCTGATAGGGGCGGAAGTTCTGGATGCTGCCCTGCTGCACCAGCACCAGCGCAAAGATCACCGACAGCGGCAGCAGCACGTAGAGCGAACTGCGCGTCATGTCGGCCCAGAAGTTGCCGATGCCCTTGCTGCTATGACGGGCGAAGCCGCGAATGAGGGCGAAGGCGATGGCAATGCCGGTGGCGGCCGAGAAGAAGTTCTGCAGCGCCAGCGCAGCCATCTGGCTCAGGTAGCTCATGGTCGATTCACCGACGTAGCCCTGCCAGTTGGTATTGGAGACGAAGCTGATGGCGGTGTTGAACGACGAATCGGCACTGATGTTGGCCAGCCCCTGCGGGTTCAGCGGCAGCCATTGCTGGGCGCGCTGGATCAGGTAGGTAAAGACCACGCCGATGAAGTTGAACAGCAGCGCCGCGATGGCGTACTGCTTCCAGTCCATCTCGGCCTCGCCGTTGATGCCGCAGAGGCGATAGAAGATACGCTCGATACCGCCGAAGACCCGGTTCACGCGCGACTTGCCCTCCATCACGCGGGCCAGGTACCAGCCCATGGGGAAGGAGAGCACCAGCAGCACGACCAGAAACAGGCTGAGCTGGAAAATGTTGTTGCCGTCCATGTCAGAAATCCTCCGGCTTGATCAGCGCGTACACGAGGTACAGCAACAGGGCGATCGAGACGACCAGGCCCAGCAGATACATGAGGTTCATTTCTTGTCGCCTTCCTGCCGCTCCAGGCGGCTGCACAGGGCGATGAAGGCCCACATGGCGATGCCGCACAAGAGCAGCATGCCCATATAGAGAAAGTCGGTTTGCCACATTTCCCACTCCATTGTTGACGTTGTTCGTTCCGCTCCGGGGACGGATGCGGAGACGGTCAAACGATAGAGGGCGCGGCGTTAAATCCGGGTAAAACTATGGGGAGGGGGTGTAAACAGGACGTAAACGAGGTACCGGCAGCGGTAGCGGTAGCAATACCGACAGCGCGAGACGAGTCGTCTCAGGCGTCGGTGACCTTGCCCAGCTCGATGCGGTTCTTGCCCAGGCGCTTGGCGGTGTACATGGCCTTGTCGGCCATGGAGAGCAGTTCTTCCGGACCGATCTCGCCATCCTGGTCAGGCAGGTAGACGGCCACGCCGATACTGCTGGAGACGTTGACGGTGGAGTGCGTCAACTGGAAGGGTTCGCGGATGGTGTTGAGGATCTTCTCGGCCACCATCAGGGCATCGGCCTGGGCATGCAGGTTTTCCAGGATGACCACGAATTCGTCGCCGGCCAGGCGTGCCACGGTGTCGACGTCGCGCACCGAGGCTTGCAGGCGGCGCGCGAACTCGACCAGCAATTCATCGCCGGCTTCATGACCATAACGGTCATTGATGGCCTTGAAGCCATCGATATCCATGAAGAACAGCGCCAGCAGCTGGTGCGCGCGGCGTGCGCGCATCATGCCCTCGGGCAGGCGGTCGCTGAAGGCACGGCGGTTGGGCAGGCTGGTCAGCACGTCGGTCAGGGCCAGTTCGCGCATCTGGTCGCGGAAGGCCAGGCGCTCGGTGATGTCGTGCAGGAAGGCGATGAACAGGTGGCCGCTCTGGCGCTTGACGTGGCCGACGGTAATCTCGATGGGCAGCTCATGGCCATCGTGATGCAGGGCCTGCAATTCGATGCGGTTGTTGATGACCACGCTGGTGCCATCCTTGAGGAACTGCGCCATGCCGCGATTGTGGGCCGCGCGCATATCGGGCGGAATGATCAGCTCGGCCATGTCACGCCCCATGGCCTGGTCGCGCGGCCAGCCCAGCAGCAGCTCGGCCTGGCGGTTCCACTCCACCACGCGACCCTGTTCGTCGGCGGCGATGAAGGCATCCTGGGCGTTTTCCAGGATGGCGCGCAATTCGGCCGCGCTTTCTTCCAGCTGGATCTGGTTGGCCTGCTGCTGGTCCAGCGCCTGCTGCAGCGCCGTGGCGGTCTCGTGCAGGCGGCTGGTGCGTTCGGCCACGCGATGCTCCAGGCTTTCGTTGAGCGAACGCAGTTCGCCCAGATAACGCTGCTCACGCTCGACCATGCTGACCAGGGTGGCGGAAAGGAGCTGGATTTCGCGATAGCTGTTGACCAGCGGGATCGTCACTTCATGCAGGCCCGAGGCGCGCTGCTCCAGGGCCGCCGAGAGCGCGTTGATGGGGGCCACCAGACGCCGCGTCAGGCCCAAGGCCAGCAGCACCAGCACCGCGCCCGTGAGCGCGCCCACCAGGATGACGCGGCGCTCCAGGTCGCGGAAGGCTTCCAGCGCCACCGTCTCGGGCTGGCGCACGATGACGCTCCACTTGAGCTTCATGCCCGAATCCTGGCCGGTACGCGAATAACCGGTCATGTAGCGTCGTCCGTCCGGCCAGGTTTCCACGTTCGATCCGCCGGCCGCAGTACTCTGCGAGGCGCGGAAACTCTCGGTATCGATCACCTTCTCTTCCAGATTCTTGGGGCCCAGCAGCACGACGCCATCGGAACGCACGATCAGCACGTCCACGTCATAGCGGTTGCGGGTCGGATCGAGCAGCTTGGCGGCAATCTCGCGCGCCCAGCCCCAGGACAGGTGCATGCCCATCACGCCGACATAGCGTCCCTCCATGTCCAGCACGGGTGCGGCGATGTCGACGAAACGCCAGGGCTCGGCCTGCGCCGGCAGCTTCTTTTCCAGCAGGATGGCGGGATGATAGTCGGCCGAGTAGGCGTCCTTCTGGCCGCCCTTGAACCAGGGGCGCTCGGCCACGCTCTGCCCTTCCAGCAAGCCATTGGTGGCCACCAGCACGGTACCGTCGGGACGGGCCATGCCGATCCAGGCGTAGTGGGGGACGTTGCTCTGCAGTTCGTTGAGTACGCGCCGGACCCGGTCCAGATCCTTGCCAGTGCGCACCGAAGGCCGGGCCACCAGCAGGCGCATATCGATCTCGCGCTCGTGCATGCCCCGCTCCAGCGCATCCTGCATCTGCCAGGCCAGCTGCTTGAGACGGGTCTCGACCTCGGCACGTGCGTAACCCCGGGTGAACTGATCCACCAGGATCAGCACCGACACGGTCGTGATGAGCACGGTAATAACCACCCCCAGCGTAATCAGGGACAACAGATTCGGCGGCGATGGGCTTTTTTTCTTAATCAATTCAGACAAAGTGCAGCAATACGGCTGGATGCATGACGGCTCCCCTGTGAACCGCATAGGTAACTCGGCATCTTGCCAGAACACCTACGGTTTTTCACCGAATTTCCCGAAAAACCACGAGATATTTTTTGCCACAGTTAAAGAAAATCACGAATTCTTCGCACGGCGGTGGGCGAAGTTGCACATCTGTTCAGAATAATGATAAAGCGGCGGAACACTATTCCCGTCACGCAAGAAAAAACAACGGCGGGTGATCGTGGATCCCCGCCGTGCTTTCCTGCCTCCGTCCAAGGCGCAACAATTGTCCTGCCTACACGGCCGCGCAGATGCCATCCGCACGCGGATCGGTCGCCCCTTCGATGACCCCATCCGGATGCACGCACACGGCCCCGGCATGACCCATCATGTCGGTGTAGTCGGCCACCACCTGCACATCGTGGCCGGCACGGCGCAGGGCCTCGACGGTGGCCTCGGGGACCCGGCCCTCCAGCTTGAGATTGGTGGAGACATCGCCCCAGGTCCGTCCCAGCAGCCAGCGCGGCGCGCTCACGGCGGCCTGCAGGTTCTGGCCGAACAGCACGTGGCGGGTGAACACCGCCGCCTGCGTCTGCGGCTGCCCTTCTCCACCCATGGTGCCGTAGGCCAGGGTGCGACCGTCGTCCAGGCGGGCCAGCGAGGGATTCAGGGTGTGGAAGGGCAGCTTGCCCGGTTGCAACTGGTTGGCGCCGTCGTCGAGGGTGAAGCTGGCGCCGCGGTTCTGCCAGACGATGCCGGTATCGGGCAGCACCACGCCACTGCCGAACTCCCAGAAGATGCTCTGGATATAGCTGACCACGCGCCCCTGGGCATCGGCCGCGCCCATCCAGATGGTGTCGCCCGGCTTGGCCGGATGCGGCCAGGGGGCGGCCCGCTGCATGTCGATGTGCGCGGCCTCCTGCTGCAGCGCCTCGGCCAGCAGCCAGTCGGCAGCATTCACGCTCATGTGGGCAGGGTCGGTGACATGGCGGTTGCGCAGGATGAAGGCGCGTTTGGTGGCTTCCACCAGGCCGTGGATGTGATCGAAGCCCTCGCCCTGGGTGACGCCCAGGCGATCGAACAGGCCGATGATCATCAGTGCCGAGACGCCCTGTGTCGGCGGCGGCAGGTTGTAGACCCGGCCCGAGCGCAATTGCACCATCAGCGGCGGCACCTGCTGGGCATGGAAAGCCTCCAGGTCGCTGCGGCGCAGGGGGCTGCCTGCGGCTTCCAGCCCGGCGGCCAGGGTGGCTCCCAGATCGCCGCGATAGAAGTCATCCAGTCCCGCCTCGGCCAGGCGCGTGAGGCTGGCCGCCAGGGCGGCTTGCTGCAACACTGCGCCCTGCGCTGGGATGCCCTGGGCGGCGTAGGTGGCGGCAAAGCCGGGCTGGTCTTTCAGTTCATCCCACTTGTCGCGGGTCAGCTCGTGCTGCGAGCGTGTGACGGGCACGCCGCGCCGGGCGTGGGTGATGGCATCGGCCAGCAGTACCGGCAGCGGCAGCGCACGACCAAAGGCCTGCGCATGCTGGAGCGCCGCCGACCAGCCGGCGACGGCACCGGCCACCGTCAATGCCGCATGGGGTCCCCGGGTGGGGATGCTGGCATGGCCATGCGCGGCATAGAAATCGCGCGTGGCCAGCGCTGCCGACGGGCCACAGGCGCGAATGGCCACGGGGTCGCGGCCCGGCTCGCTGATGAGCCAGAAGCCATCGCCGCCGATGCCGTTCATGTGGGGATATACCACGGCGATGGTGGCAGCGGCCGCTACCATGGCCTCCACCGCATTGCCACCTTCACGCAGGATCTGTGCGCCGGCTTGCGCGGCCAGGTGATGCGGGGCGCTGACCATTCCGCCCAGGCAGGTCTTGCTATACAACATGATGAATGACTCCCGATGGTGTTTGTCTTGTGATGGCTGCTGGGATGATACCTGCGGATGGACGGCCTTTCAGGCGACCCTCAAAAACCGCCGTCCATCCACGACACATGCGCGGCCACGATGCGCCAGCCTTGCGGCAGGCGCAGCCAGGTATGGCTCTGGCGTCCGGTACGGGGCTCGCCGTCCCGCGTGAACTCGGTATTGGCCACGGCATAGTCGCGCCCATAGGTGGTGATGACGGTGTGGCGCAGGCTGCGCTGCAGGTTCTTTGGCGAGCGCCCCTGGCGGAAGGCGCGGATCGCCTCGAACCCCACCAGGTTCTCGGTGGCGCCATAGCGCAGCGTGTGCGGTGCGTCGAGGAAGAGTTCGTCCAGCACCTCCACCTGGTTGGTGGTCAGCGCGACTTCGTAACGCTCGAAGGCGTGGCGTACCTCGGCCAGCACCTCGGGCAGGTTGATCTCGAAGGGGGTGGTCGATTCCATGTCCGGCTCCTCAATGTCCGCCCAGGTAGGCCCGGGCCAGTGCATCATTGGCGGCGATCTCGGCGGCGCTGCCCTGGGCTACCACGCGTCCGCCTTCGATCACATAGGCGCGGTCGGCCAGCGACAGCGCCAGCGCGGCCATCTGGTCCACCAGCACGATGGTCATGTTCTCGCGGCGCAGTTGATCCAGCGCGGCGAAGAGTTCGGCGATCACCTTCGGCGCCAGGCCCAGCGAGGGTTCGTCCAGCAGCAGCACGCGCGGCCGCGTCATCAGGGCACGGGCGATGGCCAGCATCTGCTGCTCGCCGCCGGAGAGCAGGCCGGCGCGATGATGCAGGCGCTCACGCAGGCGCGGGAAGCGGCCCAGCATCTCTTGCACGCGCGCCTCCACATCCTGTGGATAAAGAAACGCGCCCAGACGGATATTGTCCAGCACCGACAGTTCCGGGAAGACCTGGCGCCCTTCCGGCACCAGCACCACGCCTTGGCGCACGATCTGCTCGGCGCGCAGGTGCATGAGATTGACGCCATCGACATGGATGCCGCCCTGCACCGGCCGGTGCAAGCCGGCCAGTGCGCGCATGAGGGTGGACTTGCCGGCGCCATTGGCGCCCAGCAGCGCAATCATCTCGCCCTGCCTGACCTGCAGGTTGATGCCGTGCAGGACCGGCTCGGCACCGTAGCCGGTGACCAGCTCGCCCACGCCCAGCAGTTCGGCGGCACCTGCCATCGGTGTGCGGGCCGCCGCCGGCGCCTGCTGCGCGCCTTCGCCCAGGTAGGCCTTGCGCACGGCCGGATCGTTCTGCACTTCCTGGGGCGTACCGATGGCCAGTCGCTGGCCGGCATCGAGCACGACGATGCGCTGGGATATCTGCATCACTAGTTCCATGTCATGCTCGACCACCACCACGCTGATGCCGCTGGCGGCGATGCGCGTCAACAGTTGCGCCAGCTGTGTCTTGTCCTCGCGGGAGAGGCCGGCGGCCGGTTCGTCCAGCAACAGCACATCGGGATCGGCTGCCAGTGCCCGTGCGATCTCCACCAGGCGACGATCGACGTGGGCCAGGTCGGCCGCCGGGATATCGGTCGCGCCGCGATAGCCGCAATACGCCAGCAGGCGGCGGCTGCGCTCGCGCACCGTCGGTGCGACGAAACCGCGCGCCGACAGCAGCGCCCCCAGGCGTCCCCGAGCGCAAGCCAGCGCCACGTTGTCGGCCACCGTCAGGCTGCCAAACAACTGTGAGGTCTGGTAGGTGCGGGCCACGCCATGACGGGCGATGCGAAAGGCCGGCAAGCCCGCCAGCTCGGTCCCGCCCAGGGCAAAGCGACCGGCGCTGGGACGATAGAAACCCGAGAGCATGTTCAGCGCCGTGGTCTTGCCCGCGCCATTGGGGCCGATCAGGCTGGTGACGGCCGCACCCGGCACGGCAAAGCCCAGCGTGCTGACCGCGCGCACGCCGCCGAACACCATGGTCAGGCCCTCGACCGACAAGCTGCGACGCTCGCGCTGCGGCAAGGCGGCCTCACCCGTGGCTGGGTCCTGCGTTGTCGTCGACGCCAGCGCCACCACCGGCTTGCGCCAGCGTGCTGCCCAGCGCGACAACAAGCCGGTCACGCCATCCGGTGCGATCCACAGCACCAGCAGGAGCAAGGCACCGAAGAACAGCAGGCGATAGTCTTCCAGGCTGGCCAGCAGCTCCGGCAAGGCGCCCACGATGACGGCGCCGATCAGCGGCCCCATGATGGAACCGGAGCCGCCCAGCACCACCACCAAGACGAAGAGGATGGATTGCATGAAGCTGAAGGAGTCCGGCGTCACCATCCCGGACAGCGGCGCGAACAAACCACCGGCCAGCCCCGCCAGCGCGGCCGAGACGGCGAAGGCCACCGTCTTGACCACCAGCGGATTGATGCCGATCGATTCGGCGGCGGTCTCGCTGTCGCGCACCGCGCGCATGGCCGCGCCCCAGCTGCCGCGCACCAGCCAGCAATAGCCCGCCAGCACCACGGCCACGCTCGCCAGGGCCAGGATGGCAATGGCGCGCTCTCCCTGCAGGCCGGCCACGGAAGGGACGACCAGGCCCATGATGCCGTTCTGGCCGCCGGTGACGTCGCGCCATTCGATGATGGCGTGCTGGATGATGAAGCTGAAGGCAATGGTGATCATGGCCAGGTAAGGCCCCTTCACGCGCAGGGCCGGCAGGGCCAGCAGCACGCCCAGCGCGCCCGCTACCACGGCCGCCAGCGGCCAGGCCAGCCAGAACGACAAGCCGGCCCGGGTGGTGAGGATGGCCACGGTGTAGGCGCCCACGGCGTAGAAGCCGACATGGCCGAAGGAGACCTGGCCGGTCAGGCCGATCAATACATTGAGGCCGATGCCGACGATGGCCACCAGCGCAATACCGGCCAGCACGAAGACGTAATAGCTGTTCACCGACAGCGCCAGCGTGGCTGCGGCGATCAGGCCCAGCACGCACATGCCCAGCGCGGCGGGCGTGCCCAGGCCCAGCCGGACGGGACTGCGCGCGGTTGCCACCGGAGCGGCACCGGCCTGCAGCGTGCGAGTAATGGAATGCGGAAGACGGTTCATACCTTGTTCACCTGTGCGCGGCCAAAGAGGCCATTGGGACGGATAGCCAGCACCACGATCACCAGCCCGAAGCTGATCATCTGGGTATAGCCGGAACCCAGCGTGGCCGTCACGAGCGCCTCGGCCATGCCGAACAGCAGGCCGGCGATCATCACGCCCCAGGCGCTGGTGATGCCACCGAGGATGGCCACGGCGAAGGCCTTCAGGCCGAACAGCGTACCCATGTCGGCGTTGACGTTGAAGAGCGGCGCAATCAGCACCCCGGCCACGCCCGCCAGCAAGGTCGAGATGGCAAAGGCGACGGCAATGGCGCGCGTGATCGGGATGCCCATCAGGCGTGCCGCATCACGGTTCTGCACCACCGCCAGCAACGCCTTGCCCCAGCGGGTGCGCCGCAGGACCGTATGCAGCAGCGCCGCCAGCACCAGGCCGACGACCGGAATCAGCAGCTGCAGCGGATACACGCCCAGCCCCACGCCGCCCAGTTCGATCGATGACAGCGCTAGCGGCGAAGGCAGGTTGCGCGGCTCCTTGCCGAAGGTGTGCAGGACCAGGTTGTCCAGCACGATGCCCAGCGCCACGGTGGACATCAGCCAGGCATTGGAACCCTGGCGCGCAAACGGACGCACGGCCAGCACCTCCACCAGCACGCCATAGAGCGCGCAGGCGGCGAGCGCCAACAGCACCGCCAGCCACATCGGCCAGCCCAGTGTCTGGGCGAAGGTGAAACACAGGACCGCCCCCAGCATCATGGAGCTGCCCTGCGCGAAATTGACCGTACCCGAGACGGCATAGGTCATGGTGAAACCCAGCGCCATCAGACCGTACATGCTCCCCAGTCCGAATCCGCTGATCAGTGCCGACAACAACAGCATCGTGTTCTCCTGGCGCCGCCACGGCGGACGGCGCGCTTCTGGTGTGGATGAAGGCTTACTGGTTCAGGCCGACCGGCAGGATGCGGTTGTCGATGAACTGCGCCCAGACGTAATCATCGGCCTGCAGCGCATCCTGCATGCCCGGGCTGAAGGGCTTGACGTAGCTCTTGATCAGGCCGTCATAGCGATCGATCTTGTAGAAGCCCTCGCGCACCGCGTCGCCATTGGTGGAACCGGCCTTGGCGATGGCCAGCGCGGCCAGCTGCATGCCGTCGTAGGCATTGGCCACACCGACGGCGGGGGTGATGTCGTCCGGTCCCTTGATGGCGGGATACTTGGCCTTGAGCTCGGCCACCACCTTCTCGCCCACCGGCGAGAGCTTGCCGAAGAAGCTGAAGGTCTGGACGAAGTGGACGTTCTTGGCGTTCGGTCCGGCCAGCTCGGTGAAGCGGCCACCGGCCGGGCCCCAGTGCGAGACCACCGGCACCTTCCAGCCCATGCGGTCGAGCGACTTGACCACCTGCGCCGAAGGACCGACATTGCCCACCAGGAAGAGCGTGTCGGCGCCGGCCGCCTTGAGGCGGCTCAGTTGCGGCACCAGGTCGACGTCGCTGGCTTCGAATTTTTCCACGCCGACCGGTTTCATGCCCTTCTCGGCCAGTGCCGCGGTGATGCCCTTCTCGTTGGATTCGCCCCAGGGATTGTTGACCAGGATCAGGCCGGCCTTGCTGCTCTTGAAGGTCTTTTGAGCGTAGTTGAGCATGGCCTTGTCCACCAGTTCATCCACCGCCGAGACACGGAAGGCGAAGTTGGGATTGGCGCCATTCTTGGTCACGCCAGTGCCGGCCGCCCAGGGGCCGACGAAGGGGACCTTCTCCTGGTTGATGATGGGCACGATGGCCATCGACACCGGCGTATCGAGGCCGCCGAAGAGCACCGCCACCTTCTCCTTGAAGATCAGTTCGCGCGCGGCCACCACGCCCTTGGCCGGATTGCCCTCGTCGTCGCGCCGCACCAGCTCCAGCTTGCGCCCGCCCAGCAGACCGCCCTTGGCGTTGATCTCGTCGATGGCGATGCTCATGCCGCGGGTCAGGGCTTCGCCGGCCTGGGCCGACTGGCCCGACAGTGCCGTGACCAGCCCGATCTTGATGGTATCGGCGGCCAGCGCCAGCGGCGACAGCGTGGCGGCAACGGTGGCCGCAGCCACGGCGATCAGGGTACGACGAGTGAAACGGATCATTTGATTTCCCTCCAGGTTGGCGGAAGGCATTTCGTCGGCGGCTGCCACGAAATGCCTTCCTGATGGTTGGCATGCTTTGCCCGGCATGACTTATGCAAGGGCTATGCCAAGCGCAGCAATTTCGCTTAATTTTTGCCGACAATATTTATCTTATATACGCAGCATTTATTAATCATTATTGCCGTCGATTACTTATCCAACTTGAAATCAATAATGCACAATCATTGTGCAGGACATGGAGAAAATGATGCACGACGCACCATCATCAATCAACGCACAGGCGACCGCCCTGCCCTACGATCCCGCCGCGCTGGTGGATGAATACCTGCGTGTGCTGATGATTCCCGATCCGACGGCGGCGCGGCGCTTCGTCTCGCCGGAGTTGAAGATCCGCTTCACCGGCGGGCGCGAGATGAGCGACCCGGCGCAGTGCGCAGCCTTCAATGCCGGGCGCTATGGCTGGGTCAAGAAGCGTTTCGAAGGCACCGAGGTGGTGGCCGGTGCCAGCCTGGAGCAAGCCATCGTCTACAACCGGGGAACGCTCTATGGCGTCTGGCCCGATGGCCAGGCCTTCGAAGGCAATCGCTACGTGGACCGCTACGTCATCCGCCACGGCCTCATCGTGCAGATGGATGTGTGGAACGACAGCGCCGAGCGCCTGCTGGCACGCGCCGGACTGGTCGAACTGTAAGGGGGCGGTATGCAAGCGACGATCCTGCCGCCCGAGGCCGCCCTGGGTCATGACGACGGCCAGGCCAGCTACGGCCCCCTGCCAGCGCACGGGCGCTTCGGCTACTCGGCCATCCACCGCCGTCCGCAATACCGCTGGCCCAATGGCGCCAGACTGGCGGTGTACCTGGGCTTCAACATCGAGCACTTCGCCTTCGGCCAGGGGCTGGGTGCGCGGCTGGGGCCGGCGTGTCCGGAGCCGGATGTGCTCAACTACAGCTGGCGCGAATACGGCAACCGGGTCGGCGCCTGGCGCTGCCTGGAACTGTTCGAGCAACTGGGCTTGCCGGCCGGTGTACTGCTCAATACCGCGCTCTACGATCATTGCCCCGAGCTGGTGGCGGCCTTCGCCGCGCGCGGCGACGAACTGATCGGGCACGGGCACACCAACGCCCACCAGCAAGGCACGCTCCCCGAAGCAGAAGAAGCGGCCCTGCTGCGTCACTGCCGCCAGCGCATCGCCGCCGAGAGCGGCAGCCTGCCCGGAGGCTGGCTCTCGCCGTGGATTTCGGAGAGCCTGCTCACACCCGACCTGCTGCAGGAGAGCGGCTACCGCTACACCCTCAACTGGGCGCATGACGACCAGCCGGTGCGCCTGCGTACCCGCAGCGGCCAGACGCTGTGGTCGATCCCCTATCCGCAGGAGCTCAATGACATCCCCATGATCGTGGCGCGCCAGATGGATGGCCGCGACTTCGCCCGCATGATCGTCGACAACTTCGACGAGATGCTGGACCAGGCGCAGCAGCAGCCGCTGGTGATGGGTGTGGCCCTGCACCCCTACCTGGTGGGCCAGCCCTATCGCCTGCGCCACCTGCGCCATGCCCTGCAACATCTGGCCGCCGCGCGCGACCGTGGCCAGATCTGGTTCACCACGCCCGGCGCCATCTGCGACTACGTGGAGACGCTGGAACCACTGCGCCAGCCGTTCTGACACCCATCCCCATCCCTGGAGACTTGCTTGACTACCGTATCCGTCGCATCTGCCGTATCTACTACATCCCCCGCCATCATGGACATCCCCGTCATCGACGATCCCGTGGGCGCCTTCGTGCCGCATGGTCGCTTCACCCTCGCGGGCGCCGCCACCGGTGCGCTGGCCGGCTTGCGCTTCGCCGCCAAGGACCTCTTCGACGTGGCCGGTCATCCCACCGGCGCGGGCAATCCCGACTGGCTGCGCAGCCATGCGCTGCCCACGCGCCACCATGCGGTGGTGGCACAACTGCTGCAGGCCGGCGCCACCCTGGTGGGCAAGACCATCACCGACGAACTGGCCTACAGCATCCATGGCGACAACCATCACTACGGCACGCCGGTCAACAGTGCGGCGCCGGGGCGCGTGCCGGGCGGCTCCTCCAGCGGCTCGGCAGCGGCCGTGGCGGCACGCCTGTGCGACTTCGCATTGGGCACCGACACCGGCGGCTCGACGCGGGTGCCGGCCAGCTATTGCGGCGTCTGGGGCTTGCGTACCAGCTTTGGTTTGTTGTCGTGCAAGGCCATGGCGCCGCTGTGTCCCGATTTCGATACCGTCACCTGGCTGGCCCACGATGCCGGCATCTTCGAGCGTGTGGGGCAAGTGCTGCTGCCGCAGACGGGCGGCGTGCAGCTGCGCCGCGCGCTGCTGCCCTTCGATGCGCTGGAACTGGCCGACCCGGACTTCCACCCGGCCATCCACCAGGTCTACGATGCGCTGCGCATGCTCATGCCGGGCGAGCACATGCGCCTGGGTGGCGAGGACGGCGCACTGGAAAACTGGCGCCGTGCCTACATCAGCGCCTCGGCCTACGATGCCTGGCAGACCCACGGCCACTGGATCAGCACCACGCAACCGCGTTTCGGTGCGGCGGTGCAGGCACGCTGGGACATGGCCCGTGCTACTAGCGCCGAGACCGCCCATGCCGCGCGCCGCGAACAGGACCTGGTGCGCCATCGCGTGCGCTCTCTGCTGGGGCCGGACGGGGTGGCGGTGATCCCCTCGGCCTCCAGCGTGGCGCCGCTGTGCACGGCATCGGCCGACGAGATCGACCAGGTACGCGCACGTACCTTCCGGCTCACCTGCGTGGCCGGGCTGGCGGGCTTGCCGCAGGTGAGCATGCCCTTTGCGACTCCCGCCGGCTTGCCGATCGGCGTATCATTGCTGGGCCCGGCCGGCAGCGACCTGGCCCTGATCGGCCTGGCGACGCGGATCTGGCGCGCGCTGCAAGTCGACGCCCGCTGAACCCGCCGCGATCCATACATCGACAAGACAATGAGCGACACCCCTGCCCGCAAACCCGCAAAGTCCACCCCACGTCGCGGCAAGTCCACGCCTGCCGCCGCTGCCGCGCCATCCCCCCAGCCGCGTCGCAGCGGCGCCGGCCGGCCACGCGTGCGCCATGACGCGCTGACCGAACTGCCGCCCCTGCAGCTCGATGGCGAGGGCGGCGACGACATCATTGCCCGCATCTACCAGACCGTGTTCGACAGCGTGATGAGCCAACGCCTCACGCCGGGCACCAAGCTGCCCGAGGCGGCGCTGTGCGAACTGTTCGGCGTGGGCCGCACCGTGGTGCAGAAGGCCTTGCAGAAGCTGGCGCACGAGCACATCGTGGAGTTGCGCCCCAATCGCGGTGCGGTGGTGGCCATGCCCACGCCGGAGGAGACACGCGAGATCTTCGAAGCGCGCCGCGCACTGGAGGGTGCCATCATGCGCCTGGCGGTACAGAACGCCACCCGCGCCGACCTGGCCAGGCTGCGCCGCCAACTCAAGGAAGAACATGCCGTCATGCACAGCTATGCCCAGACCCACTGGGCCCGGCTGGCATCGTCCTTCCACATGCGGGTGGCCGAGCTGTCACGCAATCCGACGCTGCAACGCTACCTGGCTGAACTGGTGTCGCGCTGCTCGCTGATCGTGGCGCTGCACGAACCGGCCGGCTATGCCGCCTGCGAGCACGACGAGCACACCCACATCGTCGACCTGATCGAACGGGGTGATGTCGACGGCGCAGTGGCGGCCATGGACGCTCACCTGGTGACGCTGGAGGAACATATCCACCTGGTCAGCGAGAAAAGCGGCAACAGCCTGGCGCGCATGCTGGGGATGGAATAAGTCCCTGCGCTGGTGGGGCGGCAAGAAAAAAGCGGCAAGGGCGTGGCCCCTGCCGCTTTTTTTGAGCTTGCCGTGGTGCGACCGGCTAGATGGCGACGCGCTCCTGCAAGGCCTCGCGCGCCTCGGCCGCAATCTCGAAGGAATGCAATCGCGCCGCGTGGTCGAAAATCTGCGCGGTGATGATCAGCTCGTCCGGCGCATGTTCGTCGATGAAGGCTTGCAGGCCTTCCTGCACCGTCTCGCGGTCGCCCACCACGGCGCAGGACAAAGACCGCTCGACGTGGGCCTGCTCGCCTGGCTGCCACAGGACATCGATATCGTCCACCGGGGGACGCAGCTGGCCGGGCGTGCCGCGAATCAGGTTGAGGAACTGCTGCTGCAGCGAGGTGAACAGGCGCTCGGCCTCGCGCTGGGTATCGGCGGCGAAGACATTCAGGGCCAGCATCACATAGGGCTTCTTCAGGTTCGCCGAGGGCTTGAAGCGCTCGCGATAGATCTGCACCGCCGACTTCATGAAGCCCGGTGCGAAGTGCGAGGCAAACGCGAACGGCAGGCCCAGCTCGGCGGCCAGCTGGGCGCTGAACATGCTGGAACCCAGGAGCCAGAGCGGCACCTTCAGGCCGGCACCGGGCACGGCGCGCAGGGCCTGGTAGTCGGAGGGTTCGTCAAAGTAGGCCTGCAGCTCCAACACATCCTGCGGGAAGTTCTCGGCGGTGTCGCCCCCCATGTGGCGTCGCAGGGCGCGCGCGGTACGCTGGTCGGAACCGGGCGCGCGGCCCAGGCCGAGGTCGATACGGCCGGGATAGAGCGATTCGAGCGTGCCGAACTGTTCGGCGATGACCAGCGGCGAGTGATTGGGCAGCATGATGCCGCCCGAACCCACGCGTATCGTGCTGGTGTGCGCGGCCACGTGCGAGATCACCAGCGCGGTGGCGGCACTGGCGATGCCGGGCATGTTGTGGTGCTCGGCCAGCCAGTAGCGCTTGTACCCCAGGCGCTCGGCCAGTTGTGCCAGTTCCTTGCTGTTGTTGAAGGCCAGTGCAGCGGTGCTGCCCTGGTTGATGGGAGACAGATCGAGGACGGAAAACGGAATCATGGATGGATCCTTGTGGATGCGGCAGGATCGCTGCCGTACCGGGTTGCCGGGTAGTTGCCCCGGAAATGATGGGGCTGACCAGAAGTGGCTTCGCAAACGATCAAACCACCGTTCGGACTGAGTAGGCCCGCGAGGGCCGTATCGAAGACCCGCAGACGGTGCACCTTCGATACGCGGCTACGCCGCTACTCAGGCCGAACGGAAAGGGAATCGTAAAAATATCGCCATGACCGCTCAGTCCAGCTTGACCACCAGCTTGCCGAAGTTCTTGCCCTGCAGCAGGCCCATGAAGGCTTGCGGGGCATTCTCCAGGCCCTGCACCACGTCTTCTCGGTAGCGCAGCTTGCCTTCCTTGAGCCAGGTGCCGACCTCCTGCTGGAAGGCCGCGTGCAGGTCGGGCCGGTTGACGTAGTAATCGAAGATGATGAAGCCCTGTACGCGAATGCGCTGGGTCAGCACGCGACGCAGGATGGCCGTGCTCGCAGTGGCCATGCCGGCGCCGTTGTAGTGGGCGATCAGGCCGCACACCGGTACCCGGGCGTGGATGTTGAGCAAGGGGATCACCGCGTCGAGCACGGCGCCGCCGACGTTCTCGAAATACACATCGATGCCGCGCGGGCAGGCCGCCTGCAGTTGCTCGGCGAAATCAGCGGCGCGGTGGTCGATGCAGGCGTCGAAGCCCAGTTCCTGGACGGCCGACTCACACTTCTGCGCACCACCGGCGATGCCGACCACGTGGCAGCCGCGCAGCTTGGCGATCTGTCCCACCAGCGAGCCGACCGCGCCGGTGGCCGCAGCCACCACCACGGTCTCGCCGGGACGCGGCTGGCCGATGTCGATCAGGCCGGCATAGGCGGTGTAGCCGGGCATGCCCAATACGCCCAGCGCATGCGAGGGATGGGCGAAATCGGCGGGCAGCTTGTGGGCGCCGGTGCCATCGGAGATGGCGTACTCTTGCCAGCCGGTGTAGGCCACGACGCGCTCACCTTCGTGGAAATCCGGATGGCGCGAGGCCACCACGCGCGAGACCACGCCAGCGGTCATGACGCCATCGATCTCCACCGGCGGCGCATAGGAGGGCGCGTCGCTCATGCGGCCGCGCATGTAGGGATCCAGGGACAGCCATTCACCGCGCAGCAGCATCTGTCCGTCCTGCAGTTCGGGGATGGCGACTTCCTCCAGGCGGAAGTTCTCGGCGGTGGGCGCGGCCGTGGGGCGCGAGGCGAGGACGATGCGGCGGTTGGTCTTGGGGGTGCTGCTCATGGGGATTCCTTTCAGGGTGTTCGGTGGGGGCGAGCACAAATGGCGCTACTGTGGCGGTACCAGCACGCGTCGCGTGACCAGCATGGCGGCTTCCATCGGGATGCGGTCGCGGCTCAGGCGCGACAGCAGGCTGGCACCCAGCCATTGCTGGTAAAGCATGGTGGCGGTGGCTTGCGGATCGAGCACGGTATGCAGCGAGGCTTCCTCACGCCCCTGGGCGATGCAGGCGGCGATACGGTCGATGAAGGCTTGCGTGCCCTGGTGCAGGGCGTGGCGCATGTCCTCGGAGAGATCGGCCACCTCGGCGGACAGCTTGACCACCAGGCAGCGCTGCTCCAGTTCCTGGCAGCATTGGCTGTCCAGCCAGTAGCCCCAGTAGCTGAGCAGGCGCTCGCGCGCGCTGGCACCATAGGCGACATCGCCCAGCACGCGCTCCAGCAGTTCCAGGTAGCCGGCCACGTAGTGCTCGATGAGCTCGCGGCCGTACTGCTCCTTGGAACCGAAGTAGTGATAGAAGGAACCCTTGGGAATAGCGGCCGCCGCCAGGATCTCGGACAGGCCGACGGCGGAGAAGCCTTTCTGCGCAATGATTGCGCGGCCGGCCATCAGGATGTTCCGTTTGTTTTCGCCATAGTTTTCTCGCATGGCGGCCATTTTAACGAAAAATTAGACCGGTCGTCTAAGACCGGTCCTTTTCGGGGATTTCACCAGAATCAGGTACGGTGTCGCTGCTCTTGCGTCCCCTCCCCCGCCGCCGGAAACAGCGGCACCACGGTCAGCGCCACCAGTGCCGTACCGATCCAGACCGCCGGCCAGCCCTGCCACTGCAGCACGGGCGGGATCGCCTGCGCGGTCAGGAAGAAGACCAGGAACACGCAGCTGTTGCCCAGGCCCAGGGCGGTGCCGACCTGGGCCGATCCAGCCACCACGGCCAGTTCGGTGTAGGCCACGCCGTGCCAGGCCGACACCACCACGCCGGCCGTCACCAGCACCAGAGACAGCAGGCCGATGCCGGCGCCATCACGCAAGAACATGGACAGCACACCCAGTAAGGAAAACAGCACGGCGCTGCACCAGGCGCACAGGCGCAGGTAGCCGCGCCGCTGGCCACGCCGGTCGGTCCAGCGACCGCTGCCGATGCGCGCCACCGCTGCACCGATCTGCACCAGGGTCAGCAGTGCGCTGATGAGGACCAGGCTGGCTTGTCCCACCTCATGCAGGAAGATGCCGCCGAAGCTGATCAGCGCCACCTGCGGTGCGCACAGCAGGCCGATGCCCAGCGCCAGTCGCCACACCAGCAGACGGCGCAGGGCCGGTGCGGCAGCGCTGGCCGGCGTTGCCGATACGGGTGCCGGCGGTGGCTCGCGCAGCCACAGCAGGATCAGGCCGACGCTGGCCAGGCAGCCCGCCATCAGCACGCCATACACCGCACCGAAGCCGGCGCGTGCAGCCAGCGTGGGCAGCAGCAAGGCCCCCACGCCACCGCCCAACGGCACGGCGGTCTGGCGGATGCTCATGGCCAGGCCGCGTTCGCCCTCGCCAAACCAGCCCATCACGGCGCGCCCGCTGGCGCCGTTGACGCTGCCGCCCAGCAATCCCGCCAGCATCAGCCCGGCACAGAGCCACACGTAGGTGGCCGCGCCGTGGCCGGGCAAGGCGCGCAGCATCAGCAGCCAGAGGGCCGCGCTAGTGCCCAGCAGGCCTGCCAGCAAGACCTTGCGGTCGCCCAGGCGATCCGTCAGCACACCCCAGGGCAACTCGCCCAGCGCCACGCCCAGGCTCAGCAGGCCCAGCGCCAGGCCGAGCTGGCCATTGCTGAGGTGGTAGTCGCTGCGCAAGACCACCGAGGTCACCGGGATACCGGAGAACACCGCCGAAAAGGCGGCGTTGGCGGCCACGCCGGCGGCCAGCACCTTCCAGCGGTGGCGCCGGCCGGGGTGGGTGGCGGCAGTGATCGTGGCCAGGGCGGCGGGTTGTTCCATGACAGGCTCCAGGGATGTTGAACCTGGCCAGTGTGCCGTGCACGATGATGGCTTGAATGCCATAATTCCGGCAATTCAAGCCATCCTGGTGAGCATGTCATGAGTCCTCGCGATACCGCCTTCCTGATCTTTGCCGATTGCAGCATGCTCGATTTCACCGGCCCGCTGTCGGCCTTCGACGCGGCCAACCGGGTCTCCGGCAAGATGCTGTACCGGCTCAGCCTGCTGTCGGAACCGGGCGGGATGATCCGCAGCTCGGCGGGAGCCATGATCCAGACCGAGCCCATCGGCAATGCCGGTTTCGATACGCTGGTGGTGGCCGGCGGCGGCGCGCCGCGCGAAGGCCTGGTCTCGGACGCGCTGCGACGCTATATCGTGCGGGCTGCCGGTCGTTCGCGCCGCATCGCCGGCGTGTGTACCGGCGCCTTCGTGCTGGCCGCTGCCGGCGTGCTCGATGGCAAGCGCGCCACCACGCACTGGCGCATGGCGGCCAAGCTGCAGAAGATGCATCCCAAGGTGAAGGTGGATAGCGACCGCATCTATTCACGCGACGGCGCGGTGTGGACCTCGGCGGGGATCTCGGCCGGCATCGACCTGGCGCTGGCCCTGGTGGAGGATGACCACGGTGTCGAGCTGGCCCGCGCGGTGGCGCGCGAACTGGTGGTGTATCACCGCCGCCCTGGTGGGCAGTCGCAGTTCTCAGCCTTGCAGGAAATGGATGGCGGCTCCGAGCGCATCCGGCGCGCGCTCAGTCATGCGCGTGATCACCTGCATCAGGACCTGACAGTGGATGCGCTGGCCGAGGTGGCCTGCCTGAGCCGTCGCCAGTTCGACCGCGCCTTTGCGACCGAGACCGGCCAGACTCCGGCCCGGGCGATCGAGCAGATGCGCGCCGAGGCGGCACGCCTGCGCATCGAGGAATCAGGCGACAGCCTGGAGAGCATCGCCCGCGCCACCGGCTTTGGTGACGCCGAACGCATGCGGCGCGCCTGCATGCGTCTGTTCGGCCTGCCGCCACAGGCGATGCGGCGACTGGCCCGGCATGAGCAGGGCGATGGACAGCACGACTAGCGCGCCGTCAGGCGCAGGCGGGTGATTTCGGAGGGGGCCAGCAGGCGCTTGGGCGGGCCCCAGTAGCCGGTGCCGCGACTGACGTAGACCCACAGGCTTTCCAGGCGCTTCAGCCCGGCCACATAGGGCTGTTGCAGCGGCACGAAGAAATTCCAGGGGAAGAACTGGCCGCCATGGGTATGCCCCGACAGTTGCAGGTCGAAGCCAGCCTGGGCGGCGAGCGTGGCCGTGCGCGGCTGGTGCGCCAGCAAAATGCGCGGCCCCTCGGCGGGGGCGTTGGCGATGGCCGCGTGCGGATCGCTGCGATGGGCCGGATCGAACTGGTGGGCGGTGTAGTCGGTGACCCCGGCCAGCACCAGGCCGGCACCCTCGTGGCGCAGCACCACGTGCTCGTTCATCAGCACGGTCAGGCCCAGGCGACGGACCTCGTCTATCCACTCATGCGCGTTGGAGTAGTACTCGTGGTTGCCGGTGACGAAATAGGCGCCATGACGCGCGCGCAATTGCGCCAGCGGCGCGGTATGCGCGGCCAGCTGACGCACGCTGCCATCGACCAGGTCGCCGGTGATGGCCACCACATCCGGCTGCAGGGCGTTGACCTTGTCCACGATGGCTTGGAGATACGGTGCCTTGATGGTGGGGCCGACGTGGATGTCGCTGATCTGCACGATGGTAAAACCTTCCAGCTGGGGCGGCAGGTCGTTGATGGGGACGCTGACATCGACCACGGCCGCCGTGCGGCGCGCATTGAGCAGGCCGATCACGGTGGCCGCCACCGTCAGGGCCAGCACCAGCCAGGCGGTCGAGGTCACCATCTCGTGTTGCTGGATGGCCGGCAGCGACAGCCAGGGCAGCGCCGCCAGGGCCAGCGCGCGCAGCAGCGTGAGCAGCAGGGCCGAGGAAAACGCCCCCATGGCCAGCATGCCGGCCCAGGCCAGGCGGTCCGACCAGGTTTCGGACAGGCCGCGCCGCTTCAGGTAGGGCGCCATCAGGGCCACCGGCATCAACAGCACCGACAGCAGCAGCACCAGGCCACCCACGACGATGACGCCGGTATGGGTGGACAGCGCCGGAAGCAGTTGCCAGCCTATCCAGGCATGCAGGGCGGCCAACAGGCCCAGGAAAACGACGACAGCAAAGTAACTACGGCGCATGAACAGCCTCTTGGAGGGGGATCGGGGGCGGGAGATCCGCAATATTGCCACGAGGAAAACATATGGCGGCGCCCTGGCGGCTTTTCAAGCAATTTCTCGGAAAAATACCGTAACTCCTTGTCAAAACAGGCCAAAACCCGAGAGTCAGCTCATCCTTATGCAGAAAAATTCCGCGCGAGGCATGCAGGAAGACGTACAGAGGAGGATAATATTGCTTCTATTCCCTGTTTTTAATTTGCGCGACCTTGGCGGCCACTGCCGCATCGATGAAGAGTCCATCGACCAGAGGCCGCGCCTGCATCATTGGAAGATTTATTTTGAGTTCAAGCAAAACCAAACGCTGGCATGGCAACGTCGAAGCGATCAAGGCCGAGTTCCTCAACGGCGTCATCACCCAGATGACTTCCTACGGCGACCGCGTCCATTTCAGCATGTTCGGTTCGGTGCAGAAGCCGCATTACGAAGTCATCAACAGCTTCGACAAGAAGATGGCCTTCGACGGCAACCATCACCTGCACCGCGCCGAGGAAACCGAGTTCGGTCCCGGCAACGTGACGCCGATCTTCACGCTCGACCAGATCAAGCGCATCGTCGCCACCGGTGGCAGCGGCACCCGCAGCACTCCGCGCGCAGCCCGTGCGGCCTCGGCCCGCAGCGCCAGCGGCAGCGCCCGTCCGACCACGGCAGCCGCGCGCGCCCGCGAAGCCGTCGACAGCGAGAAGTACGCCTACTTCAAGGCCAATCGCCACATGCTGCCCGAGGAAATCAACCAGCACTCCGACGAGATCAGCAAGCTGATGCTCAACGGCCTGTCGGCCGAACAGGCCTTCGGCGAAGTCATCACCAAGTACTTCGACTGAGCCTGCTGCCCATAGCGGGCGCAACAATGACAATGGCCGGAGTTCCGCTCCGGCCATTTTTCCATCCGCCTCGGGCAAACTCCGGCAGGACGTCCCGATCAATAGTACTCGGGCACGATCATGGTATCCGGTACCGGATGGCGCTCGTAGTCCTCGTGACGTTCGCGCTCGGGCAGGATCACCGGCGGATGCGGCACTTCGGCATAGGGCATCTGCTGCAGCAGGTGCTGGATGCAGTTCAGGCGCGCCTTCTTCTTGTCCACCGCCTGCACCACCCACCACGGCGCCTCGGGGATGTGGGTGCGTTCCAGCATCACTTCCTTGGCCTTGGTGTATTCCTCCCAGCGGCGGCGCGACTCCAGGTCCATGGGGCTGAGCTTCCACTGCTTGAGCGGATCGTGGATGCGCGAGAGGAAGCGCAGGTGCTGCTCTTCATCGGTGATGGAGAACCAGTACTTGATGACCTGGATGCCGGCGCGCGTCAACATGCGTTCGAACTCGGGTACGGAGCGGAAGAATTCCTCGTACTGCTCGTCGGTGCAGAAGCCCATGACGCGCTCCACGCCGGCGCGGTTGTACCAGCTGCGGTCGAACAGCACCATCTCGCCGGCCGCCGGCAGGTGCGACACATAGCGCTGAAAATACCATTGCGTGCGTTCGCGGTCATTGGGCGCCGGCAGTGCCGCCACCCGGGCCACGCGCGGATTGAGGCGCTGGGTGATGCGCTTGATGACGCCCCCCTTGCCGGCCGCGTCGCGTCCCTCGAAGACGATCACCACCTTGTGGCCGGTCTTGACCACCCAGTCCTGCAGCTTGACCAGCTCGCCCTGGAGGCGGAACAGCTCGCGGAAATACAGGCGGCGGTATTCCTTTTCCTCGTCGCCATGGGCGCTGGAGATTTCACCGGTGACCGGATCGACGGTACGGTCTTCCAGTTCCAGCTCCATCTCCTCGTCGTAGCTGTCGGCCAGTTCGCGGTGGACACGCTTGATCAGTTCTTCCTTATCCATCATTTCCTCTTCTACAAGATAAAGTGGCGAACGTACACAGCGCTTCGCCGGAAAAGTGCGTGACAACATACCTGCCCATTGTGACCAAGACGTGACAGGACAATAACACTGTCGGGGCCGCACGAAAAACCCCGTTCCATCCTGCGCCAAACGGGCCGGAGCCGCCTTGAGCCCGGGCAGAACCAGCCTGGCGAAAATAGGCTATAGTCCCGGAAATGGATTGGGCATATACAGCATGACACTTACAGAACTCAAATACATAGTGGCCGTCGCGCGGGAAAAACACTTCGGCCATGCAGCAGAAGCCTGTTTCGTCGCACAGCCCACGCTGTCGGTGGCCATCAAGAAGCTGGAAGACGAGCTGGGCGTGGTCATCTTCGAGCGCGGCGGCACCGAGGTGTCGGTCACGCCGCTGGGCGCGCAGATCGTGGCCCAGGCCGAGCGCGTGCTGGAGCAGACCGCCGCCATCAAGGAGATCGCCAACCAGAACAAGGACCCGCTCTCGGGCCCCTTGCGCCTGGGCATCATCTACACCATCGGCCCCTACCTGCTGCCCTCGCTGGTCAAGACCATGATAGAGCGGGTGCCGCAGATGCCGCTGATCCTGCAGGAGAATTTCACCACCCGCCTGATCGAACTGCTGCGCCAGGGCGAGCTGGATGCGGCCATCATGGCCCTGCCCTTCCCCGAACATGGCTTGAACGTCCTGCCGCTGTACGACGAGCAATTCATGGTGGCCCTGCCGCGCCATCACAAATGGGCCGACCGCAAGGAAATCGATGCGCGTGAGCTGAAGAGCGAGACCATGCTCCTGCTGGGCAATGGCCACTGCTTCCGCGATCAGGTGCTGGAAGTCTGTCCGGAGATGTCGCGCTTTTCCACCAATGGCGATGGCATTGCCCGCACCTTCGAGGGCTCCTCGCTGGAGACGATCCGTCACATGGTCTCCTCCGGCATCGGCGTGACCGTCCTGCCGCGCGCCTCCATCCCCGACGCCGACACCCGTGACGGCATGGTGCGCTACGTGCCCTTCGTCGCCCCGGCGCCATCGCGCCGCGTGGTGATCGCCTGGCGCAAGAGCTTCACCCGCCAGGCCGCCATCGATGCCGTGCACAAGGCGGTGATGGCGTGCAAGCTCAATGGGGTGGAGATGTTGACTGAAGAAGCGACCGTCACGAACTGAGACTGGCGATCAGCGCGGCGATCTGCGTGTACAAGATGGGCAGATCGCGTTGCAACGTCTTCCAGACCACTTCAAGGTCGACCTTGTAGTAGCCGTATGTGAACGAGATAGTCCGGAACACGCCCGGCCTTGTTCATACCGGTATCGCTTCCGAGAGGATCTGGCGACGCAAAGCCTCGGGCAAGGCCCTGGGCGTGAGCACATCCACCGACACACCCAGCAGGCGTTGCAATTCGACCTGGATTGCCGCCACATCCATGAGAGACGTTTCCGGTGTCGGATCGATGAGGATATCGAGATCGCTGCCCTCAGCGTCCTGCCCACGCAAGACAGAACCGAACACCCTCGCATTGCGGGCGCGGTGAGACTCGACCACGTGACGGATCGCCGCACGATTCGAGGCCAGGGCTTCGGAGGGTTTCATGTCTTTCTCTCCCGCAATTGAGTCCGGTTCATGATAGGACAAGCCTGCACAGTAGGCAACAATGCGCCCAGGCCTGTGAGGTCAGCGTCAGAAGCAAAAAACCGAGGCCTTGCCATGCAAGACCTCGGTTCCTGGCGATCACGAACGACTGGTGTCAGGCAATACGCCGCGTACTCTGCACATCGAACCAGTGTACGTCAGCCGCCCCGAAGGAGGCGCCGATACGCTGGCCGGTCGCAACAGGCACATTGGCCGGGCAACGCAGCACCAGCGACTGGCCGCCGCAGCGGGCATGCACCAGCAGTTCCGCGCCCAGCGCTTCCACCAGCTCCACCTCCAGCGCAAGCTGGGCCGCCGATCCATCCAGGATGGGCAGCAGGTGTTCCGGCCGCACGCCCAGGATGCGTTCCTGGCCTGCCGCGCCGGCCACCGCCTGGGGCAGGCGGATGGCTTCGGCCTGGCCGCCCTTGCTGGCCTCGAAGCTGGCGCCATCGGCGGAGAGCTTGCCTTGCAGCAGGTTCATCGGCGGCGAACCGATGAAGCTGGCCACGAAGGTGGTGGCCGGGCGGGCATAGACTTCCGCCGGCGTGCCGATCTGCTCGGCCACGCCACGATTCATGACGATCATGCGCTGGCCCAGCGTCATCGCCTCGACCTGGTCGTGCGTGACGTAGAGGCTGGTGGTGCGCAGGCTGGCATGCAGCTTCTGGATTTCCAGGCGCATCTGCACGCGCAGCTTGGCATCCAGGTTGGAAAGCGGTTCGTCAAAGAGGAACACCGCCGGCTTGCGCACGATGGCGCGGCCCATGGCCACACGCTGGCGCTGGCCGCCGGAGAGCTGGCGCGGGGTGCGTTCCAGCAAGGCGCCCAGCTCCAGGATGACGGCGGCGCGCTGCACGCGCTCGTCGATCTCGGCCTTGGACAGGCCCTGGATCTTCAGGCCATAGGCCATGTTCTGGTACACCGTCATGTGCGGATACAGCGCATAGTTCTGGAACACCATGGCGATGTCGCGCTCCTTGGGCTCCAGGTCGTTGACCACGCGCTCACCGATGACGATCTGACCACTGCTGATCTCTTCCAGGCCGGCCACCATGCGCAGCAGGGTGGACTTGCCACAGCCGGACGGACCGACCATGACGATGAATTCGCCATCGGCGATCTCGGCATCGATGCCGTGGATCACGTCGACGGCCTTGGCGCCCGCGCCGTAGGTCTTGCGGACTTGCTTGAGATGGATAGCTGCCATGTCTGTCTGCTTGTCTTGTCTTGTCTTGTATGGGATTGATCTGAAAGATCTAAATTATTTCTCGGAATCGACCAGGCCCTTGACGAACCATTTCTGCATCACCACCACCACCAGGCCCGGTGGCAACATGGCCAGGATCATGGTCGCCATGACGAGGTTCCATTCCACGGCCGAATCGCCGCCGGAGATCAGGGTCTTGATGCCGATGCCGATCGGGTACATACCCGGCTCGGTGGCGATCATCAGCGGCCACAGGTACTGGTTCCAGCCATAGATGAACATGATCACGAACAGCGCAATCACGTTCGTACGCGACAGCGGCCAGAGCACGTCCTTGAGGAAGCGCAAGGGGCCGGCGCCATCGATGCGCGCCGCTTCGGCCAGTTCGTCCGGCACCGTCAGGAAGAACTGGCGGAACAGGAAAGTGGCCGTGGCCGAGGCGATCAGCGGGATGCTCAGGCCGGCATAGCTGTTGAGCATGCCCAGGTCGGACACCACCTGGTAGGTCGGCGTGATGCGCACTTCCACCGGCAGCATCAGGGTCACGAAGATCATCCAGAAGAACAAGCCCCGGCCCGGGAAGCGGAAATACACGATGGCAAAGGCCGACAGCATGGAAATGGAGATCTTGCCGATGGCAATGATCAGCGCAGTCGCCAGGCTCACCCACAGCATGTGCAGCACAGGCGGCGCGCTCACCTGGCCGGCCGCGCCCTTGAAGAGCACGGCGCTGTAGTTGTTGACGAACTCGCCGCCCGGCACCAGCGACAGCGGCGACAAGGCCGATTGCTCGGCGGTCTGGGTACTGGCCACGAAGGCGACATAGAGCGGGAACACCACGGTGAGCACGCCCAGCACCAGCACCACGTGACTCAGGAAATCAAGGATAGGACGGCGCTCGATCATGGGGCCACCTTGCGCGAGAGGATCATCATGGTCTTCATGCGTATTGCACCTTCTTTTCAACGTACTTGAACTGCACCACGGTGAGCAGGATCACCACCACCATCAGCACCACCGATTGCGCCGCCGAACTGCCCAGGTCGCCGCCCTTGAAGCCGTCCGAGAAGACCTTGTAGACCAGGATCTCGGTGTCCTTGCCGGGGCCACCGTGGGTGGTGGCATCGACGATGACGAAGGTATCGAAGAAGGCATAGACCACATTGACCACGAACAGGAAGAAGGTGGTCGGCGAGATCAGCGGGAAGACGATGGTGAAGAAGCGCTTGACCGGACCGGCGCCATCGATGGCAGCCGCTTCGATGAGCGACTTGGGGATCGATTGCAGGCCCGCCAGGAAGAACAGGAAGTTATAGCTGATCTGCTTCCAGATGGCCGCCACGACGATGAGGATCATGGCGTGGGTGCCATTGACCATGTAGTCCCAGGGCAAGCCCAGCCAGGTCAGCACGTGCGAGAGGATGCCCAGCGAGGGGCTGAGCAAGAACATCCACAGCACCCCCACCACCACCGGCGAGACCGCATAGGGCCAGATCAGGAAGGTCTTGTAGAGCGAGGCGCCACGGCGCACGCGGTCAGCGAAGACCGCCAGCAGGAGCGAGACCGCCAGCCCGAAGAAGGCCACCAGCGCCGAGAACAGGGCCGTAGTGCGGAACGACTCCAGGTAGGTCGGGTCACCGAAGAGGGCCTTGAAGTTGTCGAGCCAGACGAATTCGGAATAGCCGCCGAAGGCATCCTGCAACAGCATGGACTGGTACAGGGCCTGGATGGCCGGCCAGAAAAAGAACAGCAAAGTGATGATGATCTGCGGTGCGACCAGCAGATACGGCAACCACTTCGAGGTGAATCGCGCGCGTTTTTCCACGTTCGTTCCTGCCAGGGGTGGCCTGGCGTCAAAGAGGGTTGAACAGATTTCAGGGGATACCGAAAACGGCATCCGGCGGTTGCACGCGCCGCTGACGCACGCAACCGCCGGATCCATCAGCCGCGCTCCGGTTGGCGCGCGGCTGCGATCAGACAACCGGTCTTACTGGTTGCCCTTGTTGGCCTTCTCGAAGCGGGCCAGCAATTCGTCGCCACGCTTGACGGCCGAATCCAGGGCTTCCTTGGCGGTCTTCTTGCCGGTCCAGACGTTTTCCAGTTCCTCGTCGAAGACGGTACGGACCTGGGCATAGTTGCCCAGGCGCAGACCGCGCGACTTCTCGGTGGTCTTGACGATCATCTGCTTGACGGCCACGTCGGTACCCGGATTGCGGTCATAGAAACCGGATTGCTTGGTCAGCTCGTAGGCGGCCTTGGTGACCGGCAGGTAACCGGTGTCCTGGTGCCACTTGGCGGCCACTTCCGGCTTGGACAGGTAGCTGAAGAACTTGGCCACGCCCTTGTACTCGTCGGCCTTCTTGCCATTCATCACCCACAGCGAAGCGCCGCCGATGACGGTGTTCTGCGGTGCGCCCGGCACGTCGTTGTAGTAAGGCAATGCCGCCACGCCGAACTTGAACTTGGCGTTCTTGCGGATATCGGCATAGGCCGAGGACGAGCCGGTGATGATGGCGCACTCGCCGGCATTGAACTTGGCATTGGCCTCGTCCTTGCGGCCGGCGTAGGTGAAGAAGCCCTGCTTGGCCCAGTTCGACAGGTTCTCGATGTGGCGCACGTGCAGCGGGCTATTCATCTTCAGGCGCGCATCCAGGCCGCCGAAGCCGTTGTTCTTGGACGCCAGCTCGACGTTATGCCAGGTTGAAAACGATTCCAAATGCACCCAGGATTGCCAGGTCGTGGTGTAGGCACAGGAGGCGCCGCTGGCCTTGATCTTGGCCGCCATGCCGACGAACTCCTGCCAGGTCACGGGTGGCTTCTCGGGGTCCAGGCCGGCCTTGGCGAACATGTCCTTGTTGTAGAACATGATGGTGGTGGAGCTGTTGAAGGGGAAGGACATCATGCCCTTCGGGGTCGAGTAGTAACCCGCCACCGCCGGCACGTAGGCGTTCTGGTCGAACTTCTCGCCGGCCTGGTGCATCACTTCGTACACCGGCTTGACCGCGCCCTTGGCGTAGATCATGGTGGCGGTGCCTACTTCGAAGACCTGCAGGATGTCCGGGGCGTTGCCGGCACGGTAGGCGGCGATGGCAGCAGCCATCGATTCATCGTAGGTCCCCTTGTACACGGGCACGACCTTGTAGTCGGACTGGCTCTTGTTGAAGTCGTCGGCCAGGGCGTTGACGCGTTCGCCCAGGGCGCCGGTCATGGAGTGCCACCAGGAGATCTCGGTAGCGGCAAAGGCCGAAGAGGTGATCGTCGCCAATACGCCGGTCGCGACCAGTGTTTTCATCATGTTCATCAGGGGGACCTCACGAAAAAAGGGGTTTTGATGCTAACAACGCTCCATGACAGCCGCGTTACATTAGCGGTAGCCGTGTCACGTTGCAAAGCAAAAGCATGCCGCTGTGCAGCACAACCCCAGGTGTCTCAATCAATTTTTGTTCGCTTCTTATAACAATTCCGCTATGACGCCAAGAAAAAGCCGATGGCGTCAGTCGCTTGTCAGCGTCGTGTCAGCCTGAACCCAGGCAGGTCACGCAGCCTCGCAAAAAAGCACGACAATGCGGAAATAGCGCCGCGAATTATAATGCGGTCTTTGCTTTTTGCGGACATGCAATGAACAGGCTCTGGCTTTATGCGCAACTGGTGCGCGCCCACAAACCGATCGGCATCCTCCTGCTGCTGTGGCCCACGCTGGTGGCCCTGTGGCTGGCCACCGGTGGCGTCCCCGACTGGCGCGTGCTGGTGATCTACGTGCTGGGCACGGCGCTGATGCGCTCGGCCGGCTGCGCCATCAACGACTACGCCGACCGCGACTTCGACCGCCACGTCAAGCGTACCGAACAGCGTCCGTTAACCTCCGGCAAGATCCGCTCGTGGGAAGCCCTGATGGTGGCGGGCGTGCTGGCGCTGGTGTCGTTCCTGCTGATCCTGCCCCTCAATGGGCTGACCAAGCAATTGTCGGTGGCCGCCGTCATCATTGCCGCCACCTATCCCTACTTCAAGCGCTTCTTCGCCATTCCCCAGGCTTACCTGGGCATCGCCTTCGGCTTCGGCATCCCGATGGGATTTGCCACGGTCACCGGCGCGGTACCGCTGGCGGCCTGGGTTCTGCTGGTGGCCAACGTCTTCTGGGCGGTGGCCTACGACACCGAATACGCCATGGTGGACCGTGATGACGACCTCAAGATCGGCATCAAGACCTCGGCCATCACCTTCGGCCGCCACGACGTGCTGGCCGTGATGCTGTGCTATGTGGTGGCACTGGCGCTGATCTGGGTGGTCGGCCTGCAATACGGCCTGGGACTGTGGTTCACGGCCGGCATGCTGGTGGCCTGCGGCTTCGCGGTCTATCACTACACGCTCATCCGCGGACGCGACCGCATGCGCTGCTTTGCGGCCTTCAACAACAACAACTGGCTGGGCGCGGCGATCTTTGCCGGCGTGGCGCTGGATTACCTGTTGCGCTGAGCACTGGCGCGCTCGACAACACATCAAGGAGACGGGATGGAAGCAGAATTCTGGCTGGATCGCTGGCGCGAAGGCCGCACCCATTTTCACCAGCCGCGCGTGACACCGCTGCTGCAGAAATACTGGCCGCAGCTGGGCCTGCCGAGCGGCAGCACGGTGCTGGTGCCGCTGTGCGGCAAGTCGCTGGACATGCTGTGGCTGGCCGAACAGGGCCATCGCGTGCTGGGGGTGGAATTATCGGAACTGGCGATCACGCAATTCTTCAGCGAGAACCAGTTGACGCCCGTGGTGCATGAATCGGCGCAAGGCCGGCACTACGTGGCCGGCAACATCGAACTGGTCTGCGGCGACATCTTCACCCTGGAAGACGCCACCCTGGCCGCCTGCGCCGGCGCCTACGACCGCGCCGCGCTGATCGCGCTGCCGCCGGCCATGCGCCAGCGCTATGCCAGCGACATCTACGGCCGCCTACCGCGCGCGGCGCAAAGCCTGGTGATCACCCTCGAATACGCGCAGGAAATGATGGAAGGCCCGCCCTTCTCGGTGGCCGAAGACGAAGTGCTGCGGCTGTTCAGCCCGCATAGCGAGACGGCCGCCATCGACCGCCGCGACATCCTGGAGAAGGAACCCAAGTTCCTCGAACGCGGCCTGACGGCACTGGATACCGTGGTGTATCGCCTGCGGCGCAAGGGCTGAAGGCCAACCGCTACACCTCGGCCGTGGTACGAATCACCGTCACCCGGCTGATGACGAACTCACCGTCGACCACTACCCTGAACGGCACCCCGGCGACATTGAAGCCGGGACCGCCGTCGTCGTCCCATACCTGGGCCAGCGCGTCGAAGTCGCGCGGACTCATCTGCAACATCTGGGCACTGATGACGAAGGTCGCGCCGGCTTTCTGTTTTCTGACGATGTCTTCCAGCTTGGCCATGGCCGCAGCTCCTTGAATGGTTTCAGCGCGCCGGCAGCAGGGCCATCACGTTGACCGGCTTGCCGTTGCGGCGGATTTCGAAATACAGCTTGACCTTGGTGGTGTCGCTGTTGCCCATGGTGGCGACCTGCTGGCCGCGCGTGACGGTGTCGCCTTCCTTGACCGTGATGGTCTTGTTGTGCGCATAGACCGACAGCAATTGCGGCGTGTGCTTGATGATCACCATGTTGCCGTAGCCCCGGATGCCGTGACCGGCGTAGGTCACCTTGCCGGCGGCGGCAGCGACGACTGATTGCCCTTCGCTGCCGGCAATATCGATGCCCTTCTTGTAACTGTCGCCACTGGGCGCGGACTTGCCCTGGGTGGGCCAGATCCAGTCCAGCTTGGCATCGGCTGGCGCGGGGGCCGGGGCATCGTCGTCATCCTGCTTGGCGGCAGGCTTGGTCGTCGTCCTGGTCTTGGGCTTGGCGGCAGCCGAAGCCTGGGCGACTGGCGCCGGACGACTGCCCTGCCCCGCCCCGGTACGCGCCACCACCCCGGCCGGCGGACGCACCAGGATGCGCTGGCCGACATCCAGGTCGTCGGGATTGCGCAGCCGGTTCCAGCTGCGCAGGTTGGCCGGGCTCTGGTCGAAGTCGCGGCCGATGCTGTAGAGCGTATCGCCGCGCTTGACGGTGTAATAACCGTCGCTGTCAGCGGTCGAGGCGCATCCCGCCAACAGCAGTACCAGCGCCAGCGGCAAGCCCGCTAGCAGGACAACAGGAGTGACAGACCGCTTCATCAGGCCTTTCCGAACTCGTCGCCCAGCTCCTTGCTGCGCACGGCGGCCGCTTGCACCGCCCGGGCGATGGCATCCTTCACGCCGGCCGCTTCCAGGCTGGTCAGCGCCGCATAGGTGGTGCCGCCCTTGGAGGTCACACGCTCGCGCAGCGTAGCCACAGACTCGTCCGAACGGCGCGCCAGCTCGGTGGCGCCGGCAAAGGTGGCCTTGGCCAGTTGCAGGCCGTCGGCCGGCGACAGGCCCAGTGCGGCGGCGGCCTGCTCCATCGCCTCCAGGAAATAGAACACATAGGCTGGGCCGGAACCGGACACCGCCGTCACGGCATCAAGCTGCTCCTCGCCACTCACCCACAGCGTCTCGCCGACCGCCTTGAGGATGGCGTCGGCCTGGGCACGCTGCTGCGTGGAGACCCGCTCATGCGGCGCCACACCGGAAATACCCATGCCGATCAGTGCAGGCGTATTGGGCATGGCACGCACGATGGCCTCGTGGCCGCCGAGCCAGCGCGAGATATCGACGATACGGATGCCGGCAGCAATCGAGACCACCAGTTGCGCGCCGATGAAGGGCTTGAGCACGGCCACCACGTCGCGCATCTGTTGCGGCTTGACCGCCAGCACCACCACATCCACGCCAGTGATGGCGCCATCGATGGCCTGTGCGGTGGAGACACCGAACTTATCCCGCAGCGACGCCAGGGCGTCCGGATTGATATCGACCACGTGGATATCCTGGGCCGCGGCAAGCTTGCCAACCAGGCCGCCGATGAGTGCCGCTGCCATGTTGCCGCCGCCGATAAACGCTATCTTCACTTCCGCTCCTTGTGTGTTCCGGGTTGAGACCGTCTTGATTGAAATTCAGGCTGCATGCCGCGCACCGAAGATGGCGCTGCCGATACGCACGATGGTGGCCCCTTCTGCCACGGCCGCATCGAGGTCGGCCGACATGCCCATGGACAGCGTGTCCAGCGCCAGCCCATCGGCCTGCAACTGCTCCTGCAGCCGGCGCACGGCGGAGAAGGCGGCGCGCTGCTGCACCACGTCCGTGCTCGGCGCCGGGATGGCCATCAGGCCGCGCAGGCGCAGGCGGGGCAGCTGTGCCACCTGGGCCGCCACCTGGGGCAACTCGGCCGGCGCCAGGCCGCTCTTGCTGTCCTCGTCACTGATGTTGACCTGCAGGCAGATGTTCAACGGCCCCAGTTCCGCCGGCCGCTGCTCGGAGAGGCGCTGGGCGATCTTGAGCCGGTCCACCGAATGCACCCAGTCGAAATGCTCGGCGATGGGCCGGGTCTTGTTGCTCTGGATGGGACCGATGAAATGCCATTCCAGACTGGCCTGTGGCGCCAGTGCCGGCAGGGCGGCGATCTTCTCCAGCGCTTCCTGCAGATAGTTTTCACCGAAGGCGCGCTGCCCGGCCTGTACCGCTTCCAGCACGGCGGCTGCATCGAAGGTCTTGGACACCGCCAGCAGCTGCACCGACGCGGGTGCACGTCCCGATTTTTCGGTGGCGGCGGTGATCTGGTGCTGCACGCGTTGTAGGTTCTGGGCGATTGACGACATAATCCGGGCCGGGAGCGGCTAGCCTGCGGGGGAAATAAACAGATTGATCAGGTGATCCTTGCAAGGATTAAAGGATTATAAATGGACATTGCCGTGCTACTGGCATTTGCCGTGAGAAATCAGGCCTCCGACCTCCACCTCTGCGCCGGCCTGCCACCCCTGCTACGGGTGCATGGGGCGATCCGGCGCGTCAACCTGCAGGCCCTGGAAGCCACGCAATTGCAGGCGCTGCTGCACGCCATCATGCCGACCCGACAACAGGCCCGCTACGCCGACGGCCTGGAATGCGACTTCGCCCTGGAGCTGCCGGCACTGGGCCGGTTCCGTGTCCATGCCTTCCGCCAGCAGGGCGGGCCGGCGGCCGCGATCCGCCATCTCGGCCTGGAGCCACCCACCCTGGCCGCGCTGGGCGCGCCCGCCCTGTGCGCCGACCTGGCCCTGCGCGAGCGCGGCCTGGTGCTGGTGACCGGCCCTACCGGCTCGGGCAAGAGCACCACGCTGGCGGCGATGGTGCGGCATATCAACGAACAGCGGCCGGTGCATATCCTCACCATCGAGGATCCCATCGAGTTCATCCACACGCCACGTCGCGCACTGGTGACCCAGCGCGAGGTCGGCCAGCATACCCGCGATACCGCCCATGCCTTGCGTGCGGCCCTGCGGGAGGATCCCGACGTGCTGCTGGTAGGCGAGTTGCGCGATGCCGCCACCGTGCGCCTGGCCCTGAGCGCGGCCGATACCGGCCACCTGGTCCTGGGGACGCTGCACACGGCCTCGGCGGCGCGGACCATGGAACGCATCGTCGATCTCTTCCCTCCCGGCGAAAAGGACAGCGCACGCGCCATGCTGGCCGGGTCGCTGCAAGGGGTGATCGCCCAGACGCTGCTGCCGACTCAGGATGGCAATGCCCGCATCGCCGCGCATGAATTGTTGGTGGCCACCCCGGCGGTACGCCACCTGATCCGCGAAGGACGCAGCGCCCAGCTCTATTCGGCCATGCAGGCCGGCGGCGCGGCCGGCATGCAGACCCTGGAGGCTTGCCTGCAACAACTAGTGCAACAGGGGCGCATCTCGCCAGAGACGGCGCGTGCGCATGCAGCCATGGACAACGCGGTTTAGAATGGCGGCCACCCGACACGGGTAATGCCGACAGGAAAAAACATGACGACCCTCTACGATTACCATCCCCAGCTGGCCGATGGCAGCGAATTCGATCTTGGCCAATTGCAAGGCAAGGTCCTGCTCATCGTCAATACCGCCAGCAAATGCGGCTTCACTCCGCAATACAATGGCCTGGAAGCCATCCACCGCCAGTTCAAGGCGCGCGGACTGGAAGTGCTGGCCTTCCCCTGCAACCAGTTCGGCGCGCAGGAACCGGGCAATGCCGAGGAGATCGGCGCCTTCTGCGAAAAGAACTATGGCGTCAGCTTCCCGTTGTTCGCCAAGATCGACGTCAACGGCGACCAGGCCGCGCCGCTGTTCAAGTACCTCAAGAAGGAAGCACCCGGCCTCTTGGGCAGCAAGGCCATCAAATGGAATTTCACCAAGTTCCTGGTCGGTCGGGATGGCCGTGTGGTCAAGCGCTATGCGCCGCAGACGCGTCCGGAGGAAATGATTTCCGATATCGAAGCCTTGCTGGCCCAATGAGGCCAGCCCGGATCAGGGCAACTCGCGGATGATGCGGTAATCAGCATCGCGCACCGGCACGAAATGCGTGGCGCGCAGGCTGCGTAGGGTTTCATTGACACGTGCGGCATTGCGGTCCAGGAACACCGCGCGGATCTTGTCGCGGATATCGCCGCATAGCCGCCCGCGATAGACGAAGGGATCGAAGGGAATCGGCGCCGAACGCCACAGCACGCGCAGATCGCGCTTGGCCAGCTTGCCATCGCTGATCATGCGCGAGACATTGGTGCTGGCCACGAAGGCGGCATCGGCATTGCGGTTCAACACTGCCAGCACCGATTGCTCATGGTTGCCCGAATACCCGATGCGCGAAAAATAACGCTCCAGCCGCAGGTTGTACTGGCGCGCAAAGATATGGCGCGGGATCAGTGCCCCCGAGGTACTGTCGGGGTCGGCCAGCGCCAGCACCTTGCCTGCCAGCGAGGCCACGCTGTCATAGGGCCCTTGCTGGCGCGTCACCAGCAGCGAGTAATACACCGCCGAGACGCCGCCCTGTGCGGCGAAATTGGGTTCCACCTGTTCCATCGAGGCAAAGGGCGTGATGCGGGCATCGCCACGATGCGCCGTCACATAGGACGCCGGCCCCAGCCGCGCCACATCGATGGCACCGGCGAGCAGGCCCTCGATCACCGCGCCATAGGAGGTCGGCACGATCAGCTCCACCGGCATCTTGAGCTTCTCGTGCAGCTCTTCCAGCAGGGGATTGAGCGCGGTCTGCTGCTCCTGGTCGCTGCCCTGCGGCACGAAGGAAAAACGCAGGCGCTCGGGACGTTCACAGGCACGCTTGCCCTGGGCCAGTACCGGGCCGGCCAGGCCCAGCGCGAGGATCAACAACAGGCCGCTACGCACGCTCTTCATGTGAACTCGAACCTGCCTTTCTGCAACATGGCTTCCAGCTGTGCCGACGGCACCGGGCGCTGCAGGTAGAAGCCCTGCACCTGGTCGCAGCCCATCAGTTTCAGGTGCATCAATTGTTCCCGGGTTTCCACCCCCTCGGCCACCACCTTCAGGCCGAGGTTGCGCGCCAGCGTGACGGTGGAAGCCACGATCATGCCGTCGCTGTTGTCGTTGCGGATGTCGCGGATGAAGGAGCGGTCTATCTTGAGCGCATACACCGGCAGCGCCTTGATGTGGCTGAGGCTGGAGTAACCGGTGCCGTAGTCGTCCAGGTAGATCTTCAGGCCTTCGTCGCGCAGCTTCTCCAGCGTCACGCGGGCCTGCTCCAGGTCGGCGATGAAACAGCTCTCGGTCACCTCGATCTCCAGCAGGTCGGCGGTGAGATGGTGGCGCCGCAAGGACTCGCGCACGGTCGCGATCAGGCTGTCGTCATCCAGCTGGCGCGCCGAGACATTGATGGCCACCGGCAGCAGCGGCACACCCTGCGCACGCCATTGCGCCAGCTGACGACAGACCGCCTCGATGATCCAGCGCCCCAACGGCTGCACCAGGTCGTGCGACTCGGCCAGGCTGATGAATTCGCTGGGGAAGATCAGGCCATGCTCGGGATGCTGCCAGCGGATCAGGGCTTCCATGCCGACCACCTGGTAGTTCTGCAACTCCACCTTGGGCTGGTAGTGCAGGCAGAACTCGTTGTCCTTGAGCGCCTGGCGGAAGCGTCCCAGCAACTCCAGGCCACGCACCGCACTGGCATTGAGCGAGGCATCGTAGAAGCGATACAGGCCGCTGCCGGCGCTCTTGGCGCTGTACATGGCGGCGTCGGCATTGCTCATCAGGGTCTCGATACGCTGGCCGTCGCGCGGATAGAGTGCGATGCCGATGCTGGGCGCGGTCTCGACGTGACGTCCCAGCAGGTCGGGATAAGGTGCGCGCAGGGTCTCGACGAGCTTGTCGGCGATCTCGGCCACGCGGTCCTCGCTGCGGATCTCCGAGACCAGCACCACGAATTCATCCCCGCCCAGGCGCGCCACCAGGTCATACTCGCGCACGGCCGCGCGCAGGCGCCGTGCCACTTCCTGCAGCAGCGCGTCGCCCACGGCATGGCCCTGGGTATCGTTGATGAGCTTGAACTTGTCGAGATCGAGGAAGAACAGCGCATACAGGTTGCGACTGCGCTTGGCGCGCGAGAGCTCGGTGGCGGCCAGCTCGTAGAACAGCATGCGGTTGGGAATACCGGTGAGGTAGTCATGCGAGGCAAGCTGGTAGGCGCGGCTCTTTTCCTGTTCGAGCTGGTTGATCAGGCCGCTCTTCTCGCGCTCCGAATAGAGCAGTTTCTCGTACAGGTAGCGGCGCCGGTGCGCCAGGTTGACCAGGCCGGCGGTCAGCAGCACGATCAACAGCGATACCAGCATGGCCTGCAGGTAATACTGCCGGTGCGCCGGCCACAGCCGCGCCATGAGCACCTGCGGATCGCGGCTCACCACCACGGCCAGGGGGTAATGCGCCAGACGTCGCTGCACACCCACATGCTGCACCTGGTCGCCCGGACGCAAGGCGTGGATCAGGCCATCACCCTTGCCTGTGAGCAGGAAGGTGGCGTATTCCTGGCCCGCATAGTTGGAGCCGCCGGAGAGGATGCCCCCCGACAATTCGGCCAGTTGCAGCCCGGCGGCATTGAGGATCTCGATACGACTGGAACCGGCCACGCTGACTTCCTGGTAGGTCTTCAGAAAGTAACCCAGGTCGAGGATGGCCGCGAAGAAGCCCTGCAGCTCGCCCCGGCCATTCTGCAGCGGGATCAGCAGGGGTACGCGCCAGCTGTAGCCGTCGCGGTTGCTGGGCGGATTGATGATCATGGCATTGTGCTCGACCGAGGAGGCCGTTCCGGTCAGCGAGCTCATGTAGCCGGCATTGATGAGGCGGCTCAGTTCGGGCTCGCTCTTCTGCCGCGCGGAGGAATAGACCAGCCGGCCAGCGGCATCGAACATGGCCACGCGCAGGTAGGCCGAGTCGCCATTGAAGAGTGGATTGAAGTAGGCCGACGACGCCTGCTCGCCATTGAGCATGGACTGGCCGATGCGCGAATACAGCAGGGTCTTGCCCAGCACTTCATCGAGGTTGGCCGAGACGATGGCGGCGACGTTGCGGCTGTCGGCAATGGAGGCGGTGACGGCCAGCTGCTTTTCATTCTCGATACGGATGACCGTGAAATACCAGGCCACGGCCAGCACACAGACCGACAGCAATACCAATCCCGCCGACACGCCCCTGCCCGCAAGCAGTCTGGTCAGCAGCCCTTTCGGCTCGAACGATAACGGCGTACGCAATCCCCACCCGCTTGAACATGGCGCCGGCAGGCCCGGCGCTGACGCAATCCCTTTTTTACCCGCTCAGGGTAATGCGCCAATATGTCCAGTTCATGACAAGCGTGCGCGCGCGCAGCACCTCACTGTAAAAATGCGCAAAAGAAAACGCCACGGTCTCCCGTGGCGTTTTCCCTGACAGTAACAGCGAACAGTGTTCGCTCAGAGACCGATCAGTTCTTGCTCTGGTCGACCAGCTTGTTGGCCTTGATCCAGGGCATCATGGCGCGCAGCTTCTCGCCCACGATTTCGATCTGGTGTTCGGCATTGATACGACGACGCGACATCAGGGTCGGTGCACCGGCCTTGTTTTCCAGGATGAAGCTCTTGGCGTATTCGCCGGTCTGGATGTCTTCCAGCACCTTCTTCATGGCGGCCTTGCTTTCGGCGTTGATCACGCGCGGGCCGGTCACGTACTCGCCGTATTCGGCGTTGTTGGAGATCGAGTAGTTCATGTTGGCGATGCCGCCTTCATAGATCAGGTCGACGATCAGCTTCAGTTCGTGCAGGC
>NZ_JAELUH010000207.1 GCF_016429215.1 Herbaspirillum sp. ASV7 | reverse complement strand
TTGACCGCCTTGCGCGCCTTCGAGGCCACCGCCCGCCGGCTCTCCTTTACCGAGGCGGCCAATGAGCTGCATGTGACCCAGAGCGCGATCAGCCGGCAGGTACGTCTGCTGGAGGAGCACCTGGGCCATGCGCTGTTCGTGCGCCTGACCCGGCGCATCGAATTGACGGCGCAAGGGGCCATCTACTATCGCGAGATCAGCCAGGCCTTCGAGCAGATCTGCGCGGCCGGGCAGCGCCTGACCGGGCGGCGTCGGCGTGCGCAGCTGACGGTGGCGGTGCTGCCGGGCGTGGCGGCGCTGTGGCTGATGCCGCGCATGGAGCTGTTCTGGCGCGAGAACAAGGACATCGAGGTGCGTATCGTGGTGTCCACGGCGGCGGCCGATTTCAGCAACGGCCAGATCGACATGGCGATCCAGGTCGGCACCTTGCCCGGCATGCGGCCGCGCGGCTTGCCCCTGAAACACGGCA
>NZ_JAELUH010000206.1 GCF_016429215.1 Herbaspirillum sp. ASV7 | reverse complement strand
AAGGGGAAGACGATCATCAGCGCCAACAGGATCAAGAGGCTGATGCGCGCCTGCTGCGGATTGCGCTTCATGTCGAAAGATAGGAGAGCCATATGTCTTCTCTGTAATTCTGTAGGGATGGAAGGAGGACTCAGGCGCGATCGGCCACGCGCTCGCCCATGATGCCGGAGGGGCGCAGGGTCAGCACGATGATCAGCACGATGAAGGCGAAGATGTCCTGGTAGTTGCTGCCCAGGAAGTCGCCGGTGAGGTCACCGATGTAACCGGCACCCAGGCTCTCGATCAGGCCCAGCAGGATGCCGCCCAGCATGGCGCCGTAGATGTTGCCGATGCCGCCCAGCACCGCTGCCGAGAAGGCCTTCAGGCCCGGCACGAAGCCCATGGCGAATTGCGCGGTGGAATAGTTGGCGGCCCACATCACCCCGGCAATCGCCGCCAGCGCGGCGCCGATGGCGAAGGTCACCACGATGACCT
>NZ_JAELUH010000205.1 GCF_016429215.1 Herbaspirillum sp. ASV7 | reverse complement strand
CGCCAGTACACCGAGGCCAATCCAGATAGCAAAAGCATAGAAGGAGCCTACATAAGCGTAGTCACGTTCACGTGGCTGGTTACCTGCCTGGTTGAGGTATAATACGATAGCGAAACCGGTAAAGAAGAACAGGAGGGAAACTACCAGTGTGTCTTTACGATTGTATTTGTAGTGGAAGAAGAAACCGATGATACCGAGGATGAAAGGCAGCATGAACAGGCGGTTATGGGCCTTATTGTTGTTCAGACTGTCTGGCATTGCGGATTGGTCGCCATACATGAAATTGTCAAGTGGTGGAATACCGGAGATCCAGTTACCATCGCGTACGTTGCCATAGCCTTGGGTATCGTTTTGTTTACCGGCGAAGTTCCACATGAAGTAGCGGAAGTACATGAAGTTTACCTGGTATTGCAGGAAGAATTTCACGTTATCGCCGAAGGAAGGTTCTTCGTTTTGTCCGAGTCCGAGCCAGGAG
>NZ_JAELUH010000204.1 GCF_016429215.1 Herbaspirillum sp. ASV7 | reverse complement strand
TACGAGATACATAACGGAGTCTCGTGGGCTCGGAGATGTGTATAAGAGACAGTACCGATTCAGGACGTTTCTAAGATCTGCTATATCCAGCTTTAAAGGTTTGATATTGGAAGTAACAAAGTTGATCGGATTATTGATTTCATGGGCAATACCGGCTGTCAGCTGACCCAAAGACGCCATTTTCTCCTTTTCTACCAGGCGCGTCTGGGTATCTTTCAGGTTGGTGAGCGCCACATTCAGATCTTTATTACTGTTCTGTAATTCTTCCGTTCTCTCCTGCACTTTGGCTTCCAGGATAATATTCTGTTCTCTTACCAGTTGCTCGTTCTCTTTGGAAATTTGCAGTGCCAATGCCTGAGAGGCTTCCTTTTCTGCCTTGAAAGTATTGATCTTGTCGGCCAGGGCAAAAGACAGCAGCACGACTTCCATACCTGATCCTATCACCAGAATGTGGCTGGTAAAGATGTTGTACGGGATGATGCCCACATC
>NZ_JAELUH010000203.1 GCF_016429215.1 Herbaspirillum sp. ASV7 | reverse complement strand
CATCAATGCCAGCGATACGCTGAACGTGGCCAGTGGCGGGGCGCTCACCAACAGCGGCACCATAGGCGCCAACAATGGCGTGATCCTCGGTGCCGATTCGGTCAGCAATCGCGGGCAGCTGATCTCGGCGCAAGGCAGCCTGTCGATATCGACTGCAGGGCAACTCAGCAACCAGTCACGCATCGAAGCAGCGCAGTCGGTCTCGCTCAGTGGCAGTGCCATCATCAATGATGGTGGCGCCGTCAACGCCACCGACATCCAGCTCGGCACGCGCCTGCAAGCCTTCTCCAATGCCGGCGGCAGCGTCGTCGCCCAGAATGGCTTGGTGATCGACAGCGGCCGTCTGGACAACACGGCCGGGCTGCTCCAGGGCACGAAGAACCTGTCCATCAATGCCAACGGCCAGGACATCGTCAATGCGCGCTCGGGGTCGACCCTGGGCATCGTCTCGCAGGGCAATGCCATCGTGCGGGCCGGCACGCTGGACAACCGCAGCGGCT
>NZ_JAELUH010000202.1 GCF_016429215.1 Herbaspirillum sp. ASV7 | reverse complement strand
AGGCGCGCATCAGCCTCTTGATCCTGTTGGCGCTGATGATCGTCTTCCCCTTCATCGCCCAGCAGTTCGGCAATTCCTGGGTGCGCATCATGGATGTGGCGCTGCTCTACATCATGCTGGCCCTGGGCCTGAACGTGGTGGTGGGTTTTGCAGGTCTGCTGGACCTCGGCTACATCGCCTTCTACGCCATCGGCGCCTATACGGCGGGCTTGCTGGCCTCGCCGCAGTTCGCGGCGGTGATCGAGTCCTTCGTCAACACCTATCCGGTGGTGGGCAATTTCCTGGTGTGGCTGTGCGGCCCCGAGATCGTGCAGAACGGCATCCACCTCTCGCTGTGGCTGATCGTGCCGGTGTCGGGCCTGTTCGCGGCCATCTTCGGTGCCCTGCTGGGCGCGCCCACCCTGAAGCTGCGCGGTGACTACCTGGCCATCGTGACGCTGGGCTTCGGCGAGATCATCCGCATCTTCATGAACAACCTCAACGCCCCGGTGAACATCACCAACGGCCCGCA
>NZ_JAELUH010000201.1 GCF_016429215.1 Herbaspirillum sp. ASV7 | reverse complement strand
AAGACCACCCTGACCGCAGCAATCGCAACCGTCCTGTCGAAGAAGTTCGGCGGCGAAGCGAAGGCCTACGACCAGATCGACGCAGCGCCCGAAGAAAAGGCACGCGGCATCACCATCAACACCGCGCACGTCGAATACGAAACCGCCAACCGTCACTACGCCCACGTTGACTGCCCTGGCCACGCCGACTATGTGAAGAACATGATCACCGGCGCAGCGCAGATGGACGGCGCGATCCTGGTGTGCTCGGCCGCTGACGGCCCGATGCCCCAGACCCGTGAACACATCCTGCTGTCGCGTCAGGTTGGCGTTCCTTACATCATCGTCTTCCTGAACAAGGCTGACATGGTGGATGACGCTGAACTGCTGGAACTGGTGGAAATGGAAGTCCGCGAACTGCTGTCGAAGTACGAGTTCCCTGGCGACGACCTGCCCATCGTGAAGGGTTCGGCCAAGCTGGCGCTGGAAGGCGACACCGGTCCCCTGGGCGAGCAAGCCATCATGGCCCTGGC
>NZ_JAELUH010000200.1 GCF_016429215.1 Herbaspirillum sp. ASV7 | reverse complement strand
CTACGACTCCTGCTACCCGGTGCCGGTGGACCCGGCCGTCTACGCGGCCTGGAAGTCGGCCTACGACGCATGGAAGCCCAAGCGCGACGTGTTCATCGCCGCGCTGCAGGCGCTCAACGACAAGATCTCGGCCTTCAACGACAACGTCAACAGCCGCTCCTACCGCGAGTGGACCATCTACGACGGCACCGAGCAGATCACCCGCACTGTCGTCACCAAGAGCGACCCCGGCATGATCACCTCGGGCGGCAACATGCGTCTCAACGCGGGCGCGGTCAATAACACCTCCAGCCAGATCATCGCCGGCGGCACGGTCGCCGGCGACAGCGTCAACGGCACCGCCATCAACAACAACGGCCCACTGGGAACGCAGACCGTGGTCTCCAATGGCTCGGCCAGCTACACCTACGTCAAGAGTCACGCCTTCAGCGCCGACGACCGTCGCTATGACGACGCGCCGTACCAGTCGCAGACCCGCATCACCAACTTCCAACTCGATATCACGCCGACCGACGGCAGTGGCCCGGCACGCAGCAACAGCGTCA
>NZ_JAELUH010000001.1 GCF_016429215.1 Herbaspirillum sp. ASV7 | reverse complement strand
CCCCCCCCCCCCCCCCCCCCCCCCCCCCCCCCCCCCCCCCCCCCCCCCCCCCCTTTTAACGGAGTCTCGTGGGCTCGGAGATGTGTATAAGAGACAGTTTCAGGCCAGGCCGGACGGATCAGGCGAAGCGACGCGGCTCGCCCTGGCCGAACAGGTTGGCGTGGCAGCGACCGCACAGGCCGGGGTGCTCGGCATGAGACCCGACATCGGCGCGATAGTGCCAGCAACGTTCACATTTCTGATGGGTCGACGGGGTGACCACCACGGCTTCTTCTTCCGCTGAGCCCACGCGGGTGACCTGCGCAGCGGAGGTGATGAGCACGAACTTCAGGTCTTCACCCAGGCTCTCCAGCAGGGCCGCCTTCTCGCCCGACACCTTCAGTTCCACCTCGGCCTGCAGGGAAGAACCGATGCTGCCGGCGATACGCACTTCTTCCAGCTGCTTGGTCACGGCCGCGCGCACTTCGTGCAGGACGGCGAACTTGGCCAGCAGGGCCTCGGCATCACCCACCTCGGGCAGGGCGTAGTAGGTCTGCGAGAAGATGGTCTCGCCGCTCTGCGCAAAGGCCTCCTTGCCGGCGAAGAAGCTCCAGGCTTCCTCGGCGGTGAAGGACAGGATCGGTGCCATCAGGCGCAGCAGCGACTGGGTGATGTGCCACACCGCGGTCTGTGCCGAACGACGCGCCGCCGAATCCACGCCGCTGGTGTAGAGGCGATCCTTGAGGATGTCCAGGTAGAAGCCGCCCAGGTCTTCCGAGCAGTACATCTGCAGCTTGGCCACCACCGGGTGGAATTCGTAGGTCTCGAAGTGCGCCAGCACCTCGCCTTGCAGGCGTGCCATGTTGGCGATGGCGTAACGGTCGATCTCCAGCAGCTCGGCCACCGGCACGGCGTGCTGTGCCGGGTCGAAGTCCGAGGTATTGGCCAGCAGGAAGCGCAGCGTGTTGCGGATGCGGCGATAGGCCTCGGTGACGCGCTTGAGGATTTCGTCCGAGATCGAGATCTCGCCGGAGTAGTCACTGGAGGCGACCCACAGGCGCAGGATTTCCGCACCCAGCGAATCGGCCACCTTTTGCGGTTCCACGCCGTTCTTGAGCGACTTCGACATCTTGCGGCCTTCACCGTCCACCACGAAGCCGTGCGTGAGCAGGGCCTTGTAGGGCGCGCGGCCGTTCAACATCGCCGAGGTCAGCAGCGACGAGTGGAACCAGCCACGGTGCTGGTCCGAACCTTCCAGATAGAGATCGGCCGGGAACTGCAACTCTTGCTTGTGCGAGCCGCGCAGCACGGTCTGATGGGTCGAGCCGGAGTCGAACCAGACATCCAGCGTGTCCTTGTTCTTCAGGTACTGGTCGGCCTCGTCGCCCAGCAATTCCTTGGGATCGAGCGCCTGCCAGGCTTCGATACCGCCTTGCTCGATACGCTGGGCCACCTGCTCGACCAGCTCCGGCGTGCGCGGATGCAACTGGCCCGTTTCCTTGTGCACGAAGAAGGCCATCGGCACACCCCACTGGCGCTGGCGCGACAGGGTCCAGTCGGGACGGTTGGCGATCATGCCGTGCAGGCGCGCCTTGCCCCAGCCGGGGAAGAAGGCGGTGTCCTCGATGCCTTGCAGCGCGGTCTGGCGCAGGCTGGGGCCGCCATCCTTGGGCGTGTTGTCCATGCTGGCGAACCACTGCGAGGTGGCGCGGTAGACGATGGGGGTCTTGTGGCGCCAGCAGTGCATGTAGCTGTGGTCGAACATGACCAGCTTGAAGAGCGAACCGGTCTCTTCCAGCTTGGCGCAGATGGGCTTGGAGGCTTCCCAGATGGTCAGGCCGGCGAACAGCGGCAGCCACGAGGCATAGCGGCCATCACCCATGACCGGGTTGAGGATGTCGTCGTCCTTCATCCCGTGCGCCTTGCAGGAGATGAAGTCTTCGATACCGTAGGCCGGTGCCGAGTGGACGATGCCGGTGCCGCTGTCGGCCGTCACGTAGTCGCCCACGTAGATCGGCGAGAGACGGTCGTAGCCGGCATCAGCCTTGGCCAGCGGATGGTGGAAGCGGATCAGCGAGAGCTTCTCGCCCACGGTGGTGGCGATGACACGGCCTTCCAGGCCGAAGCGCTGCAGGCAGGACTCGACCAGATCCTTGGCCAGGATCAGCAGCAGCGGCTCGCCATTGCGCGTGGTCTCGACCAGCGCATACTCGAATTCGGGATGGACGTTGAGCGCCTGGTTGGACGGGATGGTCCAGGGCGTGGTGGTCCAGATGACGATGTAGCCGTTGCGGGTCGGCAGTTCGGTCAGGCCGAAGGCGGTGGCCAGCTTGTCGTGCTCGGCGAAGGGGAAACCGACGTCGATGGCGGGGTCGCGCTTGTCCTGGTATTCCACTTCCGCCTCGGCCAGCGCCGAGCCGCAGTCGAAGCACCAGTTCACGGGCTTCAGGCCACGATAGACATAGCCCTTCTCCAGGATCGTGCCGAGCGCGCGCAGCTCATCGGCTTCGTTGGAGAAGTTCATGGTCTTGTAGGGGTTGTCCCACTCGCCCAGCACGCCCAGGCGGATGAAATCATTCTTCTGCAACTCGATCTGTTCATTGGCATAGGCGCGCGCCTTGGCTTGCACTTCGGCCACCGGCAGGTTCTTGCCGTACTTCTTTTCGATCTGGATCTCGATGGGCATGCCGTGGCAATCCCAGCCCGGTACGTATTGCGCGTCGAAGCCGGCCATGTTGCGGGCCTTGACGATCATGTCCTTGAGGATCTTGTTGACGGCGTGGCCCAGGTGGATCTCGCCGTTGGCATACGGCGGGCCGTCATGCAGGATGAACTTGGGGCGGCCGGCCGAGGCCTTGCGGATGCGTTGGTAGACCTTCTTCTCCTGCCACTGCTTGACCCATTGCGGCTCGCGCTTGGCCAGGTCGCCGCGCATGGGGAAGGCGGTCTCGGTCATGTTGACCGGGTACTTGGAGGGCGCCTTGCCGGCTTTTTCGGGCTTGCCGGGCTTGGCGGAGGATTCTTGATTGGACATGACAAGACTTTCGTTGGATGCGGGTTGATTCTGGCGCCCGGCACAGCGCGAGGCGGGCCGGCAAGATGCAAGGATGGGGCGGCTGGACAGCTGCGGGAGCGGGGCTCCGGCAGCCGCCCAGCGGTCAAATTCGGTCGGTGGCCGAGACGGCGAAGCCGGCGCTTTCGCGGAACCAGGCGCGCGCGTGGTCGACGTCGCGGGCGATGGCGGCGGTCAGCGTGGGCAGGTCGACGTATTTTTCCTCGTCGCGCAGTTTCTTGAGGAATTCCACGCGCACCAGCTTGCCGTAGCAATCGCCCCGGAAGTCCAGCAGATGGGTTTCCAGCAACACGCGGCCGCTGTCATCCACGGTCGGGCGCACGCCCAGGCTGGCCACGGCCGGCAGCGGCTGTTCAGCCAGGCCATGAACCTGCACCACAAAGATGCCGGAGAGCGCAGGGCGCTTGTGGCCGACCCGCATGTTCAGGGTGGGGAAACCGATGGTGCGGCCCAGCTTCTTGCCATGGGCCACGCGGCCGCTGATGGCGTAGGCGTGGCCCAGCAACTGGCGCGACAGATCGAAATCACCCTCGGCCAGCGCCGCGCGCACGGCCGAGGAAGAAATGCGCACGCCGGCATTGGTCACCGTGGGCAGGGAGTGCACTTCGAAACCATGCCGGCGGCCGGCTTCGATGAGGGTGGCGAGTGTGCCGGCGCGACGCGCACCGAAGCAGAAGTCGTCACCCACCATCAGCCAGCGCACGTGCAGGCCTTGCACCAGGATCTTCTCGATGAAGTCCTGCGGCGAGAGGGCGGCGAAATGACTGCTGAAATGTTCCACCACGACGCGATCGATACCGGAGTCGGCCAGCGACTGCAGCTTGTCGCGCAGGTTGGCGATACGCGCCGGGGCACGTTCGGGGGTACCGGCCAGCTGGGCGAAGAATTCACGCGGATGCGGCTCGAAGGTCATCACCGCCGCGTCCAGGCCCAGATTGCCGGCGGCCTCGCGCACGCGCGCCAGCAAGGCCTGGTGGCCGAGATGCACGCCGTCGAAGTTGCCGATGGTCAGCGCGCACGGGGCGCGCGATTCGGCAGTGGGAAGTCCGCGAAATACCTTCATTGAGCCGCTGGAAAGATGCGCTGTTGCAAAAGCCTTCCATTATAAATGGTTTCGGAGGCTTTCCCTTAATTGGTGGCAGGATCGCAATGATCAAGCGGCCCGGTACCGGCGCGGATGGGCTTTTTTCGGGTTTCCCGGATGAAATGTTTTGAGAAATGCAACAAACAGCCTCAGCGCTGCGCCACCCCGGTCTCCGGCTCCTGCAGCTGGCGCGCTTCGGCCAGCATCCAGATGGTGATCTTGCGCACCTCCAGCTTGCTCTGGGTGATGTGGGCACGCAGCAGGATCTGAGCTTCAGTGGCGCGCCGCTTGGCCACCAGTTGCAGGATCTTGCCGTGTTCCTCGTAGGTGGCGTCGACGCGCTTTTTCTTGAGGAAGTCCAGCCGGCGCACGATGCGGATCTTTTCGGTGACCTCGGTATGGACCCGGGTCATCTCCTGGTTGCCGGCGGCGGCTACCAGGTTGGTATGGAAGGCTTCGTCCAGCTCGGCCACCCGGACGGCATCCGATGCGCGCGCCTCCGGCGCGGCCAGCCAGATGGCGTTGAGCTGCTCTAGCTCGGCGGTGGGCTCTTGCAGGCTGCACAGTTTTTCCAGCGCCGCCATTTCCAGCACGATGCGCAGGTCGTAGAGGTTGTCGAGCCGGTCGAAATCGATGGGGCAGACCTTCCAGCCGCGCCGGAAGCCCACCTCCAGGTAGCCTTCACGCTGCAGACGGAACAGGGCGTCGCGCAGCGGCGTGCGTGAGACGCCCTGGCGAGCGGCCATCTCGGTCTCGGTGAAATTGTCGCCCGGAAGCAGGCGGAAGTTGAAGATGTCGTCCTTGATCCGGTGATAGACCTGTTCGGCGAGCGGGTTGGCGACGGTGACGGTCATGGTGCGGGCATTCTGGTGTTCTCGGGGTGCGATCTCATGCCATCAGGCTGACATGGGCGGCGACGATGCGCCAGCCTTCGTCCATGCGCACCCAGGTCTGCATCTGGCGGCCTATCCTGTCGGAGGTATGGTCGGTGAATTCGGTGGAGACCGTAGCATAGTCGGTGCCGAAGGTGGTGACAACGGTGCGATGCAGCTTGCGCGAGGCCGGCACCGGCTTGCAGGTCTTGCGGTACTGGCGGATCGCCTCGCCGCCCAGCAGCACTTCGCCCACGCCGTAGCGGACGGTGGCAGGGGCATACCAGAACCAGCGGTCCAGGGTCGGGATGTCATTGATCAGCAGTGCGTATTCGTAATCGGCAAAGGCCTGTTCGACCTCGGCCACCACATGGGACAGGTTGACTTGCATCATGGATGCTCTCCGGTAAAGGCCGCCAGCGCCGCCTGCAATTGCGCCAGCGTGGCACGCCAGCCGACGATGCCGCCCTGGGCAGTCAGCATCTGCAGCGTGGCTTGATGGAAGGCGGGGAAATAGCTGGCGCAGGCATCCTCGATCACCAGGCATTCGTAACCGCGATCATTGGCTTCGCGCATCGAGGTCTGCACGCAGACTTCGGTGGTCACGCCCGCCACCAGCAGATGGGTGATGCCGCGTTGCTGCAATTGCGCCTGCAGATCGGTGGCGTAGAAGGCGCCCTTGCCGGGCTTGTCGATGACGACCTCGCCGGCGATGGGGGCCAGTTGCGGCAGGATCTGGTTGCCCGGCTCGCCACGCACCAGGATGCGCCCCATCGGCCCGACATCACCGATGCCCAGGCTGGGGTTGCCGCGCAGGCGCTTGGCAGGCGGGCAGTCCGACAGGTCGGGCAGGTGTGATTCGCGCGTGTGCACCACCAGCATGCCGGCCTGGCGCGCCAGTTGCAGCAGCGCGGCGACGGCAGGCACGATGGCCATCAGCGGACGCACGTCATTGCCCAGGGCGCTGCCGAAGCCGCCTTCCTCGACGAAATCGCGCTGCATGTCGATCACCAGCAGCGCCGTGCTGCCTGGGGCGAAGCGGTAGGGATAGGGGATGGCATCGATACCGATCATGCGGCCTCGCAGTGTTCAGGTTGGTCTTGCTGCCCGGCCATCCAGCGGCCCAGGGCGGCGCGGTCGGCGCCTTGCATGGGGACATCGCGCACTTCATGGACGATGCGCCCTTCGGTCATCACCAGGATGCGGTCCGACAGCTCCAGCAATTCATCCAGGTCCTCGCTTACCAGCAGCACCGCCGCACCACGGGCGCGGGCCTGCAGCAGGCGGGCGTGGATGTCGGCCACCGAGGCGAAGTCCAGCCCGAAGACCGGATTGGCGACGATGAGCACATTGGCCGCGCCCGCATCGGCGTGCTCGCCCAGTTCCCGGGCCAGCACGGCGCGCTGCACGTTGCCGCCGGAGAGCGTGCCGATGGCGCGCTCCGGGACCGGCGGCTTGACGTTGAAGGCGGCGATCAGCGATTGCGCCTGGCGTTTCATGGCGCTGCGGTCGATGCGCCAGCCGCCGCGCTTGAAGGGGGCGACATCGAAATTGCGCAGCGCCATGTTCTCGGCCACGCTCAGGCCGGAGATGCAGGCATTGCGCAGCGGCTCCTCGGGCAGCGCGAACACGCGCAGGCGGCGCATCTCGCCGCGCGTGGCGGCATAGGGCGCACCATCGATGTGGATCTCACCCTGCAGGTGGCGGCGCTGGCCCAGCAGGGCTTCCACCAGTTCCTTCTGGCCATTGCCGGAGATGCCGGCCAGGCCGACGATCTCGCCGCGCCGGGCCTGCAGCGACAAGGCACGTACCGCAGCCAGGCCACGATCATTGTTCACGGTGAGCTGGCGCACTTCCAGGCCGATGCTGGCGTCGGCGGGGACGGGCGCGCGCGCCACCGCTGTCTTTTCTTCACGGGCATGGCCCATCATCCAGTGCGCCAGTTCATCGGGACCGGTATCGGCCACGCGGGCACTGGCCACCAGGCGACCCTTGCGCAGCACCGTCACATCGTCGGCGTAGGCGGTGACCTCGTGGAACTTGTGCGTGATCATCAGGACCGTCAGTTCCTGCTGGCGCGTCAGCGCATGCATCAGGCCCAGCACTTCATCGGCTTCCTGGGGTGTCAGTACCGAGGTCGGCTCGTCCAGGATCAGGAAGCGGCGGCGCAGATAGAGCTGTTTGAGGATTTCCAGCTTCTGTTTCTCGCCAGCCGACAGGCTGCTCACCGCCCGATCCAGCGCCAGCCGGAACGGCATGCGCGCCATGAATTCGTCCAGCACGGCGCGCTCGCTGCCCCAGCGCAGGCGCCAGGGCAGGTCGCCCCGCGCCAGCAGCAGGTTTTCGGCCACCGTCAGGCTGGGCGCCAGCGTGAAGTGCTGGTAGACCATGCCGATGCCGAGCTGATGGGGGACCCGTGGACCACGGATGTCGACTTCGCGCCGATCAGCCACGATGCTGCCCTGGTCCAGCGGGCTATAGCCCACCAGTCCCTTGACCAGGGTGCTCTTGCCGGCGCCGTTCTCGCCCAGCAGCGCATGGATGGTGCCGGCGCGGATCGTCAGCGACACCTCGTCCAGCGCCCGGAAGTCGCCGAAGGACTTGCCGGCGCCGAGGATTTCCAGCTCAAGGGCGTGCATGATCACTGCCCGATCACATCGATCAGCGCGGCTGAGTCCGACACCGCGCCAAACACGCCACCCTGCATCTTGATCATCGACAGCGCCGCCAGGTGGTTGTTGTGGTCGGTCGCGCCGCAGCAGTCGGCCAGCATCACGCACTCGAAGCCACGGTCATTGGCCTCGCGCATGGTGGTGTGCACGCAGACGTCGGTGGTGATGCCGGTCAGCACGATGTTGCGGATGCCACGCGTATGCAGGATCAGCTCCAGGTCGGTGGCGCAGAAGGAGCCCTTGCCGGGTTTGTCGATGATGATTTCACCGGCGATGGGGGCCAGTTCCGGGATGATCTCCCAGCCCGGCTCGCCGCGCACCAGGATGCGTCCGCACGGGCCGGCGTCGCCGATGCCCACGCCATCGGTGCCGATCTGGCGCGAGCGCCAGCGCTTGTTGGCAGGCAGGTCGGAGAGGTCGGGGCGATGGCCTTCGCGGGTGTGGATGATGGTGTAGCCCCCGGCGCGCATGGCGGCCAGCACGCGCTTGATCGGTGCGATGGGCGCGCGCGTGAGCGAGAGGTCATAGCCCATCTTGTCGACGTAACCTCCGATGCCGCAGAAGTCGGTCTGCATGTCGATGACGATCAACGCGGTATTGGCCGGGGTCAGAGCGCCATCGTAGGGCCAGGCATAGGGTTCGGCCTTGATGAAGAGTTCGGACATGGTGGCTCCTTGGTGAATTATCGGGTCAGGCTCAGTTCGCCCGGCGCGCTGGAGAGCGTGCGGTCGGGGCGGCAGGTGAGGATCATGATCAACAGCGTCAGCGCATAGGGCGCGGCATTGAAGAGGTAGTAACCGGAGGTCACCCCCACCGCCTGCAGTGCCGGACCCAGCGCGCCGGCCGCGCCGAACAGCAGCGCCGCCAGCAGGCAGCGCCAGGGCTGCCAGCGCGCGAAGATCACCAGGGCGACGGCCATCAGGCCCTGGCCGCTGGAGAGTCCCTCGTTCCAGCTGCCGGGGTAGTACAGCGACAGGTAGGCGCCGCCGACGGCAGCCAGGAAGCCGCCGGCTGCGGTGGCGGCGATGCGTGTGCCGACGATGCGATAGCCCAGCGCGCGGGCGGTCTCGGCATGGTCGCCGACCAGGCGCAAGGCCAGCCCCCAGCGCGTGGCCGACAGGCCCCATTGCAACAGCAGCGCCAGCACCACGCCGACGAAGAACAGGGCATTGATCTGCAGCGCGTGGTGCAGGCGCGCGTTGCTGCTCCAGGCACCCAGGTCGAGCGAGGGCAGCATCGGTGCCTGGGGCTGGATGAAGGGCTTGCCCAGGAAGAAGGCCAGGCCGGTCCCCAGCAGCATGAGGGCAATGCCGAAGGCGATGTCATTGACCCGGGGCAGCGAGCACACCACGCCGTGCAGCGTGCCCAACAACAGGCCCGAACAGCCCGCCGCCAGCACACCCAGCCAGGCGGATCCGGTGTAGAAGGAGGCGGCATAGCCGGTCATGGCGCCGGCCACCAGGATGCCTTCCAGGCCCAGGTTCACGCGCCCGCCTTTCTCGGTCAGGCACTCGCCCAGGCTGACGAAGAGGAAGGGCGTTCCGACCCGGATCGCGCCGGCAAACAGGGCCAGCAGCAGGGTGGTGTAGTCGAACTCATGCATGGGGCAGCTCCTTGGTCGGGACGGCCAGCGCCTGCGCCTGCCAGCGCAGCTTCAATGCCGCCAGGCGCCCGGTGATCGCTTCCCAGGCCAGCAGGTTGCAGAACAGCAGGCCCTGCAGCACCAGGGTGGTGGCGTCGGGCAGGTCGAGCCGGCGTTGCAGCAGGCTGCCGCTGGCTTCGACGCCGCCGATGACAATGGCGCAGACGATGATGGCCAACGGGTTCTGCCGTGCCGCGAAGGCCACCAGGATGCCTGAGAATCCATAGCCGGCCAGCAGCGCACTGGTGGCGCTGCCCTGCACGGCGCTGACTTCGAACATGCCGGCCAGTCCGGCCGCCGCCCCGCCCAGGGCGCAGGCCGTCAGGATCAGGCGATTGACCGGCAAGCCCACCAGCCGGGCAGTGCGGACATTGCCGCCGACCACGCCCATGGCAAAGCCGGTCACGCCATGGCGCAGCAATACCCAGGCCGCGACGCAGGCGATGGCGCCCCAGGCCAGGCCCCAATGTACTTCCAGGCCGGGCAGCGAACCGACCAGATAGGGATCGGGCAATGGCAGGGTCGAGGGTTTGTTCAGGCTGGCCGGATCGCGCAGCGGCCCCTCCACCAGATGCTTGAACAGCGCCACGGCCAGATAGGACAGCAACAGGCTGGAGATGGTCTCGTTGACACCGCGCCACTGGCGCAACGCACCGCACAGCGCGATCCACAGGCCACCGGCCAGCATCGCCGCCAGCGCCATGAGCAGCAGCATCGGTATCGAGGGCAGGGCCGGCAGCAGTTGCGGCATCACTGCCGCAGCCAGCCCGCCCAGCGCCAGCGCACCTTCGCCGCCGATGACGATCAGTCCCACCCGCGCCGGCAGCGCCACGCACAGCGCCGTCAGCAACAGGGGCGCGGCGCGCTGCAGCGTGTTCTGCCACGCAAACATCGTACCGAAGGCCCCCTGGAAGATCAGCAGACAAGCCTCGCCCGCCGGCTTGCCCTGCACCAGCAGGAACAGCACGAACAGCAGCAGCGTGCCGGCCAGCGCCAACAGCGTCGGCAAGGCCGGCGCAGCGCCGTTGAAGAGCACCGAGCGCAACCTGCGGGGCGTCCAGCGAGCCGGCCCGGCTTCGGCGGGAGCAGTGATAGAAGTCATGGCACCGTCCTGCAAGTGAGGATCAGACCTGGCCGACCACGCCGGCCACCAGGTAATTCATCTTTTCCAGCGCCACGTCGGTCTGGACCTGGGTAGTGCCGGCCGGGATCACGGTATTGCCCTTGTTGTCCTTGATCGGGCCCTTGAAGATCTGGAACTTGCCGGCCAGCATCTGGGCCTTGATGTCGTCGGCCTTCTTCTTGGCCGGGGCGCTCACGGCCGCGCCATAGGGCGACATCTTGACGAAGTCATCCTTCAGGCCGCCGCGCAGGAAGTTGATCATGGGCTTGCCCTCCAGCGTGGCCTTGACGATCTCGGTGTAGGGCGTGGCCCAGTTCCACTCGGCGCCGGTGAGATAGCCCTTGGGCGCCAGCGAAGCCTGGCTGGCATGGTAGCCGGTGGTCATGATGCCGCGCTTCTCGGCGGTCTCGACGATCACCTTGGGGCCATCGACGTGACAGGTGATGACGTCGCAACCCTGGTCGATGAGACTGTTGGCGGCTTCGGCTTCCTTGACCGGCAGCGACCAGTCACCGGTGAAGATGACATGGCAGGTGATGGCCGGATCGACCGATTGCGCGCCCAGGGTGAAGGCGTTGATGTTGCGCAGCACCTGCGGGATCGGCTTGGCGGCGATGAAGGCCAGCTTCTTGCTCTTGCTCATGTGGCCGGCGACCACGCCGGAGAGGTATTCGCATTCCTCGATGTAGCCGAAGAAGCTGCCCACGTTCATGGGGTGCTTGCCGGCCGTCCACAGGCCGCCGCAGTGGGCGATGCGCACCTTGGGATATTTCTCGGCGATCTTCAGCACATGCGGGTCGAAGTAGCCGAAGGAGGTCGGGAACAGCAGCGTGGCGCCATCCTGCTGGATCATGGCTTCCATGGTCTTTTGTACGGCCACGGTCTCGGGGACTTTCTCTTCCTCGATCACCTTCACGCCCGGCATCTTCTTGATGATGGCGGCCGCCTGCGCATGCGACTGGTTGTAGCCGAAATCGTCGCGCGCGCCGACGTAGATGAAGCCCACGGTCAGCGGGGTAGCGGCCAGCAGATCCAGCGGCAGGGCGGCGCCCAGGGCGGCGGCTCCAGAGAGTTTCAGAAAATCGCGGCGGTTTTTCATGTTGTTGCGCTCCAGTCAGAACGTGGGTGGTTGGAAATGGCAATATCGCTCGGGGTAATTCGCAGTGCCTGCTGTCAACACTAACTACTGGCCGTTCGGACTGAGTAGGCCCTTCAGGGCCGTATCGAAGGCGCGCCTTCGATACGCGGCGTGGCCGCTACTCAGGACGAACGGGAGTCACGGCGCACCCTTTCTCGAAACAATCGTCTTCTTGCATTGCTCAGGACAGCGCCAGCGTGCCCGGCGCCTGCATGCGCGCCGGCTTGCGCACCTCGCGCTGGAAGATCTCCATGGACAGCTTCTTGGCCGCGATGAAGCCCGCCTGCGACAGCGTCTCCACCGTGCGCGGTCGCGCATCCTGGTAATGCAAGATGTCTGCCACGGCGGTGGGGCGCTTGGTCAGCAGCAGGATCTGGTCGGCCAGGTAGACCGCTTCTTCCAGGTCGTGCGACACCAGCACCATCGTGGTGCCGGTCTGCATGAAGACCTGTTGCAGCTTTTCGCGGATGAACAGCGTCATCTCGAAGTCCAGCGCCGAGAAAGGCTCATCCAGGAACAGCACCTCCGGCCCCGGTGCCAGGGCGCGCATGATGGAGGCGGTCTGCTGTTGCCCGCCGGACAGTTCATAGGGGTAGCGCATGAGGTCGAACTTCACATCGAAGGACGCCACCAGTTCATCGACGCGGTGCTTGATCTCGGCCTTGGACTTGCCTTCCAGCTTCAGCGGGTAGGCGATGTTGTCGATGGTGCGCAGCCACGGGAACATGGCATCACGGTAGTTCTGGAACACGTAGCCGATCTTGGTCTGGGCCAGCGACTTGCCGTCGAACAGGATCTGGCCGGCATCGATGGGGATCAGTCCGGCGATCATGTTGATCAGCGTGGACTTGCCGCAGCCATTGGGGCCGAAGACCGAGACGATCTGCTGCTTGGGGATGTCCAGGTCGAAATTCTCGTACAGCGGCCAGCCGGCGAAATACTTGGTCAGGCCGCGAATGGTGATATGGGTGCCCGGCGGCCCGGGAAGGAAAGGGGTTTCCGGGGGCAGGTCGATCTTGGGACTGATGACGACGCTCATCTTCCGCTCCAGTGGACGATACGTTTTTCGATGACGATGAAGACCACGTTCAGCACGTAACCGAGGGCGCCGGCCGAGAGGATGGCGGCATACATCTCGCGCACGTTCAAGACCTGCTGGGTATCGATGATGCGGTGACCCAGGCCGTTCTCGGAGCCGATGAACATCTCCGCCACGATCACGATCACCAGCGCCATCGAGACCGCGCTGCGCAAGCCCACGAAGGTGGCCTGCAGGCTTTCCCACAGCAGCACGTCGCAAAAGATGCGCCAGCGCGAAGCCCCCATCACCTTGGCCGCCATGACGCGCTGCTTGCGCGCGTTGAGCACGCCATAGGCGCTGTTGAAAAGCACGATCAGGAAGGCGCCGAAGGCAGCGATGGCGACCTTGTTGATGTCGGAGACGCCGAAGATCAGCAGGAACAGCGGGATCAGCGCCGACGACGGTGTGGAACGGAAGAAGTCGATCAGGAATTCCACGCTGCGGTAGGCGCGTTCATTGCTGCCCAACAGCACCCCGATGGGGACACCCAGCACCATGGCGATGACGAAGGCTTCCAGCGTGCGCACCACCGTGACGCTGAAGTCCATCAGCAGCGGCCCCCCGGCCAGGCCCTTGAGCATGGCCATGAGCGTGGCTTCGGGCGGCGGCAGCAGGATCGCCTTGATCCAGCCGGCGCGCACCACCAGGTCCCACACCACGAACAGCGTGATGGGGCCGACGATGGGCAAGAGCCGGCCCAGCGCCGGGCGCTTGCGCACAACCGTCGTTGGGGGCGTAGTGGTCGCAGTCGCCACCGGCTTGCTGGCTGCCACGGTCACGGAAGGAGCGACGGTATCGTTCATGATGGCCTCAGCCCTTGTAGATCAGGTTGTCGACCACGATGCGTTGCGAGAACACGCCCTTGTCGACGAACAGGTCGTAGAACTTCTGGAAGTAGGCGATATCGCTGGGCTCGAATTCGTTGTAGAGCATGTAGGAGGCCAGCGGCACCTCCTTGGTCAGCGGCCCTTCGATGGCGGTGTAGCCCTTCAGGTAGATGCGCGCCTGGTCGGGTTTGCTGCGCACCAGTTCGATGCCACGCGCATAGGCGGCGATGTATTTGCGGGCCAGCTCCGGGTGCTGCTTGATGAAGTCGGTGGTCAGTGCCGCCGCGCCACCATGCCAGGGCGCCATCGGGTCGCCCAGGATGTACTTGGCGATCACGCCGGCTTCCAGCACGCGGGTGCTGTTGCTCATGCGCCCCACGGTGCCGGTGGGCTCCAGCGTGTAGGCGGCATCGACCTGGCCGGCCGCCAGCGAGGCCACGTGCTGGCCGATGGGCAGCTCCACCACCGTGGCGCCGGTGGCACCGGCGCGTTCCAGCACGGTCTTGGCCAGCGTGACGTTCTGGATGCCGGGGCCGGAGGCGACATTCTTGCCCTTGAGCTCGGCGATCGATTTCACCGGGCTGTCCTTGGGCACCAGGAATTCATCCAGCACGTACTTGGCATTGCTGGGATTGGTGGCGAAGATCTTGAACAGGCCCGGTTGCGCGATCTCGCCGATGGCCAGGTTGCCCGCGCCGGTGCCGTTGGCCGAGCCATCGGCGCGGCCTGCCAGCATGGCTTCCATCACCTGCTGGGCGCCGGCGAACTTGAGTGCCTGGACTTCCAGCCCGGCCTCTTTGAAATAGCCCGCTTCCACGGCGGCGTAGAAGGGCAGGCCGGCGGCCACCGGCCAGTAGCCGATGCGGATCGGCACGGTCTGTGCGCGCAGCAGGGCGGGGGCACCGGTGATGGCGGCGGTGGCGGCCACCGTACCGGCCTTGGCGATGAAGCGGCGACGGCTGGCGTCGTGGACAGAGGAGGGGGTGGTCTTTTTCATGAGCAGCTCCGTGATGAGGTGTCAGTGCAGCGAGTTGAGATAGTTGACCCAGCCACCGTGGTGGGTGATGTCGGTGGCGCCGGCGATGCCGGCCGGCTCGCAGATGAAACCCTTGACGCTGCTGCCGTCGGCCAGCTCCACCGTGCCGATGCCCAGCGGCGCCGGAATGGCTGCCACGAAGCCACCGAACTGGCGTAGCGGCATCTCCCACACTTCCACGGCGATGGCGGCGCCCTCGTTGTCGGTGCGGGCCAGGCCGGGCTTGGGCGGCGTGGTACCGGCCAAGGCATAGAGACGGTAGTGCGCAGCGGTGCGGGTGACGGCCACGCGGCGGGCGCCGGCTTCCAGCAATTGCCAGTTCAGGGGCTGGCCGCTGAGATGGGCACCGACCACGCACACCTTGATGGTGCTTTCGTTGAAGGGCAGTGGCGCGGCGGCGACGGCATCGGCCTGGGCGGCGCCGCCCAGTTGCTGCTGGAAGCGCGCGCCGGCCTCGGCCAGCAGGTGATCGGCACCGGCCGGGCCGATCAGGGTGACGCCGGCGGGCAGGCCGTCGCGCCGCCACACGCCCGGGATGGCCAGGGCCGCCATGTCCATCAGGTTGACGAAGTTGGTGTAGTAGCCCAGTTGCGAATTGCGCACCACCGGATCAGCCTCGACCTCGGCGATGGTGGGGAAGGTGGTGGTGGTCGGCACCAGCATCAGGTCGCTGCCCTCCAGCAGGTTCTCTGCTTCGCGCCTGAGGTCGGCCAGGCGGTATTGGGCGTTGAAGGCATCCACCGCGTCGTACTGGTCGGCTTGCGCGGTGATCTGGCGCACCACGGGGTGGATGGCTTGCGGGTTCTCGACGAAGAAGTCACCCAGCGCGGCGCGACGCTCGCCGACCCAGGGGCCCTGGTACAGCAGTTGCGCGGCATCGCTGAAGGGGGCGAAGGGAATCCGCGCCAGCGTCACGCCGGGCAGTGTGGCGATCTGCGCGAGGCTGCGCTCCCAGGCTTCCTGGGCGACCGAGTCGCCATAGAACTCGCAATGATCGGGGATGGCGATGCGATAGCCACGGCGTTTCACGCCCAGCATCGCCGGGCGGCGCGAGTAGCCGTCCTCGGCGTCGAAGCCGGCTGCGCTGTGCAGCACCTGCCAGGCGTCGGCCACGTCATGGGCGAAGATGGAAATGCAGTCCAGGGTACGACAGGCCGGTACCAGCCCGCGTGCGCTGATCAAGCCCTTGGTCGGTTTCAGGCCGACCAGGTGGTTGAAGGCCGCCGGCACGCGACCCGAGCCGGCCGTATCGGTACCCAGCGAAAACATCACCTGGCCCAGCGCTACGGCCACGGCCGAACCGGAGCTGGAGCCACCGGAGACATACTCCGGGTTGATCGCATTGCGCACCGCGCCGTAGGGCGAGCGCACGCCCACCAGGCCGGTGGCGAACTGGTCCAGATTGGTCTTGCCCACCAGCAGCGCACCGGCCGCCTGCAGGCGTTGCACCACGGTGGCGCTTTCGCTGGCCAGACGGCCGAATTCGGGGCAGGCGCCGGTGGTGGTCATCTCGGCCACGTCGATGTTGTCCTTGACGGCGAAGGGGATGCCGAACAGGGGCATGCTCTCCAGCACGGCCTCGCCCTTGATCTGCAGCATCAGGTCCAGTGCGGCGGCCTGCTGCTTGAGTTGCTTGGCAGGTACGCGACTGATCCAGACCTCAGCGCGGCCGGCGCTGTCGATGTGGGCCAGCAATTCGGCCACGGTCTTGCCGGGCGTGCTGCGGCCTTCCCGGTAAGCCGCCAGCGTGGCAGCGATCGTGGTGGTGGCAGCGGCCTCGGCGTCGCTTGGGGCAGGGTTCTGGATAGCGTTCATTTTTGGATATTCAAACTTGAATACAAGATTGAATATCTTTAAGCAGAAGGCGTGCCAGGCGCTGCCGGCGGTGCTTGCATGGGGAGGAAAGTCAGTCTGGTAGCGGCATAGCGACCAATGTTGTGGCCAGGAATGATGCCGTCAGGGAAATGCAGCTGTTTGTCAGTGAGACAGTTTGGTGAGGTGTGCGCGGTTTTTGTACGTTTTCCTGCCCCAAGAGGGTGGGCGTGCACGATAAACCGGCACGCCGCCGAAGTATCAGCGTCGGGTGGTGGCCATCAAAGTTCGCCCCACACCGCGTTCAAGGCGGCCAGCGCAGCCAGGCCGGCGGTTTCGGTACGCAGCACGCGGCTGCCCATGGTCAGCATCAGGGCGCCCTGGGCGCAGGCCAGGTCTTCTTCTTCCTGGCTGAAACCGCCTTCGGGACCGACCATCAGGGTCACCGCTTGCGGCGGATGATGGCGCGCCCAGCTCGACAAGGGGGCCTCGCCGCGCGGCGAGAGCAGGATGCGGCGGTGCAGGTCGCTCTGGCCGATCCAGCGCCTGAAGTCGGCCAGTTCTCCCAGGTGGGGCAGGCGATTGCGGCCGCACTGTTCGGCGGCCGCGTGGATGATGCCTTGCCAGTGCGCCTGCTTCTTCTCGGCGCGCTCGCCCGACAGGCGCACCACGCAGCGCTGCGCGGCCAGCGGTTGCAGGGCGGTGGCGCCCAGTTCCACGGCCTTCTCCACGATCCAGTCCATCTTGGAACCCTCGGGCAGGGCCTGGGCCAGCGTCAGGCCGTAGGGCAGCTCGGCCTCGCGCGGCGAGAAGGTCTTGACCTCGGCGTGGGCACGCTTCTTCTCGATGGCGCTGAGGGTGGCGACATATTCACCTCCCTGGCCATTGAAGAGGGTGATGGCATCGCCCGGTTGCAGGCGCAGCACCTGGATATGGTGGGCGATCTGGTCGGGCAGGGTCAGCGCCGAACCGATACTCAGGGCTTGCGGGAGGAAGAAACGGGGCATGGGCAGGGTCCTGGAGGCGGTTCGGATCAAGAAATGGGGTAAACGTTGTCAGTCCGATCATCGGAGCAGCCGCCAATTTTAATCCCCGGGGCGCACTCTGGTAAAATACGGGCCCGCGCCGACCCGGAGCTTCCGCGACCGGCGCTTTTGCTCCAGAACCCGATTTGTGCGCCTGGCGGCGCCTCCAGCAACTCTCAGACATCGACATGATTTCCACTCTTCCCACCGACAAGATGGCCAACGCGATCCGCGCGCTGGCGATGGACGCCGTTCAAAAAGCCAATTCCGGACACCCGGGCATGCCGATGGGGATGGCGGAAATCGCAGTGGCCCTGTGGGCCAAGCACTATCGCCACAATCCGGCCAATCCGCAGTGGGCCAACCGCGACCGTTTCGTGCTCTCCAACGGCCACGGTTCCATGTTGCAATACGCGCTGCTGCACCTGACCGGCTACGACCTGCCGATGGAAGAAATCAAGAACTTCCGCCAGCTGCATTCCAAGACCGCCGGCCACCCTGAAGTGCACATCACCCCGGGCGTGGAAACCACCACCGGCCCGCTGGGCCAGGGCATCACCAATGCCGTGGGCATGGCGCTGGCCGAAAAGCTGCTGGCGGCCGAATTCAACAAGCCCGGCCTGCCCGTGGTGGATCACTATACCTACGCCTTCGTCGGCGACGGCTGCCTGATGGAAGGCATCTCGCACGAAGCCTGTTCCCTGGCGGGCGTGCTGAACCTGTCCAAGCTGATCGTTCTGTATGACGACAACGGCATCTCCATCGACGGCCACGTCGAAGGCTGGTTCAAGGACGATACCCCGAAGCGCTTCGAAGCCTACGGCTGGAACGTCATCCCGGCCGTGGACGGCCACAACGTCGAGGCGGTCAGCGCCGCCATCCATCAGGCCAAGCTGGCCGACAAGCCGACCCTGATCTGCTGCCGCACCGTCATCGGCAAGGGTTCGCCCAACCTGGCCGGTACCGACAAGGTCCACGGCGCCGCCCTGGGCGACAAGGAAATCGCCGCCGTGCGCGAAGCGCTGGGCTGGACCTCCGCCCCCTTCGAGATCCCCGCCGACGTCTATGCCGCCTGGGACGCCAAGGCCAGCGGCGCCGACTTCGAAGCCAGCTGGAAGCAGACCTTCGATGCCTACGCCGCCCAGTTCCCGGCCGAAGCCGCCGAACTGCTGCGCCGCCTGAAGGGCGAGCTGCCGGCCGCCTTCGAGGCGACCGTGGCCGCCTACATCCAGTCCACGCTGGAAAAGAAGGAAACCATCGCCACCCGCAAGGCCAGCCAGAACGCCATCCAGGCTTACGCGCAGGCACTGCCGGAATTCCTGGGCGGCTCGGCCGACCTGACCGGCTCGAACCTGACCAACTGGAAGGAATCGGTGGCCGTGCGCGCCGACCAGCGCGGCAACCACATCAACTACGGTGTGCGTGAATTCGGCATGAGCGCCATCATGAACGGCATCGCCCTGCACGGTGGCTACCTGCCCTTCGGCGCGACCTTCCTGACCTTCTCCGACTACAGCCGCAATGCCCTGCGCATGGCTGCGCTGATGAAGGTCCGCGCGCTGTTCGTGTTCACCCACGACTCCATCGGCCTGGGCGAAGACGGCCCCACCCACCAGTCGGTGGAACACGTCTCCAGCCTGCGCCTGATCCCCAATCTGGACAACTGGCGTCCTTGCGATACCACCGAGACCGCCGTGGCCTGGGCCGAGTCGATCAAGCGCAATGACGGTCCCAGCACCCTGATCTTCTCGCGCCAGAATCTGCCCTTCCAGGAGCGCACCGACGCCCAGGTCAAGGACATCGCGCGCGGCGGCTATGTGCTGCGTGACGCTCCCAACGCCAAGGTCGTGCTGATGGCCACCGGTTCCGAGATCGAGCTGGCCACCAAGGCCGCCGATGCGCTGAGCGCCGAAGGCATCGCCGTGCGCGTGGTCTCCATGCCCTGCACCGACGTGTTCGATCGCCAGGATTCGGCCTACAAGGCATCGGTGCTGCCACGCGGCATCCCGCGCGTGGCCATCGAAGCGGGCGTGACCGCGCTGTGGCACAAGTACGTGGGCCTGGAAGGCGCCGTGGTCGGTATCGACACCTTCGGTGAGTCGGCACCGGCCGGCGTGCTGTTCAAGCACTTCGGCTTCACCGTCGAGAACGTCGTGGCCAAGGCCAAGGCAGTACTGGCTTGAGCGCAGTGCAAGACATGCCGACAGGCGGCGATGAAGTGCTGATCCGTCGCGCCCGCCCGGGCGACGCGGCATCGATTGCCGGCGTGCGCATCGACGCCTGGCGCGCCAGCTATCGCGGCCTGGTGCCCGACAGCTACCTGGATCACCTGCAGCCGGAACAAAGCGTGAAGCTGTGGGAGCAGGTGCTGGGCGCCTCCTCGGACGCGGCCTGCACCTTCGTGGCCGAAGCCGGTGGCGAGATCATCGGTTTTGCCTCCGGCATGACGCTGGCCGAAGCCCGCTTCGGCTGCGATGCCGAGCTGACCGCGATCTGCGTGCTGCCGGACGAACAGCGCCGTGGCCTGGGCAAGCGGTTGCTGGCCAACGTCGCGGCCACGCTGATCAGCGCCGGCGCCACCGGCCTGATGGCCTGGGTGCTGAGCAAGAACGAAGGCGCCGGGGAATTTTTCGAGGCGCTGGGAGCCGAACGGCTGTATGAACAGACCTTCACCTGGGATGATGGCAGCGAACTGGATGAAACCGGTTTCGTCTGGCGCAAGCTGAGAAGCTGACCCCGGGCATGCAGGGACGGCAAGCAAGAACGTACAAGAAACGAACAGGACGTCTGGAAAAGACGGATCAATGGCCGGGCCGACGTGGAGCAATGGCGTAAGCTGGCGGGCAGGTCGCTTTTCCGACTACCGATTTGCATTGATTTTTACTACTTAAGGAGAAGAGCATGGCAATTCGCGTTGCAATCAACGGATATGGTCGTATCGGCCGCAACATCCTGCGCGCCCACTACGAAGGCGGCAAGAAGCACGACATCGAGATCGTCGCCATCAACGACCTGGGCGACCCGAAGACCAATGCCCACCTGACCCAGTACGACACCGCCCACGGCAAGTTCCCCGGCACCGTGACCGTCGATGGCGACTCCATCGTCGTCAACGGCGACCGCATCAAGGTGCTGGCGCAGCGCAATCCGGCCGAGCTGCCCTGGGGCGAACTGGGTGTGGACGTGGTGCTGGAATGCACGGGCTTCTTCACCACCAAGGAAAAGGCCAGCGCCCACATCAAGGGCGGCGCCAAGAAGGTGATCATCTCCGCTCCGGGCGGCAAGGACGTGGACGCCACCGTCGTCTTCGGCGTGAACCACGGCGTGCTCAAGGCCTCGGACACCGTCATCTCCAACGCATCGTGCACCACCAACTGCCTGGCACCGCTGGTGCAGCCGCTGCATGACAAGATCGGCCTGGAAAACGGCCTGATGACCACCGTCCACGCCTACACCAACGACCAGGTGCTGACCGACGTGTACCACGAAGACCTGCGCCGCGCCCGTTCGGCCACCCAGTCCATGATCCCGACCAAGACCGGCGCTGCTGCCGCCGTCGGCCTGGTGCTGCCGGAACTGAACGGCAAGCTGGACGGCTATGCCATCCGCGTGCCGACGATCAACGTGTCCATCGTCGACCTGTCCTTCGTGGCCTCGCGCGATACCAGCGTCGATGAAGTCAATGCCATCCTGAAGGCTGCGTCCGAATCCGGTCCGTTGAAGGGCATCCTGACCTACAACACTGATCCGCTGGTGTCGGTCGACTTCAACCACAACCCGGCATCGTCCAACTTCGACGCGACCCTGACCAAGGTCTCCGGCCGCCTGGTGAAGGTATCGTCCTGGTACGACAACGAGTGGGGCTTCTCCAACCGCATGCTGGACACCACCGTCGCCCTGGCCACGGCCAAGTAAGACGGCAATACGAGGCCGGCGGCGTGGCATGCGCGGCCGGTTTCGACAATTTCAGGGCTGATTCGGGTTCTTTTCCTCGTATGCAAGCGTGCTTGCCGCGGTGAAAATAGCTGATCAGCCTGCAAAAGAGAGAGGCTGTTGCCGGCGCAAGCTGGCAATGGCCTTTTCTCCTTCTGCGCTATTGCCCGTCGACAACAAGAGCAACCGACCCATACGAGGGACCGCATGTCAGCAAGCTCATCCCAGGCTCGTCGCCTGTTGGCCAACCTGGCCCTGATTTCCGCCGTCAGCCTGTCGCTGACCGCCTGCGACTACGTCAGCAGCTTCACCAAACCCAAGCAGACCCCGGAAGAGGCCAAGGCCGAAGGCATCGCCCTGGGCGCCGGCTGCCGTCAGGCCGGCCAGAGCCTGGAAGATTGCTACCAGCGCAATCCGGATGCGCTCAAGGCTGGTATCTTCGCCGGCTGGAAGGACATGCACGAGTACATGGCCGCCAAGGGTATCCAGACCGTCACCCCGCCGCCACCGCCGGCCGATGCCGCCAAGGACGACAGCAAGGGAAAAGATGGGAAGGACGCCAAGGATGGCAAGGATGCCAAGGACGGCGAGCGCAGCAGCCGTGCCCGCGAACGTGATACCTCGCGCGACAGTGGCCGTTCGCGTGACCGCGAGAGCTCGTCCTCCTCGCGTGACAGCAGCGCCAGCGACCGCCGCGCCAGCCGGGACGACAAGCAACCGCCCAAGTATTGACCGGTGAGGTCAGCTCCGGGGTGCTTCGCCGGGGCGCTGAGGGAAGAAAACGGGATGCGCCTTGCGGCGCCATTCCGTTTTTTTATTGCCGCGCGCCGCCTGGCTAGCCGAACACCTGCTGCCACAAGCGGATCACGCAAGCCCGCTCATGCTCGACGCGTATCGCATCGATATGGGCGCGCTCCGAGCCTTGCAGGCGGATCTGGTGCTGCAGCTTGCGGAAGATGCGGTAGGCGTTGGCTGCCTCGCCGGCCAGCAGGGTGTCGATCAAGCCCAGTTGGGCCGCCAGCTTCAGCAGGGCGATGTTGCCGATATCGCCGGTCAGTTGCGGATGGTCACAGGCATGGCGCAGCACCAGGTATTGCACCATGAACTCGATGTCGATCATGCCGCCCTCATCATGCTTGAGGTCGAACATCATGCTGCGGTTGGGGTGGGCCTCGCGCATGCGGCGGCGCATGGACATGACTTCCTCTTCCAGCTTGGCGACATCGCGTGGCTGGCGCAGCACGCGCTCGCGCAGCGCTTCGAAGCGCTCGCCGATGGTGGCGTCGCCGGCACAGAAGCGGGCCCGGGTCAGGGCCTGGTGTTCCCAGATCCAGGCCGAATTGAGCTGGTACTTCTCGAACGAGGATACCGGCGAGACCAGCAGCCCGCTGGCGCCGTCCGGGCGCAAGGCGATATCGATGTCGAACAGCGTGCCGGCCGGCGTGTGGCTGGTCATCCAGGTGATGAAGCGCTGCGCCAGCTTGGCGTAGAGGCCGGGCGCTTCCTGGTCTTCATCGTCGTAGAGGAAGACCACGTCCAGGTCCGAGGCATAGCCCAGTTCCTTGCCACCCAGCTTGCCATAGGCGATCACCGCGAATTGCGGCACTTCGCGATGGCGCTGGGCGATGGTCTGCCAGACCGCCTCGATGGTCACCTGCACCAGCACGTCGGCCAGCGCCGAGAGCTCGTCGGCCAGCTTTTCCACCGACAGGTCACCCTCCAGGTCTTGCGCCATCAGGCGGAATTGCTCCGCGTGATGCAGTTCGCGCAGGATATCGAGCTGGCGCTCGGTATCGCCTTCGGCCGTGGCCAGCTGGCGCCGACAATTGTCGGCGAAGGCGCTCCAGTCGGAGCCGGCCTTGAGGTTGCGGTCATCCAGCAGCTCGTCCAGCAACAGCGGATGGCGGGTCAGGTAGGTGGCGGCCCAGCCGCTGGCGCCGATCATGCGTACCAGCCTTTGCAGGGCATGGGGATATTCGGTCAGCAGCGCCAGATAGGCGGCGCGGCGGGCGATGGCTTCGAGGAAATCGAGTAGCCGTCCCAGCGCCGGCAACTGGTCGTAGTGCAGTGCTGCCAGTAGCGGCAGGCAGGTGTTGATGACGGTGGTGAGGCGATTGCGGCTGGCCTCGGGCAGGCTTTGCATGCGCGGGGACTGCCAGGTCAGGTGCAGGCGCCGCGCGCCATCCTCGATATCGGCCTCGGGGAAGCCGATCAGGCGCAGGGCATCGGCCAGGCCTTCCAGGCCATCATTGTCGCTCACGCTCACACCGGGGCTGTCGGCATCGGCCTCGCCGGATTGCTTGTCGGCGAAGATGGCATCGAATTGCGCCGCCACGATGACACGCTGGCGCTCCAGCTCATGCAGCAGTGCATCGACCTGGGCGTAGCCCATCATCTGCGCCACCAGCAGCAGGTCGTCCGGGTTCACCGGCAGGGTGTGGGTCTGGGCATCTTCCAGGTATTGCAGCCGGTGTTCCAGGTCGCGCAGGAAGGTGTAGGCATCCAGCAACTGGTCCACCACCTCGGGGGCGAGCAAGTCCTTGGCCGCCAGCGTGCGCAGGGTTGTGCGGGTGGAGCGGTCGCGCAGCTCGGGGTCGCGGCCACCCCGGATCAGCTGGAAGACCTGGCTGGTGAACTCGATCTCGCGGATGCCGCCGCGACCCAGCTTGACGTTGTTGCTGCGGTCCGGATGCAGCGCCTCCTGGCGCTTGACCTCGGCGCGGATCTGGCCGTGCATGGAGCGCAGGGCGTCGATGGAACCATAGTCCAGGTAGCGGCGGAAGATGAAGGGGCGGCTGATCGCCTCCAACGTGGCGATATCCTCGGTCGTGCCGGTCAGGGCGCGGGCCTTGGTCCAGGCGTAGCGTTCCCATTCGCGGCCCTGGCGCACCAGATATTCCTCCACCATGTTGAAGCTGGCCACCAGCGGGCCGGAATTGCCATTGGGGCGCAACGCCATGTCCACGCGGAAGGTGAAGCCATCCTCGGTGATCTCGGCCAGGGCGCCGATGAGCTTCTTGCCCAGGCGCACGAAGAATTCATGGTTGGACAGCGATTTCTGTCCATTCTCGGCACGGGTATCGCCATCCTCGGGATAGACGAAGATCAGGTCGATATCGGAGGAGACATTCAACTCGCCGCCGCCCAGCTTGCCCATGCCCAGCACGATCATCTCCTGCACCCGGCCGGACTCCTCGCCGATGGGCTGGCCGTAGAGGGCCGTCTGTTCCTGCATCAGCGCGGCCAGATGGGTCTGCACGGCGAAGTCGGCAAAGCCGGTCATGGTGGCGACCACCTCGGCCAGGTCGGCCCGGCCATCGAGGTCGCGGGTGATCAGGGTACAGACCACCAGGTTGCGCAGCCGGCGCATGGCGGCGTTGAGCGACAGGCCAGCGGACAGGTCGCGCTCCAGGCAATGCTGCATGAAGGAGCGCTCCAGCGGCTGGTTGGCGGCCTCGGCCACCAGGGCCGGGCGGCCTGGGTCGGCCTGGGTCCAGCGGGTGTAGTAGCGCGAGGCGGTGGCGTCGACCAGCGAGCAGTGATGAACGGGCGTGACTGACATAAAGGACCGGAATGCTCCGCAACAAGGTGTAAAAGAAGGAAAACGGCAGGTAAAACCACTTCAGCGATCCTGTCAGACGGCCGAAAATGCAGTGCGGCCTGACATCGGGCTGACGATTTCACCGGACATGGGGATTCTATCGCCCCTTTTTAAACTTATCGGTCATTTTGCCGCTCATAGTGACATGGTGCGGATGGCATGGCCCGGTTTTCCATGCGATCATGTCACCCGCCCGATTTAATTCCTACCGAGCTGCCATTGCATCCTGATGTCCCAAGAACAACATAACGCCGCACCCAGGCATGGCCGTTGGGCGCTGTGCTGGCGTATTGCGCGGGGCAGCTACTTTCGTCTGAACCGGGCCAGCCACCATGTGCTGGGCTTCACCCTGAAGCTGCTGCTGCTGGCCTATTTCGTCTTTTGCGCGCTGTTCCTGGTGTTGCGCTATGCGGTGCTGCCCGAAATCGGCCACTACAAACCCCAGATCGAGCGCCTGGTATCACAGAAGATCGGGCGCGCCGTCAGCATCGACGTCATCGATGCCTCCTGGCGCGGCTTGCGTCCGCAATTGTCGCTTACCAATATCACCGTCCACGACCAGGCCGGCGAGGCCGCGCTGACGCTGCCGCGGGTGGATACCACGCTGTCCTGGAGCAGCGTGCTGGTGGCCAGCCTGCAGCTGGAAAACCTCAGCATCGAAGGCGCCGACCTGGCCATCCGGCGCGATGGCGCCGGCAAGTTCTTCGTGGCCGGCATCCCGGTGCCCACCGGCGGCAACGGCGGTTCACTGGATTGGCTGCTGTCGCAGCGCGAGATCGTGATCCGCCACAGCAAGCTGCGCTGGGACGATGAACTGCGTAACGCCCCCGAACTGGTGCTGGAAGACGTCAACCTGGTTCTGCACAACCGCTGGCTGCGCCACCGTCTGTCGCTGCGCGCCGTCCCGCCGCAGAGCCTGGCCGCGCCGCTGGATGTGCGGGCCGATTTCAGCCATCCGGCCTTTGCCCGCAGCTCCGACATCCTGCGCTGGAAGGGGCTGCTCTACGTCGACCTGCGTCGTACCGACCTGGCGGTCTGGCGCGCCTATTTCGACTATCCCATCCCCATCAGCAGCGGTACCGGCTCGGTGCGGGCCTGGCTGTCGCTGGACCATGCCAAGGTGGCCAATTTCACGGCCGACCTCGGCCTGTCCGACTTCAACGCCCAATTGTCGCGGCAACTGGAGCCGCTGGCCTTGAAGCGGGTCAATGGGCGCATCTCGGCCAGCGAAAGCCTGGGCGCCACGCCCGAGGATGGCCTGCCCACCTTCGGTGCCAACGGCCACCAGGTGACCCTGACGGATTTCTCCATCGAAACCCCGGATGGCTTCGTGCTGCCGCCCACCACGGTGTCGGAAAGCTATGAACCGGCCTCGCCGCTGAAGGCTGAGCGCACCAGTGTCAAGGCCACCTACCTGAACCTGGAGACGCTCTCGCAGCTGGCCACCCGCCTGCCGCTGGCGCCCTCCCAACGCAAGCTGCTGGACGACCTGGCCCCGCGCGGCGAGCTGCGCGACTTCACCGTGCAATGGCAGGGCAGTTATCCTGAACTGAGTTCCTACCGCGTCCAGGGCCGCTTCTCCGGGCTCGGCATGAAGGCCATGGCGGCCCATGTGGAGCCGCGCAAGAACGGCGCCCAGCCGGCGCGGGCACAATGGGCGGCCGTCCCGGGCTTCCAGAACATCAGCGGCGACATCGATGCCAACGAGAAGGGCGGCACCATACACCTGGATGCGCAGAAGCTGGCCATCGACCTGCCGGCCCAGATGTTCAGCGAACCCAGCCTGCCGCTGGATACCCTCAAGATGCAGGCGCGCTGGCAATACCTCAAAGACCAGAACCTGCAGGTGGACATCGACCAGATGCAGTTCTCCCAGCCCGGCGTGGCTGGCAGCCTGCGCGGCCGCCACGTGCTGCCGCTGCAGGGCAAGTCGGCGGGCAGCGTCGATATCAATGGCGAGCTGAGCACCTTCGACCTGAAGGTGGTGCACCGCTACCTGCCCCAGCACATCAGCGAGCCCCTGCGGCACTGGTTGACCGATGGCTTGCTGGATGGCCGGCTGCGTGATGTGCAGTTCTCGCTCAAGGGCGCGCTGGCCGACTTCCCCTTCCACACCGCCAAGCCGGGCGACAAGCCCCGCGGTCAGTTCCTGGTCAACGGCGATTTCGAAGGACTCAAGCTCAACTACACGCCGGGCCACCTGGGCCGCGATGGCAAGGAACCCGAATGGCCCCTGTTGGAAGAGGGCCGCGGCCACCTCAGCCTGGACCGGACCCGGCTGGAGATCAAGGCCGACAGCGCCCGCACCCTGGGCGCCCGGCTGGGTCCGGTCACCGCGCGCGTGGCCGATGTGGATTCGCACGAGGCCGAGCTGGAGATCGATGGCGTGGCCCATGCCTCCATGCCGGTGTTCCTGCAATACGTGAACCAGAGCCCGGTGGCGCGCTGGACCGGCAATGTCATGGAGCATGCCAGCGCCACCGGCGAGGCCAGGCTGGACCTGAAGTTCCAGATGCCGCTGCACCATGCCATCGAGACGCGCGCCCAGGGCGCGTTCGTGTTCGCCAACAATGATGTGGACCTGCTGCCGGAGTTGCCGCTGCTTTATCGCACCAACGGCAAGGTGGAATTCAACGAGCACGGCTTCACCCTCAACGGCGTGCGCGGCCAGTTCCTGGGCGATGCCCTGGCCATCAGCGGTGGCACCCAGCATGACGGCAGCACCCAGGTCAAGTTGGAAGGCGCCATCAATATCGAGGCGCTGCGCAAGCAGTACACCGAGCCTTCGCTGCAGCGCCTGCTGGCGCGCATGTCTGGCGGTACCCGCTACAACGCCACCGTGCTGGTGCGCCAGCGCCAGCCCGAGCTCACCATCGAGTCCAGCCTGCTTGGCCTGGGCGTGGACTTGCCGGTGCCGCTGCGCAAGGGCGCGCAGGATAGCCTGCCGCTGCGCATGGATGTGCTGCCGCTGGCCTCGACCGACCCCTTGATCGAACGAGAGGAGCTGCGCGTGGCCCTGGGCCAGAACATTGCCTCGCGCTATGTGCGCGAGCGGGTGGCTGCGCGTGGCGCCGACTGGCGTGTCACCAGCGGTGGCATCGGCTGGAACCAGCCGGCGCCGGCGCCGGCTGCCGGCCTGAAGCTGGCCGTGGCCACCGAGTCCCTGGATGCGGATGCCTGGCTGGCCCTCAAGAACGAACTGGTCGGCAAGGACCCCGCCAGCGCTGGCGCGCCCAGCCGGCTGGGCAGCAATGACGTGACCCAGTACCTGGAGCCGGACAATGTCTCGGCCCGCATCGGCGAACTGACCTTGACCGGCAAGAAGCTCAACAAGCTGATCCTGGAGGCGACGCATCGCAAGAATGCCTGGCAGATGAATATCGAATCCCAGCAGGCGGCCGGCAGCGTGACCTGGGAGGAACCAGGCGGCAGTCGCGGCCCGGGCAAGGTGACGGCGCGCTTGTCCTCGCTGGTCATCCCCAAGTCCAGCACGACCCCGGCACCGGCTGCGGCCAAAGCTGTCGCAGAGGCGCCTGCCGGCGACGAGGTGCAGATGCCGGCGCTGGATATCCGCGCCGAGCAGTTCGAGCTGGCCGGCAAGAAGCTGGGGCGCATGGAGCTCGATGCGAGCAATATCGTTACCTCGGTCGGGCGCGAATGGCGCATCAGCCGCCTGCTGCTGGCCAATGACGACGCCCAGTTCCGCGCCGCCGGCAACTGGATGAGCTTTGGCAGCAACCATACCTCCAACTTCACCTATGCGCTCGATATCAACGATGCCGGCAAGCTGCTGGAGCGCTTCGGTTACCAGGGCATCGTCCGTGGCGGCCGTGGCAAGCTGGACGGCGACCTGAGCTGGAAGGCACCGCCCTATGCCATGGACATGGCCAGCCTGGCTGGGCAGGTACACATGGATGTGCATTCCGGGCAGTTCCTGAAGGTCGATCCGGGCGCCGCCAAGCTCCTGGGCGTGCTCAACCTGCAGGCGCTGCCGCGCCGGCTGACGCTGGACTTCCGTGATGTCTTCTCGGAGGGCTTCGCCTTCGATACCGTGGCCGGCACCTCCAGCATCAACAAGGGCATCGCTACTACCGACAACCTCAAGATGACCGGCGTGACGGCTTCCGTGCTGATGAGCGGATCGGCCGACATCGCCAGCGAGACCCAGGACCTGCACGTGGTGGTGATCCCGGAAATCAACCTGGGCACCGCCTCGGTGGTGGCCATGGCCGTGAACCCGGTGGTTGGCGTGAGCACCTTGCTGGCACAGCTGTTCCTGCGCAATCCGGTGATGAAGTCGCTCAGCTTCGAGTACAAGGTCACCGGCCCCTGGAGCGATCCCATCGTGGTCAAGCAGGGACAGGTCACGCCGGTGGATGCACAGCGGGCCAAGGAAGTGCTGGACAAGGGCAAGGACGGCAGCGGTGGCAATGATGGCCGTGGCAACCCGGCCGCGCCCGCCGCACCGGTCCCGGCGCCCCCGGCACCGCGCCGCCCGGCCCGCGAGATCGGCCCGGCCATCAATTCCGGCGCCTGAGGCCTTGCCGGTGCGATCGGCATTTCTGCGCGATACTGGCAGCATCCTTCATCTCCTACCGTATTCGAGAGGTTCAACATGACGCAGGCGTTCAAGGTGGCGGCGATCCAGATGGTCTCCACGCCCGAGGTGCAAGAGAACTTCGCCAGCGCGGCGCGCCAGGTGGCGCTGGCCGCGCAGCAGGGCGCGCAACTGGTGCTGTTGCCGGAATACTGGCCGCTGCTGGGGCGTCAAGAGCGCGACAAGCTGGCCCATGCCGAGGCCGATGGCAGCGGCCCCATCCAGGACTTCATGAGCACGCTGGCGCGGGAACACCGGATCTGGCTCATCGGCGGCACGCTGCCGCTGCAGGCCCCGCATCCGGACAAGGTACTCAACACCTCGCTGGTCTACGATCCGCAAGGCCGGCGCGTGGCGCGTTACGACAAGATCCACCTGTTCAACTTCGTGCGTGGCGAGGAAAACTACGACGAGGCCCGCACCATCGAATATGGCAGCGAGGTGCGCAGCTTCGAGGCGCCGTTCGGGCGGGTCGGTCTGTCGGTGTGCTACGACCTGCGCTTCCCGGAGCTGTACCGTGCCATGGGCGAGTGCGCGCTCGTCGTCATGCCGGCCGCCTTCACCTATACCACCGGCCGCGCCCACTGGGAGCTGCTGCTGCGCGCCCGCGCCATCGAGAACCAGTGCTATGTGCTGGCCTCGGCGCAGGGTGGCCAGCACGTCAACGGCCGCCGCACCTGGGGCCACAGCATGCTGGTCGATCCCTGGGGCGAGGTGGTCGCGGTGCTGCCGGAGGGCGAAGGCCTTGTGATCGGCGACATTGATCCCCATCGTCTACAATACGTGCGAGAAAGCTTGCCGGCGCTGCGCCATCGCAAGCTTTGACCTTTTTGCCTTCCGACAAGACGCTATGAAATTATTTGAACCCAACATGGGCGCCCTGCAAGTGGCGCGTGACGTGCTGCTGACTCCCTTCGGCCTGGACGAATCCAAGCTGCTCAAGGCCCTGGGCAGCATGTTCACCCACAAGGTCGATTACGCCGACCTGTATTTCCAGTTCACCAAGAGCGAGGGCTGGAGCCTGGAAGAAGGCATCGTCAAGACCGGCAGCTTCTCCATCGACCAGGGTGTCGGTGTGCGTGCGGTGTCGGGCGACAAGACGGCGTTTTCCTATTCCGACGAGATTTCCGAAGGCGCCCTGATGGACGCCGCCGCCGCCACCCGCACCATCGCCCGCCAGGGCAGTGGCAAGATCAAGGTGGCCGGCGCGATGAGCCCAGCCGGTGGTCGTGCGCTGTACCTGCCGCATGATCCGCTCAATTCGCTCGATGCCACTGCCAAGGTGCAGTTGCTGGAGCGCGTCGAACGCATCGCCCGCGCCAAGGATCCGCGCGTCAAGCAGGTCATGGCCAGCCTCTCGGGTGAGTACGACGTGGTGCTGGTGGCACGCGCCGATGGCGTGCTGGCGGCCGACATCCGCCCGTTGGTGCGCGTGTCGGTCACGGTGATCGCCGAACAGAATGGCCGTCGCGAGATGGGCAGCAGCGGTGGTGGTGGTCGTTACGACTACGCCTACTTCTCCGACGTGCTGCTGGAAAAATACGCCTCCGAAGCGGTCGCCACCGCCCTGGTCAACCTGGATTCGCGCCCGGCCCCGGCCGGTCCGATGACGGTCGTGCTCGGCCCCGGCTGGCCTGGCATCCTGCTGCACGAAGCCATCGGCCACGGCCTGGAAGGCGACTTCAACCGCAAGGGCTCGTCCACCTTCTCGGGTCGCATCGGCGAGCGCGTTGCCGCCAAGGGCGTGACCGTGGTCGATGACGGCACCATTGCCGATCGTCGCGGTTCGCTCAACATCGATGATGAAGGCAACCCGACCCAGTGCACCACGCTGATCGAGGATGGCATCCTCAAGGGCTATATGCAGGACACCATGAACGCCCGCCTGATGAAGATGGACGTCACCGGAAATGCCCGCCGCGAATCCTTCGCCCACCTGCCCATGCCGCGCATGACCAACACCTACATGCTGGCGGGCGACAAGGATCCTGAAGAGATCCTGGCCTCGGTCAAGAATGGCCTGTATGCCGTCAATTTCGGCGGTGGCCAGGTCGATATCACCAATGGCAAGTTCGTCTTCTCGGCCAGCGAAGCCTACATGATCGAGGATGGCAAGATCACCTACCCGGTCAAGGGCGCGACCCTGATCGGCAATGGTCCCGACGTGTTGAACCGGGTCTCCATGATCGGCAACGACATGCGCCTGGATTCGGGCGTGGGCGTGTGCGGCAAGGAAGGTCAGAGCGTGCCGGTGGGCGTGGGTCAACCGACCCTGCGCCTGGATGGCGTGACCGTGGGTGGTACGGCCTGATGACGCCTGGCTGAACGACGATAAGAACGCCGGAGCTTCTCCGGCGTTTTTTTTGGTCCGGCCGAGGCGAGATGGGGGAGAAAAGGACGTTGCCAGATCAAGTTTTCCGATTTATTTGCAACTTTGCCACAGCAGGCGGGGCGTCGCAGGGCGGGCAGGGCTTGCATGGCTGATGATTTTTTATTGTGTAAATTTATTTTTTCTCATCAATTTATATATGAGTTGTTCATTTTTGTGGCTTTTATTGGTTAATTTGTGCGTGCGGGCCGTGATATCTCATTTTTCCGCCTTCGCTTGCCAAAGGTTCGGATTTATAGCACTATGGGCGCCTGCCTCACTTAACCGATGAAGCCCGAAATGTCTTTCTGCCACGCTTACTTTTATTTTTACTTTAGCTATTCCAGCCCCAAGGCGGTGAAAAGCGGTAAGCGTTCGTAAAAAGAGCAAACCGAATTTCCTAAGAAACCGCCAGTGATGGCGGTTTTTTTTTGGTCGAGACTTGATCGATTTCCAGCTGGACAACAGCACACCAGGAGAAAAAAATGCCGCGCACTGACGATCTTCGCATCCGAGAAATGAAAGAACTGGTCCCCCCCTCGCATCTCATCCGCGAATTCGCCTGCACCGAAGAGGTCGAACGCACCACGGCTGAAGCCCGCACTGCGCTGCATCGCATCCTGCACGGCCAGGATGACCGCCTCATGGTCGTCATCGGCCCCTGCTCCATCCACGACACCAAGGCTGCCATGGAATATGCGCGCCGCCTGGTGGTGGAGCGCGAGCGCCACAAGGGCGAGCTGGAAATCGTCATGCGCGTCTACTTCGAGAAGCCCCGCACCACCGTGGGCTGGAAGGGCTTGATCAACGACCCGTACATGGACAACAGCTTCCGCATCAACGACGGCCTGCGCGCCGCCCGTGAACTGCTGTTGAACATCAATGAACTGGGCCTGCCGGCCGGTACCGAATTCCTGGACGTGATCAGCCCGCAATACATTGCCGACCTGATCAGCTGGGGCGCCATCGGCGCGCGCACCACCGAATCCCAGGTGCACCGCGAGCTGGCCTCCGGCCTGTCCTGCCCGGTGGGCTTCAAGAACGGCACCGACGGCAACGTCAAGATCGCCGTGGACGCCATCAAGGCCGCGTCCCAGCCGCACCACTTCCTGTCGGTGACCAAGGGCGGCCACTCGGCCATCGTCTCCACCGCCGGCAATGAGGATTGCCACATCATCCTGCGCGGCGGCAAGCAGCCCAACTATGATGCTGCCAGCGTGGAAGCGGCTTGCCAGGACATCGCCAAGAGCGGCCTGGCGGCACGCCTGATGATCGACGCCTCGCACGCCAACAGCTCCAAGAAGCCGGAAAACCAGATCCCCGTCTGCGCCGACATCGGCAGCCAGATCGCCGCAGGCGACACCCGCATCGTCGGCGTGATGGTGGAGTCGCACCTGGTGGCCGGCCGCCAGGATCTGGTGCCGGGCAAGGAGCTGACCTACGGCCAGTCCATCACCGATGGTTGCATCAACTGGGAAGAAAGCGTGCAAGTGCTGCAAGGTCTGGCCGATTCGGTCAAGCAACGCCGCCTGGTAGGCGAGCGCGACGCGGCCTGATCGAGCGGGTTGCCGCACCAAGCAAAACGCCGGCAGTTGCCGGCGTTTTGCATGACATCGAGGCGAAAGGAATCAGTCGCGGAAGTTGTTGAACTCCAGCGGGATATCCTTGATCTCCTTGCGCAGCAGGGCGATGGCCGCCTGCAGGTCGTCACGCTTGCCGCCGGTGATGCGCACGGCATCACCCTGGATGCTGGCCTGCACCTTCATCTTGCTGTCCTTGATGACGCGCACGATCTTCTTGGCGTCGTCGCTCTCGATGCCGTTCTTGACCTTGATGACCTGCTTGACCTTGTCGCCGCCGATCTTCTCGATCTTGCCTTCGTCCAGGAAGCGCACGTCGACGTTGCGCTTGGTCATCTTGTTGGTGAGCACGTCGCGCACCTGGCTCAACTGGAAATCGGAATCGGCGAAGGCGGTCAGTTCGCGTTCCTTTTGCTCGACGCGGGCGTCAGTGCCCTTGAAGTCGAAACGGGTGGAGATTTCCTTGTTGGCCTGGTCAACGGCGTTCTTGACTTCGACCAGATTGGCTTCGCAGACGGTATCGAAAGAGGGCATGGCTTTATCCTTGTATTCTTGCAGCCGGCGAAAGCCGGCATTCTGACCCGTGATTTTAGCGGACTAGGCCTCGCGCCGCCATCCTCGGCCCGCTGTCAGAGGATTTCCGGTCCGTCAGCGATATAATCCCAGCCCTATGACCACGCCCTTGCTCTCCATCCAGCGCGACGTTTCCCTGCGCGCCCTCAATACCTTCGGCATCGACGCCAGGGCCCACGCCTACCTGGCCGTCGATGGCCCCGAGACCCTGCGCGCGCTGCGCCAGGATGCCGCCCTGATGGCCTTGCCGCGCCTGGTGCTGGGCGGTGGCAGCAACCTCCTGCTGACGCAGGACTTCGATGGCCTGGTGTTGCACATGCAGCAGCGTGGTATGGCCATCACCGGCGAGGACGAGGAGTTCACCTATGTGCGGGCCGCCGCCGGCGAGAACTGGCACGGTTTCGTGCAGTGGACGCTGGCGCAGGGCCTGGGCGGGCTGGAAAACCTCTCGCTCATCCCCGGCAGCGTCGGTGCCGCCCCCATCCAGAACATCGGCGCCTATGGCATTGAGGTCAAGGACCGCTTCCACAGCCTGCGCGCCTTCGACCTCGTCAGTGGCGAGCTGATCACGCTGGATGCGCAGGCCTGCCGCTTCGGCTACCGCGACAGCGTCTTCAAGCATGCGCTGAAGGATAGGGCGGTAGTGCTGGATGTGAGCTTCGCCTTGCCCCGGCGCTGGCAGGCCAATGCCAACTATGCCGATGTGGCCAAGGCGCTGCAGGAAGGTGGCATTACCCAACCCGGCCCACAGGACATCGCCGAGGCCGTCATCGCCATTCGCACCCGCAAGCTGCCCGACCCCAGCAAGATCGGCAATGCCGGCAGCTTCTTCAAGAACCCCATCGTGCCGGCGCGCCAGCGCGATATCCTGCTGGCCCAGCATGCCGACCTGGTCAGCTACCGGGTCGACGAAGGACATTACAAGCTGGCCGCCGGCTGGCTGATCGACCGCTGCGGCTGGAAGGGCAAGAGCATGGGACGTGCCGGTGTCTACGAACAGCAGGCGCTGGTGCTGGTCAATCGGGGTGGCGCGACGGGCGCCGAGGTGGCCCGCCTGGCCCGGGCCATCCAGGATGATGTGCTGCAACGATTCGGCGTGCCGCTGGAGCCGGAGCCGGTCTTCATCTGACGATCTGATGCGCTATGCACTGATGGCGCAAGGCACATAAAAAAACCGTCCGGTATCGCTACCGGACGGTTTTTTTTTGACTGCTGCGGGACGCGCGATCAGCCGAAGTGGCAGACGTAGTCCAGGGTCTCGGTGACTTCGATGTCGAAGCTGGAGTTGCCCGGCACGTTGAACTGGGTGCCAGCGCCGTAGGTGTTCCAGGCTTCTTCGCCCTTCAGGCGCACGCGGCAGCTGCCGCCGTTGATTTCCATGATTTCCGGGGCGCCGGTGCTGAAGGTCAGCGTGGCCGGCAGGATTACGCCCAGGGTCTTCTTGGTGCCATCGGCGAACAGCACGGTGTGCGAGACGCACTTGCCGTCGAAATAGACATTGCCCTTCTTGAGGACGGTGACGTTGTCGAATTGGTTGCTCATCGAATCGCTTTCACAAGAACTGCGTTGGTTGAATCGGGATTACTTCTCATCACGGCCCAGGAGCGGCAGCGACACGGCAGTGCTGGAGTCCAGCAGGCCGGTGCCCTGGTAGATCGCCAGCTTCTGGCGGGTGTCGGCGATGTCCAGGTTGCGCATGGTCAGCTGGCCGATACGGTCGATGGCGGAGAAGCTGCCTTCGCCCTTTTCCATGGTCAGGCGTTCCGGGTGATAGGTCAGGTTGGGCGACTCGGTGTTGAGGATGGAGTAGTCGTTGCCGCGACGCAGTTCCACCGTGACTTCGCCGGTGATGGCGCGTGCCACCCAGCGCTGGGCGGTTTCGCGCAGCATGATGGCCTGCGAGTCGAACCAGCGGCCCTGGTACAGCAGGCGACCCAGCTTGCGGCCGTTGTCGCGGTATTGTTCGATGGTGTCTTCGTTGTGGATGCCGGTGACCAGGCGCTCGTAGGCGATGAACAGCAGGGCCAGGCCCGGGGCTTCGTAGATGCCGCGGCTCTTGGCTTCGATGATGCGGTTCTCGATCTGGTCGCTCATGCCCAGGCCATGACGGCCGCCGATGCGGTTGGCTTCCAGGATCAGGTCGGTCATGTTGTCGAAGGTCTTGCCGTTCAGGGCGACCGGACGGCCTTCTTCGAAGCGCACGGTGACGGTCTCGGCCTTGACTTCGACGTCATCGCGCCAGAACGCCACACCCATGATGGGCTGCACGATCTTGATGCCGCTGTTCAGGAACTCCAGGTCCTTGGCTTCGTGGGTCGCGCCCAGCATGTTGGAGTCGGTCGAGTAGGCCTTTTCCACCGACATCTTGTAGTCGAAGCCGGACTTGATCATGAACTCGGACATTTCCTTGCGGCCGCCCAGTTCGTTGATGAAGGTGCTGTCCAGCCAGGGCTTGTAGATCTTCAGGTTGGGGTTCACCAGCAGGCCATAGCGGTAGAAGCGCTCGATGTCGTTGCCCTTGAAGGTGCTGCCGTCACCCCAGATGTCGACGTTGTCGTCGCGCATCGCGGCCACCAGCATGGTACCGGTCACGGCGCGGCCCAGCGGGGTGGTGTTGAAGTAGGTGATGCCGGCGGTGGAGATGTGGAAGGCGCCGCTTTGCAGGGCGGCGATGCCTTCGTTGGCCAGCTGTTCGCGGCAGTCCACCAGGCGCGCCAGTTCGGCACCGTATTGCATGGCCTTCTTGGGGATGGCGTCGTAGTCCGGCTCATCCGGCTGGCCCAGGTTGGCGGTATAGGCGTAGGGGACGGCGCCTTTCTGGCGCATCCAGGTCAGCGCGGCGCTGGTATCGAGGCCGCCGGAAAAGGCGATGCCGACTTTTTGGTTGACCGGGACGGATTGCAGGATGTTGGACATGATCTTGACGTTGCGATGATGATGAATGGACTAGCAGGGCTGGGTGGCAGGTTCGATCCGGTGCTTCAGTGGTCGAACTTGCCGTGCACCAGGTATTCGAGCAGGGCCTTCTGGACATGCAGGCGGTTTTCCGCCTCATCCCAGACGACCGATTGCGGACCGTCGATCACTTCGGCGGCCACTTCCTCGCCGCGATGGGCCGGCAGGCAGTGCATGAAGAGCGCATCCTTCTTGGCGCGCGACATCTTGGCCTGGTCCACGATCCAGCCGTCGAAGGCCTGCAGGCGGGCATTGTTTTCGGCCTCGAAGCCCATGCTGGTCCACACGTCGGTGGTGACCAGATCGGCGTCCTGGCAGGCATCGGCCGGGTCGGCGAAGAAGGTGTAGTGCTGGTTGCCCGGCGTGACTTGCGCCGGGTCGATATCGTAGCCCTTGGGGGTGGAGACGTTGACGTGGAAGCCAAACACCTCGGCCGCCTGCAGCCACGAATAGAGCATGTTGTTGGCGTCACCCACCCAGGCCACGATCTTGCCCTTGATGCTGCCGCGATGCTCGATGAACGTGAACACGTCGGCCAGGACCTGGCAGGGATGCTGCTCGTTGGTCAGGCCATTGATGACCGGCACGCGCGAATACTTGGCGAAGCGTTCGATGATCTCCTGGCCGTAGGTACGGATCATGATGACGTCGCACATGCGCGACATCACCTGTGCCGCATCTTCCACCGGTTCGCCACGGCCGAGCTGGCTGTCACGGGTATTGAGGTAGATCGCGGCACCACCCATCTGGTGCATGCCGGCCTCGAAGGAGAGACGGGTGCGGGTGGAATTCTTCTCGAACACCATGACCAGCGTACGATCGGCCAGCGTGTGGTGGGGCTCGTAATTCTTGAACTTACGTTTGATCACACGGGAACGTTCGATCACGTACTCGTATTCATCAAGCGTAAAGTCGGAAAACTGAAGGTAGTGTTTGATTGTCATAAATAAAAACGGCGGCCAGTGTGGCGCCTGCCGCCGATAGTCATTAACTCCTTAGATTATAAGGGATTCGGCTTAAAAAGATACCCGGGGTGGTTGCTGCAGGGCAACTCTCTCGGGCAGGCTGCTTGCGACCGGATCATGCGGCGTTTTCAGGCCTTGGGGAGACTGGGTGAAATTCTGCGATATCGGGAATTAAAACTTTTCGAATGGGATTTCGATATTTTTTGAGAAAACTTCTCTATCTCTGTAATCTCATCCAATGTCATGCCACAAATGAGAATCGTTCTCTTTTGTGGCATTAGAATCGGCGCCTTTCCCTATTCCATGAGGAGTCGCCGTCGTGCCTGGTTCGCATCCCGTCCCCCCCAGTTTTCGCCTGAACACCTTGCCTGCGGCACTGTGTGCGGCTTGCCTGTCCATGCCCTTGCCCTTGTACGCTGCCGACAGCGAGGAGGCCGAGTCGGCCCCTCTGCCGGTGATCGAGGTGAGCGGACAGCGTGGCGCGCGCGCTCTGCATGACCCGCGTCCCGGCAGCCTGGCCACGGCAACCCGTACCGCCAGTGCACCCGAGGACCTGCCGCAGACCATCAGCAGCGTCAACGTCGCGCAGGTGGCCTCCTATGGCGGTCGCGACCTGGCGGCGGCCCTGGCCGGGGTGCCGGGGATATCCAATGTCTCCGATACCCGCTTCGATGCATTCCGTATTCGTGGCTTTTCCAGTGCCGGCGACGTGCTGCTCGATGGCATGCGCGATGACGCCCAGTACATCCGCGGGCTGGGCAACATCGAGCGCATCGAGATCCTCAAGGGCCCGGCAGCGGTACTGTACGGGCGTGGCAGTGGTGGCGGGGTGATCAACCGCATCAGCAAGCAGCCCGGGCGCGACGCCTTCGGCGAGGTCTCGGCCACCACTGGCAGCTATGGACGCCTGGGCGCGGCGCTAGACCTGAACCGTCCGCTGGGGGAGGAGTGGGCGATGCGCATCAATACCGGTCGCGAACATACCGGCAGCTTCCGCGATGAAGTCAGCGGGGTGCGCCAGTATTTCTCCCCCGCGCTGAAATGGGAGTCGGGGCGCGACAGCTGGTTGCTGCAGTTCGATGTGGAGGAGTACGACCGCGTACCGGACCGGGGCATGCCGGCGCGGGTGACGGCCTTGTCAGCCACCGGCCGTGCGCTGGCCTACGCGCTGCCGCCGGCGGCGCCGCAGAGCTTCTTCGGCGCGGCGGGACGGGATTTCATCCGCGACACCACCATGGGCCTGCGCTCCAGCTTCATCCGCGCGCTCAGCACCGACTGGAGCGTACGCCACAGCATCAGCCTGCTCGACCTGGCCAGCGATTTCGACAATACCTTCGCCTCGCAGGCCTACATCAGTCGCACGCGTGATCTGACGCAGGTGCAGCGCTCCCGCTTCCAGCAAAACCTGCAGCAACGCAATCTGCAGACCAATCTGGAGCTGCTGGGCAAGATCAATACCCCCTTCATGTCGCATGAGCTGTTGCTGGGCACTGAATACGGCTGGCAGAAGCGTGAGCCGCGCCTGTGGTCGGGCAGCGTGGCGGGGACGGTGTCGCTGGTGGCCCCCGACAATCGCGCCGGCAACGATGCGCAGCCGCAGCCCTGGCAGATGAACTACCACCGGGCCCGCAACCTGGGCCTGTATGCGCAAGACCAGATCAACCTGGGCGCGCAATGGAAGCTGCTGGCAGGCGCGCGCTGGGACCGTTTCGAGATCGAATCGCGCAACCAGCTTGCCAAGCTCGGCATCGAGCGTGGCAGCAATGCCTTGAGCCCTCGGGTCGGGGCGGTATGGGAGCCGATTGCCGGGCATCACCTGTATCTGTCGTACAGCAAGAACTTCGCCCCGGTGGGGGGTGACCTGATCGGCATCACGCCGGATGCCAAGGGCAACGTCAATGACCTCGGGCCGCAATACAGCCGGCAATACGAGGCCGGCATCAAGAGCGACTGGCTGGGTGGCAAGCTCAGTACCACGCTGGCCTGGTTCCAGCTGGATCTGTACAACCGCAGCGTGGCCGATCCGGTCAGGCCGGGCGTGTTCTACCAGACCGGGCTGGAGCGCAACCGTGGTGTGGAGCTGAGCCTGGCTGGTGAGGTCGCCCGCAACTGGTTTATCCGGGGTGGCCTGACCCAGCAGAACGCCAAAGTGCTGCAGGCCGAGCCGCAATTCACCGGCAAGCGCTCCACCGGGGTATCGGGTCGGGGCGGCAGCCTGTTCCTCGCCTATGCCCCGCCACTGGGATGGTTCGCCGAGACCGGCCTGATCTACGAAGGCGCACGCTATGTCGATCGCGACAACCTGCTGGAGTTGCCCGCCTATACGCGCTGGGATGGCAAGCTGGGATATCGCCTGTCCACGGCCGAATACACGCTGGCGGCGACCAACCTGGGCAATCGCAGTTACTACGCCAGCGCCACCGGCGTGACGCAGATCGTGCCGGGGGCGCCGCGCTCGCTGGTGCTGACGGCGGCCTACAGGTTCTGAGGGGGAGATTGCCGCAGGGCCGCTTGACGGATTGCCATATTGTTGTAGGCTTGCCCCGGCCATTTGGCGCGGGGCTTACTCCTGAGACGTCTTCTCAATTCAACATGAAAAAAAACTGGATGATGTATTTGCGCGGCTGTGTGCTGGGCCTGATGGTCCTGGCTGCGATGAGACCCTCTGCGGCCCAGGACTGCCCGCCCGTTCCGCATGTCAGTTCGGAAGACATGCAGCGCCTGGCGCGATCCGGGCAGCCGGATCGCGGACCGCTGTGGGAGTTGAGCAAGAACGGCCGCCGCTCATACCTCTATGGCACCATCCACGTCGCACGTCTGGAGTGGGATTTCCCGGGGCCACTGGTCACCAAGGCACTGATGGCCTCCAAGGTCCTGGCGGTGGAACTGGATATCGGCAAGCCCGAGACCGGCCAGCGCATGCTCGCGCCCATGCCCACGCAGGCTGCCGATGCGACATCGCCACGCTACCAGGCCATGGAGCAAGAAGCGAGCACGCAATTCAAGAAAGCCTGCATCGATGAGCGTGCTCTTGCCGGATCCGGCCTGGCCATCAGGTTGGCGGCCCTGAGCGTACTGTCGGCCAGACATGCTGGCCTATATCCCGATTTTTCCATCGACTCTTCGATCATTGGCTTTTCCCGGTATTTCAAGAAAAAGATTCATGAGCTGGAAACCACGGAAGAGCAACGCGCTGCCCTGGGCGGCAGCACGCTGGAGGAGCTGCAGGAGGATCTTGATGACATCAAGAGCGGACGCGTGAGTCAGATCACGCAACGCCTCGCGGCACTGTGGTCCGAGGGGAGCCTGGGAGACATCGAACGGTTTTGTACAGAAGAACACTGCACCGCGAACCAGAGGCTGTTCGGTCCGCGCAATACGGTACTGGCGCAACGCATCGCCCGGCTCATGGAAAGCCAAGGGGATGTCTTCTGCGCCATTGGCTTCCTGCACATGATTGGCCCCGATAGCGTGCTGGCTCAGCTCAAGGCGATGGGCTTCGAGGTGCGCCAGCTGACGGCCCTGCCCAGGACCTGAACGGTTCCCGCCGCAGCGCCATCTTTATCCAGCGCCACGCGAACCGGGTCAGTACAGGGTCTGCGAGGACTCATGCACCAGCTGCCCATACAACTGGTGCCGCATGGCCGCGATCTCGCCGGCCTGCACCGCTTCCAGCACGGCGCAACCGGGTTCGTTGAGGTGGTGGCAGTTGTAGAAGCGGCACTTGCCCAGGTAGGGCGTGAAGTCGCGGAAGGCGCGTTCCAGCATGCCTTCGGAGAGCTGGTAGAGACCGAATTCCTGGAAGCCTGGCGAGTCGATGATGCTGGCGTCCTGCTCCATCTGGTAGAGCCGGGTGAAGGTGGTGGTGTGCTTGCCGGTATCGAGCGCGGCCGAGATCTCGCGGGTGGCGATGTCGGCGTCCGGCACGATCAGGTTGATGATGGACGACTTGCCCATGCCCGACTGGCCGATCAGGATCGTGCTCTTGCCGGCCAATAGCGGCATGAAGGCCGCGCGGGTCTCGTCGGGCTGTGCCTTGGCCGAGACTTCATGCACCGGATATCCCAGCTTTGCATAGACCTGCAGCCGCTCGCGCGTCTTGGGCAGGGCCTCGGTGATGTCGGTCTTGTTCAGGATCAGGTGGGCCGAGACACCGGCCGATTCGGCCGCTACCAGCGAGCGCGAGACCAGGTCGTCCGAGAAACTCGGTTCGGTGGCCACCACGATGAAGAGCTGGTCCACATTGGCGGCCAGTAGCTTGGACTTGTACTGGTCGGAGCGATAGAGCAGGGTGCGGCGCTCGTCGATGGCTTCGACCACGCCCTGGTTGGCCGAGGTACGGGCCAGGCGGATATGGTCGCCCACGGCCACGTCGCTCTTCTTGCCACGGGTGACGCAATGCAGTTTCTCGCTACCTGCCTGGACCAGGTAATGCCGCCCATGGGCGGCAATGACTACACCTGATTCCAGCGCGGCCGCATTGGCCGGTGCTCCTGCGCCGCGTGCGGCGGCGTGCTTGCGGCCAGCCATCAGGCAGCGGCGCGCTGGGCGAAGATGGCGTCGACCTTGGCGGCACTGATGAAGTCGTTGGCCGAGAGACCACCCCGTCCTTCATTGACGCTGTGCGTGTCAAAGCGCACGCTGCAGCGGTTGTAGCTCACGCCCAGGTCGGGATGGTGGTCTTCGGCGTGGATGATCCAGGCGATGGCATTGACGAAGGCGATGGTCTCGTAATAGTTGCCGAAGGCGAAGGTACGGGCCAGCTTGCCGCCGTCGATCTTCCAGTCGGGCAGGGCGGCCAGGTGGGCCTGGATGCCGGCGTCGTCCAGTGCGGCGACGGGTTGGATGCTGCGGGAAGCGGCGAGGCTCTGTGCGGTGATGCTCATGGAATTCTCCTGAAGGCCGGCGGCGTGGCAGGCCGCCGGCGCGAATGGGTGGATGTCAGTGGCCGGTGGCGGGGGTGCCGTGCGCGGCGTGCAGGTGCTGGATGCGCAGCGACGCCGGCGGGTGTGAATCGTAGAAGGCCGAGTGCAGCGGATCGGGGGTGAGCGTGGAGGCGTTGTCTTCGTACAGCTTGACCAGCGCCGACACCAGGTCCTGGGCATTGGTGTGCTGGGCGGCGAAGGCATCGGCCTCGAATTCGTGCTTGCGTGAGGACAGCGAGGACAGCGGCGAGAGCAGGAAGGTGAAGATCGGCAGCACCAGCATGAACAGGATCAGCGCCATCGCATCATTGCTGCCGACCAGCAGCGGATTGACGCCCAGGCCAGTATAGAACCATGCCTGGCCCTTCAGGTAGCCCAGCAGGGCCAGGAAGGCCAGCGAGAGGGCGAACATCACCACCACGCGCTTGACGATGTGCTTGAGCTTGAAGTGACCCAGTTCGTGGGCCAGCACCGCCTCCATCTCATGCGGCGCCAGACGGGCCAGCAGGGTATCGAAGAAGACGATGCGCTTGTTCGGGCCGAAGCCGGAGAAATAGGCGTTGCCATGCGCGCTGCGTTTGGAGCCGTCCATCACGAACAAGCCCTTTGAGGCGAAATCGACTCGCTTGAGCAGCCCCTCGATACGGTTGCGCAGGCTGTCATCTTCCAGCGGCGTGAACTTGTTGTAGAGCGGGGCGATGAAGATGGGGTAGATGACCAGCATCAGCAACTGGTATGCACACAGGAACAGCCAGGTGTAGAGCCACCAGAAGCGACCGGCCTGTTCCATGAGCGCCAGCACCACCCACAGCAGCGGCAATCCCAGCACGATGCCCACCAGGGTGTTCTTGAGCAAGTCGACGAGGAACAGGCCGTGCGTCATCTTGTTGAAGCCGAAACCCGCTTCCAGCCTGAACTGGCGATAGTAGTCAAAAGGCAGGTCCACCAGTCCCGAGATGATGCCAAAACCAGCCACCAGGGCAATCTGGTACAGCGTCCCAGGCCCGCCGGTCCAGCCCAGCAGCAGGCTGGAAAGCCACTGCAGGCCACCCAGCAGGGTGAAGCCGATCAGCACGGCGGTATTGACCAGCAGCGTCACCAGGCCGAACTTGGTGCGCGCGACGGTATAGTCGGCCGCCTTCTGGTGGGCGGACAGGGGAATCTTCTCGGCGAACTCGGCCGGGACGGCGGCGCGATGCGCGATCACATGGCGGATATGGCGCGAGGCCAGCCAGTAGCGGACCACCAGGCTGATGGCGAGGAAGACGACGAACAAAACCGAAAACGAAAGTGAAGACATGCTGTCCCTGTGCGAAAATGGCGAAAGTTCGATGCCGGCCCGCCGCGACCTCCCGGGGAGCGCCGCCGCAAGCCGCCCCCGGCGGCCAGGCCAGCAGCAGGACAAGAACCATGCCGCCAGCGCAGGCTGGGCGAGCGAACCATGCAGTAGATGGGTGCAAGACCCATTACGTCAATAAGGAAGAATTATGTCACAAGCCCCCGCCGCGCTCGCGCGTCCCAATGAAATGAACCTGGTCTGGGTCGATATGGAGATGACCGGCCTGGATCCCGATTCGGACCGCATCATCGAAGTCGCCGTGGTGGTCACCGACGCCGAACTCAACGTGCTGGGCGAAGGCCCGGTGCTGGCCATCCACCAGTCCGACGAGCTGCTGGACGGCATGGATGCCTGGAACAAGGGCACCCACGGCCGTTCCGGCCTGATCGACCGCGTCAAGGCTTCCACCGTCACCGAAGCCGATGCCGAGCAGCAGATCATCGCCTTCCTGAAGCAGTACGTACCGGCCGGCAAGTCGCCCATGTGCGGCAATTCCATCTGCCAGGACCGCCGTTTCATGGTGCGCGGCATGCCCAAGCTGGAAGAATTCTTCCACTACCGCAACCTGGACGTGTCGACCCTGAAGGAACTGTGCAAGCGCTGGAAGCCGGAGATCGCCACCGGTTTCAAGAAGCGCCAGATGCACACCGCCCTGGCCGACATCCTGGAATCGATCGAGGAACTGAAGTACTACCGCGAGCACTTCATCAAGGAGTGATCTCCTGGTCGCCCAGTCGAAATGAAAAGGCGCACCGTTCTCCGGTGCGCCTTTTTGTTTCCAGCGGGAAATTCTGGCGAAATCAATCGTCCGTGTCGGCTCCGCAGCATTTCTTGTATTTCTTGCCACTGCCGCAGGGGCAGGGATCGTTGCGCCCGGTCTTGGGCGCCTCGCGCTGCACCTGTTCCACCGCCGACTTGCGCTTGGGCGCCCAGTAGCGATGGATGTGCGGGATGGCGGCTTCGATCTCGATGGCCAGCTTGTGGGTCTTGATGGGGTCGTCGATGAGTTTGGTTTCTTCCTCTTCCAGCTCTTCGGCGCCGAGCAGGTAGATCGGGCGCAGCAGTGGCCCGATGTTGGAATGGAAGATCTCATCCCATTGCGCCGCGCGCAGCTGGATGCCTTCCCAGAAGCCCCAGGCCCAGGCCTCGGCGTCCAGCAGCGGCTTGCCTTCGTGCTCGCGCTCGCAGAACAGCGGTTCGTATTCCTTGGGCGCCACTTCGAAGGTGATGGCGATCTCGTTCATGGTGCGCGCGATCAGGCTGGTGATACGCTCGGCTTCCTTGCCGTTCTTGAACTTGGGCGTGTCTTCCGGGCGGCTGCCCCAGACGCGCGGCAGCCATTCGGCCATGAGGATTTCCTGCGGGCCGATGGCCAGCGCCGTCAGGTAGCCATGCAGGGTGTCCATGGTCATCACGTCATCGGCGCAGCGGTCGGAGAGGAGGAAATCGTCGAGTTCGTCGAACTCTGCGTCGGAAAGGGGCTGGTCGAGATGCATGATGGGTCCAATTGCAAATGCTAAAGGCAGGAGTGTAAAGGCATTCAGCCAGGGGCGCGAGCATTGTTGGGCCCATAATAGGGCGGATTGTCCTGTGGCGTTGGCGCTGGCGACAGTACAATAGACGGATGAATCAAGTCGCCTCTTCCCCAGCCCAGCCACAGCCCGACGCCACCTCCTTCGCCACGCTCTCGCCCGATACGGTGCTGGACGCCCTGGATGGGCTCGGCCTGTATGGCGATGGCCGCCTGCTGGCCCTGAACAGCTACGAAAACCGGGTCTACCAGGTCGGCATGGAGGAGGGGCCGCCGCTGGTGGCCAAGTTCTACCGGCCGCTGCGCTGGAGCGATGAGCAGATCCTAGAAGAACACGCGTTTTCGCAGGAGTTGGCTGACGATGAGGTGCCGGTGGTGCCCGCCATGCGTCTGGCCAATGGCGCGACCCTGCACCGCCATGCGGGTTTCCGCTTTGCGGTCTTCCAGCGCCATGGCGGCCGGGCGCCCGAACTGGACGATGCCGACACCCTTGAGCGCATGGGCCGTTTCATCGGACGCATCCACGCCGTGGGCGCCCGCAGCGCCTTCGCGGCACGGCCGGCGCTGGATATCGCCAGTTTCGGGGAGGAGCCGCGCGACTGGCTGCTGGCGCATGACTTCATTCCCATGGACGTGGCCAGCGCCTGGCGTACCACCGTGGAGCAGGCCCTGGAAGGGGTGCGGCGCTGCTATGACCGCGCCGGCGACATCCGCCGCCTGCGCCTGCATGGGGATTGCCATGTTGGTAACGTGCTGTGGACCGATGCCGGCCCGCACTTTGTCGATTTCGATGACAGCCGCAGCGGCCCGGCCGTGCAGGATCTCTGGATGCTGCTCTCCGGCGAGCGCAGTGACATGGTGCGCCAGCTGGCCGATCTGCTGGCCGGCTATGAAAGCTTTTGCGAATTCGAGCCGCGCGAGCTCTACCTGATCGAAGCACTGCGCACCCTGCGCCTGATCCATTATTCCGCCTGGCTGGCGCGACGCTGGGACGACCCGGCGTTTCCGGTAGCCTTTCCCTGGTTCAACACCCAACGCTACTGGCAGGACCGCATCCTGGAGTTGCGCGAGCAGATCGCGCTGATGGATGAAGCGCCGCTGTGGCCGGTGTGAACCGCAAGAGAACCAAGACAGAGAACATCCATGAACCAATCCCTGAAGCAATCGCTGAACCGCTGCGGCTGGGTCAACCTGAATAACCCGCTCTATGTGCACTATCACGACCACGAATGGGGCGTGCCTTGCCACGACGAGACGCGGCTCTTCGAGATGCTCAACCTCGAAGGCGCCCAGGCCGGCCTGTCCTGGGAGACCGTGCTCAACAAGCGCGAAAGCTACCGCGCCGCCTTCGACCAATGGGATGCCGAGAAGATCGCCCGCTACGACGAGCGCAAGGTGGCGCAGTTGCTGGCCGATCCCGGCATCATCCGCAATCGCCTGAAGGTGGCGGCCACCATCGGCAATGCCCGCGCCTACCTGAAGCTGCGCGAGGAGCTGGGCGGTCTGGACGATTACCTGTGGGCGCATGTCGATGGCCAGCCCGTGCGCAACGGCTGGAAAACGCTGGCCGATTGCCCGGCCAAGACGCCGTTGTCGGATGCCATTTCCAAGGACCTGGCGCGACGCGGCTTCAAGTTCGTCGGCTCCACCATCATCTATGCCTACCTGCAGGGCATAGGCTTGATCAATGACCATGTGCAGGATTGTCACTGTCATGGCCGCTGAGTTAGTCACTACGGGCAGGGTGGGGGCCGGCGGCGGTTGCGCGGTTTGGTTTACACTCGCAGCCTGACAGATTCACGAGGCCGGCTGGCGGCATGCCAGGTCGGTGAAGTTTGGGAGTAGCATGATTTTCGTCAAATGGTTTGGCTGGTCGGTCCTCTGGCTGCTGCCGCTGCTGCTGCGCACGGTAGTGCGCGCGCTCGGCCGCAAGTCGCTCATGGGCGGCCGTGGTGCCATCCGTCTGTGGTGCGGCAGCTTGCTGCTGCTGTGTGCCAGCGCTGCCCTGGAGGCGCTGGTGCGGGCGCAACTGAGTACGGGCGATGACAGCCAGCACGCTGACCTGCTCGGCGCGGCGCTGATGGATGCCCTGGGCGGCAAGCTCAGCCGTGGCCTGGCAGCGGTGCTGATGCTGGGTTTGCTGGCGCTGGGCCTGAAATGGTTGCTGGGGGCGATCCTGAACCCCGGCAAAGAGCTTGAGCGCGAGGACCATCCCGAACTCGACCTGGGGCCGCCACGGCGCGGCAGTATCGAGAGCGAGCGCGTGCGCATGAGCAGCCAGCGCAGCAGTTTCCCCAGCAGCACCGAGCGCCGCATGCCGGCGCCGCGCACCTCCAATCCCTCGGCGTCACGCCAGGCCTCGTCTCCCTTCCCCCCGCGTGCCCGTCCCAGTCGCCTGACCCCGCAGCCCAGCCCGGCCGCCGGCAACGCCCCGCGGGAAGACTGGCAGGTGCCGCTGTCGGCAATCACCGGTGGCAGCCAGCGCCACGCACAGGCTGCGCAGACCGCACCGGGGGGCAGCAACGCCCAGCCGGCACCAGCCGGCCGCTGGCCCCTGCTCAAGCAGCCGGCGCCGGTCGCCAAGGCCAGGCCGGAATCCGAATGGGCGGCTTTCGAGACCTTGCGTCCTACCGAAGCGATGCGGGCGCGCGCGGCGGCCAGCACCGTCATCTCGGCCGCCAGTGCCGCAGCCAACGCCAGCCTGTCGCGGGCGGCCAATCCGGTGCCGCCGATCCGGCCGATTCCGCCTTCCATCGCCCGTGCGGGGAGCGCTTCAGCATCTGCCCCCACGTCGGCCGCTATGCCGCCGTCGATGGCGACCCGCAGTATCCGCATCAGCAGTGTCGGTCGCGCCGCTCCCCAGGCGCAGCCTGCGGGCGCACCTGCTGCACATGCCGATGCCATTCCGACGCGCCTGATGCGTTCCCTGCAGGAGTCCGGCGAGCAGACCATCGGCAACGTGTCGCCGCAGCCAGCACAGCCGGCGCCGATGGCGCCGCCGCCCATACCGGTGGCCGATCCCGTGCCGGCCGCCGAGCTGCCGGACCTGATGACGCCGCAGGCGTATGAGGAGCCTCAGGAACCGCAGGAGCCGCTCACACCATTCGCGCCGCTGACGCTACCTGAAGCGGCACTTCCGCAGTTCCAGGCACCCTGGTTCGACATGCTGCCCGATCCGCAGCCGCAAACAGTGCCGCAGACAGCGCCGCAGCCGCCCGCCACCTCGACCTTTACCGTCCACCAGCCTGATCCTGCCCCGGTATCGATGGCCTACCCGGACTACGTCGATCCGCCGTATGTGGACATCCCCCTGCCTTCGCTGGAGCTGCTTGATGAAGTGCCCGAGTCGCGCATCGAGGTCGACCCCGAGCAGTTGCAGGAAACCGGCCGCCTGATCGAACAGCGCCTCAAGGAATTCAAGGTACCCGTCACCGTGCTGGGCGCTGAAGCGGGGCCGGTGATCACCCGTTTCGAAGTGGAACCGGCGCAGGGAGTGCGTGGCGCCCAGGTGGTGAACCTGATGAAGGACCTCTCGCGGGCGCTGGGGCTGACCTCCATCCGCGTGGTCGAGACCATTCCCGGCAAGACCTGCATGGGCCTGGAACTGCCCAATGCGCGCAGGCAGATGATCAAGCTCTCCGAGATCATCCATTCGCAGGCCTACCGCAAGTCGTCGTCCCATCTCACCATTGCCATGGGCAAGGACATCACCGGCACGCCCGTGGTGACCGACCTGGCCCGCGCACCGCACATGCTGGTGGCCGGCACCACCGGCTCGGGCAAGTCGGTGGCCATCAACGCCATGATCCTGTCGTTGCTCTACAAGGCCACGCCGGACGAAGTGCGCCTGATCATGATCGATCCCAAGATGCTGGAGCTGTCCATCTACGAGGGCATCCCGCACCTGCTGGCGCCGGTGGTGACCGATATGCGCGAGGCCGCGCACGCCCTGAACTGGGCGGTCGACGAGATGGAGCGGCGCTACAAGAAGATGTCCAAGCTGGGCGTGCGCAACCTGGCCGGCTACAACCAGAAGCTCGATGAAGCCGCCGCCCGTGGCGAGAAGATTCCCAACCCCTTCAGTCTTACGCCGGATGCCCCCGAGCCGCTGGAAAAGCTGCCCACCATCGTCATCGTCATCGACGAGCTGGCCGACCTGATGATGGTGGTCGGCAAGAAGGTCGAGGAACTGATCGCCCGCCTGGCGCAAAAGGCGCGCGCCGCCGGCATCCACCTGATCCTGGCCACGCAGCGCCCCTCGGTGGATGTGATCACCGGCCTGATCAAGGCCAATATCCCGACCCGCGTGGCTTTCCAGGTGTCTTCCAAGATCGACTCGCGTACCGTGCTGGACCAGATGGGTGCCGAGTCGCTGCTGGGCCATGGCGACATGCTGTTCCTGCCGCCGGGCTCGGGTTATCCGCAGCGTGTCCATGGCGCCTTCGTCTCCGACGAGGAAGTGCATCGCGTGGTGGAGTATCTGAAATCCTTCGGCGAGCCGCGCTACATCGAGGAAATCCTGGCGCCGCCGATTTCCGAGGATACGGCCCAGGCCGATATGTTTGCCAACGGCGAAGGCGGCGATCCGGAAGCCGATCCGCTCTACGACGAGGCCGTGGCCTTCGTGCTCAAGACCCGGCGTGCCTCGATCTCGTCGGTGCAGCGGCAACTGCGCATCGGCTACAACCGCGCAGCGCGCCTGGTGGAACAGATGGAGACGGCCGGTGTGCTCTCGGCCATGTCGCGCAATGGCAGCCGCGATATCCTGGTGCCGCCCTCGGGTGGCGGTGAAGACTAGGCCGAACGGCTGGTGAAATGAAAATCGGCGGACCCTTGCAGGTCCGCCGATTTTTTTGATCACCCGGAGTGATCAATCCAGCAGCTCATGTGAGCTGCGGGGCATCAGACATCCAGCTGCGTCACCAGCTTGGTGTTGATGTAGGCCTCGATGGCCTCGGTGCCGCCTTCGGAACCGTAGCCGCTGTCCTTGATGCCGCCGAAGGGCAGTTCCGGCAGCGCCAGGCCCAGGTGGTTGATGGTCAGCATGCCGCTTTCCACACGGTCGGCCAGCGCATGCTTGGTCTGCGCCGACTTGGCGAAGGCATAGGCGGCCAGGCCGAAGGGCAGGCGATTAGCTTCGGCGATCACTTCATCGAGGGTCTCGAAGGAATTGATCAGCGCCAGCGGGCCGAAGGGTTCTTCGTTCATCACGCGCGCGCTCAGCGGCACATTGGTCAACACCGTCGGCTGGAAGAAGTAACCCTTGTCGCCGATGCGCTTGCCACCGGTGCGCAGTTGCGCGCCGTTGGCAACGGCGTCGTCGATCAGTGCTTCCAGCGCCGGGATACGGCGCTTGTTGGCCACCGGGCCCATGTTCACGCCGGCTTCCAGGCCATTGCCGACCTTCAGTTGCTCGGCATAGGTGACGAACTTGTCGACGAAGGCATTGAAGACGCCCTTCTGCACCAGAAAGCGGGTCGGCGAGACGCACACCTGGCCGGCATTGCGGAATTTCGACGTGGCCAGGGTCTTGGCCGCCACATCGATATCGGCATCGTCGAACACCATGGCCGGCGCATGACCACCCAGTTCCATCGTTGCGCGCTTCATGTACTGGCCGGCCAGCGCGGCCAGCTGCTTGCCCACTGGCGTGGAGCCGGTGAAGGAGATCTTCTTGATCACCGGATGCGGGATCAGGTATTCCGAGATCTCGGCCGGCACGCCATAGACCAGGTTGATGACGCCGGCCGGTACGCCCGCGTCGGCGTAGGCGCGGATCAGTTCAGCTGGCGAGGCCGGGGTTTCTTCCGGCGCCTTGACGATGATGGAACAGCCCGCCGCCAGCGCGGCCGACAGCTTGCGCACCACCTGGTTGATGGGGAAGTTCCAGGGCGTGAAGGCGGCCACCGGACCGACCGGTTCCTTGATCACCATCTGGTAGGCACCCGGGGTGCGGGCCGGTACCAGGCGGCCGTAGGTACGGCGGGCTTCCTCGGCGAACCAGTCGATGGTATCGGCCGCGCCCAGGGTTTCCATCTTCGCTTCGGGCAGCGGCTTGCCCTGTTCCTGGGTCATCAGGCGGGCGATCTCGTCGGCGCGCTCACGCAACAGGTCGGCGGCGCGGCGCATGATCTTGGAGCGCTCGAAGGCGGACATCTTGCGCCAGGTCTCGAAGCCCTTCTTGGCGGCGTCCAGCGCGCGATCCAGATCTTCGCGACCGGCATGGGCGATCTTGCCGATCACTTCCTCGGTAGCCGGGTTGACCACATCGATGGTGCGGCCGGAGGCGCTGGCGGTCCATTCACCGTTGATGAAAAGCTGTACGTCCTTATACATGTGCGAACCTCGTTGGTCAGGGTTGGGGAGATGCCGCCCGGCGACGGGGCGCGGCGGCAGGGGGAATAGGTTGACAGACCGGATATCGCTGGCCTGGTTCAGTCGCCGGCCTACGCCAGCGAAGATTTCCTTTATACCATGCGGACGATTTTCGCGCCGGCCGGCCCTTGCGCGCGGGGCTGGACCGCCAGCCCGCAAGAAGGAACAATCATTGTCGGCAGCAGGTCACACCGCCATCACAATGCACCAGGAGACGGCCCCCATGAGCAATCCATCGCGCCCATCCGACGACCTCGACGACAGCTCGGCCGGCAAGACGCTACCCGCCGGCGGCATCGTCGCCGGCGCCCTGGTCAGCGCCGGCCTGGGCATCTGGCTGGGCCGCAAGCGGCGCCAGCGACGGCTGGCCGGGGCGGCGGCGACCCCCGCTGCGGAACCGGGTGAAAAGACCGTGGTGCGCAGCTCTGCACTCGATTCAGCCCCCTCGGGTCTGGAGCGCGCCGTGCGGTTGGTGAGCCTGGTCTTGCCGCTGGTGGCCGCGTGGCGGCGCGGCTCAGCGCGCGCCAAGGCTGCGGCCAGGAGCGTACCGCCACCGGCAGCGGACGCCCCGGCGCGCATCGACATCGTCAAGGCCAGGCTGGAACCGGCCCCGTCGGACTATCTCGATCCCGCCGCCGAGGTCAAGATGCTGCAGGGCGGCTCGCGCGCGCAGCAGGCCTGGCAGTTGACGGTGGCGGCCGTGAACGCCTGGCTGAGCGACTTCGCCCCCAGCATGGGGGCGGCCATTGCCTACTACACGATCTTTTCGATTGCGCCCATGCTGGTGATTGCCATCGCCGTGGCCGGCATGCTCTTCGGCCACGATGCCGCGCAGGGCGAGATCGTCAACCAGATCCGCGACATCGTCGGCACCGAAGGGGCCTTCGCCATCCAGGGGCTGCTGAAGTCGGTCAGCCAGCCACGCGAGGGCATGATTGCCGCCGGGATTTCGGTGGTGACGCTGGTCATCGGCGCCACCGCCGTGTTTTCCGAACTGCAGAGCGCGCTGGACCGCATCTGGCGCATCCCCGTGGCCACACGCAAGAGCGGCGTGTGGCAACTGGCCCGTACCCGTCTCTTGTCCTTCGGGTTGATCCTGGGGCTGGGTTTCCTGCTGATCATCTCGCTGGTGGTCAGTGCCGCGCTGGCGGCGCTGGGGCGCTGGTGGGGCGGCTGGTTCGAGGGCTGGCAGCTGGTGTTGCAGCTGCTGAACTTCGTGCTGTCCTTCGTGGTGTTCTCGACGCTCTTTTCGATGATCTACAAGTTCATGCCGCGCGTGACGCTATCCTGGCGCGACGTCTGGATCGGCGCGGTCGCCACCACGGTGCTCTTCATCATCGGCAAATACCTCATCGGCATGTACCTGGGCAGCACCGGCATGACCTCCGGTTTCGGGGCTGCAGGGTCGTTTGCGCTGTTGCTGCTGTGGATCTACTACTCGGCCCAGATCTTCCTGCTGGGGGCGGAGTTCACCTGGATCTACGCCAACAATTTCGGCTCGCGGGCGCAGCGGCAGAAGCTGGTCCATACCATGGAAGACCATCACGTCAGTATCGAGCAGGCGCAGCAGGTCGTGCGTGCCAACGACAGCGCGGGCTGAGCCCGCTGTGTTCTCAGGACCAGGCTGTAGGAGCCGGGCGCGGTGTAAATCGGTGCCGCGCCTACAGCCAGATCTGTCTCCCGCCTGCATCATCGGTAGCTCGGACGCAGCAATGCGCCGCGTCATTCCCATGCATGCATCAGGCCCGGAGAAGCAGGATGAAAACCAAGGATACCCCCGAAGAAGCGCGTTTCGACGAATACAACAATGCCGCCGGCGGCTGGGGCTCGGTCAAGGCACTGGGCTCCATTCTCCAGCAGGAGCACGTGATCGCCAGCGGTACCCGCGTCCTGATGAAGCAGAACAAGCCCGAGGGCTTCGCCTGTGTCAGTTGTTCCTGGGCTAAACCGGCCGATCCGCACCTCTTCGAATTCTGCGAGAACGGGGCCAAGGCCACCGCCTGGGAGATCACCGGCAAACGGGCCACCCCGGAGCTTTTCGCCCGGCATACGGTCACCGAGATGGAGCGCTGGAACGACCTGGAGCTCGAATCCACCGGCCGCGTGACCGAACCGATGAAGTATGACCCGGCCAGTGATCGCTACCTGCCGGTCTCCTGGGATGAGGCCTTCGATGACATCGCCGCCCGGTTGCGTGCCATGGATCCGAAGAAGGTGGTCTTCTATGCGTCCGGCCGCGCCTCGCTGGAGACTTCCTACATGTACCAGCTGATGGCGCGCATGTATGGCACCAACAACCTGCCCGACAGTTCCAACATGTGCCACGAGTCCACTTCCGTGGCCTTGCCGCAGACCATCGGCGTACCGGTCGGCACCGTCCGGCTGGAAGACTTCAAACACACCGGCTGCATCCTCTTCTTCGGCCACAACACCGGCACCAATGCGCCGCGCATGCTGCATCCGCTGGAAGAGGCGCGCAAGCGCGGGGTCCCCGTCATCACCTTCAATCCCTTGCGCGAGCGCGGCCTGCAGCGCTTCGTCAACCCGCAATCGCCCACCGAGATGATCACCCCGGCGCATACCGAGATCAGCTCGCAATACGTCCAGATCCGCATCGGCGGCGATGCCGCGGCTGCCGTCGGCATGGCCAAGCGCATCCTCGAACGCGACGACCTGGCCCAGGCTGAAGGTAGGCCGCGCCTGCTGGATCAGGCTTTCATCGATGCGCATACCAGCGGTATGGAGGCATTTGCCGAGGTCGTGCGCAAGACGTCCTGGAGCGAGATCGAAAGACATGCCGGCGTCGCGCGCACCGAGCTGGAGCAGGCCGCCGACACCTATGCCGCCGCCGACAGCGCCATGCTCATGTATGGCATGGGCGTGACCCAGCATCGCGAGGCGGTCCGCACCATCCACATGCTGACCAACCTCTTGCTCCTGCGCGGCAACATCGGCAAGCCTGGCGCCGGTATCTGCCCCATTCGTGGACACTCCAACGTACAGGGGCAGCGTACCGTGGGCATTACCGAAAATCCGGAGATGGTGCCCAATGACAAGCTGCGCGCGCTCTACCATTTCGAGCCACCGATGGAGAAGGGACTCAACACGGTAGAAGCCTGCGAGAAGATCCGCGATGGCGAGCTCTCGGCCTTCTTCATGCTGGGCGGCAATTTCGTGCGTGCCATTCCCGACCAGGGCGTGATGGAACCGGCCTGGCGCAAGCTGCCTCTGACGGTGCAGGTGGTAACGCACTTGAACCGCTCTTGCGTGATCCACGGCAAGACGGCTTATCTCCTGCCCTGCCTGGGGCGCATCGAGGTCGATCAGCAAGGCGGCGGCGAGCAATCGGTATCGGTGGAAGACAGCACCGGCTGCATGCATGGCTCGCGCGGACGCGTCAAGCCGGCCTCACCGCATCTGTTGTCGGAACCGGCCATCGTGGCAGCGCTGGCCAAGCGCCTGCTGCCGGCCCATACGCAGGTGGACTGGGATGGCTGGGTCGCGGACTATGGTCGCATCCGCGATGCCATCGAGGCTACCTATCCCGATATCTTCCATGACTTCAATGCGCGCATGTGGACGCCAGGCGGCTTTGCGCGCCCGCTGGCGGCGCGTGAGCGACAGTGGAAGACGCCCAATGGCAAGGCCAACTTCATGGTGCCGGATGGCTTCGAGCCCGATCCCGACATGCCCGCCGATGCGCCCGGCGTGCTGCGCCTGATGACCACGCGCGGCGACAGCCAGTTCAACACCACCGTCTATTCGCTGGATGACCGTTTCCGTGGCGTCTGGGGCACGCGCCGCATCTTGCTGATGAACCGGCAGGACCTGCGCCAACAGGGCCTGGTGCCGGGCGATTTCGTCGCGGCCGAGACTGTCTCTTCAGATGGTGTGGAGCGTCGCGTCGATCATCTGCGCGTGGAAGCCTTCGATATCCCGGCCGGTTGTGTGATGGGCTATTACCCCGAACTGAACCGCCTGATCCCGCTGTTCCACCATGCACGCGGGAGCAAGGTGCCGGCGGCCAAGTCGATCCCGATCCGCCTGATCCCGGAGCCGGCCCAGCCGGTGCTGGCCTGACCTCGCCTGCGGCCGGGATGAAAAAAGCCCCGCCGAAGCGGGGCCAAGAGGGAACTGAGGAAACCTCAGTCGGTGCAACAACGCAAAACACCTGTTGCAGCCGGCGTCATGCCTCACGCGGAGGGGCATGGCGCCCGGCGGCGAATCAGTACTTCCACATGATCTTCTGCAGTTCCTTGGGATCATTGGTCTTGGTCAGCGCCAGCTCGGCCAGGATGCGGGCCTTCTGGGCGTTCTGGTCGTCGGTGACGACCCAGTCGAACTTGTCGTCAGGCTGTTCGCCATTGCGGATCACCACGCCGCTGCCGGTGCGGGTGGCGCGGATGACCTGCACACCCTTGCTGCGCACTTCCTGCAGCACCGGCACGATCTGCTCGGCCACGCTGCCGTTGCCGGTACCGTCATGGATGATGGCCTTGGCGCCGGCTGCCACGAAGGCGTCATAGGCGGCGCGGCTGACGTTGCCGTAGTTGTAGGCAATGTCCACGCGCGGCAGGCTGTTGATCTGGTCGATGTCGAATTCGGTCTGGGTGGTGTGCGGACGGGCCGGCAGGCGATAGAACATCAGCTTGTTTTCCACCACGTAGCCCAGCGGGCCGTAGGGCGAACGGAAGGTCTCGACCTTGAAGGAATTGCTCTTGGTGACGTCGCGGCCGGAATGGATCTCGTCGTTCATCACCACCAGCGTGCCCTTGCCGGCGGCTTCCTTGCTGCCGGCCACCAGCACCGCGTCGTACAGGTTCAGCGCGCCATCGGCACCCAGCGCCGTGCCCGGGCGCATGGAACCGACCACCACGACCGGCTTGGCGCTCTTCAAGACCAGGTTCAGGAAGTAGGCAGTTTCCTCGATGGTGTCGGTGCCGTGGGTGATGACCACGCCGTCGACGTCATTCTGTTTCAACAGCTCGGAGACGCGCTTGCCCAGTTTCAGCAGGCGCTCGTCGTTGAAGCTCTCGCTGCCGATCTGGAAGATCTGCTCGCCGCGCACGTTGGCGATCTTGGAGATCTCGGGGACGGCGGCGATGATCTTGTCCACCGGCACCACGGCCGATTGATAGGCGGCGGTGTTGACGCTGGATGCGCCCGCACCGGCGATGGTGCCGCCGGTGCCGATGACCACCACATTGGGTTTCTTCTCCTGTGCTTGCGCGGCAAAGGCGCAAGCCAGGGACAGGATCATCACAGCGCCGATTTTCTTGAAGTGTGTCTGCTGCATTTTTATTAGTCTCCAGTGTTGTTCTAGGTGGGCCGCATGATGGGTCACGCTCGCAGTCCTGATAGGTGCGTCGAGCGGACCCTGCGGAGGGTTCTCGCTGATGGCATCGAACGTTGGCGATCATACGAAAGCGGCGCGGCGCTGTCTCATGCTTTTAAAACATGGACGGATGCAGCACATGCATGAAGCCCACCCGGCACCCGTGCGGCGTGTGCGGGGCCGATAAGAGCGGGAAAATGCCAAGGAAAACGAAAAAGAAAAAGCCGCATGCGCGGCCCGGTGACAAGAGCAGGGGAGGGGGGATTGTCTAGAAGAATTCCACCGTATCGTTGGTCGTGATGCCCGAGCGCAGCACGCCCGAATTGACCAGTTCCTGGTAGTAGCAGATGCGGTTGCGACCGCTCTTCTTGGCGTGGTAGAGGGCCTGGTCGGCATGCCCCAGGATCACCACCGGCGTCTCGCGGGCGATGCCCACGAAGCCCAGGCTGACGGTGACCTTGCCCACTTGCGGGAAGTCGTATTCCTGGACGTTCTGGCGGAAGCGGTCGAAGATCTTGCGCGCGTCCGCCAGCGTGGTCGAACGCAGCAGGATCACGAACTCCTCGCCGCCGAAACGGAAGATGCGGTCATGGCCACGGAACGAGGCGCGCAGGATGTTGGCCACCAGGATCAGCACCTCATCGCCATACAGATGGCCGTAGCGGTCATTGACCTGCTTGAAGTGGTCGATGTCCACCACCGCCAGCCAGTGACCCTTGGCTTCATCGGCGTCCTCCGCCAGGTCATGGCGGCGCTCGTCGCGGTCCATCGAATGCGCTTCGTGCGGGGCGATGGCGAAGGCGTAGCGGGTGAACTGCTCGTCGAAGGTCTTGCGGTTGAACAGGCCCGTAAGCGCGTCACGCTCGCTGTAGTCGAGCAGGCTCTGGTAATTGCAGTAGACGTGGAAGATGCCGTTGATCACCTCCATCATCTGCGTATCGAAGGGCTGTTCGCTGCGGATTTCCAGACAGGAATTCATCTTGCCATGCAGCCATACCGGCAGCCACAGCAGGTGCACGCCATCGGGCGTGGTTTCCAGGTATTCATTGAGATGGTTGCGGATGCAGACCATCATGGACGGATAGCTCGACAGCGGTTCCTTGGGATCGTCTTCGGTATGCTCGGCGATGGTATGGACGGTGCCGTCGCGGATGACCATCTTTTCCTGGACATAGTGCTCGTCGCGCATCGAGAAGATGTCGAGCATGCGGATGACCTGGACATTGGTGAGCTGGTACAGGGCCGAGATGACGGAGATGGCCAGCCGGGAATGCTCCCGATGGGCCGTGATCTCTACCAGATGCTTGAGCAGCGGTTTCTTCATCTCGTCGTCGGTGTCCTGCATGAGCCCATTGTTGTAGTTTGGTCGGTACTCGGCTTGTGCTTCGCCATTCAAGCAATGTCAGCACTAATGCAAGAATCACGCCATGAATCGTGCAAGGAAGCACAAGGATTCTACACGCTGGCGTGCACAAGCATGAAGCAGTTTTTAGCAAATCCCGATGGAAAATGTCGATTGATTTCCGTATGGAAATCTTATTGCCGCTTGATTTTCGATTACGTGCACATTTGCGAGCTTTTTGACTTCTTTCATGCATCATCGTTATAAGAGATGCCCGGGAAGCTGCACCTGCAGGGCGTTTGGCGCACATTGGCCGGCGTCGCCGGGACAGCGTCGTTCATGGATTCCGGTGCGCGCCTGCACTGTCGAGGCCAGCAAAAAAAATCGCCGGCAGAAGCCGGCGATGGTGCAATCAGGACGGGGCCGCCGTCACAGCGATGTTGCCTGCTGGAACATATCGTTTTATATCGTTTCCGTCGTCACAGGCTGAGCTCGGTAGCGCTCACGCGTAGATGATCAGCAAGGCCACGGCGATGATGAGGCCGAACTTGGTGATCTTGTAGACGGTCCTGTTCCAGTTCTTGAAGCGGCGACGGTACTGGCCCGCCAGCCAGACGAAGCGGAACAGCTTGTTGACCCGCCCGGTCTGGTCGCCGGTCTCGTTGGGGGAGGCGGCGGCGGTCATCATGGTGCGGCCGAGGAAGCCATTGATGGCTTCGGCCCAACGATAGCGCAGCGGACGCTCGACGTCGCAGAAGAGGATGATACGGTTCGTCTCGGTGCCGTTCTGGGCCCAGTGGATGAAGGTCTCGTCGAACACCACGCTCTGGCCATCGCGCCAGCTGTAGCGCTGGCCGTCGACTTCGATGAAGCAGCGGTCATCGTTGGGCGTGACCAGGCCCAGGTGGTAACGCAGCGAACCGGCGAAGGGGTCGCGGTGCGGATTGAGGGTGCCGCCGGGGGCCAGCTCGGCGAACATGGCCGCCTTGACGCAGGGAATGCGCTGCAGGATCTCCACGGTCTTGGGGCAGAACTTCTCGGCCGAGGGGTGGCTGGCGTTGTACCACTTCAGGTAGAAGCGCTTCCAGCCGGCCTTGAAGAAGGAGTTGAAACCGGCATCGTCATTCTTTTCGGCGGCCTTGATCTTGGCCATCTCGCGCAGCGCCACGGCTTCGTCGCGGATGACTTCCCAGTTCTGGTCGATCAGGGCCAGTTCCTTGAATTCCTTCACGGCCGGGTAGGGGGTGGCCGGCACGCGCGAGAAGGCATACATGAACAGGTTGATCGGCGACATGATCGACGAGTGATCGAAGAACTGGCGCAGGAAGGGCAGCCGCACGCGTCCACGGAAATGGATGAACAGGATGGAAAACAGGTAGATAAAGACGATAGCCCACTTCATTGCATGGTCCTCTTGATGGTGCTGGCCCTTCCATGTGAAGGAAAAGGCGCGGGCGGATAAAGCCCATTTGGGGTCAAAATCGGGGAGATCAACGGCAAAGGCAGCCGTAAGGCGCGAGATGCGTGGTGATGAGCTGAGTTTCCCCGGACTGCGCGCACGCCGGAGGCGTCGTTTGCGCAGAGCAAGCGGGGATTCTACACCAAGGGCCTGAGAGCAATTGTAAGCAGCCTGGCGAGCGCGAGGGTGAAGATACGTTCATCTTCCCCAGCTCTGATATATATCAAGCACCCAAGAAAAAACGGACCGGGAGATCCGGTCCGTCGGGGTCGTGCTCAGGAAGCCGCGTCAAGCCGGCATCAGGCCGCCTGGGTGACCACCTTGCCGGCGCGGTTCCAGCGCGGCAGGCCGGTGAAGGCGAAGTCGATCTCCGGCACGCGACCGGCGACGATCTCGGCAATGGCACGGCCGGAACCGCAACCCATGGTCCAGCCCAGGGTGCCATGACCGGTATTGAGGTACAGGTTGGCGAACTTGGTCTTGCCCACGTACGGTACGTTGGACGGGGTCAGCGGACGCAGGCCGGTCCAGTAGGTCGGGTTCTCGTAGTCGCAGCCGTCCGGGAACAGCTCGCGGGTGCGTCGCGTGATGGCTTCGCAGCGGGTGGTGTTGAGTTCGCGGGTGTAGCCGTTCAGCTCACAGGTGCCTGCCACGCGCAGGCGGTCGCCCAGGCGCGAGACCACCAGCTTGTAGCCGTCATCGGTGAGCGAGACGGTGGGAGCGGCGTCCGGGTTGGTGACCTTGTAGGTGGCCGAATAGCCCTTGCCGGGGTAGAGCAGCAGGTCGATGCCCAGCGGCTTGACCAGTTGCTGCGAGAAGCTGCCCATGGCGACCACGAAGGTATCGGCGGTAAGCACTTCATGGCGGCCATCCGGATTGATGACTTCCACGCCGGTCACGCGGGCGGCGGCGCCGGCGCCTTCGGTGATCAGGCGGGTGATGCTGGTGGAGTAACGGAATTCGACACCGGCTTCCTCGCTCTTCTTGGCCAGGCCGGTGGTGAGCTTGAAGACGTCACCCGATTCATCGGTGGCGGTGAAGTCACCGCCGACGATCTTGTTGCGGATCGAGGCCAGCGCCGGCTCGATACGGATCACCTCGTCGGCGCCGATCGATTCACGCGGGCAACCGAGGTCGCGCATGAGCTTGGCGGCCGGCAGGGAATCCTGGAATTCCTTTTCCTCGGTATAGAAGTGCAGGATGCCGCGGGTCAGGTGGTCGTACTGGATGCCGGTCTCGGCGCGCACGGCCTGCAGGGTCTGGCGGCTGTATTCGCACAGGGCGACGATGTTGCGGATGTTCTCGTCGGTGCGGGCGGCGGTGCATTCGCGCAGGAAGGCCACGGCCCACTTCCACTGCAGCCATTCGGGGCGGAAGCGATAGAGCAGGGGCGCATCTTCCTTGCCCAGCCACTTGAGCACCTTCATCGGTGCGGCCGGGTTGGCCCAGGGTTCGGCGTGCGACACCGAGATCTGGCAGCCATTGGCGAAGCTGGTTTCCTGCGCGGCGCCGGGCTGGCGTTCGATGACGGTGACGTCGTAGCCCTGCTTCTTCAGGAACCAGGCCGAGGCGGTCCCGATAATGCCTGCGCCCAATACGATCACTTTCATCTCACTCTCCCGTTTGCGTGAACTTGCTGCTGGATTCTTGAATGGATTCGCCTTGTGTAAACGAAAGCGAACAATGCATGCATTGTAAGAAAAGCGGGATTGCCGATGTGCTCAATACTGGGCAAAATTTTTACATATAAAAATACGATGCGTCATTTTTCTTTCAAAAACAAAAGAAAAATGGATTGGTATTTATTTTTTTGAAGATGCGAATCGTGCCATCTCTTCCGCTACCGCCCGCGTGACCGTTTCTGCCAGGGCTTCGTGCAGGTTTTCCTTGATGCGCTGCGTCACGATCGTGGCCAGATTATCCAGTGCCAGCGCCATCTGGTCCTGCAGGTGTTGTTGCAGGACGGTATCGGCTTGTTCCAGCAGGCTTTGCAGGACGTTTTCGCGGATTTCCTGTTCCCATAGCCGGTATTGCTCGGCTGCAGGCGCGAGCGGTATCGCGTTCACGGGCGGCTGGTAGCTGGTAGCCGAGGGCGGGGTGTGGAAAGCCCCCGGGAAAGCCGCGGCGGCGTAGTCGGCGGCTGCGGCAGAGGCCGGCGTGTGGGCGGCCGGGATCACCTCGGTGAGCAGGGGGATGCTGTTGTCGTCGTGGTTCATGGGCGTGCCGGGCTCAGGCGGCCACGTGGTGGGTCAGCGGATAGCCGCGCTCCTTGTAGAAGCGATAGCGGTCGCGGCCGGCGGCCTTGTCGGCGTCGTCGGCGGAAATGATTTCCAGCAGGCGCTCGAAGCGGGCAAAGTGGGCCGGTGTGTCCGCGCCGAGGTTGATGAGGATCTGGTGGTGGGGCAGTTCCAGCGTGTCGTCATCGGTCAGGATGATGGGCGTCTGCGCGGCCAGCGGGTCACGGGCATGGACGTGCGGCAGGAAATCCTGCTCGGAAAAGCTCCAGAGCGCCTGGTCCAGCTGCTGCAGCTGGGCGCGCTCGGGTACGCGCAGCACCATGGTGGCACCACTGGCGTGCGCCTTGCGCACCAGGCGGCAGACGTAGGCGATCTTTTGCGGGACGTTGCTGTGGAAATCGATTCGGGTCATGCCGCAAGTATAGTGGTTGGCGCTGCAGCATGCCATCCGGGGGCGGCAAACAACTTCACCTGCCAGTGCATATCTCCTGCACCGTTCGGCCTGAGTAGGCCCGCAGGGCCGTATCGGAGGCAGCGCGCCCGGGACAAGTCCTGCGACAAGCTCTGGAGCGCCTTCGATACGCGGCATGGCCGCTACTCAGTCCGAACGGTATATGACGATGCGATGTGATGTGATGTGATTTGATGTGACGGGAAATAAAAATGCCGTCCAGCAAGGTGCTGAACGGCATTGCATGGCCAACCGAAGCGTCGCTCAGGCCGCCATGCCGCTATGGCGCAGCAGCGCATCGATGCTGGGCTCGCGGCCACGGAAGGCCTTGAAGGACTCGATGGCCGGACGCGAACCACCGACGGCCAGGATTTCCTGCTGGAAGCGGCGGCCGGTTTCCAGCGAGATCACATTGCCGCTGGTGGCGGCGGCTTCCTCGAAGGCGCTGTAGGCGTCGGCCGACAGCACTTCGGCCCACTTGTAGCTGTAGTAGCCGGCCGCATAGCCACCCGCGAAGATGTGCGAGAACGAATGCTGGAAGCGGTTGAACTCGGGCGGGCGGATCACGGCGATGCGGTCGCGCACGCTGTCGAGCAGTTGCTGTACGCTCTGGCTGCCACCGACTTCATATTCATGGTGGATCAGCATGTCGAACAGCGAGAACTCCACCTGGCGCAGCATCTGCAGGCCGGACTGGAAGTTCTTGGCGGCGATCATCTTGTCGTAGAGCGCGCGCGGCAACGGTTCGCCGGTTTCGGCATGGGCGGTCAACTGCTGCAGCACATCCCATTCCCAGCAGAAGTTTTCCATGAACTGCGAGGGCAGTTCCACCGCATCCCATTCCACGCCGGAGATGCCGGAGACGCCGACTTCATCGACTTGCGTGAGCATGTGATGCAGGCCATGGCCGAATTCATGGAACAGGGTGATCACTTCGTCGTGGGTGAACAGGGCCGGCTTGGCCACGCCATCGACCACCGCCGGTTCGGTGAAATTGCAGACCAGGTAGGCGATCGGGGTCTGCACGCCTTGTGCGGTGAGGCGGCGGGCGCGGGCGTCATCCATCCAGGCGCCGCCACGCTTGCCGGAGCGGGCGTAGAGATCCAGGTAGAACTGGCCGACCAGCTGGCCGTCGCGTTCGATGCGGAAGAACTTCACGTCCTTGTGCCAGACCGGGGCCGTATCGGGCTTGATCTGCACGCCGAACAGTTGCTGTGCCACCTGGAACAGGCCGCCCACCACCTTGGGCTCGGGGAAATATTGCTTCACTTCCTGTTCCGAGAAGGCGTAACGCTGTTCGCGCAGCTTTTCCGAGGCGTAGGTGCTGTCCCAGGCCTGCAGTTCATCCAGGCCCAGCTTTTCGCGGGCGAAGGTCTTCAGTTCTTCGTAATCCTTCTGGCCGAAGGGGCGGGCGCGCTGGCCCAGGTCTTCCAGGAAGGCGATCACTTCCGAGGGCGACTTGGCCATCTTGGCCACCAGCGAGACCTCGGCGAAATTGGCGTAACCCAGCAATTGCGCTTCTTCCTTGCGCAGCTGCAGGATCTGGTCGATGTTGCTGCTGTTGTCCCACTCCGGCTTGACGCCCAGCTCGGAGGCCTTGGTGGCGTTGGCGCGGTAGATCTTCTCGCGCAGGGCGCGGTTGTCGGCGTATTGCAGCACCGGGAAGTAGGACGGGAAGTGCAGCGTGAACTTGTAGCCGGGCTTGCCATCCTTCTCGGCGGCGGCGCGGGCGGCCTGCTTCACGTCGGCCGGCAGGCCGGCCAGTTCGGCCTCGTCCTCGACGAAGAGGGCGAAGTCATTGGTGGCATCCAGCACGTTTTCCGAGAAACGGGTGGTCAGCATGGCCTGCTTTTCCTGGATCTCGGCGAAGCGTTCCTTCTTTTCTTCCGGCAGTTCGGCGCCGGAGAGGCGGAAGTCGCGCACGGCATTGTCCACCACCTTGCGGCGGGCCGCCGACAGAGAGGCGAAGGCGGGGCTGGCCTGCAGGGTCTTGTACTTGTCGAACAGCGCCAGGTTCTGGCCCAGCCCGGTCCAGAATTCCACCAGGCGCGGCTGGTTCTCGTTATAGGTGGCACGCAGGGCCGGGGTGTCCATCACGGCGTTGAGGTGGCCGACCACGCTCCAGGCGCGGCCCAGCTTCTCGGTGGCCGACTCCAGCGGCTCGACGAAGTTGTCCCAGGTCACCTCCGCCATCGGCGCTTCCAGTTCGGTGACCAGGGCGCTGGCGTCGGCCAGCAGCTTGTCCAGGGCCGGTGTGACGTGCTCGGGCTGGATGGCATCGAACTGGGCATAGCCCGAGAAGTCGAGCAGGGGATTGGCGGCGATGTCGGTGGTGGTCATGGGCTCTCGTTTCTCTGAAACCTCCCGTGGCGCGGCGCCCTCGGGAGGTGATGCGGTTTTAGGTACGTTCTGCTGCTTCGATGGTATTGACCAGCAACATGGTGATGGTCATCGGACCCACGCCACCCGGCACCGGGGTGATCCAGCCGGCGACTTCCTTCGCATTGGCGAAATCGACGTCGCCGCACAGCTTGCCGTTGTCATCGCGGTTCATGCCGACGTCGATGACGACGGCGCCGGGCTTGACCATGTCGGCGGTGACGATGTTGCGCTTGCCGGTGGCGACCACCAGGATGTCGGCCTGGCGGGTATGGTGGCCGAGGTCACGGGTCTTGGAGTTACAGATAGTGACGGTGGCGCCGGCTTGCAAGAGCAACATGGCCTGCGGCTTGCCGACGATGTTGGAGGCGCCCACCACCACGGCATTGGCGCCGCGTACCGGGTAGTCGATGGATTCCAGCATCTTCATCACGCCATAAGGGGTGCAGGGGCGGAACAGCGGCTGGCCCGTCATCAGCAGGCCGGCATTGCTGACGTGGAAACCATCCACGTCCTTTTCCGGAGCGATGGCTTCGATCACCTTGTGCGAATCGATATGGGCCGGCAGCGGCAGTTGCACCAGGATGCCGTTGATCTTGGGATCCTGGTTGAGGGCGTCGATGCGGGCCAGGAGTTCGGCTTCCGTCATCGTGGCTTCATACTTTTCCAGCACGGAGTGCAGGCCATTGTCCTGGCAGGCCTTGACCTTGTTGCGCACGTAGACCTGGGAAGCCGGGCTGTCGCCCACCAGGATCACGGCCAGGCCGGGTTGCTTGCCTTGGGCGGTGAGGGCGGCGGCGCGCTTGGCGACATCGGCGCGCAGTTGTTGGGAGAGCAGGTTTCCGTCGATCAGTTGAGCAGGCATGGCAGATAGAGAAAGGCAGGACTAAGGGGGAAAGCTCCCGGGCAGGCCGGGGCGACTGGGGCGCGAGCGCCAGAGCCCGACATTATAAAGCCTGAGGACAGGGCCGACGACATGTAGGCGGGCGTAGATGTGTTGTTAGTCTGAAAATAAAAATCGGCAACTTCGCGCGACATCGGCATTTGGCCTGCCTCACAACGGGAATTGTCAATTTCGGTTATGCTCCCGCAACCAAGCAACCCAGCCCTGATTGATTGAAGGATTCCCGCATGACCGATCTGCTCACACGACGCCTGCAACAGCTTTCCCAGCCGCAACATCTGGCGTTGCTGGGGCGGGGTTTGCGCGGTGTCGAACGCGAGACCTTGCGGGTGGATCGCCAGGGACAGCTATCGCACAAGCCGCACCCGCCGGCACTGGGTTCGGCCCTGACCAATGACCTGATCACCACCGACTATTCGGAATCGCTGCTGGAATTCATCACTCCGGCCATGCCCGACATCGCCGATGCCCTGCAGCGCCTGGACGAGATCCATCGCTTTGCGTATGCCAAGCTGGATGGCGAGATCCTGTGGAATGCCTCCATGCCCTGTGTGCTGCCGCCGGAAGAGGAGATTCCCATCGGCTGGTATGGCAGTTCCCATATCGGCATGTTGAAGCATGTCTACCGCCGTGGCCTGGCGCTGCGCTATGGCCGCACCATGCAGTGCATCGCCGGCATCCACTACAACTTCTCGCTGAGCGAAGACCTGTGGGAAGTCCTGCGTGACGGCGACGATAGCGTCGATACCTCGCTGTCGCGGCGCGATTACCAGTCCGAGCGCTACATCGCGCTGATCCGCAACTTCCGCCGCTACAGCTGGTTGCTGATGTATCTCTTCGGTGCCTCGCCGGCGGTGGCGACCAATTTCCTGCGCGGCCGGCCGCACCAGCTGGAGACGCTGTCCGAGGACACGCTCTTCCTGCCCTACGGCACCAGCCTGCGCATGAGCGACCTGGGTTACCAGAACCACGCCCAGGCCAACATCACGCCGCACTATAACAACCTGCCGGCCTACATCCGCAGCCTGGCGCATGCGGTCAGCGAACCCTATCCGCCCTATGAAGCCATCGGCACCAAGCGTGACGGCGAATGGGTGCAGATCAATACCAATATCCTGCAGATCGAAAACGAGTTCTATTCGTCGATCCGCCCCAAGCGCGTCATCAACAGCGGCGAGCGCCCGGTGCAAGCCCTGTCGGCGCGCGGCGTGCAGTACGTGGAAGTGCGCTGCATGGATATCGACCCCTTCAACCCGCTGGGGATCGGCCTGGAGACGGCGCGTTTCCTGGATGTGTTCCTGCACTTCCTGGCGCTGGAGGCTAGCTGCCTGACCTCCGACGAAGAGGGCGCCGAGAACCGCGCCAACTTCCTGGCTACCGTCAAGGAAGGCCGTCGTCCCGGCCTGCAGCTGCAGTTCAAGGGCCAATCGCTGCTCCTGCAGGACTGGGGCCGGCAATTGCTGGACCGCATGGAGCCGGTCGCCGAGCTGCTCGATCATCACCTGGGCGGCACCCAGCACCGCGACAGCATGGCTACCCAGCGCGCCAAGCTGGCCGATCCGGACGCTACACCCTCGGCCCGCGTGCTGCGCGAGATCCGCGCGGCCGGCAATTCGTTTGCCGGCTTCACCCTGGCCAACAGCAGCAAGCAGGCTGACGCCATGATCGCCCATCCGCTCCCGGCGTCCAAGACGGCCGACTTCGTGGCCATCGCCCAGGCTTCCCTGGATGCCCAGCGCGAGATCGAGCGGACCCAGGAGGGCGATTTCGATACCTTCGTGGCGGCGTATCGCGCCAGTACACTCGGTAATATCGCCATCTGAAGCTATCTTCTATATCCCTCTTTATATAGAGCAAGCTCCCCCGGCAACAGCGCTTCCCCGTCCGCAGCAGCGGCGCGGAGGCGTTTTTGTTATCTTTTTGGAAATCCATTTCGTTCACTTGAACAGCCTAAGAACCGGCTTTTTGGGCCGTTTCTGGGGCCTTTGCGGCATTGCAAACAGGACAAGAAATCGCGGTTTTACGAGGGATACAGTAAAAATACGCGTGCCGGAAAGCGCCTATTCATGCCGCTTTGCAGCATATTTTCGTATTATGAAATCGATTATCGTAATTTGAAAATTGAAAATTCCCTGATAAAATTCGTCGTCCACACGGCTGGAAAACCGTACATTGGAGCCTGTTTCACCGTCGATCCGCAGCCCCACAGGGCCGGATGACAGATTGATAAAAGGCAATAGCTAAGGTTTTCCTGCATCACCCGCCGGCGGCATCGCGTACTGAATGACCCGACCCGCCTGGTCCATCCGACCGGACGGTTCTCTCAACAACCAGGAGACATGACATGTCAGCCCAAATCGATCAAGTTCTGGCGCAGGCCGCCAACGATCCCGATGTGATGGAAACCCAGGAGTGGCTCGACGCCCTCGAAGCAGTGATCGAAAAGGAAGGCCCGGATCGCGCCCACTACCTGATGGAGCGCATGGTCGACCTGGCCCGCCGTCGCGGTGCCCATATTCCCTTCTCCAGCAATACTGCTTACGTCAACACCATCCCGGCTGACCAGGGCGCGCACTGCCCGGGCAACCTGGAATACGAAGAGCGCCTGCGCTCCTGGATGCGCTGGAACGCCATGGCCATGGTGGTCAAGGCCAACCGCGTGGACGGCGACCTGGGTGGTCACCTGTCTTCCTTCGCCTCGCTGGCCAACATGCTGGGCATCGGCTTCAACCACTTCTGGCACGCCCCGACCGAAGAACACGGCGGCGACCTGCTGTACATCCAGGGCCACTCCTCGCCCGGCATCTACGCGCGCGCCTTCCTGGAAGGCCGCCTGACCGAAGACCAACTGGTCCACTTCCGCCGCGAAGCCGACGGCCACGGTCTGTCGTCCTACCCGCACCCCAAGCTGATGCCGGAATTCTGGCAGTTCCCGACCGTCTCGATGGGCCTGGGCCCCTTGATGGCGATCTACCAGGCGCGCTTCCTGAAGTACCTGCACGCCCGTGGCATCGCCAAGACCGACAACCGCAAGGTCTGGGCCTTCTGCGGCGACGGTGAAATGGACGAACCGGAATCGATGGGCGCCATCGGCATGGCCGGTCGCGAAAAGCTGAACAACCTGGTCATCGTGGTCAACTGCAACCTGCAGCGCCTGGACGGCCCGGTGCGCGGCAATGGCAAGATCATCCAGGAACTGGAGTCCGACTTCCGTGGCGCCGGCTGGAACGTGGTCAAGGTCATCTGGGGCAGCGGCTGGGACGAGCTGCTGGCCAAGGACAAGGACGGCATCCTGCAGAAGGTGATGATGGAAACCGTCGACGGCGAGTACCAGAACTACAAGGCCAAGGACGGCGCCTTCGTGCGCAAGCACTTCTTCGGCAAGCATCCCAAGCTGCTGGAAATGGTCTCCAAGATGTCCGACGACGACATCTGGCGCCTGACCCGTGGCGGCCACGATCCGCACAAGATCTACGCCGCCTTCAAGGTCGCGCAGGAATCCAAGGACCAGCCGACCGTGATCCTGGCCAAGTCCATCAAGGGCTATGGCTTCGGCAAGGCCGGCGAAGCGCGCAACACCGCGCACAACACCAAGAAGCTGGACGATGAGGCCATCCGCGCCATGCGCGACCGCTTCCAGCTGCCGATCTCGGACGCTGAATTGCCCAGCATCCCGTTCTTCAAGCCGGCCGACGACACCCCGGAAATGCAGTACCTGCACGAGCGCCGCAAGGCCCTGGGCGGCTACCTGCCGCAACGTCGCCCGCACGCTGACGAAAAGCTGCCGGTGCCGGAACTGTCGGCCTTCCAGGCCATGCTGGAGCCGACCGCCGAAGGTCGTGAAATCTCCACCACCGCTGCCTACTCCCGCGTGCTGACCGCGCTGCTGCGCGACCCCAACCTGGGCCCGCGCGTGGTGCCCATCATGGTCGACGAGTCCCGTACCTTCGGTATGGAAGGCCTGTTCCGCCAGATCGGCATCTTCAGCCAGGTCGGCCAGCTGTACGAACCGGTCGACAAGGACCAGGTCATGTACTACCGCGAAGACAAGGCCGGCCAGATCCTGCAGGAAGGCATCAACGAAGCCGGTGGCATGAGCTCGTGGATCGCTGCGGCGACCTCGTACTCGACCAACAACCGCGTGATGATCCCGTTCTACACCTACTACTCGATGTTCGGTCTGCAGCGTATCGGCGACCTGGCATGGGCAGCCGGTGACATGCGCGCCCGTGGCTTCCTGATCGGCGGCACCGCCGGCCGCACCACCCTGAACGGTGAAGGCCTGCAGCACGAAGACGGCCACAGCCACGTGTTCGCCTCGGCCATCCCGAACTGCATCCCCTACGACCCGACCTTCGCCCACGAAGTCGCCGTGATCATCCATGACGGCCTGCGCCGCATGGTGGCCAACCAGGAAGACGTGTTCTACTACATCACCGTGATGAACGAGAACTACGGCCATCCGGGTATCAAGCCGGGCCAGGAAGAGGGCATCCTGAAGGGCCTGTACCTGTTGAACGAAGGCGGCAAGGAAAACCAGCTGCGCGTGCAACTGCTGGGCTCCGGCACCATCCTGCGCGAAGTCATCGCCGCCGCCGACCTGCTGCGCGACGACTGGAAGGTCGATGCCGACGTCTGGTCCGCACCGTCCTTCACCCTGCTGGCGCGCGACGGCCAGGACGTGGAACGCTGGAACATGCTGCACCCGGCCGACACCGCCAAGAAGAGCTACTTCGAGCAATCGCTGGAAGGTACCGACGGCCCCATCGTGGTCTCCACCGACTACATGCGCACCTACGCCGAGCAGGTCCGCGCCTTCGTGCCGAAGGGCCGCTCCTACAAGGTGCTGGGCACTGACGGCTACGGCCGTTCGGATACCCGTGCCAAGCTGCGCGAGTTCTTCGAGGTGAACCGCTACTTCGTCACCGTGGCCGCCCTGAAGTCGCTGGCCGACGAAGGCAAGATCAAGCCCGAAGTGGTGGCCCAGGCCATCGCCAAGTACGGCATCGATCCCAACAAGCCCAACCCGGTGACCGTGTAAGGACTGCATGACCGACCATCCCCGCCTCAGCCTGCTGATCGCGGGGATGTGTCGTGTCTGGCACCAGCCATAAAAACGGGAAGGGCCGTCGCCAGATCGCTTAAGATGCAATGGCTGTGCGGCACACCTTTCCTACTGCGAATACCCCTCCCGGCCACGTGCCAGGGAACAGAACAACGGAGCGCATCAGATGAGTCAAGTCGAAGTAAAAGTCCCGGACATCGGCGATTTCAAGGAAGTCGAAGTCATTGAGGTGATGGTCAAGGTCGGCGATACCATCAAGGTCGATCAGTCGCTGATCACCGTCGAATCCGACAAGGCCAGCATGGAAATCCCCTCCAGCCAGGCTGGCGTGGTCAAGGAAATCAAGGTCAAGGTCGGCGACAAGGTCGCCGAAGGTTCGCTGCTGGTGATCGTCGAGGCCGATGGCGCCGGCGCTGCTGCACCGGCCGCCGCCCCCGCGCCCCAGGCCGCCGCTGCCGCGCCTGCTGCCGCCCAGGCCTCGGCTCCGGCCCCCGCTGCAGCGCCGGCTGCTGCAGGTGGTACCGTCGAGATCGAAGTCCCCGACATCGGCGACTTCAAGGAAGTCGAAGTCATCGAGGTCATGGTCAAGGTCGGCGACACCGTCAAGGCCGAGCAATCGCTGCTGACCGTCGAGTCCGACAAGGCCAGCATGGAGATCCCTTCCAGCCACGCCGGCGTGATCAAGGAATTGAAGATCAAGCTGGGTGACAAGGTCGCCAAGGGCAGCATCATCGCCACCATCGAAGCCGTTGGTGGCGCACCTGCTGCCGCTGCTCCCGCTGCCGCGCCCGCCGCATCCGCTGCTCCGGCGCCCGCTGCAGCGCCTGCGCCGGCTGCCGCCGCACCTGCTGCTGCGCCTGCCATCGCCACCGCTTCGGCCACCAGCACCGGCGGCAAAGCCCACGCCTCGCCGTCCGTGCGCAAGTTCGCCCGCGAACTGGGCGTGGACCTGTCGCGCGTGCCGGCCACCGGCCCCAAGGGCCGCATCCTGCAGATCGACGTGCAGAACTTCGTCAAGGGCGTCATGGCCGGTTCCACTTCGGTCGCCGCCGCCCCTGCCACCAATGGCAGCGGTGCCGGCATGAACCTGCTGCCGTGGCCGTCGCTGGACTTCAGCAAGTTCGGCGAGACCGAACTGCAAGCGCTGTCGCGCATCAAGAAGATCAGCGGCCCCAACCTGCATCGCAACTGGGTGATGATCCCGCATGTGACGCAGTTCGACGAAGCCGATGTCACCGAGCTGGAAGAATTCCGCAAGACCTCCAACGATGCCTTCGCCAAGGCCAAGTCGCCGGTCAAGCTGACCATGCTGGCCTTCGTGATCAAGGCCAGCGTCTCGGCACTGAAGAAATTCCCGGCCTTCAATTCCTCGCTGGATGCCAAGGGCGAGAACCTGATCCTCAAGAAGTTCTACAACATCGGCTTCGCCGCCGATACCCCGAACGGCCTGGTGGTTCCGGTCATCAAGAATGCCGACCAGAAGAGCATCGGCCAGATCGCCATCGAAATGGGCGAACTGTCCGCGCAAGCCCGTGACGGCAAGCTGAAGCCGGCCGACATGCAAGGCGCGACCTTCACCATCTCCTCGCTGGGTGGCATTGGCGGCACCGCCTTCACGCCCATCATCAATGCGCCGGAAGTGGCGATCCTGGGCCTGTCCAAGTCCATCATCAAGCCGGTGTGGGACGGCAAGCAGTTCGCCCCGCGCCTGATGCTGCCGACCTCGCTGTCCTATGACCACCGCGTCATCGACGGCGCCATGGGCGCGCGCTTCTCGGCCTACCTGGCCGAGGTGCTGGGTGACCTGCGCAAGTCGCTGCTGTAAGACAGCCGCTAGCGAACCACAGAACATTACGGAGCCAGGACAATGAGTCTCTCTGAAGTCAAGGTCCCCGATATCGGGGATTTCAAGGAAGTCGAAGTCATCGAGGTGATGGTCAAGGTCGGCGATACCATCAAGGTCGATCAGTCCCTGATCACTGTCGAATCCGACAAGGCCAGCATGGAAATCCCGTCTTCCTCGGCCGGCGTGGTCAAGGAAGTCAAGGTCAAGGTCGGTGACAAGGTCGCCGAAGGCTCGCTGCTGCTGCTGGTGGAAGCCAGCGGCGAAGCTGCCGCAGCGCCGGCTCCTGCAGCCGCGCCTGCCCCGGCCGCCGCTGCGCCTGCTGCCGCTCCTGCAGCACCTGCAGCAGCCCCGGCCGCTGCCAGCTTCGGCGGCAGCGCCGACGTGCAGTGCGACGTCATGGTGCTCGGTGGTGGCCCCGGTGGTTACTCGGCCGCCTTCCGTGCTGCCGACCTGGGCCTGAATACCGTCATCGTCGAGCGCGAAGCCACCCTGGGTGGCGTCTGCCTGAACGTCGGTTGCATCCCCTCCAAGGCACTGCTGCACGTGGCCGCCGTGATCGACGAGACCGCCGCCATGGCCTCGCACGGCGTCACCTTCGGCAAGCCCGAGATCGACATCGACAAGCTGCGCGGCTACAAGGACAAGGTCATCGGCACCATGACCGGCGGCCTGGCCGGTATGGCCAAGGCGCGCAAGGTGCAGGTGGTCAATGGTGACGGCCAGTTCGCCGGCCCCAACCACATCGAAGTGACCGCCGCTGACGGCAGCAAGAAGGTGGTGCAGTTCAAGCACGCCATCATCGCCGCCGGTTCCTCGGTGGTGAACCTGCCGTTCGTCCCGCAGGATCCGCGCATCGTCGACTCCACCGGCGCGCTGGAACTGCGCCAGGTGCCCAAGCGCATGCTGGTCATCGGTGGCGGCATCATCGGCCTGGAAATGGCCACCGTCTATTCCACCCTGGGCGCACGCATCGACGTGGTCGAGATGATGGACGGCCTGATGCAGGGCGCTGACCGCGACATGGTCAAGGTCTGGCAGAAGTTCAACGAGAAGCGCTTCGACAACGTCATGGTCAAGACCAAGACGGTGGCCGTGGAAGCCCTGGCTGAAGGCATCAAGGTGACGTTCGAAGCCGCCGAAGCCGGCGCCACCGCCCCCGAGCCGCAACTGTACGACCTGGTGCTGGTGGCCGTGGGCCGCAGCCCCAACGGCAAGAAGGTCTCGGCCGACAAGGCCGGCGTGATCGTGGGTGATCGCGGCTTCATCCCGGTGGACAAGCAGATGCGCACCAACGTGCCGCACATCTTTGCCATCGGCGACCTGGTGGGCCAGCCCATGCTGGCGCACAAGGCCGTGCATGAAGGCCACGTGGCGGCCGAAGCGATTGCCGGCGAGAAGAGCTTCTTCGACGCCAGCGTCATCCCCTCGGTGGCCTACACCGATCCGGAAGTGGCATGGGTCGGCGTGACCGAAGACGAAGCCAAGGCCAAGGGCATCAAGATCGAGAAGGGTCACTTCCCGTGGGCCGCCTCCGGTCGCGCCGTGGCCAATGGCCGTTCGGAAGGCTTCACCAAGCTGCTCTTCGACGCCGAGACCCACCGCATCATCGGTGGCGGCATCGTCGGCACCCATGCCGGCGACATGATCGGCGAAGTGGCGCTGGCCATCGAGATGGGTGCGGACGCCGTGGATATCGGCAAGACCATCCACCCGCACCCGACCCTGGGCGAGTCCCTGGGCATGGCTGCGGAAGTGGCCGAAGGTCATTGCACGGACTTGCCGCCGCAGCGCAAGAAGTAAAACCGGCATCAGCCTGCTGTCACCCCAAAACCCCACATCCTCAAGGATGTGGGGTTTTGTTTTTGGGTGATCGAAGAACATCAAGAGACACGATTTCCTTTTTGTGCCTGACTGGTTAAACCAGCAAGAGCGCAAGCGCCTGCACTAGAATCTTTCGCTTACCGCAGCGCAACCTGGCAGGTGGCCCATCTTGGTCAATATCGTTGAAATTCTTGATCGTTCCTCACAAGAAATGACACACCCCTTCCTCTACAAGGATGAGTAGGGCCGGCGCAATTCGATGTCGATGCGGCACGGCGGATACTGCAGGGTTTTGATCAACCGGATTTTTGGAACACGGCACCATGAACTACGTCTGCCAATACGCTATCGTCAGGTTCCTGCCCTACGCGGAGACGGGAGAATTCGCCAATGTAGGCATCGTTCTGCATTGCGCGCAGACTGGGGAATTCCAGTTCAGGCTGATGACCAGGGTCAGGCGCATCACTGCATTCTTTGAAGAATTAGATGTGACGGTCTATCGCCGTGCGCGCAAGGAACTGACTGATGAGCTCACGCGTGTTGAGCAACTTTTTCAGACCCATCCCCAGCGCAAGGAATCGGAATTCGGTCGTCAGCTGTTCCTTGAACTGACCCGTCCGCGCGAAGCCGTGCTGCGCTTCGACAAGCCACGGGTGGTAATGGCACAGGACGTCGGCCAGAAATTCGAAGAGCTCTACAACTTCTATATCGGTCGTAATTTCGTGACCCGCGAGTATCAGGAAAAGCTGATCGAGAAGGAAGTCCGTAGCGCGCTTCGGCAGGCCAATCTGATCGGTCACTATCGTGAACAGGTATTGGGCGATCGGAGCTATCACGCCAGATTCCCCTTCGTGCGCAGTACCTATGGCATGCCGATGGCCGTCATCAAGCCCCTGCATCTGGGCCAGGATGAACCGACCCAGATCTACGATCATGGCTGGGAATGGGTCGGCAAGGTACGCAAGCTGCGGCAGCAGGCTTTCCTCCCGGCACAGGTCTTGTTCGCAGTGCAGGGGCCTCAGGCGGGAAGTCCCGAATGCGATCAGGTCTTCCAGGAGATTTCCACCGAGTTGCAGGCGCAGCAGGTGGAGGTCGTCGACCATCGCGAGGTCGCACGCATCATCGCGTTTGCGGGTCAGGTCCCCTGATGCATCCAGTCTCGGCTGCCAGATGAAGGCGGACCATCCGGTCCGCCTTTTTCATGGGGCGCTGGGTATGGATGGCACCCTGCAGCGAACACCACCTGAATAGCCTAAAGCAACTTCCCCGGATTCATGATCAGGTTGGGATCGAAGGCCTGCTTGATACGCAGCATCAGCTCCATCTCCAGCGGCGATTTATAGTGCCGCAGCTCGTCGCGCCGCAATTGTCCCACGCCATGCTCGGCGCTGATGCTGCCCTGCAGGTCGGTGACCAGGTCGTGCACCAGGCGGTTCAGCAGCAGAGTGGCCTGCTTGACGTCTTCATAGGTGGAGGACAGCGGGATCATCACATTGAAATGCAGGTTGCCATCGCCCAGGTGGCCGAAGTTGATGATCTGCGCAGCGAGGCCGCAATCGGCGATGAGCGCCTCGGCCTGGGCCACGAAGCCGGCGATGGCCGAGATCGGCAGGGCGATGTCGTGCTTGATGACCTTGCCGGCGCGTACCTGCGCCTGCGAGATGCCTTCGCGGATTTTCCACAAGGCTGCGGCCTGCGTGCCGCTGGTGCAGAACATCGCATCGCTGATCGTTTCATCCTCCAGGGCCTGGCCCAGTACCTCTTCCAGCATCGCCTGCAGGCCCAGGTCTTCGGTATCGGCCAGTTCGATCAGGGCGTTGTAGGGCGTCGCCCGGGCCAGCGGGGCGCGGGTGTCGGTGACGTGCTGCAGTACCAGCGCCAGTGAAGCAGCCGACATCATTTCAAAGGCCACCAGCCGGTCGCCGCAACGGGCGCGGGTGCGCGCCAGCAGGTCGGCCAGTTGTGCCGGCGAGTCGGCACCGACCCAGGCAGTGGCGCGGGCGTGCGGCTGCGAGAAGAGCTTCAGCACCGCGCCGGTGATCACGCCCAGCGTGCCTTCCGAGCCGATGAAGAGATCCCGCAGGTCATAGCCGGTGTTGTCCTTGCGCAGGCCGCGCAGGCCGTTCCAGATGCGCCCGTCAGGCAAGACCACTTCCAGCCCCAGGGCCAGTTCGCGCATGTTGCCAAAGCGCAGTACGGCGATGCCACCGGCATTGGTGGCGAGATTGCCGCCGACCGTGCAGCTGCCCTCGGCACCCAGGCTCAGCGGGAAATAGCGTCCCGCGTTGCGTGCCGCCTCCTGCGCATGCGCCAGGATCACGCCGGCATCCACGGTCATGGTGTTGTTGATGGGGTCGACCTCGCGCACACGGTTCATGCGGGTGGTGGAGAGGATCACCTGAGCGCCGCTATCGTCCGGCGTGGCGCCGCCGCTCATGCCGGTGTTGCCACCCTGGGTCACGATGGGGGTGTGGGTGAGATGGCACAGCCGCACCACCTCGGCGGTCTGCGCCGTGTCGGCCGGACGCACCACCACCGCCACGCGGCCCTGCCACTTGCCGAGCCAGTCCTTGAGATAGGGCGCCTGGGCCTCGGCCTCGGTGACCAGTCCGGCATCGCCGACGATGGCGTGCAGCTGGCGGATCAGTTCCTGGGTGTTCTCGCTCATGTCAGATCTCATGCTCCATGCCAGTTCATCTTGATGCGGCCGATGGCCATTGCCGCAGCGGCCTGGCTGGGCTCGACCACGGGCAGGCCCAGCGCCTGCTGCAGGGGATCGCGATAGGCCGCCATGCCGGCGCAGCCCATGACGATGACATCGGCACCATGTTCGTCGCGCAGGCGGCGGCCGACCTCGGTCATGCGCGCCAGGGTGCGTTCGTATTGCGCCAGTTCGGTCACGTTCAGGCCGATGGCCAGCTCGCCGGCCAGTCGTGCCTGCACCCCCATGGCGCCATAGGCGCGCAGGTGGCGCGGGATCGAGCCCGGCAGGATGGCGATCACGCCAAAGCGCTGGCCCAGCGTAAGGGCGGTCAGTACGCCGCTTTCCATGATGCCCAGCACCGGGACGTCCACCGCCTCGCGCACCGCATGCAGGCCGGGATCGGAGTAGCAGGCAATCACGAAGCCTGCCGCCCGGGGACGCAAGGAGCGCGCCAGCGCCACCAGTTGCGGCGCCACGCTGTCCACGTCCTGCTGGGTCTGGATGCCGGGTGGCCCGGACTGCAGCGACAGGCATTCGATGGCCGGTCCGCCCGCCATGCGCAGCGGCGCCATGGCGGCATCGATGCCGTGCGTGACGGCGGCCGTACTATTGGGATTGATGACGAAGAGGGTCTGGCCGTCGGCCGGGGCGTGGGACATGAGGGGCTTTCGCTAGTGGGAGCGGATGCAAGGACTGTAACCCAGGCCGACGGGCATGCTCCTTGCTCATTTGTCGGTTCCCCTTAACATGCTGTTATGCGCGACGAGGATCCATGGCACTGAACCTGCGCCAGATCGAGGTATTCCGGGCGGTCATGACGACCGGCTCCATCAGCGGCGCCTCGCAATTGCTGTTCGTCTCCCAGCCGGCGGTGAGCCGCCTGCTGTCCCACACCGAGCAACGGGTGGGCTTCGCCCTGTTCGAACGCATCAAGGGCCGGCTCTATGCCACGCCCGAGGCCAAGAAACTGTTCCACGAGGTGGAGCACGTCTACCAGGCCGTGCAGCGCGTCAACGAGCTGGCCACCGATCTCTCGGAAAACCGCAGCGGCATCCTCAACATCGTCTCCAGCCCCAGCATCGGGCAGATGCTGATCCCGCAAGCCATTGCGCTGTTCCGCAATCGTCATCCCGATGTCAAGCTGACCTTCCACTGCCTCAACTACGGCTATCTCAAGGACCGGCTGCTGGCACGCCAGGCCGACCTGGGCATCATCATCCTGCCCATGGAACACCCCAGCCTGGAGGTCACGCCGCTGTGCAGCAACCGGCTGGTGTGCTTGCTGCCCTACAACCACGAGCTGACCCGGCGCGGCACCCTGACGCTAGCTGACCTGCGCGCCTTCCCGATGATTTCCTACAACCGCGATTCGCCCTTCGGCGGCATCGTCGGGCGTTTCTACCAGGCCGAGGAAGAGCCACTGCGGCCCATCATGGAAGTGGGCTCGCCGCAGAACGCCTGTTCGCTGGTGCAGATGGGCGCCGGGGTGGCGCTGGTGGACGAATTCTCGGTGCGCAGCTGGGCCGGCACCAGCCAGATGGTGGTGCGTCCGGTGGCGCGCGCGCCTATCCTGCGGGCCAACCTGGTGCATGTGCGCACCGAACCGCTCTCGCAGCTGACCCAGGCCTTCATCGCGCAACTGCAGCAACTGGTGCAAGTGCAGGGCTATGGGCTGCCGCAGGAGGAAAGCGCTTAACACGACGTTAAGGCGTGCGTACAAAAAGGTAAGCGACAAGGGCAGGGGGCTCCCCGACAATCGATTCCATCCTGTCCGGGCCCTTCTTTCCTTCTGTGAGCGGGTCCTTGCTTCCACCCTTTGTCCACGGAAAGTCGCGCATGTCGAACTCGTCCTCCTCCTCTTCTTCGCTGGCCACGGCCCGCGGCGTCTACACGATCTGCCCCACGCCTTTCCACGCGGATGGTTCGCTGGACCTGGGCAGCATTGCCACCCTGGTGGAATTCCAGATCCAGGCCGGTGTGTCCGGCCTGGCCATCCTCGGTTTCCTGGGTGAGGCTCATAAGCTCTCCAATGCCGAACGCCGCGCCGTGACTGCCACCTTCGTCCAGTGCGCCGCAGGCCGGGTGCCGGTGTGGGTGGGCGTGCGCGCCCTGGGCCTGGCCGGTGCCATCGAGCAGGCCACCGAGGCCGCCGAGGTGGGCGCCGCCGCCGTGTTTGCGGCGCCGCTGGACATGGCATCGGACGCCGTGCAGTTCGATTACTACCGGTCGCTGGCCGCCGCCCTGGCTATCCCGGTGGTGATCCATGACTTCCCCGATTCCTTCGGCACCGAGATCAAGGCCGAGGTGATCGCCCGCCTGGGCCGTGAAGGCGGCGTCAATTTCATCAAGATGGAAGAGCCGCCGGTGGGCCAGAAGATCAGCCGCATCCGTGACCTGGCGGGCGAATCCATGCGCATCTTCGGTGGCCTGGGCGGCGTGTACTTCCTGGAAGAGCTGCAACGCGGCGCCGTTGGCACCATGACCGGCTTTGCCTTCCCCGAGATCCTGGTGCGCATCTATGACAAGTTCGCCGCCGGTGACCTGGCCGGTGCGGCGGCGACTTTCGACAAGTATTGCCCGCTGATCCGCTATGAATTCCAGCCCAAGATCGGCCTGTCGCTGCGCAAGTACGTCTACCGCAAGCGCGGCGTGATCGCCAGCGACGCCATCCGTTCGCCGGGCATGCGCATCGATCCCGAGACCGAGCGCGAACTGGAAGCCGTGATCGCCCGCGTGGGCCTGGACCTCAACCAGCGCGGCGCGCTGGTCATCCAGTAAGGAGCCGCGCATGGACCTGGGAATCTCCGGACGTCGCGCACTGGTCTGCGCCTCCAGCAAGGGGCTGGGCCTGGCCTGTGCCATTTCTCTGGCGCGCGAAGGCGTGGCCGTGACCATGACCGCACGCGGCGCCGAGGCGCTGGAGGCGGCCGCACAGCAGGTGCGTGAGGCTGCCGGTGCCGCCGGTGCCACCGTCATCACCGTAGCCGGCGACATCACCACGCCCGAGGGCCGCGCCCTGGCGCTGGCGGCCTGTCCCGATCCGGACATCCTCATCACCAACGCCGGTGGACCCAAGCCCGGCGACTTCCGCGAGTGGTCGCGGGAAGACTGGATCGCCGCCGTGGACGCCAACATGCTCACCCCCATCGAGCTCATCAAGGCCACCGTGGACGGCATGATGAAGCGCGGCTTCGGTCGCATCGTCAACATCACCTCCGGCGCGGTGAAGGCGCCCATCGACATCCTCGGCCTGTCCAACGGTGCACGCTCCGGGCTGACCGGTTTCGTCGCCGGCCTGGCGCGCAAGACCGTGGCCCACAACGTGACCATCAACAACCTGCTGCCCGGCCCGTTCGAGACCGATCGCCTGCTGGCCACGGCCGCCGCCGCTGCCCGTGGGACCGACAAGAGCGTGGAGCAGGTCCTGGCGGCCCGCCGCGCCGCCAATCCGGCCGGCCGTTTCGGCCAGCCCGGCGAATTCGGCGATGCCTGCGCCTGGCTGTGCAGCGCCCAGGCCGGTTTCGTCACCGGACAGAACCTGCTGATGGATGGCGGCGCCTATCCCGGCACTTTCTGAACGCAGACTCCGATAAGGAAGGCAATGAGCATGGACTTCGACCTCACCATCCGCAACGGCCGCATCTCCACCGACCGTGACACCTTCGTGGCCGACATCGGCGTCAAGGATGGCGTGATCGTGCGCATCGCACCGGGCCTGTCGCCCGGGCGCGAAGACATCGACGCCGCCGGTCGCTGGGTGCTGCCCGGTGGCATCGACAGTCACTGCCACATCGAACAGCTTTCCGGCATGGGCATGATGTGTGCCGACGATTTCTATTCCGGCACCGTGTCGGCGGCCTTCGGCGGCACCACCACCATCATTCCCTTCGCCGCCCAGCATCGCGGCAAGCGCATTCCCGACGTCATTGCCGACTACGCGCAACGCGCCCGTGAAAAGGCGGTGATCGACTATGGTTTCCACCTGATCCTGGCCGACCCCGACGAGCAGGCGCTGCAACACGACCTGCCGCAGGCCATCCGCGACGGCATCACCTCGCTAAAGGTCTACATGACCTACAACGCCTTGAAGCTGGACGACTACCAGCTGCTGGACGTGATGGCGCTGGCCGGCAGGGAAGGGGCGCTGGTGATGATCCACGCCGAGAACCACGACATGATCCGCTGGCTCGCCTCGCGCCTGCTGGACCAGGGCCATACAGCACCCAAGTTCCACGCAGTGGCGCACGACCCGCTGGCCGAAGCCGAAGCCAGCCACCGTGCCATTGCACTGTCGCGCCTGATCGGCGTGCCGGTGCTGATCGTGCACGTGGCCGGCGCCGAAACCGTGCAGACCATCCGCAATGCCAAGCTGCTGGGCGCGCAGATTTACGCCGAGAGCTGCCCGCAATACCTGTTCCTGACCGCCGAGGATATCGACCTGCCCGGTGTCGAAGGCGCCAAGTATTGCTGCAGCCCGCCGCCGCGCGACGCCAATGCCCAGGAGGCGGTCTGGGCCGGCCTCAAGGATGGCACGCTGGGCATGTATTCCTCCGACCATGCGCCTTACCGCTTCGACGAAAGCGGCAAGCTGCCACGTGGCGAAGACACTACCTTCAAGGAAATGGCCAATGGTGTACCCGGCATCGAACTGCGCCTGCCGCTGCTGTTTTCCGAAGGCGTGCTGGGCGGGCGCATCGACATCCACGAATTCGTGCGACTGACCGCCACCAACCACGCCCACATGTATGGTCTGTCGCACTGCAAGGGCAACATCGCCGAGGGCCTGGATGCCGACCTGGTGATCTGGAACCCCGAACGCGAAACCACCATCACGGCCGACCTGCTGCACGACAACGTCGGCTACACCCCCTATGAAGGCCGGCAGATCAAGGGCTGGCCGGAAGTGGTCACCAGCCGAGGCCGGGTGGTGGTCAGCGAGGGCGAACTGAAAGTGCAGCGCGGATCGGGCCGCTATATCGCGCGCCAGTGTCCGGAACCGGCCAGCATCGCGCAACGGCCATCGCGCAGCCATCTGCCGGGCTTGCTCGGCCTCAAGGGAAAAGCATGGGAGCAGCAATGAACGCAAGCAATCACAAACGCTTCGGCCTGGCCGTGGCGCAGATGGGGCCGGTGCAACTGGCCGAGGATCGTGCCACCGTGGTGCGCCGCCTGCTGGAGATGATGCGTGAAGCCGCCTCGCGCGGCGCGAAGATGGTGGTCTTCCCGGAACTGGCACTGACCACCTTCTTCCCGCGTTACTGGATGGAAGACCAGGCCGAGGTCGATGCCCGTTTCTTCGAGTCCGAGATGCCGGGGCCGCAGACCCGCCCGCTGTTCGAACTGGCGGCGCAACTGGGCATCGGCTTCTATCTCGGCTATGCCGAACTGACTGCCGATGGCCACCACTACAACACCGCCATCCTGGTCGACGACAAGGCGCAGATCGTAGCGAGGTATCGCAAGATCCACCTGCCGGGTCACAGCGATCACAAGCCCGAGGCGCCGTTCCAGCACCTGGAAAAGAAATACTTCGAGGTCGGCAACGATGGCTTCGGCGTCACCGACATGCTGGGCACCCGCATCGGCCAATGCCTGTGCAACGACCGCCGCTGGCCCGAGACCTATCGCGTCATGAGCCTGCAGAGCGCGCGCATCGTCGCGCTGGGCTACAACACGCCGTCCTGGAACATCCACTGGAACGAGCCGCCGCACCTGCGCATGTTCCACCACCTGCTGTCGCTGCAGGCCAATGCCTACCAGAACGGCCTGTGGGTGGCGGCTGCCGCCAAGTGCGGGTTTGAAGACGGCTTCCACATGATCGGCGGCTCGGCCATCGTCGCGCCTTCCGGCGAGATCGTGGCGCAGGCACAGGGCGAGGAAGACGAAGTCATCTTCGCCAACTGCGACCTGGGCCTGGGCGAGACCTTCCTGCAGCACGTCTTCAATTTCGCCAAGCACCGTCGTCCCGAACACTACCGCCTCATCGTCGAACGCACCGGTGCCGGCGAACCGCTGGCGCCGTCCGAACTGTCCACCTGAATCCTGTCCACCTTCCACCCAATCGAGGAGTGTTGCGATGTTGCCCTTCCTGGCCCTGCCATCCAAGTTATCCCTGAAGTGTTCCCTGCTGGTCGCCCTGTCGACCAGCGCGCTGCTGTCGGCCGGGGCATTCGCCCAGGGCGCGCCGCTGCGCACCGGCGTGGATGCCACCTTCGCCCCGCATGCCATGGTCAAGCTGGGCGGCGGCCTGCAAGGCTTCAACATCGACCTGGGTGAAGAACTGGCGCGCCGCCTGGGCCGCAAGATCGAGATCGAAGGCACCGAATTCTCCGGTCTGGTACCGGGCCTGAACGCCAAGAAATACGACTTCGTGCTGGCGCCGGTGACCGCCACCCCCGAGCGCGCCAAGGCCATGCTCTTCACCGAGGGCTACCTCGATACCGACTACACCTTCGTCATCAAGAAGGGCGCGCCCGCCATCACCGCCCTGGAAGACCTCAAGGGCAAGACCATCTCGGTCAACAAGGGCTCGGCCTATGAACTGTGGGCGCGTGACAATGCGCCCAAGTACGGCTTCAAGTACGACGTCTACGGCAACAACGCCGATGCCGTGCAGGCGGTGCAATCGGGACGTGCCGACGCCAACCTGGCCGGCAGCACCGTAGCGGCCTGGGCCGCCAAGCAGAACCCGGCCGTGCAGACCACCTATACCGTCAAGACCGGCCTGGTCTGGGCGCTGGCCTTCCGCCTGGACGACAAGGCCGGCCGCGACGCCGCCGGCATGGCGCTCAAGTGCATGAAGCAGGACGGCACGATGGGCAAGATCGCCCAGAAGTGGTTCGGCTATACCCCCGCACCAGACGCCACCGTGGTCAAGGTCGGCGTGGGGCAGGGCGTGCCGGGCCTGGATGGCTACGACCCGACGCCGGTCACGCTCAAGTGCCACTGATCCCGGCCCTTTTCACCGGATGAACCACCCATGAACCTTGCCGCCCCCATCCTCGAAATCGTCGGCCTGCACAAGTCCTATGAAGGCAATACGGTCTTGCGCGGCATCGACCTGCGCGTGCGCACCGGCCAGCTGATCTGCGTGATCGGCCCGTCCGGCTCGGGCAAGAGCACCATGCTGCGTTGCTGCAACCGGCTGGAAGAACCCAGTGCCGGCCAGATCGTGGTGGATGGGGTGGACATCATGCATGCCCGCACCGACCTCAACGCCGTGCGCCAGCAGATCGGCATGGTGTTCCAGCAGTTCAACCTGTACCCGCACCTGAGCGTGCTGGGCAATGTGATGCTGGCCCTGAAAAAGGTGCAGAAGCACTCGCATGCCGAGGCCGAAGCCTGTGCCCGACGGGCGCTGGAGCAGGTGGGCATGCTGGAAAAGGCGGCCGCCTATCCCGGCCAGCTGTCCGGCGGCCAGCAGCAACGCGTGGGCATTGCCCGCGGCATCGCCCTGCAGCCCAAGGTGATGCTATTTGACGAACCCACCAGCGCGCTGGATCCCGAGCTGGTGGGCAGCGTCCTGCAGGTCATGCGCCAGCTGCGCGAAGCCGGCATGACCATGCTGGTGGTCACGCACGAGATGGCCTTCGCCCGGGCGGCGGCTGACCGCGTGGTGTTCATGGATGGCGGCGTGATCGTCGAGGAAGGCCCGCCCGAACAGATCTTCGGCGATCCGCAACACGCCCGCACCAAGGCCTTCGTGGCCCGCTACGCCGCACAGCACTGAGCCATGGAGCAATTCCTCTTTACCTTCTTCAATGCCGAGATCGCCGCCCGCTACTGGCCGGACATCCTGCGCGGCATGGGCGTGACCGTCCTGCTGAGCCTGGCCGTGATCGGCGCCGGGCTGCTGCTGGGCCTGCTGCTGGCGGTGCTGCGCGCCACCGGCAAGCGCGGCCTGGTGTTCATGGTGGTGGCCTTCGCCGATGTCATGCGGGCCTTGCCACCGCTGATCCTGATCATCGTGCTGTTCTTCGCCTTCCCCTACATCGATCTGGCCATGTCGTCCTTCACCGCCACCTGGCTGGCGCTGAGCCTGGTGCTGGCGGCCTACGCCGAGGAAAGCATCTGGGCCGGCATCGCCGCCTTGCCGCGTGGCCAGAGCGAAGCGGCGCGTTCCACCGGCCTGTCCTGGGGCCAGACCATGGGCGCAGTGATCCTGCCGCAGGCCTTGCGCATGGCCGTGCCGGCCTTGACCAACCGTGTCATCTCGATCACCAAGAACACCGCGCTGGGCTCGGTGGTGGCCCTGTCGGAAATCCTCAACACCGCCCAGGCCGCCAGCAGCAATGCCGGCAATCCCACTCCGCTGATGCTGGGGGCCGCGGCCTATCTGCTGATCTTCATTCCGGTGGTCTTGTTCGCGCGCTGGCTGGAAACCCGCTGGCGCTGGAAACGATAGGAGAGGGCGCACATGGAAGCCTTGCTGCAGAATTTCTTCAACCTGGAGGTCTATCGCCAGGTGCTGCCCTTCCTGCTGGGTGGCCTGTGGACCACGGTCTGGCTGTCGTTGCTGGTGATTCCCATCGGCGTGCTCTCGGGCCTGCTGCTGGCCTTGCTGGCCACCCAGAGCCGTTCACGCGTGGTGCGCATTGCGGTGGCGGTGTATGTGGACTTCTTCCGTTCGTTCCCGCCGCTGGTGCTGCTGATCCTGATCTATTTCGGCGCCCCCTTCCTGGGGCTGGAGCTGCCCAAGCTGGTGGCCGTGGCGCTGGGCTTCATGTTCAACAATTCCAGCTATTTCGCCGAGGTGCTGCGCGCCGGCATCGAAAGCGTGCCCAGCGGCCAGATGGAAGCGGCACGCTCCACCGGCCTGTCGCGCTGGCAGGCGCTGGCCTATGTGGTGGTGCCGCAGGCGGCGCGCAATGCGCTGCCCGACCTGGTGGGCAACTGCATCGAGGTCATCAAGCTGACCACCATCGCCAGCGTGGTGGCCCTGCCTGAACTGCTGCGGGTAGCGCGCGACGCCCAGTCACTGGTCTACAACCCCTCACCCATCGTGCTGGCGGCGCTGCTCTACCTGATCCTGCTGCTGCCGCTGGTGCGCTGGCTGTCGCGGCTGGAACACCGGGGGCGCAGCCTGCACTGACTCACTCCATCTTTCCTTTCCGCAACATCACGCCGGCCCCACAGGCCGGCGTTTTCATTTCCGGCGCACCACGCTGTGTCGTTGTCGCGACAGGGCTGCCACGGTGCAAAAGGCGCACCGGTGAGGCGCTGCATGCCTGTCTTTGGTGAGTTCTCCGCCGCGAAAAGCGCAGAAATCAGGCTTTCCAGCCTGGCACGCTGTTTGCGTGAAACGAGCAAAACGGTTTTTATATAAACCATCAGTTCATATATGAAACAAAATAAGTCATTTTGTTTTGAGATATCTGCTATATTGACTGCGAATATCTCCCATATATAAATTGCTGTTTCATATATGGAACGTTTCGGTGCCCGGCAGGAGGCACCCGTCCGCAGAGACGGCAGCCGGGAAGAATAGCTGGGGCGCAACAGCGCGCTATGGCAATCAGCAGAGGCAACATGATCGAAATCGAATTCCGCAAGGTCGGCAAAAGCTTTGTCGATCGCCAGACGGCGCAAGCGCGCGCCGCTGTCACCAACGTCAACCTGTCCATCAAGAGCGGCGAGGTGGTCTCCATCATCGGCCCCTCCGGCTGTGGCAAGAGCACCCTGCTCAACATGGGCGCCGGTCTCTACCTGCCCACCGAAGGCGAAGTCTTCGTCGGCGGCGAGCGCGTGACCAAGCCGGTCCGCAAGGTGGCCTTCATGCTGCAGAAGGACCTGCTCATGCCCTGGCGCAATATCCGCGCCAACGTCACCCTGGGCCTGGAAATCGACGGCATGCGCGAGGCCGAGCGCCGTCGCATCGCCGACGAGCTGCTGGCCAAGTGTCACCTCAAGGGCTTTGAAGAGCATTACCCGTACCAGCTCTCCGGCGGCATGCGCCAGCGCGCCGCGCTGGCCCGTACGCTGGCGGTGGACCCGCAGGTGCTGCTGCTGGACGAACCCTTCTCGGCCCTGGATGCGCAGACCAAGATGGTGTTGCAGCAGGACCTGGCCAAGATGCTCTACGAAAAGAAGAAGACCGCGCTCTTCATCACCCACGATCTGGTGGAAGCCATCGCCCTGTCGGACCGCCTGCTGGTCATGAGCGAGCGTCCCGGCACCATCGTCGAGGAAATCGTGGTGGACCTGCCGTTCCGCGACAACCCGCTGGAGCGCCGCAAGCTGCCCGAGATCGGTCCCTTGCAAGGGCGCCTGATGGAACTGCTCAAGGTGGGCAAAGAGACCGCCGAGCTGCACTGATTTCACGCTGCATCTTCACCCGTCAACAGAGAGACTCCAAGGGAGAGCCAGAAACATGAAGAACCTGTTCGCATCCGCCGGTAGTGCATTCGCCCTGGTCGCCGCCATGGGCGCGGCCGTCCTGCCTACCGTCGCGCACGCCGCTCCGGAAGAAGTGACCTACCTGCTGCCTGCACCACCCAATTCGCCGGCCTTCGCCCCCTGGGTACTGGCCCAGCACAAAGGCTATTACGCCGATGAAAACCTGAAGGTCAGCTTCATCGTCGCCAAGGGTGGCGTGGACGTGGCCAAGCAGATCGGCGCCGGCAATGCCGTCATCGGCGGCGCCATCGGCGACACCCCCATCGTGGTGCGCGCCAACGGCATTCCGGTCAAGGCCATCGCCGTGCTGGGCGCCGGTTCGGTGACCATGGTCGCGGCCAATCCGGCCGACGGCATCAAGGGCCTGAAAGACCTCAAGGGCAAGACCGTCACCGTGATGTCCTATACCGATACCACCTATTACGCCTTCCTGGGTAGCCTGAAGACCGCCGGCCTGTCCAAGACCGACGTGCAGATCCAGGCCGCCGGCCCTTCGGGCGTCTGGCAGCTGTACACCTCGGGCAAGTCGCAGGCCTTCGCCGGCGTGCCGGACTGGGTGGTCAATGCCACCGATGCCGGTGCCAAGGTCGAACTGCTGGACAACGGCGGCTTCAAGAGCATGGCCCAGGCCATCCTGGCCTCCGACGACACCATCAAGAAGAACCCTGAGCTGCTCAAGCGCCTGGTGCGCGCCACCCTGCGCGGCATGCAGGACATCATGAAGGACCCCAAGGCCGCCGCCGATGACTACGTTGCCGCGCTGCCCACCTACAAGGGCAAGGAAGCCAGCATCCAGAGCACCTTCGAGATGTACAACAAGTACGTCTACGCCAACCAGAAGACCCTGGGCCAGATCGATCAGTCGCGCATGGAAGCGGTGCAGAAGTTCTACGTCAGCGAAGGCATCGTCACCAAGGCCACGCCGGTCAACGAGCTCTTCACCAACCAGTTCGTTGGAGTCGCCAAGTAATCATGAATACCACCACAGCCAAAGACCTGACCATGTCCAGTCCCGAGCCAACGTCCTCGCCCAATCCGGTCAAGCCGACGGCGCGCCGTCCGCTGTTGAACGACAAGGCCCGCACGGTGTGCGGCAGCCTGGCGCTGCTGGTGCTGTTCATCGCCGCCTGGCAGTGGGGCCCGGGCATGCTGGGCCTGCCCGAATACATCCTGCCCAACTTCATGCAGGTGGTGCGTGAAGCGGTGGTGATGTGGAACAACGCGCAACTGTTGCAGCACTTCGGCATCACGGCCATGGAAGTGGTGTTCGGCTTCCTCTTCGGCGCCTTGCTGGGCCTGGCCGTCGGTGTCGCGCTGGGCCTCTCGCCACGTGCCGAGGCCATGCTTTCGCCTTACATCCTGGCGCTGCAGATCGCGCCCAAGGTGGCCTTTGCCCCCCTGTTCGTGATGTGGCTGGGCTACACCATCTATCCCAAGATCATCGTGGCGGTGCTGATCGTGTTCTTCCCGATCATGATCAACGTGCTCTCGGCCATCCGTACCGTCGATCCCGACATGGTCAACCTGGTGCGCACGCTCAATGCCGGCCGCTGGCAGATCTTCCACCTGGTCGAGTTCCGTTCGGCGCTGCCGGCGCTGTTCTCGGGCCTGCGCATCGCCTCCACGCTGTCGGTGATCGGCGTGACTGTGGGTGAACTGGTGGGTGGCAACCAGGGCCTGGGTTATCTGCTGGTCGATGGCGAAGGGCAGGGCAATACCGCCGCCGTCTTCGTCTCCATCGTCGCACTGACCCTGATCGGCGTGGTCACCTACGGCGTGGTGGTCTGGGCCGAACGCAAGGTCCTGCACTACCTGCCCAAGGCCAATACCAGCACCGTCTGAATCCAGAGACTCAACCAGCGCAACAGGAGCAAGCACATGTCAGCAGCAAGCACGGCGACACTTTTGGCGGGACGACGCATTCTGGTCACTGGCGCCGCACGCGGCCTCGGCCTGGCGTTCGTGGACGCCATCGCCGCCGCCGGGGCCACGGTGGCCATGGCCGACATCCTTCAGGAAGAACTGGCGGCCTCGGTGGCCGCACTGAAACAACGTGGCCTGCAGGTCGAGGGCTTTGCACTGGACCTGGCCGATCCGGCCTCGGTGAAGGCCTGCGCGGCGGCTGCCACGCAATGGCTGGGCGGGCTCGATGGCCTGGTCAACAACGCCGCCATCACCAACTCCGGCGGCAAGAGCAGCGAGCAGCTGGAAGTGGAGATGTGGGACCGCGTCATGGATGTCAACGTGCGCGGCACCTGGCTGATGACCAATGCCTGCCTGCCGGCGCTGCGTGCCTCGGGGCGCGGTGCGGTGGTGAACCTGTCGTCCGATACCCCGTTGTGGGGCGCCCCCAACCTGCTGGCCTACGTGGCCAGCAAGAGCGCGGTGATTGGCATGACCCGTTCGCTGGCACGCGAGCTGGGCGCCGACAACATCACCGTCAATGCCGTGGCACCGGGCCTGACGCTGGTGGAGGCCACGCAGTATGTACCGCAGGCGCGGCACCAGCACTACCTCGACGGCCGCGCCATCCGGCGCGACCAGTTGCCCGAGGATGTCTGCGGCGCGGTGGTGTTCGCGTTGTCGGAGATGGCACGCTTCTTCACCGGTCAGGTGATGGCGGTCAACGGTGGCTTCGTGATGCATTGAAAACGTATTTCTTGCCAGATCAACCCGGATCACTCCGGACCCCTTCAAGGAGAAAAGCATGACCGATATGTCCGAACAGGAAAACATGGGCCGCAGCTGGGATCGCCCCGCCGGCGCCAGCTTCGCCGACTGGATGGAGTCGCGCGTGGCGCGCCTGTCCACCCGCAAGTACGACTGGAACGCACTGAAGTTCCAGGCCGACTACGACCCCAAGTACCGTCGCGCCCAGATGCGCTACATCGGCACCGGCGGCACCGGCGTGGCGCATGACGCCAACGTCATCCCCTCCGAGCATTTCACCTTCTCGACCATGATCATCCCGGCCGGCCACGAAGGCCCGTCGCACCTGCACGTGGACGTGGAAGAAGTGTTCTTCGTCCTGCGCGGCAAGCTCAAGCTGGTGCTGGAAAAGGATGGCGAGCGTTTCGAGACCATCCTCACCGACCGTGACGTGGTCTCGGTGCCGCCGGGCGTGTATCGCGAAGAGATCAACATCGGTGACGAAGATGCCCTGATGTGCGTGATGCTGGGCGCCAAGAAGCCCATCACGCCGACCTATCCGCCGGATCATCCGCTGACCTCGGTCAAGCGCTGATTGCAGAGAACGACACCATGCATCCCGACACCTCCATCGCCTCCGCCACCGCAGTCAGCTGCGACGACGCCCTGCGCGCACCGCTGGCCCTGCTGGAAGGCCGCTTCGCCGAGGGTAGCGTCGAGGTGCCGGGCGGCCGTGTCAGCTACCGCAGCTGCGGCAGCGGTCCGGTGGTGGTGCTGCTGCATGGCATCAGCTCGGGCGCGGCCTCGTGGTTGCAGTGCGCGCTCAAGCTGGAGTCGCAGGCCCGCGTGATCGCCTGGAACGCGCCCGGTTACGGTCGTTCCACACCGCTGACGATGAGCCAGCCCAAGGCGGTCGATTATGCACGGCGTCTGCAGGACATGCTGCAGGCGCTGGAAGTCGAGCAGTGCGTGCTGGTCGGCCATTCGCTGGGGGCGTTGATGGCCGCAGCCTACCTGGCCCACGGCGATGGCCGCGCCCGCCGCACGCTGCTGGCCGATCCGGCGCTGGGCTACGGCGCCCCCGCCAAGCAGGAGCGCGCGCACCAGGTGCGGGAAGAGCGCCTGGGCGCCTTGCGCACCCTGGGCATCGCCGGCATGGCGCAGAAGCCGACACGTCTGCTGTCGGCCCACGCCAGCGCGCAGGACCACGCCTGGGTGCGCTGGAACATGCAGTGGCTGGACGCCGCGGGCTACACCCAAGCCGTGCAATTGTTGTGCGGTGACGATATCGCACCTTATCTGCAGGCTGCACCACGACGGGGGGTGTCGGTGGCATGCGGGGCCGAGGACATCGTCACCACCCCAGAGGCCAGTGAAGGGCTGGCCAGGCAGTTCGAGCTTCCCTTCCATCTGGTGGACGCCGCCGGTCATGCCTGCTATATCGAGCAGCCGTCGCAATTTGCTGCGCTGGTCAGCGCGCAACTCACCTCAACCAACTAGAACAGAAAATCATCATGAACAAACCAGTGATGCCAGAAGAAGAGTCGCAAGACAAGTATTCCGTCCCCGGCCTGGAACGCGGCCTGCGCCTGCTGTGCGAATTCAGCCGCCAGGACAAGACCCTGTCCGCGCCCGAACTGGCGCGTCGCCTGGACATCCCGCGCTCCACCGTGTTCCGCCTGCTGGCCACGCTGGAACGCATGGGCTTCGTGGAGCGCGCCGATGGCGGACGTGACTACCGCCTGGGCATGTCGGTGCTGCGCCTGGGCTTCGAATACCTGGCCTCGCTGGAACTGACCGAGATCGGCCGCCCGCTGCTGGACCGCCTGCGCGACGAGATCGGGTATTCCTGCAACCTGGTGGTGCGCGATGGCCGCTCCATCGTCTATGTCGCCAAGTCGGTCACCCAGACCGCCTTCACCAGCCACGTCAACGTCGGCACCCGCCTGCCGGCGCACGCCACCGTGCTGGGCCGGGTGTTGCTGGAAGATCTCACCTTGCCGCAACTGCGCGCCCTGTATCCGGAAGAACACCTGGAAGTCTTTTCCAGCAACACCCCCAAGACCGTGGTCGAACTGTTCGACATGGTGCAGGCCGACAAGGAACGTGGTTTCGTGCTGCAGGAAGGTTTCTTCGAAACCAGCATCTCCACCGTCGCCGCACCGGTGCGCGATCACTCCGGCAATGTGGTGGCCGCCATGGGCGCCACGATCCCTTCGCCGCACATCGACGCCAGCCAGCTCGACATCATCGTGGCCCGCGTGCGCGATACCGCGGCCGAACTGTCCCGCCTGCTGGACCACGCCCCGCAGGGTGGTGCCAAGGTAGTCAACATGTGGCGGGGCTGAGATGGCGATGACTTCTCTCCAGGGCAAGGTGGCCGTGGTCACCGGTGGCTCTTCCGGCATCGGTCTGGCGACCGTGGAACTGCTGCTGGAAGCGGGCGCAGCCGTGGCCTTCTGTGGCCGTGATGGCGCCCGGCTGAAGGACGCCGAAGCCGCGCTGCGCGAGCGCTACCCGCAGGCCCGCCTGTACAGCGCCCCTTGCGACGTGCTGTCGCAGGAGCAGGTGCAGGCCTTTGCCGCCTCGGTGGAAAACACCCTGGGCGCGGTGTCCATGCTGGTCAACAACGCCGGCCAGGGCCGCGTCTCGACCTTTGCCGATACCGCCGACGAGGCCTGGAGCGAAGAGCTGCGCCTTAAATTCTTTTCCGTGATCTACCCGACCCGCGCCTTCCTGCCGCAACTGCAGGCCATGAGCGCGCAGCACGGGGATGCCGCCATCGTCTGCGTCAATTCGCTGCTGGCCACGCAACCCGAGCCGCATATGGTGGCTACTTCCGCCGCCCGCGCCGGCGTACATAACCTGGTGCGCTCGCTGGCCACCGAACTGGCCAATGGCGACGCCGCCCGCGTGCGGGTGAACGGCATCCTGATCGGCCTGGTGGAGTCGGGCCAATGGCGCCGCCGCTATGCCGCGCGCGGCCCCGAACTGCAGGACCAGAGCTGGGCCCAATGGACCGCCGCGCTGGCCGCAAAGAAACAGATTCAACTCGGCCGTCTCGGCCTTCCCCGGGAAGCCGCGCAGGCGATCGTATTCCTCGCCACGCCGCTTTCCTCGTACACCACAGGCAGCCATATCGATGTTTCAGGAGGACTTTCCCGCCATGTCTAATACCAACCAGCAAGTGACCGTCGGCTGCGCCATCGCGGCTTTCCTCGAACAGTGCGGCGTGAAGGCTGCCTTCGGCGTGATCTCGATCCACAACATGCCCATCCTCGACGCCTTCGGCGAGCGCGGCAAGATCCGCTTCATCCCGGCTCGCGGCGAAGCCGGCGGCGCCAACATGGCCGACGCCTATGCTCGCACCACCGGTGGCCTGGGCGTATGCCTGACCTCCACCGGCACCGCTGCCGGCAACGCCGCCGGCGCCATGGTGGAAGCCTTGACGGCCGGTACGCCGCTGCTGCACCTGACCGGACAGATCGAGACGCCTTACCTGGACCAGAGCCTGGCCTACATCCACGAAGCGCCGGACCAGTTGAGCATGCTCAAGGCCATCTCCAAGGCGGCCTTCCGCATCCGCAGCGTGGAGACCGCCATCAGCACCATCAAGCTGGCCGTGCAGACTGCACTGACCCCGCCGATGGGGCCGGTCTCGGTGGAAATCCCCATCGACATCCAGGCGGCCCTGATCCCCATGCCCAGCAACCTGCAACCGCTGGCCATCCCGCAAAGCGTGCCGTCGGCGCGCGCACTGGATGAACTGGCCGAGCGCCTGATGAAGGCCAAGCGTCCGCTGCTGTGGCTGGGCGGCGGGGCGCGGCATGCCGGCGCGCAGGTAAAGCGCCTGATGGACCTGGGCTTTGGCGTGGTCACCAGCACCCAGGGTCGCGGCATCGTAGCCGAGGATGATCCGCGCTCGCTGGGCGCCTTCAACCTGCACAAGCCGGTGGAGAATTTCTACCAGAGCTGCGACGCCATGCTGGTGGTCGGCTCGCGCCTGCGCGGCAATGAAACCCTGAAGTACGAACTGAAACTGCCGCGTCCGCTGTATCGCGTGGATGCCGATCCGGCTGCCGAAGGCCGCTGCTACACCAGCGACTATTTCGTCTGCGGTGATTCGGCGCTGGTACTGGCCGGCCTGGCCGACCGCCTGGCCGCGCTGAAGGTCGATCCGGGCTTCATGGCCGACCTGCAGAAGGCACGCGATACCGCCGTGCATGGCCTGGTCGATGGCCTCGGCCCTTATAGCGCCCTGGTGGAACAGTTGCAGCAGGCCGCCGGCCGCGAGTTCAACTGGGTGCGCGACGTCACCGTCTCCAACAGCACCTGGGGCAACCGCTACCTGCGTATCTTCGATCCGCGTGCCGGCGTGCATGCGCTGGGCGGCGGCATCGGGCAGGGCCTGGCCATGGGGATCGGCGCGGCCATCGGCGCAGCGGTCACGCAGTCCGGCAAGAAGACCTTCACCCTGGCTGGTGATGGCGGCTTCATCCTCAACCTGGGCGAGCTGGCCACGGCCGTGCAGGAACAGGCCGACATGGTGATCGTGCTGATGAACGACAAGGGCTACGGCGTCATCAAGAACATCCAGGATGCGCAATACGGCGGTCGTCGCCACTACGTGGACCTGCACACGCCCGACTATGCCGAACTGTCCTCGGCGCTGAAGCTGCGTCACCAGCGCGTGGGCAACCTGGCCGAGGTGGCCGGGGCGCTGGACGAGGCGCTGTCGCAGAAGGGGCCCTTCCTGCTGGAGATCGACATGCTGAGCATCGGCAGCTTCAAGACCGCCTTCGCCGGCCCGCCGGTCAATCAGACGGAAAACGCGGAAAGCGCGGAAAAGGCCGCCGTCGCAGCAGCAGCCGTGGTCGCCGCTGCCGCCACCGCGGCCACCGCCTGAGGAGCCGAGCATGCTGCACGTATCGATGATCGGATGCGGCGCCATCGGCGTGGGCGTCATGGAGATCTTGAAGAGTGATCCCGAGGTCGCCTTCGACATGGTGGTAGTGCCGGAGGCGCACATGGAGCGCGCCCGCAGCACCGTCTCCACACTGGCGCCGACGGCCCGGGTGGTGTCGCGGCTGGGCGAGGAACGTCCCGATCTGCTGATCGAATGCGCCGGCCACCAGGCCATCGCCGAACACATCATCCCGGCGCTGGAGCGTGGCATCCCCTGCATGGTGGTGTCCATCGGCGCCTTGTCCGAACCCGGCCTGGTCGACAAGCTGGAAGCCGCCGCCCGTACCGGCAAGACCCAGGTGCAGTTGCTTTCCGGCGCCATCGGCGCCATCGACGCCCTGGCCGCGGCCAAGGTCGGTGGGCTGGAATCGGTGGTCTATACCGGTCGCAAGCCGCCGCAGGCCTGGAAGGATACGCCGGCCGAGGCTGCCTTCGATCTGGATGCACTCAAGGAGCCGACCGTCATCTTCGAAGGCAGCGCCCGCGAAGCGGCGCGCCTGTATCCCAAGAACGCCAACGTCGCCGCCACGCTGTCGCTGGCCGGCCTGGGCCTGGACCAGACCCGGGTGCGCCTGTATGCCGATCCGGGCGTGAGCGAGAACGTGCACTACGTGGAAGCGCGGGGCGCCTTCGGCGGCTTCGAGCTGACCATGCGCGGCAAGCCGCTGGCGGCCAATCCCAAGACCTCGGCGCTGACCGTCTATAGCGTCGTGCGCGCCCTGGGCAATCGTGCCCATGCGCTGTCGATCTGAGTATTTGAGTATCGCAAGGACATGTCGACCATGATGAATCTGAACGAAACGCTGCCGATCTGCATCGCCGGTCAATGGCGACTGGGTGGCGGCGACCGTTATGCCACGCTCTACCCGGCCACGGGTGAGCCGGTGGCCTACCTCAATGCAGCCAGCGTGGCCGATGTGGAAGAGGCCATCGCCGGTGCCGACCTCGCCTTCCGCACCAGCGGCTGGGCGCAGAAGAAGCCGCATGAACGCGCCGCCGTGCTGTATCGCGTGGCGCAGCTGATCCGCGAACGCGGTGAGGCGCTGGCGCAGATGCAGCGCCTGGACAATGGCAAGCCCATCAGCGAGACGCGCAATCTGGTGGCCAGCGCGGCCGGCACCTTCCAGTTCTTCGCGGCCGCCTGTGAAACCCTGGAAGAAACCCTCACGCCCATGCGTGGCGACAACCTCACCATGAGCGTGTATGAACCCATGGGCGTGGTGGCCGCCATCACGCCGTGGAATTCGCCGATCGCCAGCGAGGCGCAGAAGATGGCGCCGGCCCTGGCTGCCGGCAATGCAGTGGTGGTCAAGCCGGCCGAGGTGACCCCGCTGGCCGCGCTGGAACTGGCGCGCATCTGCATCGAAGCCGGCGTGCCGGCCGGCATGATCAGCGTGCTGCCGGGCAAGGGCTCGGTGATCGGCGACGCCATCACCCTGCATCCGCTGGTCAAGCGCGTCTCCTTCACCGGTGGCACCACCACCGGCAAGCACATCGCCCACATCGCCGCCGACAAGATGATGCCGGTCTCGCTGGAACTGGGCGGCAAGTCGCCCACCATGGTGTTCGAGGATGCCGATCTCGACCATGCTGTGGCCGGCGTGCTGTATGGCATCTTCAGCAGTTCCGGCGAATCCTGCATCGCCGGCTCGCGCCTGTTCGTGGCGCGCTCGCTGTATGACGGTTTCATGGAACGCCTGGCCGCCGGTGCCGCCGCACTGCGCGTGGGCGATCCGGCCGACGAGCGCACCCAGATGGGGCCGCTGATCACCGCCCGCCATCGCGAAGGCATCGAGCGCTATGTCGACATCGGCGTCACCGAGGGCGGCCGCATCCGCACCGGTGGCGTGCGTCCGCAGGGCGCGCAGTTCGAGCGCGGTTACTACTACACGCCGACCATCATCGAAGGCGTCAGCAATGAGCAACGCATCTGCCAGGAAGAAATCTTCGGGCCGGTACTGGTGGCCATGCCCTTCGACAACGAAGACGACCTGATCCGGCAAGCCAACGACAGCGTCTATGCGCTCGCTGCCGGTATCTGGACGCGCGACTACAAGCGCGCCTGGCGCATCGGCCGCGCAGTGCAGGCCGGCAATGTCTGGATCAACACCTACAAGCAATTCTCGATCTCGACCCCCTTCGGCGGCTGGCGTGACAGCGGCCTGGGACGCGAGAAGGGCAGGCTGGGCATCCTGCAGTACATGGAGCAGAAGGCCATGTACTGGGGCATGAACGAACAGCCCTTGCCCTGGGCCGGCTGAGCGCCGCCCCCCTGAACACGTATTGGAGACACACATGGACGTATTGGGTATCGACGAAATCATCTACGGCGCGGACGACCTGCCGACCTGCCGCCAGTTCTTCCTCGACTGGGGCATGCTGCTGGCGCAGGAAAGCGCGGCCGAACTGGTCTTCGAATCGCAGAACGGCTGCCGCGTCATCGTGCGCGACAGCGCCGACCCCGGCCTGCCGCCGGCCATCGAAGCCGGACCGACCCTGCGCGAGGTGGTGTGGGGCGTGTCCTCGGCCGCCGTGCTGGACAAGTTCGCCGACCGCATTAGCGGTCTGCCGGGCTACGTCAATGGCGGCAAGCGCGTCGGTTGCACCGATCCGAACGGCCTGGCGGTGCGCTTCCAGGTCTCGGTCAAGCGCGATGTCGAGGTCGAATGCGCCCGCATGAACACCTGGAACGAAAAGAACCGCATCAACCAGCGCAGCCCCATCTACGAACGTGCCGCGCCCATCGAGGTGGGCCACGTGGTGTTCTTCGTCAAGGACGTCAAGGCCTGCGAACGCTTCTATTGCGAGAACTTCGGCTTCGTGCCCTCGGACCGCTATCCGGAACGCGGCGCCTTCCTGCGCTGCGCCGATGTCGGCGGGCATCACGACATCTTCCTGCTGCAACCGCCGGAGGCAAGGTCGGGCTTGAACCACGTCGCCTTCACCGTGCGCGACATCCATGAAGTCTTCGGCGGTGGCATGCACATGTCGCGCAAGGGCTGGGATACCCAGCTGGGTCCGGGCCGTCATCCGATTTCCTCGGCCTACTTCTGGTACTTCAAGAATCCGGCCGGTGGCCTGATCGAATACTACGCCGACGAAGACCAGCTCGATGCCCACTGGGAGCCGCGTGACTTCGAACCCGGTCCGACCGTGTTCGCCGAATGGGCCATCGATGGCGGCATCGATGGCAACACCCGCCGCCAGAAGAATGCGCAAGGCCCCAGCGGCAAGTTCCTGACCGACCGCGCGCCGGCCGGCAAGTAAGACGGCAATCCGTCATTTGTAGAAAGGAAATCCAGATGTCCTTCAAGATCGGAATCCTGGGCGCCGGCATCGGCGGCCTGACCGCCGCCATCGCCCTGCAGCGCGCGGGCCATGAGGTGGTGGTGTATGAACAGTCCAAGCAATTCCTGCGCGTGGGCGCGGATATCAACCTCACCCCCAACGCAGTGCGTGCACTCGATGGACTGGGCATCGGCGAGGCCGTGCGCCGTACCGCCGCCCGTCCTACCCACCGCATCAGCCGTACCTGGGACAGCGGCGAGGAAACCTCGCGCCTGGCCATGGGCGACACCGCCGAGCAGAAATACGGCGCACCGCAACTGACCATCCACCGTGCCGACCTGCTGGCGGCGCTGGCCGAGGTATTCCCGCTGGAGCAGGTGCGCTTTGCCAAGCGCGCCGAGAAGATCAGCGAAGAGGGCGATGGCATCCATCTGCACTTCACCGATGGCAGCACGGACCGCGTGGACGTGCTCATCGGTGGCGATGGCATCCACTCCGCCGTGCGCACCGCCATGTTTGGCGCAGAGAGTCCGCGCTTCACCGGCGTGGTGGCCTTCCGCGCCGTGGTGCCGGCCTCCCGCGTGGCCGGCGTGCCGAACCTGCAGGCCTTCACCAAGTGGTGGGGGCCGAACCCGGAAAGCCAGATCGTGACCTTCCCGTTGAATCGCGGTGAAGACATCTTCATCTTCGCTACCACCGCGCAAGAAAGCTGGCATCTGGAATCCTGGACCACCCCGGGCAACGTGCAGGAGCTGCGCGATAGCTACGCCGGTTTCCACCCCGACGCCACGGCCTTGCTGGACGCCTGCGACGAAGTGCTCAAGACCGCGCTGTATGAACGCGATCCGCTGCCGGCCTGGGCGCGCGGCAACATGGCGCTGCTGGGCGATGCCTGCCACCCGATGATGCCGTTCATGGCGCAGGGCGCCGGCATGGCCATCGAGGATGCGGTGGTGCTGGCGCGCTGCCTGGCCAAGGTCACCACACTGGAGCAGGTGGCAGGATCCTTGCATGCCTATGCGCAGTTGCGCATGGAACGCGCCTCCAAGATCCAGATCGGTTCACGTGGCAACAACTGGCTGCGCGAGGGCGGCAACGCCGACTGGGTCTATGGCTATGACGCCTGGACCACGCCGCTGGATGCGCAGCCTGAATCCACCGCCGTCCCCGCGTGAGCCAGCGATGAGTGCAGAGACCCACTCCGACCGCATGCTCCTGACCATTGTGCTCAGGCATGACCAGTCGAAGAACCTGGAGCAGATCCAGGCGCACATGAAGCAGATGGACTGGTGGGAGCGCTTCCCGGTGGAAGGCTGTCGCGTGGTGTCCTGGACCGTGGCCATGGGCCTGGGCCAGATCGTCACCCTGGAGCTGCCGCCGGCACTGCTGCCGCAAGTCAATGTCGAGCTGGAGCGCTCGGCCTGGGGCGTGTTCCGTACCGAGTGCTACCCCACTTACGATTTTGTTCCCGTGCGCGAGCGTATCCGCGAGCGCGTCAGAAATGGAGGCCAATGATGGTTGCAACTGTTACCGATGTCTATCTCAACCCGCACCAGGCACGTCGCCGTGCGCCGACCCAGTTCGAAGACCTGCTGGGCGACTCCATCGAGCGCGCCTATGCCGCTGGCATCCACGAGCTGGATGCGCTGGTGGCACACCTGAACCGTACCGGCCCGAGCTGCCCCTACAACCAGGGCGTGTGGACCGCCGCCAACTTCCAGGAAGAGATTGCCCGCCTGGCCGCCTGATCCGTCCAGACGCCAAGCCAGCCTACAGGAGAGTATCCAAATGAGAACCACCGCCAATGATCCCGTCGACGCCGTCCTCGCCGTCGGCCTGAAAGACCTGTGGTACCCGATCTGCCCTTCCGAGTTCGTGGCCGAGAAGCCGGTCTCGCTGCGCCGCCTGGGCAAGAAGTTCGTGTTCTGGCGCGAGCCCTCGGGCAAGCTGCATGCCCTGGAAGACCACTGCCCGCACCGTGGCGCACCGCTGTCCATGGGCATCCCCATGGGTGACCGCATCGCCTGTGGCTACCACGGCGTGCAGGTACGCTTCGACGGCGTGGTCACCAGCGTACCCGGCAGCCCCGGCTGCAAGCTGGAAGGGGCCAAGGCCACGCGTCGCTTCCATGTGACCGAAGCGGCCGGCGCCATCTTCCTCTACAACAGCCTGGAAGACGTCGACGCCCCGCCGCCGCTGCGCCTGCCGGAAGAATTGACCAGTCCCGAGTATTCCAACTTCCTGTGCTACACCGAATGGAAGGGGGATTACCGCTACGTGCTGGACAACGTGATGGACCCGATGCACGGCACCTTCCTGCACAAGCAGTCGCACTCCATGGCCGAAGGTGACAACACCGCCAGCTTCGGCATCCGCGAGACCGACATCGGCTTCGTCTTCGAGAAGGAAGGCCAGCGCGACGTCAACTTCGACTGGACCGAATGGGGCGATACCGACCTGCACTGGATGCGCCTGGCCATTCCCTATCCCAAGACCGGCGGCCCGGGCGGCAGCTTCGTCATCATCGGCAGCTACACACCCATCGTGGACAACATCGCGGCGGTGTTCCACTGGCGCTGCCGCAAGCTGTCCGGCTGGCAGCGCGATACCTGGCGCTTCCTCTACCGCAACCGCCTGGAAGCGCGCCACTGGAACGTGCTGGAACAGGACCGCGTGGTGCTGGAACTGATGGAGCCCGACGCCAACCAGCGCGAGATGCTGTACCAGCATGACATGGGTATCGTGCGCCTGCGTCGTCACCTGCGCGGTCTGGCCAAGGCCCAGCTGGCGCGGGAAGAAGAACTGGCTGCGGCCAAGGCGCCGGTGAAGGCAGCATGAACCACGCAGCAAGCCCGGTCGCCGTGCGCCATGTGAAGACCGACAAGGTCCCCGAGCTGGCCACGGCCACCTGGTCCAATTGCCTGGTGGTGGGCGACGAGATCGTGATGTCCGGCATGACCGCACATCCGGCCTCGCGCCAGCAGACACTGGACACCTACCGGCAGACGCTGGTGGTGCTGGGCAAGATCCGCGATCTGGTGGAGGCCGCCGGCGGCAGCGTCGGCAGCATCACCAAGCTGGTGATCTATGTCACCGACATCGCGCACAAGGACGAGGTAGGACGCGCCCGGCGCGACTTCTTCGGCGCGCCTTATCCATGCTCGACGCTGGTGGCGGTGAGCGCGCTGGTGTTTCCGGAACTCACGGTCGAGATCGATGCCTTTGCGCGCCTGGGTGTCGATCTGCAGCAGGCAGTGGGCGGTTGATGCAAGTGACATGAGGCGGTTTGAACAATCTGATGTGATGGTGGTGCATTCATGAGCAGTCCTCTTATTTCCGTGCGCGTGCAAGCCATGCGCTTTGAAGCGCAAGGCGTGGTCAGCGTCGAACTGCGCCTGCCCGAGGGCGGCGAGCTGCCGGCCTTCGAGGCCGGTGCGCATATCGACCTGCACCTGGGCAACGGCCTGGTGCGCAGCTATTCGCTGTCGAACTCACCGACCGAGCGGCATCGCTATGTGGTCGGTGTGCTAAACGATCGGGGCAGTCGCGGCGGTTCGCGCTATGTGCATGAACAACTGCGGGTCGGTGCCAGCCTCACCATCTCGGCACCGCGCAACAATTTCCCGCTGGAAGAAGCGGCACCACTGTCGGTGCTGATCGCCGGTGGCATCGGTATCACGCCGATTTCCTGCATGTATCACCACCTGCGCGCCCAGGGGCGGGAAGCGGTGTTGCACTACTGCGCCCGCTCGCGCAAGGAGGCGGCCTTTACCGCCGAGCTGCTGGGGCAGCCGGGTGTGTCTAGCCACTTCGATGACGAGGCCGGCGCGCCGCCTGACCTGCGGGCTTTCCTCGTCGCGCACCCTAAGGACGCGCATTTCTATTGCTGCGGGCCGACGCCCATGCTCAACGCCTTCGAAAACCTGTGCGAAGAACTGGGCCTGCCCAACGTCCACATCGAACGCTTTGCCGCCGAAAAGGTGGAGGCCGTCCAGACCGGCAGCTACGTGGCCGAACTGGCGCGCAGTAAATCCAGCGTCACCGTCCCGGCCGGCAAGTCGCTGCTGGACGCCTTGCTGGATGCCGGCATCGCAGTCGATCACAGCTGCCGCGAAGGGGTTTGCGGCGCCTGCGAGACCAAGGTGTTGCAGGGTGAACTGGAACATCGCGATGGCGTGCTCAGCAAGGCCGAGCGCGCTTCCGGCAAGACCATGATGGTGTGCGTGTCCGGTTGCAAGGGACAACGCCTGGTGCTTGACCTGTAGCAGGACCGGTAAGGCAACAAGGCCCGGGCAGCGTTCGCCCGGCCCCATGCCCGTGCTCAGGCACCGGGCATTTTTTTGAGCCTGATGAATTTTGTGGAACGTCGATCCATAGGTGAAACAAATAACACCGGATCACGCACCACCTGGCAAGCGGCGCCCGCCGACCATGCGGGACAGGGGCAGCGCTTGCCGGCAGAAGTCACCTCTCCTGCGCACGGGGCGCCGGGGAGCAGTGAGTGAATGCGGCCTGGCCGCGTGTTTGGACTTTATTCGTTGAAGGGGAGTTTGATGAAGAAGTTAATGATTGCCGCAGCGGCATCCTGTCTATCGACAGCTGCCTTTGCGCAGAGCAGCGTCACCATCTACGGCAGCCTCGATGCTGGCGTGGCCTATATCAACAACCTCAATGGCGGATCGGTGTCGCGCCTGGATCAGGGCACGATGCAGCCGGATCGTATCGGCTTTCGCGGCACCGAGGACCTGGGCGGCAATCTGAAGGCGATCTTCCAGCTGGAAGCCGGCTTCTACACCGACACCGGCAGCATGCCCAATTCCTCCAAGCTGTTCAACCGCTACAGCACCATCGGCCTGTCCGGCGACTTCGGCGCGGTGACCCTGGGCCACATGCCGGATGTGGTGTTCGACTACGTGGGCAAGCTGTCCAACGGCTTCCAGCTGACCAACTGGTACCTGTTCCACCCGGGTAACCTGGACAGCCTGGCCAACACCTACCAGTTCGACAATGCAGTGCGCTACACCTCGCCCACCGCAGGCGGCTTCCAGGGCAGCCTGATGTACGGCTTCGGCGAAGTGGCCGGCGACAGCGGCAACGGTCGCAACGTCAGCGCCGGCGCGACCTATACTGATGGCCCGTTCCGCGCGGCCCTGGCGTATTCCAAGCTGAACAACCGTGCCGCTGGTTATGCCGGCACCTTCCTCACCAGCGTTGGCCTGGGCAATGCGGGGACGGTCTTCAACAGTCTGACCACCACCGCCGGCGGCTTGGGTTACACCATCGGCAGCGTGCGCCTGAACACCGCCTACACCCAGGTCAAGCTGGCCATGCCCAGCGGCGCCACGCCTAAGCAGAAGAACCTGGACCTGGGCGCGGCCTGGCGCTATGCCACGCTGGACACCATCAACTTCGGTTATGGCCTGTCCAAGCTGGAAGGCGCGCGCTGGAACACCTTCAGCCTGTCGCACGTGCATGAGTTCTCCAAGCGCACCCAATGGTACGTGCAGGCCGCCTACCAGCGTGCCGGCGGCGATGCGCGCTTTGCCGTCATGAACGGTACTGGTGCTAGCGGTTCCACCGGTGTCTCCGGCGGCCAGGGCCAACTGGTCACCACCATCGGCATGCACCACTCGTTCTAAGGCCATCTTTGGATGGCTGGCATTACCTTCTGTGAATAGTCTTGTCTTGCGTGCACTGCCCCTGGAGCGGGGTAGTGCTTCGTAGTGCCTTGGGCGGAGGAAGTCCCTTTCTCCGCCATTTTTTTATCCAAACCGAATTCATTGCCGGTGGGCATCAGCGCATCGTCCCCCGGCATACTTGCGTTGCGGAGAAAGCCTCATGATTGCAAATCTCAAACTGGGTGCCCGTCTTGGACTGGGCTTCGGACTGGTACTGGCGCTGCTGGCCGGGATCACGGGACTGGCCATCGCCAGCCTGTCCACCCTGCACCAGGGCACGCGCCAGATCGTCGAAGACCGCTACCCGCAGGTCTTGCTGGCCAACGACGTGCTCTTGCGCATCAGCGAGAATGCCAGCGCCATGCGCAACCTGCTGCTGCTGGACGACCACCAGAAACTGAGCGAGGAAATCGCCCGCATCGACAAGGGTGAGGCTGCCATCGGTGAAGACCTCGGCAAACTGCAGGCGCGTCTGTCCAGCGAGCAGGGTCGCAAGTCCTTCAACGAGATACTGGCCCTGCGCGCCAGCTACTGCCAGGGCCAGCAACGCTTCCTGCAACTGGCCTCCACCGGCGCCACGATGGATGCCACCGAGCTATTGATGACCAGTCTGCGCCAGGACCAGGACAAGTACATCGCCCGCCTCAAAAGCTATATTTCCGTAGGCACCATGATGATGGAGCGCAGCGGCCAGGAAGCTGCCGACCAGTACCACGGCAAGACCCTGATCATGCTGGCCATCGCCGCGCTGGCGGTGCTGCTGGGTGGCGGCTTTGCCTGGTGGACCACGCGTTCCATCACGCGCCCGGTACGCCATGCAGTGGAGGTGGCGCAGCAGGTGGCCGACGGCAACCTGTGCAGCGAGATCCGGGCCGGCGCGCGTGACGAGATCGGCCAGTTACTGGAGGCCTTGCGCCAGATGAATGGCAGTCTCACCCGCATCGTGGCTGATGTACGAGGCGGGGCCGAGACCATCGCCACTGCCTCGGCCGAGATCGCCGGTGGCAACCTGGACCTTTCGGCGCGCACCGAGCAGCAGGCCGGCTCACTGGAAGAGACGGCGGCGGCGATGGAAGAACTGACCTCCACCGTGCGCCAGAATGCCGAGAACGCGCAGCAGGCCAACCAGCTGGCCTCGGATGCCTCCGGCGTGGCGGCGCGCAGCGGGGAAGTGGTACAGCAGGTGGTGAGCACCATGCAGGGCATCAGTGAGGCCTCGCGCCGCATCGTCGATATCATCGGCGTGATCGACGGCATCGCTTTCCAGACCAATATCCTCGCGCTCAATGCAGCGGTGGAAGCGGCCCGTGCCGGCGAGCAGGGCAGGGGCTTTGCAGTGGTGGCCTCGGAAGTGCGCTCGCTGGCCCAGCGTTCGGCCACCGCAGCCAAGGAGATCAAGGTATTGATCGACGATTCGGTGGCGCAGGTGGATGCCGGTGGGCGGCTGGTGGTACAGGCCGGCGCGACCATGGGTGAGGTGGTGGACAGCGTGCGACGGGTGTCGCACATCGTCGGTGAGATCAGCATGGCCACGCAGGAACAGCGCGCCGGTATCGAACAGGTCAACCACGCCATCACCCACATGGATGAAACCACCCAGCAGAACGCGGCGCTGGTGGAACAGGCGGCCGCTGCGGCCCAGTCCTTGCAGGACCAGTCGCAGCGGCTGCGGGAGCTGGTGGGTGTGTTCCGGCTGCAGGACCTGCGACCGGAGCGGACGATGCTTCAGGCCGCCGAGGTGGACGATGAGGAGGCGGTCGCCGTCTTGCCGCGATACAGCACCAGCGTGGCGATCAGCCCGCAGAGGGCGGCAAAGCTCATCCAGTAACCCGGTGCCGCCTTGTCACCGGAGGTCTCGATCAGCCAGGTCGAGACCAGCGGCGTGAAACCGCCGAAGATGGCGGTAGCCAGGCTGTAGGCCAGCGAGAACCCGACCGTGCGCACATGCGCCGGCATCACCTCGGTGAGCGCCACCACGGCCGCGCCGTTGTAGCTGGCGTAGAGGAAGGACAGCCACAGTTCGGTGATGAGCAGGTTCTTGAAGCTGATGTCCGAGACCAGCCACGACATGATCGGGTAGGCGGTCAGCAGGGTCAGCAGCGTGAAGGCCACCAGCACCGGGCGGCGCCCGACGCGATCCGACAGCGCGCCCATGATGGGCAACCAGCAGAAGTTGGACAGGCCCACGCAGAAGGTGACGATGAGGCTGTCCGAGGATGACAGCTTGAGCACGTTCTTGCCGAAGGTCGGGGTGTAGACCGTGATGAGATAGAAGGACACGGTCGTCATCACCACCATCATCATGCCGGCCACCACGATCTTCCAGTTCTGTGCGATGGAGGCCATGATTTCACCGAAGCGCGGATGGTGCTTGCGAGCCAGGAATTCCTCGGTCTCCTGCAGCGAACGGCGGATGACGAAGATGGCCGGTACGATCAGGCAGCCGATGAAGAAGGGGATGCGCCAGCCCCAGTCGCTGATCTGCGCCGGTGCCAGCCACTGGCTGACCAGATAGCCGATCAGGGCCGAGGCCATGATGGCCGCCTGCTGGCTGGCGGACTGCCAGCTGACGTAAAAGCCCTTGTTGCCGGGCGTGGCCATTTCGGCCAGATAGACCGACACGCCACCCAGTTCCACCCCCGCCGAAAAACCTTGCAGCAGCCGTCCGGTCAGCACCAGGATGGGTGCGGCCACGCCGATGGTGGCGTAGCCCGGCACGAAGGCGATCAGCAGTGTGCCGATGGCCATGATGGCCAGCGTCACGATGAGCCCCTTGCGTCGGCCGATGCGGTCGATGTAGCTGCCCAGGACGATGGCGCCCAGGGGACGCATCAGGAAGCCCGCACCGAAGGTGCCGAAGGTCAGGATTAGCGAGACGAACTCGTTGTCCGAGGGGAAGAAGGTCTTCGAGATGTAGCTGGCATAGAAGCCATACAGGAAGAAGTCGAACATCTCCAGGAAATTGCCGCTGGTCACCCGCAGGACGGTGGACAGCTTGGAGTGTCGGGCGCCTGTTGTCGTTGTGGTTGTTGTCTTTGTGGTCATGTCAGTCTCTCTCTTCTCTCTTTGTTCCGGCGCTGGATCAGCCGTCGATCAGCGCGGCGCCGGATCCAGGCCGGACGCCTTGATGGCCGCCTCGGCTTCTGGCGAGGCCAGGTAATCCAGCAGTTCCTTGGCGGCCTGCGGCTCCTTGGTGCCGACCACCACGCCCACCGAGAAGGGCGTCAGCTGCTGTGCGCTTTCGGGGATGGGGCCGATGATGTCGATGCCCTTGACCGGCTTGAGCTCGGAGATCTGCTGCAGGCCGACTTCGGCCTCGCCGCGCGCCACCACTTCACCCACCGGCTCGGCCGGGATCATGCGGCCCTTGTAAGCCATCTGCTGGTCGATGCCCAGGCGCTTGAACAGCTTGGTGGAGAGGAACACGCCGCTGGCGCTATCCGAATAGACCACCGAATGCGCCGTCAGCAGCGTGCGCTTGAAGGCGTCCAACGTGGAGATATCAGGCCTTGGCGCGCCGGCCTTGACCGCCAGGCCGATGCGCGAGAGGGCCAGCAGCTTGTGCTCGGAGCGGGATACCTTGCCCTCGGCCACCAGCTTGTCCAGAGAGTCACCGACCATGATCATCACGTCGATAGGTTCACCGCGCTTGAGACGGTTGGGGATGGCCTGCGGGGTTTCGCCCATGGACGGGCCCCAGCCGGAAATGAGCTTGTGGCCGGTCTTTTTTTCGAAGTCCGGGGCCAGTGCCTTGTAGGCGGCGGCAAAACCGCCCGAGCTGACCACGTGGATATCGGCTGCGGCGGCCAGGCTGCTGGCGGCGCCGATGAGCAGGGCCAGCACGCTGCGCTGGATGAGGGAACGGGTAAGGGTGCCTTTCATGCGGATCTCCGGTTGGCGTTTTTAATTCGAGGTGTGGGATGAGACCCGGCAGTTTGCGGAGTATCCTTTGAAAAGTTAATTGCATTTAATCTTGGGATTGATAAAAAATGCGCATCAATATCGAGACCGCCGAATTGCAGGCCTTCATCGCCGTGGCACGCCAGTCCAGCTTCCGGGCGGCGGCTGAGGGCCTGTTCATCACCCAGCCGGCACTGAGCCGGCGCATCGAGAACCTGGAGCAGGCGCTGCAGGAGCGCCTGTTCGACCGCACCACGCGGCGTGTTTCGCTGACCCCGGCGGGCGAACTGTTCCTGGTCCACGCCCAGGCGGTGATGGAAGAACTGGAGCTGGCGGTCAGGAGCGTGGAGCAGGGCATGGCGCAGCGGCGCCAGCATGTGACGGTGGCCTGCGTGCCCTCGGTGGCCAACAACCTGTTGCCGCTGGCATTGAAGCCCTATGCACGCAGCCATCCCAACGTGCGGGTACGCATCATCGACGAGAGCGCGGCTGACGTGCTGGAAAGCGTGCGCAAGGGCGAGGCGGACTTCGGCGTGAACTTCATCGGCGCACAGGAAGCCGAGATCGATTTCGAGGAACTGACCCGCGAGCGCTACCTGGCCGTCATGCCGGCCCATCATCCACTGGCGGTGCATGCCACCCTGAACTGGAAATCGCTGGCCGGGGAAAAGCTGGTCTCGGTATCGTCCAGCAGCGGTAACCGCAGCCTGATCGACAATGCCTTCGCCCGCGTACCCCAGCGCCCGGTGATCCAGTACGAGACCAACCACGTGGCCGGCGCCATCAGCCTGGTCGCCGCCGGTCTGGGCGTGGCCCTGCTGCCGGAGCTGGCGCTGCGCAACGCGCCCTACCAGGGCATCGTGGCGCGCCCGTTGGCCAGCCCGGCCCTGAGCCGGGCCATGGGACTGATCAGCCTGAAGGGGCGGGTACTGAACCCGGCGGCGGCTACGCTGGCCCAGGCGCTGCGGGATCTGATCGTCGACAAGGGCAGGAGGACGCCGGCGCAGGCGCGCTGAGCATTGCCGCGCTGCCTATTTTTTGTGCGGTTTATTGGGAGGGCGCGCCGATGTGCCACTTGCGCCTTGGGGAAATGACTTATCCACAAATTTATGCACACAAATCGGGGATAAGTTTCCCGTAATGACAGGGGTTCTGGCGGCGTTGCGTAAATTGTTTGCAAAATCGCAGCCCATAAAAAAGGCCCTCGCTAGCGAGGGCCTTTTTCGGGTGTTCTGGTTCGGTCGGGGGGCGGTTTTTTCTGCCTGGCTGGCCTGCCGAATTCCGAAGAGGGAGCGATTATATAGGCTCCTCAAGAAAAAGGGTACTGCCGGCATCAGAAATGTCGCGATGCCACCCTCCCCAATAAAATATCAAATAAAAATCATTATCATCTATAATTTGCCGCTCCCTCTTCCCTCAACGTCGACGGTATGCGCGAAGACTCTCAGAATTTGCCTCTGCTGGATGCCCTGATGTGCCACTACGACGAACTGGTCGATCATGTGCGCCGGCGTTTTGGTGACAAGAACTTTGCGCACGAGGTGGTCCACGAGGTGTATGTGCATGTAGTCAATGCCCGCCCCCGGGAACAAGAGGGCAGACCGCTGGCGCTGCTCAAACACATCTCGACCTGCAAGGCCATCGATCTGCAGCGCGCGACCAACAGCCGCAACCAGTGGCAGGAATCGGTGGATGCCTTGCCCGAGATCGGCCTGCATCACGTCGATGGCGAGCAGGTCTTGCGTGGCAAGCAACTGGTCGATGCGCTCGAGAACGTCATCCGTGCCCTGCCGCCGCGCTGCCGCGAAGTCTTCGTGTTGCACAAGCTGGAAGACCTCTCGCAAGACGAGGTGGCGACGACCCTGGGCATCTCGCGCAAGATGGTGGTCAAGCATATGGAGCGGGCGATGTCGGCGATCCGCCCATTGTGGTCCGGCGCGCAGGAGGACATGGACGGTGTCGCGCTGCACCAGCCATTGGCCGCGCGCTTGCCGTCCCCGGCAGTCATTGCGCACGGGGCGGCGAAGCGCCGCACGGTTCGTCGCATCGCTACCATGACCGCGATGTTGCTGCTGTGTGCCGGGACGGCGTGGCTGGTCGATCCAGCCTATGACACGCGCCAGGTCACCACGGGCGTGGGCGAGACCTCCACCATCTCCATGGCCGATGGCAGTCGCATCTACCTCAATACCGATAGCGAAGTACGCGTCGAATCGCGCTTGTTCTCGCGCCGGATGACCTTGCTGCGCGGCGAGGCAGGGTTCGACGTGGCCCATACCTATCGCTCTTTCGTGGTCCAGGCCAACCGAACCACGGTCACCGATATCGGCACCGTGTTCGATGTACGCAACCTGGAAGACGGCGCGCGCGTGAGCGTTCAACAGGGCGCCGTCGAAGTGCGCAGCGACCAGGGGCAGGCACAGCTGCTGCTGGCCAATCAGGTGCTGCACTCCAGCGGCGGGCAGCTGCAGCGTCTGCCCGATCTGGACGCCGACCAGAGCGGCGCATGGCGGCGCGGCAAGTTCTACTTCAACGGTACGCCACTGCGCGAGGCGGTGCGCGAGATGCAGCGTTACCTGGTTCAACCCGTGCTGCTGTCGGATGCGCGCGTCGGTGCGCTGCGTCTGTCGGGCGAGTATGACATCAAGGACGTGGATGATCTGCTGCGCGAGCTGCCCACCATCCTGCCGGTGACGGTCAAGCGCGGCGTGCATGGCGTTGTCATCTCCGCCAATGCGATTCCGGGCGGGAATTTCTCCAAATAAAAATAATTTTTATTTAGAGGTTCCCAAAAGCCGAACTGATTTCGGTAACTCCTATAAACAACATTCATTTTTATAGGAGTGACTCATGCGTGGTTCCATCCCAGGGGCAGGCCGCTTTTCTCGTCGTACCTTCAAGCTCAGATCCTCCTTGCTCGCGGTAGGGATGTCGCTGGCCGCGCTGGCCTGGGGCCAATCCATGCAGGTGGAACTGGATATCCCGGCGCAGCGCCTGGACAATGCCCTGCGCTCGCTGGCGCGGCAGTCGGGCAAGCCCATCGTGTTTTCCACCGATATCGCCGAAAAGCGCCAGGCGCCAGCCATCAAGGGTTTGCTGACCGTTGACGAGGCACTGCAGCGCCTGCTGGGCCAGAGCGGCCTGGAAGTGCATCCCACCGCTGCCGGTGGCTATGCCATCACCAGTGGCAAGAGCGCGGTGGCGGATCGCTTGCCGGATGTCGGCGTGAGCAGCTCGCGTCCTTCGTTGTACGCCACCGACGGCGTCAACGTGGGCGCGCTCGGCTACAAGAAGCCGGAGGAGCTGCCCTTTTCGGTGCAGTCGTACTCCAGCGAACTGATCGATGCGCAAGAGTCCCGCACGATGATGGATGTGCTCAAGAACGATCCGTCGGTGCAGGATGCGACGCAGGCCGGTGCCTATGAAATGGTACGTATCCGCGGTTTCTTTTCCGACTGGACCAATACCGTGCGACGCGATGGTCTGTCGGTGGCGCCCTACTATGAGATCCCGCTGGAGAACATCGAGCAGATCGATCTCCTGAAAGGCCCGTCGGGTTTCCTCTACGGCATCAACTCTCCGGGCGGCACGATCAACTACGCCATCAAGCGCCCGACCAAGGACCGCTTCACCAGCATCAAGACCTCGCTGCGTGATAACGGCGGTACCTATGTCGCGCTCGATACCGGCGGCCCGCTGGACGATGGCCGCTTCGGTTACCGCTTCAACGTCGCGCGCGAACGCAATGGCGATTTCCATCACAACGGCGACACCTCGCGCGACTTCGTCAGCGGCGCCTTCGACTGGGCCGTCAATCCCGATTTGCTGGTGCGCGCCAACTTCGACTACCAGGAGCGCAAGATCGCGGCGCAACCCTCGATCGGCCCCAATCTCAACGGCCAGTTGCCCTCCATCAGCAGCATCGATCCGCGCACGCTGCTGGGCCAGCCCTGGCTGCAATATGAGACACGGACCTTCAACATCGGCGCCGACCTGCAATACCGCATCAACGACAGCTGGAAGCTGACCACGCGTGCCGCACAGTCCTACAACGGCCGCGTGGCGGCATTCCCTGACGTGTACAACGTCGCGGCCAACGGCAACATCTTGTCGGGCGACATCTACTACAACCCCAACCAGAGCTTTCGCGTGATCTCGACCGATACCTACGTGTCGGGCGATTTCGCCACGATGGGCGTGAAGCACCAATTGGTGACCGGTTTCTCCACCCGCAACTTCCAGGCCATCGAGTCGGGGTTCACGGTGCTGACCGATACGGTAGGCAACATCTACAACCCGGTCTACACGTCGGCACCGTCCAACCTGAGCTATCCCAATCACAACGTGTCGAAGAACTATCAGCCCAGCGTCTTCATCAGCGACCTGATGTCGCTGTCGGATCGTTGGGACCTGATGCTGGGACTGCGCCACGTCCGCTACAAGAACGACAGCATGCCGGCCTCAGGCAAGAACACCTCGCAGAGCGCCAGCATCAATGCGCCCTCGGCGGCGGTGACCTTCAAGATCCTGCCGAACCTGTCGACCTATCTCAGCTATGCGGAAGGCTTCGAGCAGCCGGGTCCGGCCGGCTACGACACCAACAACGCCGGCGAGAATCTGCCGCCGCTGAAGACCAAGCAATATGAAACCGGCGTCAAGTACGGCCTCACGCCGGAGTTGATGCTCACCGGTGCGGTGTTCCGCCTGGAGAAGACTCTGCAGTATGTCAACGCCGACCGCTTCACCGTGCAGGGTGGCGTGCAGCGCCATACCGGCGTCGAGCTGACGGCCAATGGTCGTATCAACAAGCAACTGTCGGTGGTGACCGGCCTGGCCTATCTGCAGACCAAGGCCGACAACCCGGCCGATCCGAGCGTGGCCGGCAAGCAGATCGCCGATGTCCCCAAGCTGCAAGGCAGCGTGTTCCTCGATTACCGCGTCGCGGCCATCGAGGGCCTCGGCCTCAACGGTGGCCTGTACTACGTCGGCCGGCGTGCGCTCAATACGCAGAACACGGCATGGATGGGTGGCTACACCCGCTTCGATACCGGCGCGCGCTATGCCACCCGCATCGGCGGCTACAAGACCACCTTCGGCCTGACCGTGCAGAACCTGCTCGACAAGCGCTACTGGGCCGCTGGCGACGCCGACATCAACGGCGCCTGGGCCGGCAAGCCGCGCACCATGTTCCTCAGCGCCCAGGTCGATATGTAATGCGCGTGGCGGCGTCCGGTCTCGGCCGGGCCTCGTCATGCGTTGCAGGCAACAGCAGTATCGCGTTCCTCTCCCGGCAGGGAGAGGGCGCGCCCATCGCCGCCAGCCCTTGCCAGCATGCGCGACCCTCTCCCGTTCAACCCGGACCCGATCAGGAAGGCATCATGGCACTTGCGCTCGCTCATACAACTCCCCCTGCAACCGGACCGGCGGCGTCGCCGCTGCCGGCCATTTCTTCGTCCATCTACCGGCATCGCCTGACGCCGCTCGAATGGACCGCCATCACTCGCATCGTCGATGAGCTGGAACAGAGTTTCGGCAGCGTCGAGACGCCCGAATTCGCCGATGCCTGCAGTCTCTCGGCCCAGCAATTGCCGCGCAGCCTGCGCGAACTGGCGCATCGCTTCAAGTATCTGCACCTGCCGTGCGGCGCGGTTCTGCTCAGTGGCGTGCCGGTCGATGATGCGCGCATCGGTCCTTCGCCGGCGCACTGGGACGCGCCCTGGCGCAACCCGCCCAGCCTGCGCGAGGAGATCGCGCAATGCCTGATCTCGGCGGCGCTGGGCGATATCTTCGGCTGGCGCACCCAGGAGAATGGCCGCTTCCTGCGCCACATCGTGCCCATCGACAAGGAGCGCAACGAACAGCTGGGCGGCAGCAGCAGCACCACGCTGGTATGGCACAACGAAGAGGCCTTCCATGCGCTGCGCTGCGATTTCCTGTCGATCTTCTGCTATCGCAACGAAGAGCGCGCGCAGACCATCCTTTCCTATATCGGCGACCTGCACATCCCGGATGAAAAATGGGCGGTACTGGCCGCGCCGCGCTTCGTCATCCTGCCTGACAAATCGCATCTGCCGGACCAGAACATCAGCGAGCACTGGCGTCTGGACGATCACGCCTTCGCGCACATCCGCCGCATGCATGCCGATCCGCAACCGGTGCCGGCCTTGTCGGGGGCGCGCGAGCAGCCTTTCATCCAGGTCGACGAAGCCTTCATGCAGGCGCTGCCCGGCGACCAGGAAGCCGCAGATGCGCTGGACTGGCTGCTGCGTCAATTCGACGCGCACCAGGCCGCGGTGGTCATGCAGCCCGGCGACATGCTGTGGATCGACAACAAGCGCGCCGTGCATGGCCGCTCGATCTACCAGCCCAACTACGGCCCACGTCATCGCTGGCTGCGGCGCGTCAATCTCACCCTCAATTTGCGCGGCTCGCTGCCTTATCGCGAAAACGCCATCGGTCGTCACATCGTCTGAACGGCCCGCATTCCTCTACTCCACGGAGATACCATGCTTCCCATCTATGCAGGCGAAGGCGACGCCGGCGCCATCTGCGTCCTCAACAAGCAAGACCTGGCGGGGCTGCGCTATTCGCTTTCCGAAGTGCTGGATACCGTCGAAGCCGCCTACAAGGCCTATGCCGCCGGACTCTCGGCCAATCCGCGCAAGCTCACCGCCAAGCCCGACGACGGCCACTCGCTGGCGTACTCGATGCTGGGCCGCGACGGCGAGCGACAGACCGTGGCCTTCAAGACGTCCTATAAATTCAATGTCAACGAAGACGCGTCGCTGCAGAAGTACTACACCTCGCTGCTGCTGTATGACGACCGCACCGGCCTGCCGATCGCACTGATGGATTGCAGTCTGGTGGGCGCCTTGCGCACGCCGGCGGCATCGGCCCTGCTAGCCCGCAGTTGCGCCCGCAGCGACGCCAGGACTGCACTGGTGATCGGCAGCGGCGTGCAGGGGCAGAACGCCTTTCCCTTCCTGGTGGCCGCCATGCCGCAACTGGACCGGCTGATCATCCACGGCAGCCATGAAGCGGGCATCGCCGCGGCCAGGGAACGCCTGCGCGCGCACTATCCGGAACGCGACATCGAAGTCTCCGGCGACCTGGAGCGCTCGGCCCGTGCCGCCGATATCATCATCGGCGCGGCCGGTCCAGCCTCGGAGAAATCCTACGGCGTAGTGCGCCGTAGCGCACTCAAGCCCGGTGCCCTGACGATCCTGGTCGGCTACGGTCTGCACGCCGAACTGCTGCACCAGGCGGATTTCCGGGTGGCGACCAGCGAGGCCCAGATGCGCGTGACCGGCACCGACCTGGCCGACGCCGATGGCGCGTTGCCGGCGATCGACGCTGAACTGCCTGACATCCTGGCCGGCAACAGGTCGGGGCGCGCGCACGATGACCAGCGCATCTTTGCCTACAACAGCGGCATGATCATCACCGATATCGCGCTCGGCCGTCTGTTCGCCGAACGTGCCCGCGCCCAGCAACTGGGCCAGACCATCCTCCTATGGTGAGCCCGCATGGACCGACTTCACGATGAGGCGCTCGGCGCCACGCCCCTGGCATTGCCACAGGTACCGGCGCTGCAGCATCCGCTCACGGCGCAACTGATCGGCCACCATCGCGACCTGCTGCGCCAGCTCAGCCACGGCCTGGGCAGCACCCTGCATGTGCTGTTGCCCGAGGTGTTCGCCGACAATGCCCGGCAGTTCAAGCGCGCGCTGGGCGAGGCCGGCGTGAGCGGCTTTGTGCTGTTCGCCAAGAAGGCCAACAAGGGCCGCAGTTTCGTCCAGCAATGCCCGGGATTGGGTATCGGCATCGATGCCGCCAGCTTGCAGGAGGCCGAACAGGCACTGGGGTGCGGCGTACCCGGCGCGCATATCGGCATCACCGGCCCCGGCAAGCATCCGGCCCTGCTGGCGCTGGCGTTGCACCAGCGCTGCCTGGTGGCCATCGATAGCGTGGAAGAACTGCACGCCTTCATGGTACAGGCTCGGCAGACCGTGGAGTCCCTCATCGGCGGCAGCCGGGGCCGGGTGCTGCTGCGCTGCCGTCCGGCCAGCCAGCCGCGCAGCCGCTTCGGGATGTCGCCCGAGGAGTGCGAGGCGGCACTGCAATTGTGCCTGGCGCATCGCGATGTGATCGACATGGAGGGCTTCTCCTTCCATCTCTCTGGCTACAGCATTGCTGCGCGCGCGGAGGCGGCGCACCGCATGGTCGATGCCTGCCTCGATGCCCGCAGCCGTGGTCTGGCGCTCTGCGCGACGATCAACATCGGTGGCGGCTTCGCGGTGCGCTACGTCGATGCGGGACACTGGTCGGATTTCCTGCAGCAACAACAGCCGCGCCACTACCATGCCGGCAAGTGTTTCGATGACTTCTATCCCTACTACAGCGCCGCTCCCGGTGCCGAGATGCTCTCGGCCATCCTGGCCCACGCCGATGGCGGCCGCGCGCTGGCGCTGCGCCTGCGCGAGCACGACATCCGCCTGCTGCTGGAGCCGGGCCGGGCTTTGCTCGACCAGGCCGGTTTCACCGCCTTCGAGATCCAGAGCGTGAAGCACCGGCATGGTGACGCCGATGCCGGGCAGGACTACGGCATCGTCACCGTGGGCGGCACCAGCTTCAGTCTCTCCGAGCAATGGTTCAACAGCGAATACATTCCCGATCCGCTGCTGCTACCGCGCCAGGAGCGAGCCGGCGACCCCTATGCCGCTTGCGTGGGCGGCGCCAGTTGCCTCGACAGCGACATGGTGAGCTGGCGCAAGATCCGCTTCCCCCAAGCGCCCGCGCGTGGGGATCTGCTGGTCTACCTCAATACGGCGGGCTACCAGATGGATTCCAACGAATCGCCTTTTCATGATTTACCCCTGCCAGCCAAGGTCGTCATCACGATGCACCAGGGCCAGCCATGCTGGCGCCTGGACAGCCGTCCACACGCCGACTTCGCCTAACGCCTGTTCCCGCAACCCGTCCCACACCTCTTCCTTACCCCCGAAGGAGCCACACTATGGATCGTCAATCCCCGCAGGTCTTGTCCACCATTGCCACGCCAGAGCGCCGGCATGCCAGCGGTGTCGTCAAGCGCGTCTCGCAACTGATCGGCGGCACACCGCTGCTGGAACTGCTGCGCACGCGCTTCGGCAGCCGCATCCTGCTCAAGCTGGAGCAGAACAATCCCACCGGCAGCGCCAAGATCCGCATGGCACGTCAGATGCTGGACGAGGCTGAACAACAGGGCTTGCTGGCGCCGGGCGGCTGGGTCATCGAGTCGACCTCGGGCAATACCGGCATGGGCCTGGCCTTGCTGGCGGCCGAGCGCGGCTATCGCTTCACCGCCGTGGTCGATCATCACGCCGCCAAGGACAAGCTGCGCGCCATGCAGGCCTTCGGTGCCGAACTGATCTATGTCAACGAGGATGGCGGCGATTCTCTGGCCACCGCCGACCGCGAAGCGCTGGCCGAGAGGATCGCCGCCGAGCAGGGCGCCTACTGGACCGAGCAGCACAATAATCCCGCCAACGGCAACGGTTACACCTATGTCGCCGAGGAATTGCTGGATGCGCTGGGCCGCGATATCACCCACCTGATCGGCGCGGTCGGTACCGGCGGCTCGCTGTTCGGTACGGCCCGCGCACTGAAGAGCCGGCTGCCGCTGCTGCGTACCATCGGCGTCGAACCGGAAGGCTCGATCGCCTTCGGCGGTCCCGGCGGCCCCTACTACCAGTCCGGCACCGGCACACCGCCAGGCGCCGAGATCGGTGCGCTGGTCGACTACGCGCTGCTGGATGAAGGGCTCAAGGTCTCCGACCGGCAAGCCTTCAATACCGCGCGCTACATCGCCCGCAAGTATGCGCTGCTGGTCGGCGGCTCCGGCGGTGGCGTGCTCTACCAGGCCATCAAGCGCATCGAGACGGCGCCACCGGGCAGCACCTTCGTGGTCCTGATCTGCGATGGCGGCGAGAAGTATCTGGATACCGTCTTCAATGACGACTGGATGAATGAGCGCGATCTCATCGATGCCTCCGTCGGCGCGGAACTGGATGGCATGCTGGCGCAGCTCACCGGTCACGCGACGGAGCGCGCATGAGTTTCTCGACGTCGCTGCTGAAGGCCGATGTCACGCACATCGGTGCGCTGGCCGTGCCGCTGATCCTGACGCAGTTCGCCCAGGTGGCGCTGTCGACCACCGGCGTGGTCATGATGGGCTGGCTCGGCCCGCTGGATATCGCCGCTGGCGGGCTGGCGCTGGCGGTGTTCAATTTGCTGCGCACCACCGGCGTCGGCCTGGTCACGCCTACCGGCAACCTGGTGGCGACGGCCGCCGCCGCTGGACTGGAAACACCCCATGTCGCCGACGACGTGCGTGACATGGTGCGCGCCAGCTTCACCGTCGCGACATTGGCCGGCCTGGCATTCTGGGCCCTCATGCTGGGGGCCGGCCATGCCTTGCGCTGGATGGGCCAGGACGCAACCGTGGTGGCGCGCACTGCGGATTATCTGTTTGCCGCCGCGCCCGGCATCCTGCCGCTGCTGTGGTTCCAGGCCCTGCGCAATTTCACGGTCGGGCTGAGGCGGCCAGGACCGCTGCTGGCCATCACGCTGGCGGCCGTGGCGGTCAACATCGTGCTGAACTATGTGCTGACCACAGGTGCGTTCGGCATGGCCGGCATGGGGCTGGCCGGCATCGCATTGTCCTCGACCCTGGTCCATCTGTTTTCCTTCGTGATGCTGCTGCTAGTGGTTCGTCGCGATCCTGCGCTGGCGCGCCTGCTGTCGGTGCGTATCTGGAAAACCTCAGCGCAGGCGCTTAAGCGCACCTGGACGATGGGCTTGCCGGTAGCGGCCACCTACGGCTCCGAGGCGGGCTTCTTCGCTGTCATCGCGCTGCTGGTCGGCTCACTGGGAGCCGATGCGCTGGCCGCACATACGGTGGTGAACCAGGTGGTGTATATCGTGTTCATGATCTCGGTTGGCCTGTCGCATGCCACCTCGATCTGCATCAGCCGCACCTGGGCGCAGGGCGACATCGCCACCTCGCGCCGCTACGGCTACACCGGCCTGGGCATGGGCGTGGCCTGCATGACGCTGGTCGGCCTGTTCTATGCCGCCGCGCCGCAGCTGGTGCTGGCGGCCTTTCTGCGTGGCAGCGGTGCCGGCAACGACGCCGTGCTGCTCATTGCAGGTAAGCTGATCTTGCTGGCCGCCGTGCTGCAGGTCTTTGACTGCGCGCAGAACATCGGCATCGGCATCCTGCGCGGCGCTGGCGAAACCGGATCGTCGTTCGTGATGACGCTGATCGGCTATTGGGCCGTCGGCCTGCCCGGCGCATGGCTGCTGGGTCATTGGCTCGGTCTGGGGGCCACCGGGGTATGGCTGGGACTGACGCTGGGGCTGGTCGTGACGGCGGCGCAACTGGTCGTGCGCTTCCATCGTCTGATCGCGCAGCGTACAGCCGGTATCCACCCCGCAGACTATGAATTGGCACAGTAAGGCCAACGCCATGCACGATGCCTGGCGCGTCCCGAACCCCCGCAAGTCCTTCAACGTTTGACCGGGCGGCACAAGCGCCCCAACCATTTATCAGGAAATGCCCATGCTCCACTGGCTTTGGAAGACCTTCGACGAACTCTCGCTGGAACAGCTGTATGACGCCATCCACCTGCGTCAGCAGGTTTTCGTGATCGAACAGGAATGCCTCTATCTCGATGCCGACGGATTCGACCCGGCCTGCCTGCACGGTCTGGGTTATGACGACCAGGGGACACTGGCGGCCTACGCGCGCATCCTGCCGCCGGGCGTTCGCTATGCCGAGCCGTCGATAGGCCGGGTGATCGTGTCCTTGCCGCTGCGCGGCAAGGGCCTCGGCGAAGCCCTGATGAAACAGGCGCTGGCACGCAGCGCGGCGCTGTATCCGGGCATGGCGATACGCATCAGCGCCCAGGCGCGGCTGGAGCGCTTTTACCGGCGACTGGGCTTCGTCAGCGTCGGCGACCTGTATGACGACACCGGCATTGCGCACGTAGACATGCTGGCCCCGGCGGACGTACCTACACCCGTTTCCATGAAAGAGGATCGATCATGAACAGCAAGTGTTTCTCCATTGCCCTGGCCTTCGCCGGGATCGTAGCAACTGCAACGGCCCACGCCCACGGCGTCTGGGTTGCCCAGCGCACGGGTGAGTGGGCGCTGGTGCTGGGAGAAAACGGCGTGGACGACGCCTATCGGCCGGAGGCGGTGAAGAAGCTCATCGCACTGGCCGCCGATGGTACCGAGAGCGCGATCAGGATCCGGCCGCAGCAGCGCAATGTGGTTGTCGAACCGGCAGCCGGCGCCAAGGCCATCGCCGCCAGTTTCGAGGATGGCTACTGGAGCCAGGATGCGAATGGGAAATGGCGGTCGGGCCCGAAGTCGGCGGTGGCCGGCGCCAGGCATGGCGGCTTTTACCAGATGTACACGCAGACCATTCTGGCCCCCGGATACAAGCCCACTGCCGCCACGTTGAGCGCGACGGATTTTCCGCTGCAGATCATTGCGCTGGACGATCCACTGGCATTGAAGAAAGGAAAAACGCTGCGGGTGCAGGTGCTGTTCCGGGGCGAGCCGATGGCGGGTGTGCAGCTTGCCACCGACTATACGGGCGATACCAAGGTACGCAGCGCCAAGACCGACCGGCAGGGGCAGGTCGCGTTCAGGATTCACAATGCGGGCTTGAACGTCATCAAGGTCGCGCATACGGTCAGGCGCGTCGATCGTACTGAGGCGGATGAGGATGGTTATGCGGCGACCTTGGCGTTTACCTTTCCGCACGAGGATTGATGCGTGCTTTTTCCGCGCGCCCAAAGAAAAACGCACCCATGTGGGTGCGTATTCTGATGGTGCCGGGAGCCGGAATCGAACCGGCACGCCTTGCGGCGCGGGATTTTGAGTCCCGTGCGTCTACCTATTCCGCCATCCCGGCGACGCGAGCCGGTGATTATTGCCGATTTCGTTTTTTGGGGCAAGCCCTTTCATGCAATCAGGGAAATTATTTTCCGCAGACCGCCTCCATAGCCCGCTCGCCCGTGGAGCCAGGAATGGGGTCTTGCAGCTTGACGTCGGCATAGGCCAGTTGCGGGGCCAGCAGCAGTTGTCCGCGGCCATCAGCCTGTGCATACATCTTGCGGCTGCCGAAACCGAGCTGGCGATTGCTGCAATCGAAGTAGGCCGTCGACACCTCTGACAGGTAGTAGGTCTTGCTGCCCTGACCCATCAGCAGCTGCGGCCGATGCCAGTTCAGCAGGATCTGCGCCTGGCGGATATTGCGGGTGACCACCACGCTGTCCTTGTCGACGAAGAAGCTGCCTATGCCGTTGTCGCCCAGCGGCGACCATTCGGCATGGGCTTCAACACAGGTTGCTACCAGCACGGTAGCCAGTATTATCGCCAGACGGCGCGCGGGGGGAGGGGAGAACGGTCGATCCATATCGGGGCAGTGCCTCGCGTCAGCTCATCATCATGGCCAGCATGGCGACGTCGTCTTCCAGCAGCAGTATCAGCGTGATGCTCCAGAAGAGTAGTTCAGCCATCATCCGGTGCTCTATCGAGCGCAGCCTTGCAGCCATGTCCAACCTGCGGATCGCGAAAAATTGAGGTGCGGCAATCCTATCATGCCCGCCGCAAACGGTCATGGCGGCAACACATGAAAAAATGGCCCGCCTTGATCAGGCAGGCCATGCGGCACTTCGATGTAGGCGGGACGGCGATCAGATCGCTGCGGCGATGGCCTTGCCCACTTCGGTGGTATTGCTCTTGCCGCCCAGGTCAGGCGTGGTCGGGCCTTGCACCAATACCTGTTCGATCGCGGCCAGCATGGCGTCGTGCGCCTGGCGGTACTTGCCTTCGCCATTGCCCAGGAAGTCCAGCATCATCGCGCCGGACCAGATGGTGGCCACCGGGTTGGCGATGTTCTTGCCGAAGATGTCGGGGGCCGAGCCGTGCACCGGTTCGAACAGCGAGGGCAGCTCACGCGTGGGGTTGATGTTGGCCGAGGGCGCAATGCCGATGGTGCCGGCGCAGGCCGGGCCCAGGTCGGAGAGGATGTCACCGAACAGGTTGGAGGCCACCACCACGTCGAAGCGGTCCGGGTTCAGCACGAAGTGCGCGGTCAGGATGTCGATGTGGTACTTGTCGCGCCGCACGTCGGGGTAGTTGGCGCCCATGGCTTCGACGCGCTCATCCCAGTAGGGCATGGTGATGGCGATGCCGTTGGACTTGGTGGCCGAGGTCAGGTGCTTTTTGGGGCGGCTTTGCGCCAGGTCGAAGGCGAACTTGAGGATGCGGTCGGTGCCCTTGCGGCTGAACACCGATTCCTGTATCACGGTCTCGCGCTCGGTGCCTTCGTACATGCGGCCGCCGATGGAGGAGTATTCGCCCTCGGTGTTCTCGCGTACCACGTAGAAATCGATGTCGCCAGGCTTGCGGTTGGCCAGCGGGCAGGGCACGCCCGGCATCAGGCGCACCGGGCGCAGGTTGACGTAGAGGTCGAAGTCGCGTCGGAACTTCAGCAGCGAACCCCACAGCGAGACGTGGTCAGGGACCGTGGCCGGCCAGCCGACGGCGCCGAAGAAGATGGCTTCGAAGCCCTTCAGTTGCTCGAACCAGTCGTCCGGCATCATCTGGCCGTGCTGGGCGTAGTAGCCGCAGTGCGCCCAGTCAAAATGGGTGAATTCGATATCGATGCCGAACTTCTTGCTGGCGGCCTCGACCGCGCGCAGGCCTTCGGGCATCACTTCCTGACCGATACCATCACCGGCGATGACGGCGATCTTGTGTGTCTTGCTCATCGTTGTGCTCCTGGAGTAGGGAAACCGGGGTCATGATAAAGCGCATCGCCTGCTGGATCATCCACGAAGTGGTGATTCTATAAAACACGGTCTGTAAATAATCAAGGCAATAAAAAGGCACTGCCGACCGCGCAGTGCCTCCGCTTGCGGGCAAGGGGCTCAATTGCCCAGCGGCTCGCTCCACAGTGTCACGCCCATGCTGTGTTCGGCGCCGAGTTCCAGCTCCACCAGGTCTTCCATCACATTGGCGGTCTCGATGCACAGCATGCGCTGCCAGGCGTCATCGGCGAACTGCGACAGCCGGCGCGCCTTGCTGGCCCAGGGGTTCCAGACCACGGCCGAGGTCGAGCCGCTGGCTTCGAGGACGATGCGGCGGTTCCAGCCATCGTCGCGGATGGCCAGTTGCGGCGGCAGGTCCAGGTAGATGCGGTCGGTTTCACTGCTGACGACCAGGGGGCGTTTCTGTTCGCGTTCGGCCCAGCCTTCCAGGGTCTCGATGTAGCGGTGGCCTTCCAGACCTTCGACGGTGACGTTGTGGATGCTGCTGACGGCAAAGTAGCTGTGTAGGGCCTGCGACAGGGCCACGTGCTGCTCGCTGTCGTTGCGGGTGGTGAGTTTGAGGTGCAGGCGGTCGTCCAGCAGGATCTCCAGGCGCAGCGCCAGTCCCGGCGGCAGGTGGCGCAGGCTGGGCGATTCATCGACAGGCGGGATGGCCAGCACCAGGCGCACGGTGTCGCCTTCGATGGCGTTTTCCATCAGCAGCCAGTCGATGCCGCGTACCAGTCCGTGCGCCGGCAGGCGCCCGCCCGAGTGCAGGGCCTGGATCTGCGGCGGATTGCGCATGAGGTCGCCGAACCAGGGCCAGCAGACGGGGATGCCGCCACGCACCGAGTTGCCGGCCTCGAAGGCGGCTTCTTCGCTCATCCAGATCACCGGCTCTTGGCCGTAGACCTGGTAGCGCAAGACTTGCGCGCCCTGTTCGGCGATCAACAGCTCCGCGCGCGCGGTCTGCACGCGCAGGCATTGCAGCTGGTTGACTTCGATACGTTGGATGTGGGGGACCTCTGGCGGGACCTCTTGCTCCTCGATGATGCTCATGCCGGCGACTCCAAAGAAACGGTAAAAACGGAAGAAAACGGTGCAACGATGAATACGGATCCGATTGCTGGATTCTTGCAATAGCGCAAGACTGCCACATTTCCGCCTATCGTGGGCGATTTGCCTGAGCGTCGGCGGTGCCGATATCAAAATGGCAAACTCGGACCTGACCGGCTCTGGCTATAATCCACGGATCGTTGAATGGAATGGCTACGAACCGTGAATAATTCGCCTTTGCTGGAAGACCTGCGCCTGTTCTGCGTGGTGGCGCGCCATAGCAACTTTGCCGAGTCGGCGCGCGAGGTGGGCGCCTCGCCAGCCTATATCAGCAAGCGTATCGCCCTGCTGGAGCAGGCCTTGGGTGTGCGGCTGTTCCATCGCACCACGCGCAGCGTGGTCATGACCGAGGACGGCGGCAACGTCCATGAGTGGGCGCGCAAGATCCTCGATGATGTCGAGCAGATGATGGAAACCGTCAGCAGCGCCAAGCGGGTGCCGCGCGGCCTGCTCAAGATCAGCACCAGCTTCGGCCTGGGGCGCAAGTTCGTCTCGCCCTTGCTCTCGCGCTTTGCCGCCGAACATCCGGAATTGAAGATACAGCTGGAACTGGTGGATCGCCAGATCGACCTGGTCAACGAGGGGATCGACCTGGATATCCGGGTGGGGGCGGGGCATGAGCCGCATCTGTTTTCCAAGCGCATCCTGCCCAGTCAGCGCGTGCTATGCGCCAGTCCGGCCTACCTGAAGAAGCAGGGCGCACCGGCCGACCTGGCCGCGCTGCGCCAGCACCAGTGCCTGGTGATCCGCGAGCGCAACCAGTCCTTCGGCATCTGGCGCATGGTCGGCCCCAAGGGGCAGGAGACGGTCAAGGTCTCGGGGACACTGGCCTCCAATCACGGCGAGATCATCCATCAGTGGGCCGTCGATGGTCACGGCATCATCCTGCGTTCGATCTGGGATGTGGCCGACAGCTTGAAGCGCGGCCGGCTGGTGCGCGTGCTGCCGCAGTATTACCAGGAGGCTGACCTGTGCGCGGTCTATCCCCTGCAATTGAAGAATTCGGCCAAGGTGCGGGAATGCGTGCGCTTCCTGCAGAAGCACCTGGATGTGAGTGCGCCGCCGTTGATCGTCTAGCGTTGCTTGATCAGCGGATCAGCGCCCGTCCAGGCGTTGGCGCACGATGCGTTCGAGTACCTGGGCCACATGGGCCACGGCCGCATCATCGGCGTGGCGGCGATGCTGCAGCAGGCGTAGCGGCGGCGCATCCAGCGGCAGCGGCGGGCGCAGGCAGGCCAGCTCCACCGGATGGGCGGCCGTGGCGGCCGGCACGCAATGCATGGGCATGACCGCGATCAGGTCCGAGCCTTGCAGCAGTGCCGGCGCCATCAGGAAATTCGGGATCACCATGCCGATGCGGCGTTGCAGGCCCTGGGCGGACAACTGTTCGTCGAGCATGCGGTTGAGCGTATCGTGGCAGGAGATCAGCAGATGCGGGAAGTCCAGCCAGCGGCGCAAGGTCAGTTGATGGGCGGCCGGATGGTCACGCCGCATCGCCACCACGCAGCGCTCCTGCAGCACTTCGCGTCCGCGCAGCGTATTGGTGGGCCGCAGGGCGCCCAGCAACAGCTCGGTATCGCCCCGTTCCAGGCTGGCGGCGGCTTGCGCATCTCCCTGCCAGGGCTGGAATTCGATCTCCAGCAGGGGCGCCTCGGCGGCCAGTTCCTGATACAGGGGATGCGCCACCACCTGCGCCGGGTAGTCGGGCATGAGGATGCGCACGCGCTGCGCGCGCTGGGCCAGCGTGACCGGTTGCTGTTGCAGGCCTCTGGCCGCCAGGGCCTCACGCACGGGAGCACGCAGGGCCTGGGCCGCGGCGGTGAGCTGCATCTGCTCTCCGCCATCTTCCAGTAACGGATCGCGCAAGACCTGGCGGCACCGTTCCAGCGCGCTGGCCGCCGCCGGCAGCGACCAGCCCACGCGGGCTGCGGCACGTGCCAGGTGGGCCTCGTCCAGGACTGCATCGAGCAGGTTCAGCAGACGGACGTCGAGGGCATCGAGGGCAGGGAGAGCGGCGGGAGTCATGAAGCGATCAGGCAGGAAAAAGGCCATGCGCAAGCCAGGCGGACGCGCATCAGGGGCCGGAGTGTAGCCTGATCGCCCCCTGTCCACAAGCGTGACAGGGGGAAGGGCGGGGGTGGATCAGCCGAAGGCTTCCTTGAGCGTCAGGATCTTGCCGGTGTCGGTGCCATCGTAGCCGGCCAGGCCGTTGACGACCTTGCGGAAGGCTTCCGATTGCAGGATGTCGATCACGGCACGGATCGGCGGGTCCTGCAAGGAACCTGCCGGCAGCGCAAAGAAGTAGCGCTCGCGCACCAGCGGGATGAAGTCCAGCCCGAACCGGTGCGACGCCGTCTGCACTCCGAAGCCGACGTCGGCCATGCCACTGGCGATGAAGGCCGCCACGGCAGAGTGAGTGAACTCGGTGTTCTCGAAGCCGTTGATCTTCTTCTGGTCGATGCCGGCATCGGCCAGCATCAGCTCCAGCAGCATGCGCGTACCCGAGCCGGCTTCACGGTTCACGAAGCGCAGGTCGGGACGGGCCAGGTCGGCCAGGCCGCGCAGGTTCTTGGGATTGCCCGGCTCGACGAACAGGCCCTGGTTGCGGATGGCCAGGTGGATCAGGCAATCGCTGCGCTTGTTGAGCCACTTGGCGTAGTTGGCGATGGCCGGCTTCTCGAATTCACCCAACGGCACGTGGAAGCCCGCCAGGTCGCATTCCTGGCGCGACAGCGCGGCCACGGCGTCGGTGCTGTGGCGATAACGTACCTCCACCGGCAGGCGCGCCTCGTTGATCTGTCCCAGCAGGGCAGCCACGGCGAAGCCGTGACTGGCGTTCAGGCGCACCGTTTCCGGCTTGCCGCCCACGGTCTTGCCCAGTTCCACCTCCAGCTCCGAGGCCAGGCTGTCCAGCGTGGGGGATAGTCGCGCCGTGACCAGGCGGTCGGCCCACAGCAGCTTGCTGGCGAAGTCGGTCAGTGTGGTGCCGCGACCACGGCCGCTGTCGATCAGGCTGTTGCCGAAGATGCGTTCGGCATCACGCAACAGCCCCCAGGCATGGCGATAGGAGTAACGCGTCAACTGCGCGGCGCGGGCGATGGAACCGCTCTGCTGTATGCCTGTGAGCAACATCAGCAGGTTGGCCGTGTCCAGCGGCGCCTCGTTGTCGTAGGCGATTTCCCAGTGGGGCTTGATGTGTACTTTGTACATTTAAGAAAAATAAAGCATATTGATGCGCCGGTTTATCGGTGATAATTTCGCGTCAGCCCGCATAAATGATAAAAAATATATGCGGCGTTGTACATATATAAACAAATAAAAGAGAAGGATAGCGTCGCAAAGATGGGCCGGAATCACGAACCGGCCCTACTGGGCTTTGCAACGCAATCTTTCCTTCGATTTACCCCACATCACACATCAAAAAATTCGGAGGAATGAATGGCTTTCGATTTCCTGAACAAGGAACATACAGTCGCCAAGCCTGGCTTCAATCGCTGGCTGGTCCCCCCAGCGGCCCTGGCAATCCACCTTTGCATCGGCATGGCATACGGATTTTCCGTGTTCTGGCTGCCTTTGTCCAAGGCCTTGGGCGTGACGGCGCCCATTGCCTGTGGCGCTGACGTCGGTTTCTTCGCCCAGATCTTCTCGTCCACCTGTGACTGGAAGATTTCCATGCTGGGCTGGATGTACACGATGTTCTTCGTGCTTCTGGGCATTTCGGCCGCCATCTGGGGCGGCTGGCTGGAACACGCGGGTCCCCGCAAGGCCGGCGTGGTGGCTGCCATCTGCTGGTGCGGCGGCCTGCTCATCTCGGCATTGGGCGTGAAGACCCACCAGCTCTGGCTGATGTGGATCGGCTCCGGCGTCATCGGCGGTGTCGGCCTGGGCCTGGGTTACATCTCGCCGGTGTCGACCCTGATCAAGTGGTTCCCTGACCGTCGCGGCATGGCCACCGGCATGGCCATCATGGGCTTTGGCGGCGGTGCGCTGGTGGGTACCCCGCTGGCCGATGCGCTGATGAAGAAGTTTGCCACCCCGACCTCGGTGGGCGTGTGGGAAACCTTCGTGGTCATGGCCGTCATCTACTTCGTCTTCATGATGGCAGGTGCCTTCGGCTACCGCGTCCCGCCCTCGGGCTGGAAGCCGGCCGGCTGGACCCCGCCAGCGGCCAAGGCCAGCGCGACCATGATCACCCAGAACCACGTGCACGTCTCCAAGGTCTGGGGCATCCCCCAGTTCTGGCTGGTGTGGCTGGTGCTCTGCCTGAACGTGTCGGCCGGTATCGGCGTCATCGGCATCGCTTCGCCGATGCTGCAGGAAGTCTTCGGCGGCAAGCTGCTGGGCGTGAATGTGGGCTTCAATGACCTCTCGGTCGACCAGAAGACCGCCATCGCCGCACTGGCAGCCGGCTTCACCGGCCTGATCTCGTTGTTCAACATCGGTGGCCGTTTCGCCTGGGCATCGTGCTCTGACTTCTTCGGCCGCAAGATGACCTATGCGATCTTCTTCGTGCTGGGCTTCGTGCTGTACGTGAGCCTGCCGTGGTCGGCCAAGTCGGGCAGCGTTGCGCTGTTCGTGGGCGCGGTCTGCATCATCCTGTCGATGTATGGCGGCGGTTTCGCCACCGTGCCGGCCTACCTGGCCGACCTGTTCGGCACCCAGATGGTGGGCGCCATCCACGGCCGCCTGCTGACCGCGTGGGCGACCGCCGGCATCCTGGGCCCGGTGGTGGTGAACTACATGCGTGAGTACCAGCTCGGCCTGGGCATGCCCAAGAACGAGGTGTACAACACCACCATGTACATCCTGGCCGGCATGCTGGTACTGGGCCTGATCTGCAACCTGCTGATCCGTCCGGTGGCGGCCAAGCATTTCATGACGCCGGAAGAACTGGCCCGTGAAAAGCAGCTGGCCCACGAAAAGTCGGCTGCCGAAGCGGCAACCACGGCCTCTTCGGACGACATGTCCAAGATCGGCTCGGGCGGCAATCCGCTGGTGATCGGCCTGGCCTGGCTGGCCGTCGGCATTCCGCTGGTCTGGGGCATCACCCTGGTGCTGCAGAAGTCGGCCGTGTTGTTCCGTTGATCCGGACCTGGTGCGTGACCAGGACCTGAAGGCGGGCCGGCTCCACCCGGCCCGCACGTAACACCGCAACATTGCAACATCGCAACACCCCCAGCGGCGAAAGCCGCTGACACAAGCCGCCAGGCGACCTGGGCCCGGCAGCTTGTGTCAGCGACTATCAGAAAAGAGGAGCAGGATAGAGCCATCCGTGAGGACGCCGCCTGCATCCGCAGTGTTCGTACCAACCCCAGAAGGCAGGGAGAACATGCAACGACGGAGACCAGCTGTTTCATTCTGTACGGCCGTGCGCGCTCTTGACCAGGGTGGCGCCATGCTGCCGCATTGTTCATCCTTTCCCCTCACCGGTTTCCAGCAGGCCGCCCCTCCCTAGGCGCGGTCCACCCCCTTTCATTCGTCATTTGCGCGGTCCAGACAAGATCCTCCGGGAGAAGGACGAGGTCCGCATCAAGGCAACACAGGAGGCAACAATGAAGCGGCAACAGGTTTTCGACGTGGCGGCGGTGCGCAGCATCATCGCCGATCGCAAGGACATGGCTGGCGCCATGCTCCCTATCCTGCACGGCATCCAGGAAAAGGTGGGCTACATCCCTGCCGATGCGGTGCCGATGATCGCCGGCGAGCTCAATGTCTCGCGCGCCGAGGTACATGGGGTGATCTCGTTCTATCACTTCTTCCGCCAGGAGCCGGCCGGCCAGCACGTGGTGCAGGTCTGCCGTGCCGAGGCCTGCCAGGCACGCGGCAGCGAAGCCCTGGCCGAGCATGCGCAGAACGTGCTGGGCTGCGGCTTCCATGAAACCACCGCCGATGGCCAGTTCACGCTGGAGCCGGTGTATTGCCTGGGCCAGTGCGCCGTCGGCCCCAACCTGACCATCGATGACGAGCTGCACGCCCGTGTCGATGCCGACAAGTTCAAGCGCCTGATCCAGGCCAAGCGGGAGGCATGATGAGTACCAACGATATCGTCACCATCTACGTCCCCCGTGACTCTACCGCGCTGGCCCTGGGCGCCAACGAAGTAGCCGCCGCCATCGCCGCCGAGGCCGACAAGCGCGGCCAGTCCATCAGGCTGGTGCGCAATGGCTCGCGCGGCATGTTCTGGCTGGAGCCGCTGGTGGAGGTGGCCACCGCCGCCGGCCGTGTGGCCTATGGGCCGGTGGCGCCGGAGGATGTGGCGGGCCTGTTCGATGCCGGCCTGCTGTCGGGCGGGAATCATGCGCTGCATCTGGGCCTGACCGAGGACATCCCCTTCCTGAAGAACCAGGAGCGCCTGACCTTCGCCCGTGTCGGCATCATCGATCCGCTCTCGCTGGACGATTACCTGGCCCATGAAGGTTATGTCGGCCTGAAGAATGCCCTGGCCAAGACCCCCGAGGCCATCGTCGAGGAAATGATCGCCTCCGGCCTGCGCGGCCGTGGTGGTGCGGCTTTCCCCACCGGTATCAAGTGGCAGACCGTGCTGCGCGCAGCTGCTGCGCAGAAGTACGTGGTCTGCAATGCTGATGAGGGCGATTCCGGCACCTTCTCGGACCGCATGATCATGGAAGACGACCCCTTCACCCTGATCGAGGGCATGACCATCGCCGCCCTGGCCGTGGGCGCGACCGAGGGCTATGTCTATGTGCGCTCCGAATATCCGCATTCGATTGCCACGCTGAACGAGGCCATCACCATCGCCACCGCGCGTGGTTATCTGGGCCAGAACATCCTGGGCTCGGGCAAGTCCTTCCGCCTGGAAGTGCGCAAGGGGGCGGGCGCCTACATCTGCGGCGAAGAGACCGCCATGCTCGAAAGCCTGGAAGGCAAGCGCGGCGTGGTGCGCGCCAAGCCGCCGCTGCCGGCCATCGAAGGCCTGTTCGGCAAACCGACGGTGATCAACAACCTGATCTCGCTGGCCTCGGTGCCGGTGATCCTGGCGCGAGGCGCGGACTTCTACAAGAACTTTGGCGTGGGTCGCTCGCACGGCACCTTGCCATTCCAGCTGGCCGGCAACATCCGCCAGGGCGGGTTGGTGGAAAAGGCCTTCGGTCTCACGTTGCGCCAGTTGCTGGAGGATTTCGGCGGTGGAAGCGCCAGCGGACGGCCGATCCGCGCGGTGCAGATGGGCGGCCCGCTGGGCGCCTACCTGCCGCAGTCGCAATTCGATACCCCGCTCGACTATGAAGCCTTTGCCGCCATCGGCGCCATGATCGGCCACGGTGGCCTGGTGGCCTTCGACGATACGGTGGACATGGCGCGCCAGGCGCGCTACGCCATGCAGTTCTGCGCCGTGGAATCCTGCGGCAAGTGCACGCCTTGCCGCATCGGCTCGACCCGGGGCGTGGAGGTGATCGACAAGATCATCGCCAACGATGAGCGGCCACAACAGATCCATCTGTTGAAGAGCCTGTGCGACACCATGGTCAATGGCTCGCTGTGCGCCATGGGCGGCATGACGCCGTTCCCGGTGCTGTCGGCGCTGAACCATTTCCCGGAAGACTTCGGCGCGCCCAGCGAACAGGCAGCCTGATCCCATCACCGAATGCAGAGGAGTTGCAACATGAACCAGCTCAATGAAACGGATTACGGCACGCCGGCGCGTGTCTCGGAAAACATGGTCACGCTGGAGATCGACGGCGTGGCCGTGACGGTCCCGGCCGGCACCTCGGTGATGCGCGCTTCGGTGGAGGCCGGCATCAACGTCCCCAAATTGTGCGCCACCGACAGCCTGGAACCCTTCGGTTCCTGCCGCCTGTGCCTGGTGGAAATCGAAAAGGATGGCCGCAAGATGAAGGGCTATCCGGCCTCCTGCACCACGCCCTGCGAGCCGGGCATGAAGGTACAGACCCAGACCCCCAAGCTGGCCGAGATCCGCCGTGGCGTGATGGAGCTCTACATCTCCGACCACCCGCTGGATTGCCTGACCTGTCCCACCAACGGCAACTGCGAACTGCAGGACATGGCCGGCGTGGTCGGCCTGCGTGAAGTGCGCTATGGCTACGAGGGCGAGAACCACCTCAAGCTGAAGAAGGATGAATCCAATCCCTACTTCACCTATGACGCCTCCAAGTGCATCGTCTGCAACCGCTGCGTGCGCGCCTGCGAAGAAACTCAGGGTACCTTCGCCCTGACCATCAACGGTCGCGGCTTCGAATCGCGCGTCTCGGCCGGCCAGATGGAAAGCTTCATGGAATCCGAATGCGTCTCCTGCGGCGCCTGCGTGGAAGCCTGCCCGACCGCGACCCTGACCGAGAAGACCGTCATCATGCTGGGCCAGGCCGAGCACAGTGCCGTCACTACCTGCGCCTATTGCGGCGTGGGTTGCTCCTTCAAGGCCGAGATGAAGGGCAATGAAGTGGTGCGCATGGTGCCTTACAAGGACGGCAAGGCCAACCAGGGCCACTCCTGCGTCAAGGGCCGCTTCGCCTGGGGCTATGCGACCCACAAGGACCGTATTCTCAATCCCATGATCCGCAAGAGCATCAACGATCCCTGGCGCGAAGTCTCGTGGGAAGAAGCGCTGTCCTATGCGGCCAGCGAATTCCGCCGCATCCAGGCCAAGCATGGCAAGGATTCCATCGGCGGCATCACTTCCTCGCGCTGCACCAACGAAGAAACCTACCTGGTCCAGAAGCTGGTACGCGCCGCCTTCGGCAACAACAACGTCGACACCTGCGCCCGCGTGTGCCACTCGCCCACCGGCTATGGCTTGAAGCAGACCCTGGGCGAATCGGCCGGCACCCAGACCTTCGAATCGGTGATGAAGTCCGACGTCATCCTCATCATGGGCGCCAACCCGGCCTCCGGCCACCCGGTGTTTGCCTCGCAGATCAAGCGCCGCCTGCGCCAGGGCGCCAAGCTGATCGTGATCGACCCGCGTACCACCGAGATGGTCAAGTCGCCGCACGTGCAGGCCGACTATCACCTGAAGTTGCGCCCCGGCACCAACACCGCTGTCATCACCGCGCTGGCCCACGTGATCCTGTCCGAAGGCCTGCAGGACGAGGCCTACATCCAGGAACGCTGCGACCTGCAGTCGTACCAGGACTGGAAGGAATTCGTGCTGCGCGAGGACAATTCTCCCGAAGCCATGGCCGCCATCACTGGCGTGCCAGCCGAGACCCTGCGTGGCGCGGCGCGGCTGTACGCCACCGGCGGCAATGCGGCGATCTACTACGGCCTGGGCGTGACTGAGCATGCACAGGGTTCGACCACGGTGATCGGCATCGCCAACCTGGCCATGTGCACCGGCAACGTCGGCCGCGAAGGCGTGGGCGTGAACCCGTTGCGCGGCCAGAACAATGTGCAGGGTTCCTGCGACATGGGTTCCTTCCCGCACGAGCTGCCGGGCTATCGCCACATATCGGACTCGACCGTGCGCGGCCAGTTCGAGCAAGCCTGGGGCGTGACGCTGAACCCGGAACCAGGCCTGCGCATTCCCAACATGTTCGATGCGGCGCTGGATGGCAGCTTCAAGGGCCTGTACTGCGAAGGCGAGGACATCGTCCAGTCCGACCCCAACACCCAGCACGTGGCCGCTGCCCTGCAGGCGATGGAATGCATCGTGGTGCAGGACCTGTTCCTGAACGAAACGGCCAAGTACGCGCACGTGTTCCTGCCCGGTTCCTCCTTCCTGGAAAAGGATGGCACCTTCACCAACGCCGAACGCCGCATCTCGCGCGTGCGCAAGGTGATGCCGGCCAAGGCCGGCAAGTCCGACTGGGAAGTCACGGTGGCGCTGGCCGAAGCGCTGGGTTACCCGATGCCGTACAATCACCCCTCGGAAATCATGGACGAGATCGCCGCCCTGACCCCCAGCTTCCATGGCGTGAGCTACGACAAGCTGGACAAGCTGGGCAGCATCCAGTGGCCCTGCAACGAGGCCGCCCCGGAAGGCACGCCCATCATGCACGTCGGCAGCTTCATCCGTGGCAAGGGCAAGTTCATCAACACGCAATACTTCGCCACCGACGAGAAGGTGACCCAGCGTTATCCGCTGATCCTGACCACCGGCCGCATCCTGTCGCAGTACAACGTGGGCGCGCAGACGCGCCGCACCGAGAACTCGCAATGGCATAGCGAAGACCGGCTGGAAATCCATCCGCACGATGCCGAGGATCGCGGCATCCGCGAGGGCGACTGGGTCGGCGTGGAGTCGCGGGCCGGCCAGACGGTGTTGCGCGCCACGGTGACCGAGAACGTGCAGCCGGGCGTGGTCTATACCACCTTCCACTTCCCGGAGTCCGGCGCCAACGTGATCACCACCGACAACTCCGACTGGGCCACCAACTGCCCCGAGTACAAGGTGACGGCGGTGCAGGTCTTGCCGGTGACGCAGCCCTCCGAGTGGCAGCAGCACTACGAGCGTTTCAACCGCGAGCAGCTGGATTTGCTCAAGGGCGAGAAGGCTGCGGAGCCGCTGGTGACGAAGTAGATAGCGCAACGTCATCGCGCCCCATGGGTGCGATGACGGCCTGCCGGTTCTGCCATGATTTCCGCAGACGACCAGCCCGATCCACCCAGTGCAGGACAGCATGAACACACGCAGCCAGACCCCGATTCCGAACGTCGATGACACCACCGGCGAGTACGCCACCTTCGCCCGCGTCCAGGTGGACCGCTGGCGCGATGGACAGCGCGAGACGGTGGAGGACGTGGTGGCCGAAGAGGTCCCCATCGCCCTGGAGTACAACGGCATTTCGCACGCGGTGATGATGGCCACGCCGGCCGACCTGGAAGATTTTGCATTGGGTTTTTCGCTCACCGAAGGCATCCTTGCCAACCCGGGCGAATTGTACGAATGCGACATCGTCCCCGGTTGTGAAGGCGTGCAGGTGCAGATGCGCATCGCCACCGAACGCTTCGTGGCCCTGAAGGAAAAGCGTCGTAACCTGACCGGCCGTACCGGTTGCGGCCTGTGCGGCGCCGAGACGCTGGAGCAGGCGGTACGTCATCCGCAGGCAGTGCAGGGTGGCGCCGGCTTTACGGTGGCGCAGGTGCATGCCGCCTTCGAGCAGATGCAGGCCGGCCAGCAACTGCAGCAAGCCACCGGTGCCACCCATGCGGCGGCGTGGATGGATGCAGCGGGTCGTATCGTGCTGGTGCGGGAGGATGTGGGCCGTCACAATGCGCTGGACAAGCTGATCGGCGCACTGGCCGAGGAGAAGACCGATTTCTCCCAGGGGGCGGCCATCATCACCAGCCGCGCCAGCTACGAGATGGTGCAGAAGGCGGCCACGGTCGGCATCGGCTTCATCGCCGCCGTCTCGGCCCCGACGGCGCTGGCCATCCGCCTGGCCGAGGAAACCGATGTCACGCTGCTGGGCTTTGTGCGCAAGCAGGGCCACGTGGTGTATGCGCGCCCGCATCGTCTGCGTTGAACCGTCCGCGCCGGGCTGCATGCCCGGGCGAACCGATTGAACAATATTGCAGGAGGAGATTCATGAATACCGAACACCTGGTCAGGATGGCCAACCAGATTGGCAGCTTCTTTTCTACGATGCCAGATCGCGAACAGGCTCTGGCTGACCTGGCCTCGCATATCCGGCGCTTCTGGGAGCCGCGCATGCGCAAGGCCTTCCTGGACCATATCGACCAGACCGGTGGCGAGGGTGTGGATGCGATCGTGCTGGAGGCGGTGAGTCGGCATTTGCAGGTGCCGGCCGCCTGAGATAAAAGGATCCGGCTGCACACGCAGCCGGATCTTGTCCGAACAGATTAGGTCAGAAGTGGAAGTTGCCGGTCAGTGAAACTGCCCGCGCCGCTCCCGGCAGGTAGCGGTAGCCGCTCCTGTTGATGGCACCCACGTAATCCTTGTTGAACAGGTTGGTCACGTTGAGTTGCAGGTCCACTTGCTTGTTGATCACATAGCCGACCATGGCATCCACCACCCAGTACGCCGGAGTGGTTCTGGGCGTGCCCATCGCATTGTTGTCCGAGCCACGTACCAGGCCAGCGGAGTAACGCGCTCCCCCTCCCAGCGTCACGCCCTGCCGCAAGCGCCAGCTGGCCCAGGACGTAAAGGACTGTTGCGGGGCATAGGCCAGCGTGTTCTCGCCGTTGGCCGTGGCGGTCTTGCCGATGTCGACCCGGCTGTTCATCCTGGTGTAGCCCGCCGTGACGGAGATGTCGCGGCTCAATTCGCCGGTCACGCCCAGTTCCACCCCTTGCACCACCTTCCTGCCATTCTGGAAATAGCGGTCGGCCACGCTGTCGTACTCCAGCTCATTGCGGATCTCGGTGCGGTAGGCTGCGGCGGTCAGCAGCAGTTTCCTGTCCAGCAAATCCCACTTGGTACCGAGTTCGGCCGTGTTGGTCTTCTGCGGGGCATAGTTGGGGTTGGCCGCACTGTCACGATTGCTGCTGAGCGAGAAATTGGCGCTGCCCGGCGGTTGCTGGGAAGTCGCGTACAAGGCGTAGACGCTGCTGTAGCTGGTGGGCTTGTAGATGGCGGCCAGCTTCCAGTTGAACATCTTGCCGCTGTCCGAGAGGTCGCTCCTACGGTCGGGGACGTTTGATTCGAAACGGGTGCGGTAGATGTCCTCGCGCAGGCCCGCATTGAGGGACCAGCGCTCGTCGAACTTGAGGGTATCCATCAGGTAGAGCGAGAGGGTGTCGGTCTTGCCCTCGTTGCGTCCATTGGTGGCGATGCTGAAGTCGCCCTCGCTGAAACGCGGATCCGGGCGATACAGGTTGGCATGGGGGCGGCTGCCGCTGGCCGTGAAGGACAGGGCCCGCTGCTTTTCGTGCGTCAGTTCCACACCGCCGGACAGCGCATGCTCCAATGTCCCGGTCTTCCATTGTCCGCTCAGGTGGGTCTGGTTGCTCATGATCTCGTTGACCTGGTCGCGTCGTGTGACGATGCCGCGTGCCAGCAGCCAGCTCGTGCGGTCCTCCGCCGAGGGTGTGAGCAGGCTAGCAGTGCGCCGGCGCGTACCGGTCCCGATTGTCGTGCCATTGGCCAGGAAGGAACTGAGCCGGTAATCCTGGTCGGTCCTGCCGTAGCGGGTGGTGTTCTGCAGTGTCAGGGTCGGCGAGAAGTCATGCTCCACCCTTACCGTGAACATGTCGGCGTTGACCTTGTTGTAGTCATTGGCGTTGCCATAGTAGTTGGTCGGATCGACCCTGGGCGCGCGGCCGATATAGGGGCGTGCCGGGTCCGGCGAGGAATAGCCGGGCAGGCCGATGGTCGGGATGCCTCCGTCGGGCGTGTTGTCCTGGTTGATGTGCAGATAGTTCAGCAGGATGCGGGTGGGGCTGTTGAGGCCGATGGCCAGCGAGGGCGCGATGCCGTCGCGGGCATTGCTGACCTCGTGCCGGCCGGGGACGCCGCTGTCCTGCTTCATCAGGTTCAGCCGCAGGGCGATGCCGCGATCCTGGTCGAGGATCTTGTTCCAGTCCACCGTGGCGCGCTTTTGCCCCCAGCTTCCGTAGGTGGCTGAGGCGGTGGTGGCGTCGAGCATCTCGGGCTGCTTGGTGATCAGGTTGATCGAGCCGGTCGGCGAGCCGCGACCGTTGTCGCTGCCGGCCGGGCCCTTGAGGACCTCGACCTGTTCCAGGTTGAAGAGGTCGCGCGAGATCGCCCCGAGGTCACGCACATTGTCCACGAAGATGGCGCTGGAGGCGTCGAAGCCGCGCATGTAGACCGTGTCGCCGGTGCTGGTGCTGCCGTTCTCGCCGAGGAAGAAGGTCCCCACGCCCGGGCTGTTGCGCAGGGCCTCGGTGAGAGTGGTGGCGCCTTGCTGGTCCACCAGCGTGCGCTTGATGATGGTGAGCGTCTGGGGCGTGTCGACCAGCAGCTGGTCGTATTTGCGCGAGGCCGAGCGTTCGGCCTTGTAGGGCGTCTCACCCGGGGCGTTGACCTGGACTTCGGGCAAGGCCTTGGTGCTGGTCTGAATCTGGGTTTGGGTTTGGGCCTGCGCCGTCATGGCCGGCAGGAGCAGGGCGCCGGCCACGGCGGCCGACAGGCGCGAAGAGCGTACGAGGGGAAAACGGTGTTTGCGACTTCTGATAAGGCTCATGGCTGGATCCGAGAGAAGGGGTTGGACAATCTCTAGGCTGGCGATGAGGGGTGATGGCTGGCGAGTAGATGTGGATGGCGTTCCGGCACGGCCCGCGATGACGGGCGCAATGGAGAACTCGGCGAGTATAGAAATCGCCCGGGAAAATGGGATTCCTGTTTACTTCGATTTTTTGCAGGAATTTATGAGGAGAACTTGACCCTCACCGTCCATCGCGGCGCGGCATAAAAAAACCGCCCTCACCCCATGGGAGCCATGGAGGAGAAGCGGCAAGCGAGATCAGAATAGATCGTTCAGAAGTGGTATTCGGCCCGCACCATCGGCGTCTTGGCCAGCGAGCCCGGGACGTTGGAGGGGTTGCCGAACTTGTTGCGCCAGTACTGGTATTCCAGGCCGATGCGGAAGGTGTTCTTGCCCATGCCCAGTGCTGTACCGACGTCATACATGATCTGGCCATCGAAGTTCAGCTCGGGAGCGGTCGGGCCGCCGAACTCGTTCTTACCCTTGGAGGCGATGTAGTTCATGTAGCCTTCGAAGGCCAGGCCGGTCGAGCCCAGCGGAATGCCCCAGGCCAGATTGAGCATGGGGTGGGTGTCGTAGCTGTAGCGGCTGCTGATGCCCTTGGGCTGGTTGCTCTCGAACAGCGCCAGCACGCTCACATTGAGGAAGCCCGGTACATCCATCATCAGGGTCGGGCCGATTACCCACATGCGCTTCTTGGAGGCATAGCTGTTGTCGTTCTTGGTGTTCCAGTCGAAGCCCAGGGTCATGCCGACGCCGCGCGCCGGGCCGAAGGAGAGGTCCTTGCCGCTGATCTTGCCGATATCAAGGGTATGACGATAGGTGATATAGGCTTCCTGGGCGCTGTCATCCTTGCTGTCCGACATCAGCAGGTCCACGTTCAGGAAGTTGGTGCCGTACTTGTAGCCGCTGGCGTGCTGGAAGTTGACGATGTTCTTGCTGATGTCCTGCGTGTTGTAAGGCTCGGCAAAGCGGGTACCGTAACGGTAGCCGATCGAGTTGTCGGCCCAGTCGGCCGCCAGCGTGGCGCCGCTGGCCAGCAACAGGCCGCCCGCCAGCGCAGCCTGGATGCGCAGGGAAGTGTGGTGCATGGTGTCTCCTCCAGTGAATGGATATAAATTATTTATAGGAATGGGTGATGCAAGTTGCCCGGGTCGCCAGCCAGGATGGGCTGGCACGCCGGCGCCGCTTCAGGCCTCTGTTGGAGGAGGATGCGACGCAGCGCAGATGCGCGCAGCAAGCTGCGCACCGGGTGATTCCCCCTGGTTTGGCGCGGCTGCATGGTCTGCGTGGTAGGGCATTATGTCTGCTGGATGGATGGGTGGTATAAGTGGGCTCGTATATGCCTTTGCGGGTAGCGGTATATCATCTGCCGTCATCGCATGCGTCGTGCGTGCGGCCGATACCAAGCAGAATCAACCAGAACCAACCAGACAGGGAAAGGACAACATCATGGGCAAACTGAGCACGCATGTGCTGGATATCACCAAGGGCAAGCCGGGCGTGGGTGTGAAGCTGGCCCTGTATGCCGTCGAGGACGGCCGCAGGACGCTGTTGAAGCAGGCCGTCACCAACAGCGATGGCCGCTGCGACGAGCCGCTGCTGGCCGGCGAGGACGTGCGGGCCGGCAAGTATGAGCTGGTGTTCGGCGCCGGGGATTATTTCGCCGCCCAGGGCGTGAGCGTGCCGGAACCGCGTTTCGTGGATGAAGTGGTGATCGCCTTCGGCATCGCCGACCCGGCGCAGAACTATCACGTGCCGCTGGTGGTCTCACCGTGGGCGTATTCGACTTATCGCGGCAGCTGATCAACATCGTTGCATTCATCACTGCAGTCGATAAAAAATCCGGTCTTCGCAAGAAGCCGGATTTTTCTTTTTGGGGCGCCGCTCCGGGAGCGGAGGAGGGCGCCCGCAGGCGGGTCCTCAGAACTCGTTCTGCAATTTCTTGTAGCCCAGCACCAGTTCATTGTTGGTGCGCGCCACGTCCTCGGAGAATTCCGAGGCCGCCACCGACACGCGCGGGATGGTGGACAGATCGGTCTTGGGGCCGATGCGTTCGGTGGAGGGCACGTAGAATCCCGGCGGCAGGTCGCAGCCATCGACCACGGCGTTGTGGCGTACCACGCAGCCAGCGCCGATGCTGCAATTGAAGAGCACGCTGTTGAAGCCGATGAAGGCGCCATCGCCTACCTCGCAGGGGCCATGCACGATGGCACGGTGGGCGATCGAGGTGCGCTCGCCGATGGTGACGGCCGCGCCTGACTTGGAGTGGATCACCACGCCGTCCTGGATGTTGGAGTGGGCGCCGATGACGATGGGCTCCATCTCGCCGTGCTCGTCGACTTCGTCGGCGCGAATGACGGCATAGGGGCCGATGAAGACGTTCTCGTGGACGATCACCTTGCCGCACAGGATGGCGGTGTGGTCGACGTAGGCCGACTCGTGGACTTGGGGCCGGTGGCCGGATGGGTTGCGGCGAAGCATGGGTCTAATTCTCCTGATGTTGCGATGAAGTCGCGGCCGCGAGGGCTCGCATTCGTGCATGCACGGTCAATCGGGTAGCGATCATACATGGTCTGTCAAGCGCCCGGCCGGAACTGCCTCTCGACTTGCATCATCGGACAGGCTCAAAAGATCAACCGGGCGCTGTTTTGCTTGCCGCCCGTCAAGTCATGTAATATTATTGATAATCATTCTCAAATAATATCGGCTCTCGTTATGGTGACAGTAACGGGATAACCGCGGCGCGCCAGACGCTCGCCGGGCCTGCAGAGGCCAGCCCGAGGGCGTCATCCCATTTCCCTCATCCCGTCCAGAAAGGAATTCATTCATGAAGCGTTTGGCGATCGTCTCCGGCTTGCTCTCTTCCCTCATGCTGGCGCTGCCGGCCTCGGCGCACCAGGTCTGGCTGCAGCAGGATGGCAAGGAGGCCAGGCTCTATTTCGGCGAGTTCGGCGAGAACCTGCGGGAAGCCTCGCCCGGCCTGCTCGACAAGTTCGTCTCGCCCAGCGCCGTGCTCATCAGCGCGCAGGGTGACCGTACCCTGGCACTGAGCAAGGGCGCTGATGCCTTCAGGCTCTCGGCCAAGGCCGGCAAGGGCGAATCCATCGTGGCCGAGGATGCGCACTATCCGGTCTTCGAGAACAAGCATGCCAGCCCGGCCGTGCGCACCGCATGGACGCCGGCTGCCCGCCTGGTGACTTCCGACGCCGCCCAGGAGCCGCGCCTGACGCTGGACCTGCTGCCCACCGGCAAGCCCGGCCAGTTCAAGGTCAGCTACAAGAACGCGCCGCTGGCCAAGGCCAAGGTTGGTCTGGTGACGCCCTCGGGCTGGATGAAGGAAGCCTATTCCGATGCCCAGGGCCTGGTGCAGTTCGAGTTGCCCTGGCAGGGGACTTACGTGGCCGAAGTCCACCACACCGACAAGAGCGCCGGCGAACGGGATGGCAGCGCCTATGACACCGCCAGCTTCGTGACCACGCTGTCGCTGGTGCAGGCCAAAGGGATCAAGGCCTTGCCGGCAGCGCCTGCGGCCAAGCCCAACAAGTAAGCACAGCCTGGTCAGCCATGTCAGAGATGCTCTCCCGTCCTCCTCGCGCTCCGGCCCTGCATGAGCGCCTGGCCGTGCTCTCGCGCATCGTGGCCGCCGTCGTCGGCGGCTATGTGCTCACCTCCCTGTGCACCATCGTGGCGGCGCGTTATCTGCCCATGGGGCGGGCCGATGCGGTGATGACGGCGACCATGTCGAGCTTCGCGATCTTCACCTGCGCGGTGATCTGGGTCTTTGCCGCGCGCAGTGCCTGGCGCGCCTGGGCCGGCTTGGCAGCGCCCGCGCTGTTGCTGGCACTGGTGGTCTGGGGTGGGAGCGTGGCGGCATGAAGGAGGGATTGCGGCAGTCCATGGCATGGCTGCATACCTGGAGTGGCTTGCTGGTGTGCTGGGTACTGTTGCTGGTGTTTGCCGGCGGTTCAGCCAGTTATTTCAAGGAAGAGATCAGCTTCTGGATGATGCCCGAGCTGCATGCCACGCAGCATGATCCGGTGTCGCAGGCGCAGGCCATCGAGCGTGCCGTCGGCTACCTGCAGCAGCAGGCACCGCAGGCCGAGCGCTGGTTCATCTCGCTGCCCACGGCGCGCAGCAGCGCGCTGCGGGTGGGCTGGATCGGCGCCGCGCCCAAGGATGGCCCGGCCGGCAGCACCCGCAGCCGCTTCCAGAGCGAGCTGCTGGACGCCCGCAGCGGCAGCAAGCTGGCCGTGCGGCAGACGCGTGGCGGCGAATTCCTCTACCGCCTGCACTTCGACCTGCACTACATGCCGGTGCAATGGGCGCGCTGGATCGTCAGCCTGTGCGCGCTGTTCATGCTGGTGGCCATCGTCAGCGGCGTGATCACGCACAAGCGCATCTTCAAGGATTTCTTCACCTTCCGTCCGCGCAAGGGGCAACGTTCCTGGCTCGACGCCCACAATGCCACGGCGGTGCTGGCCTTGCCTTTCCATCTGATGATCACCTATACCGGGCTGGTCACGCTGATGTTCATGATCATGCCCTGGGGCGTACAGACCGCCTACCGCGACCAGGGCGGCGAGAGCGCCTTCTTCGAGGAAGTCTTCCCCAGCGGCGCCGGACGCGGCAAGCCGGCCGGCGTGGCCGCGCCCCTGGTGGCGCTGGCACCGCTGGCGGCGCAGGCGCAACAGCACTGGCAGGGCGCGCCGCTGGCGCTGGTGGTGGTCAACCATCCGGGGGACGCCAAGGCCACCGTGGTGGTCACGCGCCAGAAGCTGGCCACGCTGTCCTACCTGCAACCGGCCATGGTGTTCAACGGCGTCACCGGTGTCGCGCAGGCCACCGTCGGCGAGCAGCCCAGCCCGACTGCCGTCACGCGCGGCGTGCTCTATGGGCTGCACCTGGGGCATTTCGCCGATCCCTGGCTGCGGGTGCTGTTCTTCCTGTGCGGCCTGTCGGGCTACCTGATGGTGGCTACCGGCGCCTTGCTGTGGGGCGTGAAGACGCGCCAGAAGCAAGCCAAGGCCATCGCCCAGGGGGCGCGTCCCGGATTTGGCCTGCGGCTGGTCGAGGCGCTCAACCTGGGCGTCATCGCCGGTCTGCCGATTGCCTTTGCCAGTTACTTCTGGGCCAACCGACTGTTGCCGCTGGAGCTTGCGCAACGTGCGCAGATGGAAATCAATGTCTTCTTCGCGGCCTGGGCCATGGCAGCGGTGCTGGCGCAATGCCGCCCCAGCCTGGGCATGTGGCGTGTGCAGCTGGGGATGGGAGCGGTGTTGTTCATCGGCATTCCGGTGCTCAATATCCTGACCACGCATTCGCACCTGGGCGTGACCCTGTTGCTGGGACGCGGCCCCTGGCCGGTGGCGGGCTTCGACCTGGTCATGCTGCTTCTGGGGGCCGCACTGGCACTGGCTGAACGCATGCTGGCGCGGCGGCTGCGCAAGCCGGGCGCGCGCCCGTCGGCGCCGCGCGCGGCATCGGCACAACGTATCGAGGAGGCCGCATGAATCCCTTTGGCGTATTGCTGGCTCTGGGCCTGGCCTATTGCGCATGGAGCGCCCTGTCGCAGGCCATGGACCGGCACTATGCCGACGTACGCGGACGCGGTGCCGAGCCTGCTCCAGCCCTGCGCCGTCGTCTGCGCTGGCTGGGCACGCTGGGCCTGCTGGCCAGCCTGGCGGTGACGGTGCGCATGCAGGGCTGGAGCATCGGCCTGGTCGCCGGTACGGGCCTGCTTACCGTGTCTGGCATGCTGCATGTGCTGGCGCTGAGCTATCTGCCGGCGCAGGTGCCGCCACTGGCACAGCGCGTGCTGGCCTGCCTGCCCCTGCTGCTGGCGTTTTGGATGTTGGCCTCCTGATTTTGATCGCTGCAAGGTCTTGCGCCAGAGCGCAGCGTGTTTGATTTGGATTAAGGGGCGCCAGGGCAAATTCGGGTCCAATCTGAACTCCTCTCTGTTGTATTTGCGGGCTGCGGCAATATGTCGCAGCCCTTTTTTCTTGGCCGTTCGTCGCGCTAAATCCTTGTCGGAAAAGGGAAAACGATACTCGCGCACAAGCCGCGGCATGCGCCACGGCAAGCACGCCAAGCCGCAGCGCCGGGGCTGCGTGCTAGATTGCGCCATCGAAAAAAACAACAGGGAGAGCGCGAACGTCACGGCGGTCGCGGGGTGCGGCTGCGAGCGCTTTTCCCTGCCATGAAAAGCGTCGCCATGACAATCCAACGTTCATCCTCCCGGGCCGGCCTCGGCCAATGGAATCCCTTGCTGCTGGCCGTTCTCTCGGCGTGGAGTGGCGCCAGCTTCGCGCAGGCCAGCCAGCCGGACGCGGGTAGCGATACACCAGCCTTGCCTACCGTGGAGGTGCGCGGCACCGTGTCGGTGCCCGAGCGCAAGCAATTGCCCCAGACCAGCGCCAGCGTGACGGCTGACACCGCCGCCGAGAGCATCAACGTCACCGACAGTTCCGACGCCCTGAAATACCTGCCCAGCCTGTCGGTGCGCAAGCGCTACATCGGCGACACCCAGGCCCCGCTGGCCACGCGTACCACCGGCATCAATGCCAGCGCGCGCAGCCTGATCTATGCCGATGGCATCCTGCTGTCGGCCCTGGTCAACAACAACAACGGCAATGGCTCGCCACGCTGGTTCATGGTCGCGCCCGAGGAAATCGCCCGCATCGATGTGATGTACGGTCCCTTCGCGGCCGAGTATCCGGGCAACTCCTACGGTGCCGTGACAGAGATCACCACGCGCATGCCGGAGCATTTCGAAGGCAGCATCAAGGCGCTCTACTCGCAGCAGGACTTCAGCCAGTACGGTGCCTCCGGCACCTACCGCGCCCAGGAATACAACGTCGGTCTGGGCAATCGCAGCAATGGCCTGGCCTGGCGTTTCTCGGTCAATCACCTGGACAGCTACTCGCCGCCGGTGACCTATGTCACCGCCACCAGCATCCCCGCCGGTACCACCGGCGCGGTGCAGGCACAGGACCGCACCGGCAAGAACCTCTATGTACTGGGTGCCGGCAACCTGACGCACACCGTGCAGGATACGGCGCGGTTGAAGCTCTCCTATGACTTCACGCCTGCCATCACGGCGACCTATACGCTGGGCTTCTGGCAGAACCAGGCCAGCGCCAATCCGCAGACCTTCCTCAGGAACGCCAGCGGCGCGCCGGCCTACACCAGCGGTTTTTCCAGCAACGACGTGGACCAGCAGCAGTGGATGCAGGGGCTGGAGGTGCGCAGCAAGAGCGGCGGTCCCTGGGACTGGCAACTGGCCGCCTCCAACGTCTCGGCCTCGCGTGACCTGACCCGCACCTCCACCACCACCTTCCCGGCCGGGCAGGGTGGTGGCGCCGGCACCATTGCCGACGCCAGCGGCACCGGCTGGAGCACGGTCGATGCCAAGGGCATCTGGCGTCCACAGGCGGCACAGGAGATCAGCGTGGGCGCCCACTACGACCGCTACACCCTGGCCACGCCCACCTGGAACACCAGCAACTGGATCAGCGGTGGCAATGGCACGCTGGCCTCGGACTCGCGTGGCAAGACCGAGACATCGGCGCTGTGGGCACAGGATGTATGGCGCTTCTCGCCGGGCCTCAAGGCCACGCTGGGCGCGCGTTACGAGTGGTGGCGGGCCTTTGATGGCTACAATTATTCGACCTCCGGCAGTACCGGGTTCGCGGTCAACCAGCCGCAGATCACCAGCAGCGGCCTGTCACCCAAGGCCTCGCTGGCCTGGGCGCTGTCGGATGACTGGCTGGCTACCCTGTCGAGCGGGCGCGCCTTGCGTTTCCCCACTGTGGGCGAGCTGTACCAGAACGTGCTGCTCAATGGCGTCTACCTGCAGGCCAATCCCAACCTCAAGCCAGAAAAGGTCTGGAGCACCGAGCTGGCCATCGAACGCCAGCTGGCCGAAGGGCAGGGCAAGTGGCGGCTGTCGCTGTTCGAGGAGCGCGTAAGCGATGCCCTCATTTCGCAGACCTCGACGATCGGCAGCGGCGTGGCCTCGTTCACGCAGAACGTCGACCGCACCCGCCAGCGCGGCATCGAGGCCGCGTTCGAGCGCAACGACCTGCTGCTGCGCGGCTTCTCCCTCAACGGCAGCGTGACCTGGGTCGATGCCCGCATCCTGCAGAACAACGGTTATGTGGCGACCACCGCCGGCGCCACCTCGGTGGGCAAGCGCACGCCCTATGTGCCCGAGTGGCGTGCCACCCTGGTGGCCAGCTACAAGCCGGACGATCGCTGGACCTATACGCTGGCCGGTCGCTACAGCGGCCGTGTCTATGCCACCGTCGACAATACCGACGTCAACACCCATACCTACCAGGGCTTCGATGGCTATACCGTCTTCGATGCACGCGTGCGCTACCGCATCGACACGCACTGGAGCGCTGCGTTGGGGGTGGACAACCTGACCAACCGGGATTACTTCCTGTTCCATCCCTTCCCGCAGCGCACTGCCTTTGCCGAGCTGAAGTACGACTTCTGATCCGGCGCCGCTGCTCGCCGCTCGCTGCTTCAGGCCGCCCGATGTGCGGGCGGCGCCTGCAGGCCCAGCTCGCGGCGGAACAGGGCTTCCATCTCGCGCCGTACCTGGATGGCCTGGTGGCTGCTGTCGATGGCCACGTCGGCCCAGCTCACGATCTGGCCCGCTGACACCGGCCGTTGCAGCACGATGCCATGGGCCAGGCCGATGGGCAGTGCTTCATGCGCCAGCGAAGCGGCGGCCGGCATGAGTCGACCGTAGACCATGAAGCCGCCTTCGCCATCGAGCTTCTCGCCGGGCTTGAGGTCGCGCTTGGCCACGGCCACCGTGTCGCCGGCAAAGCCCATGGTGTTGCCGGTGGGTTCTCCGCGCACGGCGATGTTGGCCACCGAATAGCCCAGCTCCAGGCCGATGAGGTGATAGGGCTTGTACATGGCGGCATAGCGTCCGCTGGCATCGGTCTTCAGGCCGTATTGGGCAAAGCAGTCGCGCACATAGTCGGTGGGCGCTTCGAAGCAGACATACACGCCCCAGCGCAGGTCGCGGAACACCGGGCGGCCATCGCGTTCCAGCGAAGACACCACTTCCACCGTGCCACTGTGCGGCAGGATGCCGCCGTCGGCCTGCGGGCGCAGCAGGGTGGGCAGGTCATCCACGCCGCAGGGCGGGAAGGCCAGGCCGCTGTCGCCCGGGCGCAGGCCACAGGCATTGGCCACGGCCGCCATCTCCAGCGCCGACTTGGTGCCATCGAGGAAGGAGTTGAACATCTGCGCGTTGAAGTCGCCGCCGGCCACCTGTTCTTCCGAGAAACCGTAGTGGCCCCACACCGTATCCGGCGTGGACTGGTGATAGACCGGCAGGTACTTGGTCCCCTTGCCGGCGCAGACCACCTCGAAACCCGAGGTACGCGCCCAGTCCACCATCTCGGCGATGAGCGCCGGCTGGTCGCCGTAGGCCATCGAATAGATGATGCCGGCCTCGGCCGCGCGGCGCGCCAGCAGCGGGCCGGCCAGGGCATCGGCTTCGACGTTGACCATGATGATGTGCTTTTTATGCTGGCAGCACAGCAGCGTATGGCGGATGCCGGCGGCGGGGCTGCCGGTGGCGTCGATGATGATGTCCAGTTGCGGCTGCGAGATCAGCGCCTCGGCATCGTCCTGGACGAAGGTGGTGCCATGGCACAGTGCCTCGTCCCAGGAGCGGGCCGCATATTGCTCGGCCTTCCAGCCGACCCGGGCCAGCGCAGCTTGCGCCCGTGCCGGTGACAGATCGGCGATCCCCAGCAGGTGCAGCCCCGGCGTGCGTGGCACCTGCGACAGGAACATCGAACCGAACTTGCCGGCCCCGATCAGGCCGACCCGCACCGGCCGGCCTTGCTCGGCCAGTGCCTTGAGTTGATGGAACAGGGTTGCCACGTCGTCTCCTTGGTCATTGTTGTCATGTGCGACCGTCCTGCCCATGGGACGGACGGCCAGCGAAAAAAGAGTAGCATTGGCCTTTTCTCGCGTAAATGTCGAGAAATACACATTGTCCGTGCGTAGATTCGCATACCCCTGGGGAGCCCTGACTTGCGCCAATTCGACTGGGATGACCTGCAAGCCTTTCTTGCCGTGGTGCGCGCCGGCCGCCTGACGGTGGCCGCGCGCAAGCTGGGCGTGGATCATTCGACCCTGAGCCGGCGCATCGTGGCCCTGGAGCAATCCATTGGCGTGACGCTCTTTGACCGCCGCGCTGCCGGCTATGCGCTCACCGTGGAGGGCGAGCGCCTGGTGCCGGACGCCGAGGCCATGGAAAACCTGGCCATCCGTATCGGGGCGCGTCAGGATGATGCGGCACAGGGCCTGAGCGGCTCGGTGCGCATCGGTACACCCGAGGCTTGGGGGACCTACTTCCTGGCACGCGAACTCACGGAGCTGGCGCGCCGGCATCCCGAGCTGGAGGTGGAGCTGGTGGCCAATCCACGCATGTTCAGCCTGTCCAAGCGCGAGGCCGACATTGCGGTGAGCATGACCCGGCCCGAGCAGGGGCGGCTCATTGCGCGCCGGCTCAACGACTACGAACTGGGGGTCTACGCCAGCCGCAGCTACCTGGCGCAGCATGGGCCCATCGATGAGCGGCAGCAGCTGCAACAGCAGCGCTGGGTAGGGTATATCGAAGACCTGATGTGGACTTCCGAGCTGGACTACCTGGCCGAGATTTCATCGACGATCCGGCCGCAGATCCGCATCTCCAACGTGATCAGCCAGGTACAGGCAGTGGCCTCGGGGGTGGCGCTAGGGGTGTTGCCGTGCTTCCTGGCCGCGCGTGAGCCGGAGCTGGTGCGACTGTTGCCGCAGGAGATCTGCCTGCGACGGTCCTACTGGCTGCTGACCCATGCCGACGCGCGTGACCTGGTCAGGGTGCAGGTGGTGGCGCAATTCATCTGCGAGCGACTGGAGGCATTGGGGCCGGCGTTCTGGCTGCCGGCACCGGCCGCTGTCAAGGCATAGGCCGGCTTACTGGCTGCGCGCCTTGTCGATGGTCTCGCGCGCGGCTTCCAGCGTGGCGACGGTCTCCGGGGCATTGGATTCCAGGTAGCTGTTCTCCAGGGTCACCGACAGGTTGCTCATCTTTTCAGAGAGTTCGGCCAGCGCCACGCTAAGTTCGCACATCAGGGCCGAGATATTCTTGGGGGACTGCGTCATTGCACTTTCCTTTCAGATGTCGTGCCATCGCTTCCTCGCAATTCATCACGAATGTAGCCGGGGGCGTACCAATCAATTACGTCAAGGATGGGCTTATTCTAAGCCGAATGCCGGTGGGACTGTGGCCGGCGGCAAAAGTGCGACAAAAAATTGTAAGAACCATGCCGGTTTCTTGCCGTTCGACAATCATCGGCCAGCGTTCATTGCTGTAGCGGCATGGCATTCCGGTCCGGCTTGCTCAGGTGCGATGCATGTGCGCATGAAAAAGGCCCGCCGAAGCGGGCCTGATGAGGCTGCGGCAGCGCTCTGGTCCTTGGCTCAGAAGGTTTCCCAGTCTCCTTCGTCCTCGCCGGCTGGCAGGCGCGAGGGCGATTTGCTGCCCGGCTTGGCAGCTGCCGCTTCGTTCTTGGTGGCGGCGGCAGCGGGCGGCGCCTTGGCCGGTGCGGGCTTGGGCGCTGCTGCTGCGGGTTTGCTGGCCAGTGTCGGCGCGGGGCGCGCTGCCGGCTTGGAGGCTGCGGCAGGGCGTGGCGCCGGCTTGCTTGCCGGCTGTGCTGCAGCGTGGACCGTGGCATGGCCAGCCTGGCTGCCATCGATATGGAAGCGGCTGACCAGCCCGGCCAGTGTCGCGGCCTGGTCCTGCAGGGACTGGGCGGCAGCGGCGGCTTGTTCCACCAGGGCTGCATTCTGTTGCGTGCCTTCATCCATCTGCGTGATGGCGCGGCCGACTTCAGCGATGCCGGCGCTCTGCTCCTGGCTGGCCGAACTGATCTCGCCGACGATGTCGGTGACGCGCTTGACGCTGGCGACCACCTCGGTCATGGTGGCGCCGGCCTGTTCGACCAGCTTGCTGCCGGTATCGACCTTGGACACGGAGTCATCGATGAGCGTCTTGATCTCCTTGGCGGCCGAGGCCGAGCGCTGCGCCAGCGAGCGCACCTCGGAGGCCACCACGGCAAAGCCGCGCCCCTGCTCGCCGGCACGGGCGGCTTCCACCGCCGCATTCAAGGCCAGGATATTGGTCTGGAAGGCAATGCCATCGATCACGCCGATGATGTCGGCGATCTTGCGCGAACTGTCGGTGATGCCTTCCATGGTCTGCACTACCTGGCCCACCACGCTGCCGCCCTGGACGGCGACCTCCGAGGCCGATTCGGCCAACTGGTTGGCCTGGCGCGCATTGTCGGCGTTCTGCCTGACGGTGGCGGTCAGCTCTTCCATGGCCGAGGCGGTTTCTTCGAGGGAGCCGGCCTGCTGTTCGGTGCGCCCCGACAGGTCCAGGTTGCCGCTGGCGATTTCCTGCGAGGCGGTGGCGATGGTGTCGGCCGAGGTCTTGATGTTGGTGATGGTGGCCAGCAGCGAGTCACGCATGCTGCGCACCGCATAGAGCAGGCTGCTCTGGTCGCCGGCAATGGTCTCGATGTTGGGCGTGAGGTCCCCCTGGGCGATGCGGTTGGCGACCTCGGCAGCCTTGGCCGGATCGCCACCGATGGTGCGCAGGATGCCGCGGTTGATCACCACCACCAGCGCCACCAGCGCCACGGCCACCACCGCGAACAGGATCACCATCTGCCACAGGGTCCGCATGAAGGCGGCATTGATGTCATCCATGTAGGCGCCGGTGGTCAGGTTCCAGTCCCAGGGCTTGTAGGCGATCACGAACGAGGTCTTGGCCACCGGATCGGCGGCACCCACCTTGGGCCAGAGGTAGTTGACGAAGCCACCCTCGGGCTTGGCACCGGCCTTGGTGATTTCAACGAACAGGTTGGTGCCGGCAGGGTCCTTGAAGTTGGTGAGGTTCTTGCCATCCAGCTCGGGCTTGATCGGGTGCATCACGATGACCTGGTCCGAGGTCGAGATCGAGAAATAACCATCGCTGCCATAGCGCAGGCTCTTGATGGCCGCCGTGGCGCGCTTTTGCGCTTCGTCCTTGGGCAGTGCGCCGCTGTCGGCCAGGGCGCCGTAGCCCTTGACCAGGGACAGGGCGGTCTGGCCGACATTGGTGAGGTCGGCCCGACGTTCTTCCAGGCGGATATTGCGCACCATGACGGCGCTGAAGATGGATATGGCCAGCAGTGCGATGAGGCTGAGAATGAGCGGCAGCCAAAGTTTCTTGTTGAAGGACAGTTGGCCCATAGTGGAGTCTCCCTAGTCTGTGTAGATGCCCGCAAGCGTCTTCGCGCCTGTGCAATGAGGGATGTGACCGTCCGTATTGCCTTGTTCGAGCGTTGTTGATTCGACAATCGCATGCCCGATGCCGGGCATGCGATATCGTCACTTTACTGCCCGAAAGTGTTAACGCAGGTGGGGAACAGGAGGCAGAAGGCAGGCCACTTGCGGGTTTAGGTGCGGTGGTAGCGGGATCAGCGGCGCAGCCGGTACCAGCACTGGCCGACCCATTCACGCAGGGCATAGCTGGACAGTTGCAGGCTGCCGGCGTTGGGGAAGTAGTCGGTCAGGCGCGAGCGCGCCGGCCCTGCGAAGACGGTGGGCGCGGCCTGGACCTGCAGGCCGGTGCGGCTGAACACTTGCATGGCGCGCGGCATGTGCAGGCTGTCGGTGACCAGCAGCACGCGCTCGATGCCATCGGCCCTTAGCATGGCGGCCGACAGGGTGGCGTTGTCGGCGGTGGTATTGGCGTGTTGCTCCTGCCAGCGCACTGGCACGCCGAAGTCACGCTGCAGTACCCGCGCCATTACGGCCGCTTCGCTCTCCGGTGAGCCATCCGGATTGCCGCCCGTGACCAGGATGGGCAAGCCGGTCTGGCGATGCAGATACGCACCGTATTGCAGGCGTTTCATGCCGATCGGATTGGCGTCGTCGGTGCCGCCGCCGTATTCGGGGGCGCGGTCGATGCGCCCGGAGCCGAGGATGACGATGGCTTGGGCATTGCCCGCCGCGCCGGCATCGGAGAGGGCGGGATACTGGTTTTCGAGAGGCCGCACGACCAGGAGCGCCCCGGCGCGCGTACTGAACAGCAGAAGCAGTCCCACCCCCAATGCCACCATTGCTGCTGCGCCGCGCGGCATGCGCCGCCGCAGCAGGACGCCGGCCAGGCACAGCAGCAGAGGCGACACGGGCGGCAGCAGCAAGGTGCTGGCGATAGCGGAAACCAGGACGGCAAGGGGCATGGTATGCAGCGATGGGCGGGGATCGAGCCGGCATTGTGCGGGATTGGCGCGATTTGAGCCACTCCTGCTGCGGCCGAGGCTGTCATTTGCCTGGCGTCACGGAATGGCTGACAATGCCGCATCGCCAAGGGGAGGGCGCAAGCCCGGGAAGAACCGTGATACGTCTTGTCTTGTTGTTGCTGGGCGCCGATTTCATCCGACGCAACTGGCATGTGGTGGCAGTGGCCGGACTGGCCTGGGGCAGCATCGGGGTATCGCTGATGATCGATGCCCTGGATGGCGTGCTCAATTTTCCGCTGACCCTGTTCGGCTGGCTGCTCCTGCTGGAGAGCCTGGTCACCCTGTGGGTGGCGCAAAGCGGCATGGGGGCGCAAAAGACTCTGCGGCGCGTCAAGGGAGCGCTGTTCATGCTCATTGCGGTGCTGGTCATCACCCGCCACCAGGCCAGCGACATGGTCCTGGCCATCCTCTTCGGGGTAGCCTTCGCCATCGGCGGCGCGCTGCAGGTCACTTCGGCGCTGGTGGTGCGCTTTCCGCGCTGGCGCATGGCGCTGGCCGGCGGTGTGGTCCAGATCGTGCTGGCCATCGTGTTCTTCCAGCCCTATCCGACCCATTACAAGGGAACGGTGCCGTTCTGCCTGGCGCTGGGCCTGATCTTCGGCGGCTGGAGCATGATCTGGCTGGCGCTGCGCACGCGCATGCTGCCGCCGCAAGTCTCCCTGGACAGGATGGCCAGCCGCAACAGCGACGACAACCGGCCCTTCGATGCCGGTCTGTATCGCGGCGACGAGAGCATGCACGCCATGCTGCGCGCCGGGCACGCCTTTCCGCCCTCGGCCACGCAACCCGTGGCGGCACTGACCGTCCATGTCTGGACCCCCACGGGCAGCGCCAAGGGGCCGGCGCGGCGCCAGCCGCTGATCGACCGCTATATCGCTGCAGTCGATACCAACGGCGTCATCTCCACCGGCCACGCGGCGCTGGAGCTGTTGCCCGATCTCTATATCAGCCTCTATCCGGCCGAGGAAATCAACCGTTCCCCCAACCAGTTCGCCCGCCTGCTGCGGGCTACCGCCGACAATGACGTCAAGGGCCGCTACCTGAGCGACTATCCGAGCGAAGCCGCAGCCTGGTGCGAGTCGACCGAGAAAATCGTCTTCCGCGACTACCGGCGTGCGCACCTGGACCGGTTCTGGCAGCACTATCGCCAGACCGAGGTCTACAACCTCACCTATCGCAACTGTTCCAGTACCGTGGCCCAGGCCCTGGAGGCGGCGCTGGAGGGCGTGATGGGCAACCGTGACCGCCACTGGACCAACGCACTGCGGATGTTGTTCACCCCCGAGATCTGGGTAGCCAGCCAGATCCGCAAGCGCGCCCTGACCATGGCCTGGACGCCAGGCATGGTGCTGGACTATGCCCGCGCCTTGCGCGCCGTGGTGCATGCGCGGCCGCTGTCCTGGGCTGTTTCCCTTCATCTGGCGCTGCGCCAGAGTCGCCGCCTGCGCCGGGGCTGGCGCGCGCGGCACCACCATGGGCAAGACCACCCAGCCCCACCACCCTGAGAACGGAGCACCATGCAAGCGATCGAATCCCCGCAGGAACAATGGCTGCAGGCCGCCGATGGCACGCGCCTGTTTTGCCGCGACTGGCTGTTGCCGGGCGCCACGTCGGCCGTGCAGATGGTGCATGGACTGGGCGAGCATGGGGGGCGCTACACCGCCCTGGCGCGCCTGTTCAACGAGGCGGGCATGTCGGTGCGCATCTGCGACCATCGAGGCCATGGCAATTCCGGTGGCCGGCGCGGCAGCCTGGCCCAGGCCGAGGACCTGATGCGTGATCTCAAGCTGGCCTTCGATGATTTCAGTGCTCGCACGGGCTGCACGCCCATTCTCTTCGGGCATAGCATGGGCGGTCTGGTGGCGGCGCGCTTCGCCACCGGGGACTACAGCCCGGTGCGCGCGCTGGCCTTGTCGTCACCGGCGCTGGCGCTGGACATGCAGGGCTGGCAGAAGCTGCTGCTGGCGGTGTCCACGGCCATCGCACCGGGCCTGGCCCTGCCCACCGCCTTGCCGGCCAATCGCATCTCCCACGATGCGCAGCAGGTACAGACTTACCGCAATGACCCACTGAACCACGGCAAGATCGCCCCGCGCATGCTGCATTTCATGCTCGATGCCATGCAGCAGGTGGCCCGCGATGCCGGCCGCTTTACCCGTCCGGTGCTGCTGCAGGTGGCCGGCGACGATGCCTTCGTCGCACCGCGCGGCAGCCGGGCCTTCTTCGAGGCCTTGCCCGGGCCGGCCAAGACGCTGCATTGGTATGCCACGGCCTACCATGAGATCTTCAATGAACGTGAGGACTTGCGCGAACAGGCCCTGCAAGACCTGCGTCTATGGCTGGCACAATTGCCGGCGCCCGGGTGAGACGATGGCGGCGATGGAAGCAATAGAAGGAGGGCATGCCGCGACAGGCATGCCCGGCAAGTTCGAAAATTAACCTGAAATTACGTCTGTAAAGCGCAGGGAAGAAGGTTTTTCACCAGCAAAGCCGGGTTTTTTGTCGTTCACGGTTGCCCGCTGGGAACATTGCTGAACTGGCAGCGGCTGTCAAAACCCACGAAACCGGGGGCGCAAGCACAGCCCTGCAGCGCCAGCAGCAGCGCGGTAGCGGCGAGAATCGAGGCGAGACGCATCATGCGGTGACTTTCGTTCCGATTTGCAAACACCCGAGTGTAATGGGCTGTTGAGCATTTGCAAGTCGGTCCAGCCTGCTGCCGCTGCCGGCAAGCATATCGTCCAGGCGGGAATTGTCGTCGGTCAACACGACGATTCCATCCATCCTTGTTATTGATATCGATGATATGAGGCTGCCAGGGGCAAAAATCCCCGCCGTGGCTGCCCGAAAAACAGGCAAAAGAAAAAGCGGCTTGTCAGCATTGCAATGCGACAATTACCGCTTTTCAGGTTCTGCTCCGCGTCGATTTCCTCCTCCTTGCAGAGGCGGAAAAGACGTGGCCAGGGAGGCTGCTTACTTGACCGAGATCAGGTAACGCGCGACCATGGCGCCGATGAGCAGGGTGTAGGGCAGGATGTCGGCGACGATGTTCATGGTGAGCTCCGTGAGGAAAAATTGATCTGTTGCATTGCAATATATTCGCTTCATCGTGCCGCCGCCAATTTTGAATCACAATATCAGTTATCGAATTGGTGAATAACTTTTCCTGATGCCTGCGTGGGCTCTTCCTGTCTCAAATAAATCCTTTTAAATCAATAGTTTGTATGTCTTTCCTGCATGCGCTTGCGGGTCGGGTGGCGTAAAGCAAGATGCCTCCTGGCGCAGGCTGTTTCATCCATGCGACAGGAGGCATCCCGAGTGACCGCCGCAGCGGTGCGGCATCCGTGGTGGGTCTATTGCTTGACGAGGTTCATCTTCAGACCGTGCAGGTCGGTAGAGATCTGGATCTTGTAGCTGCCTCCTTGCCGGACCTCGACGGTCTGGCGATCCTGCGAGGTGGCACTGGGCGAGCTGAGGGTGTGGACCGGCTTGACGCTGAAATCATATTGGCCCGGCTTGAGCCAGATGGAGAGATGCTCGCCGCCGGTGATCTGTGCCAGCACCACGTCGTTGATGGCCAACTCCAGCATCTCGTTGTTGAGGATGCCGCCGGCGCGGTTGAATTCGACCTGGCTCAACCCGGCGTCCTGCTGGGTCATGCTCTTGATGTAGATGCGCGAGGCAGGGATTTCTCCGCTGCTGGTGCGTTCGACCGGCGAGGCGCAGGCGGCCAGGGCGAGTGCGACGCTGAGGCTTGCTGCAAAGGCTTTGATCATGTTCCTCATCCTTGTAGTGGTGAAATCAGTTGGGGTGGGCCGATGACGGCGCAGCCTGCGTCATCCGCTCCGGCGGCGGCAGCAAGGGCAGCAGGTGGCGTTCGATCGCGAAGACATGCTGGTCGTCCGCGCCCAGCTCGCGCAGCGCCTGGGCCAGCTTGAGCAGGTATTCGCTGTTGGGACCGCTGGGGCCCACGGCCCGGGCGATCTGTTGGGCGATCTCCCGTTCGCTGGCCGGCCCGGCAAAGGCTGCATTGTCTTCGGCGGCGATGTAGATCAGGCCCTCGGCGCGCTGGCCATCATCGAAATCGATAGGCGTGACCACACGGAGGTAGCCGTTCTTTTCGCGATGGTCGAGATGGGCGAAGACTTCCGGCGTGATCAGGTAGGCCATGCCGGCACAGACGGCGTCAGCCTGCGCCACCAGGGTGACGACCCGGCCCGGTGCCTGGGCGGTGCCGCGGTGGTCGTGCGAGCCTTGCCAGAAACGGCGCGCCCAGCCGGTGATGTGGGCAGGGCGGCGTTCCAGGTAGGGGAAGTCGGCCTTGAAGATGATGGAGCCATAGCCAAACAGCCAGACACTGGCGTGGTCATCGAAGTGACTCATTTGGCTGTTGAGGGCAATGGTATTGACGGACATGGGATCGCGGCAGGGTGACGGTGTGGCCGTTGGAAGCCTGACATTATAGAGGTGAAATCTTTCCTGACCGGACCTGTCGCGCTGCGCCAGTTTGGGCATAAAATGGCGCAGCCCTCCTCTTGGGGGCAACACATCTGCAATTTGAGGGGAATATCATGCGTGTCATCGTCATGCTGCTGACGCTGATGGTTGGCGTCGTGCTGGCCGGTTGCGAAAAGACCGACTTCGAAAAGAAATCCGAATCCGACGCCAATGCGCGGCGGATCTTCAACCTGAAGAAGGAGTCCTCCAAGGACTAAGGACTAGCCCAGGCGCCGGCGCACAGCCCACGCATCCAGGCAAAAAAACAGCAGGCACATGGCCTGCTGTTTTTTTGCGTCTGGCGCATGGCGGCGCCCGCCGGTTTCAGTGGTGCGCCGAGGTTGCCACCGGAGCGCGCAGCGCCTCGGCGCATTCGCGCACCAGCGCCGGCCCCTGGTAGATCAGGCCGGTGTAGAGCTGCACCAGCGAGGCGCCGGCGTCGATCTTGGCGCGGGCATCGGCACCGCTGAAGATGCCACCCACGCCGATGATGGGCAGGGCATCGCCGACTTCGGCCTTCAGGCCGCGGATCACCTGGTTGGACAATTCCAGCACCGGCTTGCCCGACAGGCCACCCGCTTCTTCACCGTGCGGCATGCCCTTGACGGCATCGCGGGTGATGGTGGTGTTGGTGGCGATGACGCCGTCGATCTGGTGGCGCAGCAGTGCATCGGCGACGTTCTTGACCTGCTCCATGTCCATGTCCGGCGCGATCTTCAGGGCCACCGGCACGTAGCGGCCATGGCGGTCGGCCAGGCGACGCTGGGCCGACTTCAGCTGCGACAACAGCGCGTCCAGCTCGGAAGCGCCCTGCAGCTGGCGCAGGTTCTTGGTGTTGGGCGAGGAGATGTTGACGGTCACGTAGCTGGCGTAGGGATAGACCTTTTCCAGGCAATGTACATAGTCCTCGGCGGCACGCTCGATGGGGGTGTCGGCGTTCTTGCCGATGTTCAGGCCCAGCACGCCCTGGCGTTCCTGATAGAAGCGCGAGGATTGCACGTTGGCGACGAAGGCGTCGACACCGCCATTGTTGAAGCCCATGCGATTGATCACCGCATGCGCCGCCGGCAGGCGGAACATGCGCGGCAGCGGATTGCCCGGCTGGGCGCGCGGGGTGACCGTACCGACCTCGATGAAGCCGAAACCCAGCGCGGCCAGGCCGTCGATGTAGGCGCCATCCTTGTCCAGGCCGGCGGCCATGCCCACCGGATTGGGAAAGGTGATACCCATGACCGTACGCGGATCGGCCGCCGGACGCCGGATGACGAAGTCGGTCAGGCTGTAGCGTGCGGCACAGCGCAGCGCGGGCAGCGTCAGGTGGTGGGCGGTTTCGGGTTCGAGCGAAAAGAGCAGCGGACGCGCAAGCGCGTAGAGGAATTTATCGGACACGATGGGATGCAGGGAAAAGCCGGATGGCGGTCAAAAGTGCCGCTATTCTAACGCGGCTAACGCGCCCGTCCGGCCATTTCCTCGATTTTTGGCGGGTTTGCGGCGCAATTTGCAGGATCCGCGCCACAAGGCCTTCAGGCTTCCAGCGGCAACCACTGGCCGTCCTGCAGGGCCTCCAATGGCTGGAAGTTGGTCTTGTAGGCCATCTTCTGGCTTTCCTTGATCCAGTAGCCCAGGTAGACATAGGGCATGTCCAGCTGGCGCGCCTGCTCGATCTGCCACAGGATGTTGTAGGTGCCGAAGGAAGCCGTCGGCAGGTCCGGGTCGAAGAAGGTGTAGACCGAGGACAGGCCATCATTGAGCACATCGATGATGCTGACCATGCGCAGCGTGCCGTCGGGTTCGCGGAATTCCACCAGGCGCGTGTTGACCTTGCTTTGCAGCAGGAATTGCGCGTACTGGTCGCGGCTGTCCTGGTCCATGCCGCCGCCGGCATGGCGCGCGCACTGGTAGCGCAGGTAGAGCTCGTAATGTTCGTGGGCGTAGGTCAGGTTGGTGACCAGCGTCTGCAGGCTGCGATTGCGTTCCCAGGCGCGGCGCTGGCTGCGGTTGCGCGCGAAATCGGGGACGCGGATGCGCACCGGCGTGCAGGCATTGCAGCCATCGCAATAGGGACGATAGGTGAAGATGCCGCTGCGGCGGAAACCCGTCTTGACCAGTTCGGAATAGACATCGGCATTGATCAGGTGGGACGGGGTGGCGACCTGCGAGCGGGCCTGCTGGTCGTCGAGATAGCTGCACGGGTAGGGCGCGGTTGCATAGAACTGCAACGTGGAGAACGGCAAGTCTTTGAGATGCGTCATGTGCGTCCTGTCCTGTCTTGCTGGACCCGGCGCGGGCCCTGGAGTCAGGTTCTAATTTACACTACTTTGACCGTCGCAGTGAACCACGGCCGCCGCGGTCATCGCTGGCGGCTGGCGGGGATTCCGGTTTCCAGCAGGTCCAGCGGCGCCCAGCCGTGGATCTGCGGCCACTGGATCGCCGCGCGCAGGTGGTGCAGGAAGTCGCTGCGGGCGATGGGCCGGGCACCCAGCGAGGCCAGGTGGGCGGTCTCCTGCTGGCAGTCGATCAACTCCACGCCGCGGCTGCGCAGGAAGAACACCAGATGCGCCAGCGCCACCTTGGAGGCATCGCTGACGCGGGCGAACATCGATTCGCCATAGAACATGCGGCCGATCGACACCCCATAGGCGCCGCCCACCAGTTCCCCATTGAGCCAGACTTCCGAGGAGTGCGCATAGCCAGCCCGGTGCAGGCCGGTATAGCCCTGCATGATCTCGGGCGAGATCCAGGTTCCCTGTTCATGCCGGCGCGGACCGGCGCAACCCTGCATGACTTCTTCGAAGACGGTATCGAAACTGACCTGCCACAGGCCGTCGCCGTGACGGCTGCGCTCGATGCGGCGTAGCGTCTTGCGCAGGCTGTCGGAGACGATGAACTGGTCGGTGCGCAGGACCATGCGCGGATCGGTGCTCCACCAGAGGATGGGCTGGCCTTCGGAGAACCAGGGGAAGATGCCCTGGCGGTAGGCCTCCAGCAGTCGCGCCGGCGACAGGTCGGCGCCGGCCGCCAGCAAGCCCGGGGGATCCTGCAGGGCGCGCGAGACGTCGGGGAAGGGCGTGTCCAGGTCGAGCCAGGCGATCATCCGCGTGCTCCCACGGATCAGATCATGCGGCGGCGGATGTCTTCGGTGTGCAGCTGATAGCCGCCATCACCGGTGCGGACCTTCTTCAGGTCGGCGAAGAAGGCGCGCAAGGTGAACTCCACCGTGGGGAAGGCGATGTCCTTCCAGGGGATCTGTTCTTCTGTATAGAGATCGACTTCCAGGCTTTCCACGCCGGCCTGGTAATCCAGGTCCAGCAGGGTGGCGCGATAGAACAGGTGAACCTGGTGCACGTGGGGCACGTTGACCAGCGAGAACAGCGCATGCAGCTGCACCCGGGCGCCGGCTTCCTCTTCGGTTTCTCGGCGGGCCGCGTCCTCGGTGGTCTCGTCGTTCTCCATGAAGCCGGCCGGCAGGGTCCAGTAACCCAGGCGAGGTTCGATGGCGCGCTTGCACAGCAGCACCTTGACCTGGCCGTTCTCTTCCCAGACCGGAATCGAGCCCACCACCATCTTGGGATTCTGGTAATGGATCGCTCCGCAACTGCCGCAGACAAAGCGCAGGCGCGTGTCATCGGGCGGAATCTGCAGTGCTACTGTCTGACCGCACTCGGAACAGAATTTCATAGAGGCTCGGATCGTGTCTGAATATATATAGGTATGTTAGCTGAGAGCTTGCGCTTCCCCGGCGTGCGGAAGGGCCTCGCGATTGTCCAATTCGGGTAGGAGTGTATCACTCAAAAAAGATTGCAGAAAATGTTTGCATTCCATTTTTCCTTGTCCTATAATTGTGCTCTTCAGACGCGGGGTGGAGCAGTCTGGCAGCTCGTCGGGCTCATAACCCGAAGGTCGTAGGTTCAAATCCTGCCCCCGCAACCAAATCCTCTAAGGCGCAAGTCTTGCAGATAAAGGCCTCTAACGTTACCGCGTTAGAGGCCTTTTGCTTTGGCCCCTCGGACTTCCTTCCTGCCCCGTTCCTGTGATTGTTTTCTTCATTCTTATGAGCTTTCGTAAGATGCTGACAAAAAACTGAACTCGCCACTGCGAATTCATTCAATCTCCAACATGCGATGCTAAGATCCGCCATCTGTCCAAGTGCGAAGAAAAAGGGGGGAACAATGACTCGCGAGCGTTCGACACTGCATATTGCATTTGGCGTAGACGAAAACTTCTTTCGTGGTGCCGGGGTGTGTATCGCGTCCATCCTGGATCACAATCCCGGCATTGATTTCGTCTTCCACGTCTTCACCTTCGGCTGCAGCCAGGACAGCCGCGTCCGCCTGGAGCAGATGTCGCGCCAGCGTGGCGTTCCCATGCACCTGCACCTGCTCGACGATGACGTGTTCGCACGCTACCGCCACAATCCGCGCAGCAATTACTCCAATGCCATTTTCACTCGCATCCTGATGCCGGGCGTGCTGGCCGGTATCACCGGGCGCTTCCTCTATGTGGATTCTGACATCCTTTGCCGTGGTGACCTCAGTCCGCTCTTGGACCTGGAGCTTGGCGGGCACGTGGCCGCGGCGGTGGCCGATGTGGAGACCATTGCCCAGCGCAGGATCAAGGCCATGGAGCTGGACGGCGATTTCTATTTCAATTCGGGCCTGTTGCTCATCGATGTGGCCAACTGGAATGCGGCCGGCATCACCGGACAAGCCATCGAACTGATCGGCAGCAACCAGTACCGGCTCGACTATCCCGACCAGGATGCCCTGAACAAGGTGGCCGAGGGTAAGGTACTCAAGCTGCATCCAAAATGGAATGTCATGTTCTCGCTGCTGGGGGAGCTGCGCTTTGCGCGGCGCAAGCTGAATGTCTCCGATGATGCGGTGATGCTGCATTTTGGCGGTCCGCTCAAGCCCTGGCATGGTTGGGCGCATGGATGTGCGCGGGAGATGTTCGAGCGCCACCAGTGTGTTTCCGGCTGGGCCGACGTGCCACCTGACCGGCCGCGCACCTACAAACAGATGCATCAATGTGCGACATATCATCGTGCCAGTGGGCGCTTGCTGCAAAGCGCGCTGTGGTACGGCGCCTATCTGGGCAAGAAGACGGGGGCAATGTTGAAGGGCATGCTGGCCCCGTCATTGGCGGGTCTGCTGCTCCTGGCTGAACGCATGCCTGAGCTGGACGGATGGCGGCACGTGCTGGTCGGCGCTTAAAGCCGGGTAAGCAGGCGTCGGATCAGGCCAGGTTCATGCTAGCATCCAGCGGTTTTCATCCACCTAGAAAGAGAGAAGCTCATGTCCGAACAGGATCCCTGGATTGCGCGCGCCGAAGAGCTCAGGACCCAGTTGGAAATGCTGTTAGTGGCCCAGCTTGAGGAATATGAGGCTATGACGGCCAAGTTGGAGCAGTGGAAGCAGAACCCAGGTGACTCCTGGTTGACCGAGGCCGACTACCAGCCCTGGCAGGAGGCACTCAAGAAACTGGAATCGGCGCAGCGCGAGTTCGACGCGCATATCAGCGCCCGTGTGAAGAAAGAGGGCGAATAAAGTTCTCGTCCCTCCGATCACGCCGTGACGCTCAACCCGTCACGGCGTTTTGTTTTCAGGTCCCGGCCCGGTGCGGGCGTTGTTGCGCCGCCGGCGTCGCTTGCCCCAGCGCTGCACGCACTCGACTACGGCTTGCATGTAGAGGTCGGCCATGACCGGCTTGGGCAGGTACTCGACCGCGCCGGCCTGCAGCAGGGTGGGCATCTCCGGTGGATAGTCGCTGTCGGGGAAGACCACGATGGGAACGCTACGGGTGTCGCGCCCGGCTTTCATGGCCAGGATGAAGTCCAGGCCATTGTTTTCCATCATGCCGGGGTCCAGGAAAATCATGTCGGGCAAGCGCAGGTCGCCATCCTCCTTGTGCGGATACAGCAGGCTGTCGATGGCCGCGTCGGCTTCGTCATACCATTGCAAGATGCAATGAAAATTGCTGCGCCAGAGCGCAAATCGCGCCAGTTCGACTGCTTCGCCGTTCGATTCGATCATCAGGATGATCGGCGGGTTCATGATGTTTTCCTTCGCTGCGTGTGACCCTGATCACTATTCCCGTGTTGCGAGAAGATGGTGTGGCCTCATTGGGCGGGTTTCTTGGCACCAGGCTTCATCTGCAGTCTTACAAAAATGTGTACGGCGTCATATCATGATTTTCCTGATGAATGCCCCAGTCGGGGCGTGCGCCTGCTCTGCAGCGGCCGTTCTCATGGGCGTCGGCTCCTTCGTCAAGGACGTGCACGCACGCGCGGCAGAGGCGGTGTAACCTAGGCCTTGTTGCGAAAAGGATGCAAGGCCCAGCGGGGTGCACCGCTTTCCCATAGCACGGGAGTGGAAGGTGATCCTCGTGGACCCGCATCCGGTACCGCAAGCCTGCATGCCGCATCGGCCAAGCCGTGGCATGCCCCTTGCTGTAGTGTGGACGGAAGCCTCGTGGCCGCATGCGCTCCCGCCGGCGGGCCAGGCATTCCGGAATTGAACAGGCAAATCATCATCATGAACGCACCACTGAATACAGCCGCTTCGCAACCGACGAAGCCGACGCTGGACATCCTCAAGACACTGATCGGTTTCAATACCATCAGCCGTGAATCCAACCTGGGTTTGATCGAATGGGTACGCGACTACCTGGCGCGCTACGGCGCCGTCACCCGCCTCACCTATGACGCCGAGCGGCGCAAGGCCAACCTGTTTGCCACCCTGGGCGATAGCGGCGCTGGCCGCTTCGGCACCGTCTTTTCCGGCCACACCGATGTGGTGCCGGTGAAGGGGCAGAACTGGGATACCGATCCCTTCGTGGCCCATGTGGCCGATGGCAAGCTCTTCGGTCGCGGCGCCTGCGACATGAAGGGTTTCATTGCCGTCTGCCTGGCGCGCCTGCCGGAGATTGACCAGTCCCGCCTGCAGACGCCGCTGCATTTCTCGTTTTCATACGACGAGGAGGTGGGCTGCCTGGGCGTGCGCGAACTGCTGGCCGACCTGCAGGCCAATGACATCCGGCCCACCGGCGTCATCATCGGTGAGCCCACCATGATGCAGCCGGTCATCGCCCACAAGGGCAAGCGCTCCTATCGCTGCTCGGTGCATGGGCATGCGGCGCATTCGTCGTGTCCGCACCTGGGCATCAACAGCATCGACTATGCCGCGATGATGCAATTGAAGATCCGCGAGATCGCCCTGCGGGTGCGCCATTCCGAGCAGCAGGACTACGATTTCGACGTGCCGTATTCCTCCATCGTCACGACCCTCTCCAATGGTGGCAATGCGCCCAACATCATCCCGGACAAGGCGGAGTTCGTCTTCGAGCACCGCTTCCTGCCGGGCATCGACCCGAGCGAGGTGTTCGAGGAAGTGAAGGCCTATGCCGAAGAGGAAATCCTGCCGCAGATGCACATCGAGGGCGCGCAGGGGCGTATCGAATTCGAGACGCTGACGGCCTATCCCGGCATGAGCACACCGGCCGATGATCCGCTGGTGGCGTCGGCGCTGCGTATCCTGGGCAGCGAGCGTGCCCGCAAGGTCGGCTTCGGCACCGAAGGCGGCTTGTTCGGCCAGGCCGGCATGCCGGCGGTGATCTGCGGGCCCGGCGACATCGTCCACGCCCACAAGCCCAATGAATTCGTGACGCTGGAGCAGTTGGCGCGTTGCGAGAGTTTCTTCGACAACTTCATCGCCTCCTCCCATCTGGTACCGGCCTGATCGCTATCGTCGCTGTCCGCTAGTGTGCCGCAATGAAAAAAGCCACCATGGGTCAACCATGGTGGCTTTGTGCCGTGCGAGCGGGCAATATCAGAACTGATAGCGCAAGCGCACGTCGGCCGTCTGGGAGGTGAAGCCGGAGGCGCCTTCCAGCGTATAGCGTGCCGCGATGCTGACGCGGTCGCTGCGCATGAGCGTCAGCCCCAATGCCAGCACGCCGGTATCGCGAATCGGGCTGGCGCCCTGCGACACGAAGCTGGTCGCGCCATTGCCGTCGTTGACATAGCTGGCGGTCAGTTGCTGCGCATTGCTGCGATATTCGTGACGCCAGCCCAGCTGCAGGGACGGGATCATCTCGCCGTAGGAGGTCGCAAAGCGCCGCTCCAGCTTGGCGCCCAGCTCGCTCTTGAGCGAGCTGTTGCTGGCGGCGCCGACCGAGAGGGCCGCGCCGTTACCGCCGGTTTCGCTATAGCCATTCTGTCGCAGGTTGCTATAGGACAGGCCAAGCAGGGGCGTCAAGGTGGTGTCGGAAATCCAGTCATCCAGCTTGATGGGATAGCCGCCGCGCACCGAGGCCACATATTGCAGGCCATTGAACTTGCCCAGCGCGCTGCCGGAGAAACCGGTGAAGTTGACATTGCGCACCGTGTGATAGCTGTGCGACACCACTCCGGCCGAAAAGTCGAGGAAATATCGATCCGCCGTATAGCCAGCGTAACCGGTGACGCCGTAGGAGTCGGCCGAAGCAGAGCTGCCGGTATTGTCGCCGGTGTTGGCCAGCGAGGTATTGGCATAGCTCACCAGGCCACCCACGCGCCAGCGATCCCCGGTCTGGGTGTCTGCGCCGATCAGCAAGCCCTTGTAGTTGGCGTAGTAGCCACTGATATTGTCGCGCTGTGCCTGGTTGCTCTTGCCGCCGAAGGCTTGGCCCCACAGCGCGATATCGGAGCCACGTTCACCGGTGGCGATGCCGCTTTGGCCACCGGCTTGCGCCACTCGCAGACCATCCACCCGGCCAGCGGCCATGTTGAGCACTTCGGTGGTGGAAGCGGTAGACGAATTGACAGCCGCCCCGGTATTGGATGCCGGGCTCAACTGCGCGCCAGCGCGGTTGGCGGAGTCAGAAGACCCCAGCGCAGCAGCCGCGTTGAAGACGTTCAGCAGATCGTTATTGATGCCGGTATAGCGGAACAGCCCATTGAGGGCGGCGGTGCCATTGGTCGTGCTGGCGCGATTGATGGGCGCCGAGGAGCTGCCCCCGCCAGATACGGCATTCGAGGCCAGCGTGAGGACCAGATTGTTCTTGCCGTTGCCATCGACGACCGTTGCGCCAGTGACCACCAGTCCGTTGGCCGGCGAGGTATAGGTCAGAGCCCCGGCATTATAGGTGGCGGTCCCGGTGGTCGAGATGGCCACGAAACGCTGCCCCTGTGCGAAGGCATAGGTATTGAGTTTCTTGAGGGTGATCGTGGAGCCGGAGGCGATCGTGGTATTGCCCGTCACCACCAGCGAACCATAACCGGTATCGCCGGTGACGCCGTTGGAGGTGGCGCCATTGGCCACGCCCATGATCAGGGTGGCGCCGGCTCCCTGGAAGTAGTTGCCGGTAATGGTGATGCGATTGTTGAGTTGCAGGGTGCTGGCCAGGTTGCTGACCGTATGGCTGGCAACATTGATGTTGTCGTTGAGCAGCAGGTTGCCGGACGAGAAGACGACATTGGAGGATTGATTGTCGATCAACCCGATCGCCCCGTTGTAACCGGTCAATGTGCCGAACGTACTGCCGCTGCCGCCGGAGATGGAGAGGTTGTTCGCGGTGGTATTGGCGATGTTGCCGACAATCGTACCGCTGTTGACCAGGCTACCAAGCGAACCGGAATTATAGATACCCAGCGCTACCGAAGTAGAGCTGATGAGGCCCGAGTTGATCAGTGTCGTTATCGCCCCGAGCGCCGCGATACCGCCGTTGATGAGGCCGCTGTTACTTAAGGTACCAATGCTGCCCGTATTGCTGATACCAGTCTGGACGCCAGCGATCGTCCCGCCGTTGATGAGCACGGGGATGTTGCCGCTGTTGTCCATGCCGTGGGCGCCGCTGGTCGTAATCACACCGCTATTGGTCAGCGTCCCGACGGACCCGGTGACATTGAGCGCCGGAGAGGCGCTGCCGCTGATTACGCCGGAGTTGGTGATGGAGAAATTCCCGCCGGTCCAGGATACTTGGCTATTGGTGGTGCCAAACAGCGTCGTGTTGGAAGTGACGTTGAGGCCGTAGGACACCGACGGCACAGTGCTCATCCAGAGCGAGAGCGCGCCCGTGACCGCCAGGCCGAGCTTTTTCACACGTGGTCTGTTTTTCAATCTATTCCCCAGAAAGGCCCACTATCTCGGGCCGATGTTCTTGTCATGCTGCAGCGAGCGGGTTGAATCTTTGGCAACGTGCAGTTTTCATGATTCTCTGCTCAATCGTACATATTTGTAAATTGGAAAATGAAGTGAATTGAATCAAGCCTTGCTAAAATTCGTGCCAATCGGGCAAGCCGTGAGGGCGGCTGCTGACGTTGATGATGCATAGCGTCTTCACGCATCTTCTTCGCGTATCTTCCGCACTTATCTTCCTGTTTTGGAGCATTCTTGAACGATCATCATTTTCCGCACGCCCAGCAGATGAGCATCTCCGAAGCGCTCCACAAGGCCTATGCCCACTGGGCTGCCGGGCAGGCTCCGCAGGCAGAGGCGCTGTGCATGCGGGTGCTGCAGGTCCTTCCTGCGCAGGCTGATGCCTGGCATTTGCTGGGCCTGATCGCGCACGCCTATGGCAAGCTGGACCTGGCGGTCGATTTCATGCGCAAGGCCTGCCAGGCCCCCGATGCGTCAGCCCAGTATTGCAGCAACCTGGCTGAAATGTGCCGCCAGAAGGGGGCGCTGGCAGAGGCCGAGCTGGCTGCCCGGCGCGCCGTCAAAGCCGATCCGCACTACATCGCCGCCTGGAACAATCTGGGTATCGTCCTGCAGGAAAGTGGCCAGTTCCAGGAGGCCCTGGCCTGTCTGCAGCGTGTAGCTGCGGTGCAACCGGACAACCCGGAAGTCCATAACAACCTGGGCAATACCTACAAACGCCTGGGTGAGCTTGACGCTGCACTGGCCAGTTACCAGCGCGCGCTCGCGCTGCATCCGGAATATGCCCAGGCCTACAGCAACGTGGCGTTCCTGCTCAATGACCTGCGTCGAGTGGACGACGCAGTTGCCGCCGCACAGCGCGCCATCGAGATCGATCCGCAGTTGGCGGAGGCCTATTTCAATCTGGCGCAGATCGAGATGTCGCGCTCGCAGCATGCCAAGGCCAGGCAATGGATCAATGCCTTGCTGGCCTTCGCGCCGCATCACGCGGGGGCGTTGACCGCCCGCGCCCAGCTGCTGACCGCCGAGGGGCTGGAGCAGGAAGCCGTGGACAGTGCACGCCAGGCCATCAGCCTGCAGCCCGATGGCGCCAATGCGCATCTGGTCCTGGGGCGTGCGCTGCAGGCGCTCGGGCAGTGGGAACAGGCGCTGGCCGCCTTTGACCAGGCGGCAGCCTTGCCCGGCACCGTGGCGGAGGAGGCCATGCTGCTCAAGGCCACCGCCTTGCAGGAAGCCGGCGACAAAGAGGGGGCGCAGCGCGCCTTCGATGAGACGCTGCAACGCTTTCCCGGATCGCTGCGCGTCATCGCATCGCGTGCCGATTCGCGGACCTTCGTCGAGGGCGATGAGGACATCAAGGCCATGCAGGCCGCCTTGGCCCAGCCTGGGAAATTGGCGCCGGACGAGCGCATGAGCCTGCATTTTGCCCTGGGCAAGGCCTTGCTCGATACCGGCCACGCCAGTTCGGCGTTCGACCATCTGCATCAGGGCAATGCCCTCAAGCGTGCCACTTTCGACTATGACCCCAAGCGCTCGCGCGCCTGGTTCGAGCAGATTGCCCAGGTCTTCACCGGCGCGCTGATGGAGCAGTTCAAGTCGAACGAACCTGCCACGCAACGGCCGGTTTTCATCGTTGGCATGCCACGCTCCGGCACCACGCTGGTGGAGCAGATCCTGGCTTCCCACCCGGCAGTCCATGGTGCAGGGGAACTGTTTGCGCTGCATCAGGCGGTGTCGGCCGCGGGGGCGTTTCCGCAGTCGGTCCTGTCCTGGCAGGCGGCGGATCTGGAGCGCATCGGCCGGGATTACCTGGCACGTACCCAGGACCTGGCGCCCCAGGCGCAACGCCTGGTGGACAAGATGCCGTCCAATTTTGCCTATGCGGGGCTGATCCCCCTGATCCTGCCGGGCGCACGCATCATCCATTGCCGTCGCGATCCGATCGATACTTGCCTGTCCTGCTACACCAAGCTGTTCTCGGGCGACCAGCCATTTTCCTACCAGCTCGACGAGCTGGCCGATTTTCACTTGGCCTACCAGGAATTGATGGCCAGTCTGCGCCAGGTCTTGCCAGCGGACCGCTTCCTGGAGGTGGACTACGAAGAGGTCGTGGCCGATCTGGAAACCCAGGCGCGGCGCATGATCGCGTTCATCGACCTGGAGTGGGACCAGGCCTGTCTGCAATTCCACCAGACCCAGCGGGTGGTGCGCACCGCCAGCCTCAGCCAGGTCCGTAAGCCCATCTATCGGAGTTCGGCCGGGCGCTGGTGCCGCTATGCCGAGCATCTCGGCCCCTTGGTGGCCGCCCTGGGCGGTGAGGCCGCCGAGGCCGATGAATGAGCCAGGAAATGCAGCACATCAGCGACCCCGTCGCCATCGATGCACAAGCCCTGGCGCTGTTGCGGCAGGACCAGCCGGAGCAGGCCGAGGCCCTGCTGCGCGTGGCGCTCAGCTCGGGGTCAGGACCGATCACAATGTGGAAGAAGCTGTTCCACGCCTTGCGTGAGCAGGGCAGGCTGGACGAGGCCAGGCAAGTGCTGGAAATGATCGTCCAGACCGTGCCCGGGGACGCCGCCAGTCGTTTCGATCTGGCCGAACTGGCACTGTTGCAGGGGGATTTCGAGCGTGGCTGGCGTGAATACCGCTTCCGCTACAAGATGGAACACTCCTTCATGCTGGGACGGCGCGTGCAAGGTCCGCGCTGGGAGGGGCAAGCGATCCCCGGCAAGACCCTGCTGATCCACGACGAACAAGGCTATGGCGATACCTTCCAGTTCCTGCGCATGGTCGCCTGGGCGCGCCAGCGCAGTGGTGCACGCGTCGTCCTGCAGGTCGCCGCGCCTTGCCATAGGCTCGCCGCGCGTGCCGCCGGCCACGATCAGATCATCGTGGAGGGGAGTCTGCCGCCGCCGTTTGATTACCATTGCGAGCTGATGAGCCTGCCGCTTGCCCTTGGCCTGCAACTGAGCGACCTGCCGGGAGCGATGCCTTACCTCGCGGCCGATCCGGCGCGGGTCGACACATGGCGACAGCGTCTGGCCGACCTGCCGCGCCCGCTGGTGGGGCTGGTGTGGGCTGGTCGGCCCAGCCATGCCAACGACGCCAGGCGTTCGCTGGCGCTGGCCGAGCTGGCGCCGCTGGCGCGGCCGGGGATCAGTTTCCTGGGTTTGCAGAAAGGTCCCGCCGCAGAGCAGGCCGCGCAGGCAGCACCCAGCATGGCGTTCTCGTCACTGAGCGCCGACATCCAGGACTTCGACGATACGGCCGCCATCCTGAGCCTGCTGGATGTGCTGGTGTCGGTCGATTCGTCGCCGGTCCACCTGGCTGGCGCGATGGGATGTCCGGCCTGGGTCATGCTGCCTTTCCTGCCGGACTGGCGCTGGCTGATGCAGCGCCACGACAGCCCCTGGTATCCCTCGCTGCGCCTGTTCCGCCAGCCGGCACGCGGCCAATGGCAACCCGTGCTGCAGGCCATCGGGAACGAACTGGAGCGCCTGCGCGGCGCCTGAGACATCATGCCTTCCACACCCCATCAGCTCACCACCATGGCCCACGCGGTCGATGCGCATGAACGTCGTCTTCATTATGGCCACGCCGGCGCGGTCATCTGGCTCACCGGCCTGTCAGGCTCTGGCAAATCCAGCCTGGCCATGGGGCTGGAGCAGGCGCTCATGCGCCTGGGTTACTCTTGCTACGTACTGGATGGCGACAACATCCGCAGCGGGCTCAATAGCGACCTGGGCTTTGGCGACGCTGACCGCAGCGAAAACATTCGCCGTATCGGCGAAGTCGCCGCGCTCTTTGCCGATGCCGGCCTGGTCTGCATTACGGCCTTCATTTCGCCCTTCCTGGCCGATCGCGCCTTGGCGCGGGCGCGCTGCAAGCAGGGTTTCCATGAGATCCACGTGGCCGCAGACCTGGCAGCCTGCGAGGCCCGTGACCCCAAAGGACTGTACAAAAAAGCGCGTGCCGGCCAACTGCCGTCCTTTACAGGGATAGGTTCGCCCTACGAGCCGCCGGTGCATCCCGAGTGCGTGATCAGCACCGGAACCGAAGCATTGAGCGATAGTCTGGCGACGCTGCTTGATTACGTACGGCACGCCGTACCATTGGCACGCTGACTTTTTTGCAGATCAGGCCGCAGTCGCTCGCACCCGCTTGTCCAGCGAGGCCGACAGCGCCACCGTGGCCAATCCCAGCAGCGCGAAGAGTGAGCCGATCAGGGGCAGGTCGGTCAGCGGCAGGCCCGCCGAGATCGCCACGCCGCCCACCCAGGCACCGGTGGCATTGCCCAGGTTGAAGGCGCCCTGGTTGAGGGTGGAGGCCAGGTTGGGCGCGCCGCGCGCGGTGTCGAGCACGCGGATCTGCGCACCGGGCACCACGGCGAAGGCGAAGGCGCCCCAGGCGAACATGGTCACCAGGGTCGGCCACTTGTAGTGGCTGGTGACCGAGAACAGGCCCAGTACCACGGCGATGCAGAGGAACACGCCGCACATCACCGGCATGAGCTTCCAGTCGGCCAGCTTGCCGCCGACCAGGCCGCCGACGGTGATGCCGGCGCCGAACAGCAGCAGGACCCAGCTTTCCTGCTGGGTAGTGAAGCCGGTCACTTCCAGCAGGATGTAGGCGATGTAGGTGATCACGCTGAACATGCTGATCGATGCCAGCGTGGAAGTCAGCAGCGAGAGCTGGACGCGGGTGTCGATGATGGAGCGGAATTCCTGGAAGATATTGCCGCCCTGCATGGCGATCTTCCTGGGCAGCATGGCCCACAGCATGAGGGCGGCCACCACGCCGATGCCGGTGACCACGCCAAAGGTGGAGCGCCACCCAGCCGCATGGCCGAAGGCCGTGCCCAGCGGCACTCCCAGGATGTTGGCCACGGTCAGGCCGGTGAACATCAGGGCCACGGCCTGGGCGCGCTTGTCCGGCGCCACCAGCTCGGCGGCCACCACCGAGCCGATCCCGAAGAAGGCGGCATGGCAGAAGGCGGTGACCACGCGGGCCACCATCAGGAAGGCATAGTTCGGTGCGATCGCGCACAGCACATTACCCAGGATGAACAGGCACATCAGGCTCACCAGCGCCTGCTTGCGCGGCCACTTGGCCGTCAGGATGGCCAGGATGGGCGCACCGGCGGCCACGCCCAGCGCATAGCCGGACACCAGCATGCCGGCCGCCGGGGCCGACACGCCCAGGTCACGGGCGACGTCGGGCAACAGGCCCATGATGACGAATTCAGTAGTGCCGATGCCAAAGGCGGCAACGGCCAGGGCGAACAGGGGCCAGTTCATGCGTGATCCAGAGTGGAGGTAGTGGAGAGGGTGTGTGAGCAGGAAGTCACACAAAGTCGCCAGTTTACCGTTGGATGCGAATCGCTGCAGGCCCTAGGCCAAATCGGCGCGTGCGGTCGGCTGGAACCAGCTCTTGAGCACCGACATGATGGCGCCATAGGCCGGCAGGAAGAACAGCAGGCTGATGGCGATCTTGAAGCCGTAATCCACCAGGGCGATCTCCACCCAGTGCGTGGCCATGAAAGGATCGCTGCTGCGCCAGAAGGCGATGCTGAAGAAGGCGACGGTGTCGCTGGCATTGCCGAAGATCATCGACACCGTCGGCGCCAGCCACCAATGGCGCGACGCGCGCAGGCGATTGAAGACCTGCACGTCCAGTACCTGCCCCAGCACATAGGCCATGAAGCTGGCCGCGGCAATGCGCGCCACGAACAGGTTGAAATGCGCCAGCGCGCCGATACCCTGCCATTGGCCCTGGTAGAACAATGCCGAGACGCCGTAGGAAATGAACAGCGCCGGCAGCATCACCGCGAAGATGATGCGTCGGGCCAGCGGCGCGCCGAAGAAGCGCACCGTCAGGTCGGTGGCCAGGAAGATGAACGGGAAGCTGAATGCACCCCAGGTGGTATGCAGGCCGAAGATGGATACCGGCAATTGCACCAGATAGTTGCTGGAGGTGATCACCAGCAGGTGGAACAGCGAAAGCCAAGCCAGCACAGCCGCGTGCCGGCGCAAGTCGAGAGTCGTCATGTGGACCTTTTTGATGGATGGGGTTAGGGAACCCATGGAGATATCCCTGCCGGCTGCGATTGCGCCGGGCAAGGCGTCAGGGGCGCTACTTTACCACGGCACGCCGTCGCCGTTGATGCCGCCTGCTCGTGCGTGACGGTTAAGCGTTACACTCCTGCGATTTGAAAATTGGCGAGCAGGAACAATGAATAGCAAGAAGGCAACGCTCATCGGATTGACGGCGCTCGTGTTGTGGAGCGCCATCGTCGCCCTGATCCGGGGCGTGAGCGAACACCTGGGGGCCACCGGCGGGGCCGCTGCCATCTATACCGTGGCGTCGGTGATCCTGCTGTTGTCGGTGGGCTTTCCCCGGCTCTCGGCTTTCCCGAGGAGATACCTGTTCTGGGGCAGCGTGCTCTTCGTGGCTTATGAGCTGTGCCTGGCGCTGTCCATTGGCTATGCCCATACCGGGCGCCAGGCCATCGAGGTCGGCATGGTCAATTACCTGTGGCCGACCTTCACGCTGGTGGCGGCCATCCTGTTCGGGCGCCAGCGCGCCTCGCTGCTGGTGCTGCCCGGTTTCATCCTTTCCATGCTGGGCATCTGCTGGGTGCTGGGCGGCGACCAGGGGCTGGATGTGTGGGGCATGCTGGACAATGTGCGCGACAATCCGCTGAGCTATGGGCTGGCCTTTGCCGGCGCCCTGATCTGGGCGGCCTATTGCACGGTGACCGCGCGTATGGCGCGGGGGCAGAACGGTGTCACGCCTTTCTTCATGATGGTGGCGCTGTTGCTGTGGCTGAAGTTCCTGCTGGGCGGCCATGGCGGCGAGCTGTCCGTCAGTGTGCCGGCGCTGGTCTACCTGCTGCTGGCGGCAGCGGCCATGGGCTTGGGCTACGCCGCCTGGAACGTCGGTATCCTGCATGGCAATGTCACCGTGCTGGCCGGTGCCTCGTATTTCATCCCGGTGTTTTCCTCGGCCCTGTCGGCGCTGTTGTTGCATGCGCCTTTGCCTGCTTCCTTCTGGGTCGGGGCTGCGCTGGTCTGTGCCGGCTCCATCCTGTGCTGGCTGGCGACCCGGGCGAAAGCCTGATTCAACGGGACGATGCAACAGATGTTGCATCGTCCGGGCAAATGTTTGCTAACATCGGGCGGTCATCGTCCGATCCTGGTCATCTTCATGAGTCTTGCCCATCCTCCCCGCAGTTTCAGTGAACTGGAAGCGTCCATACGCGAACGCTTCAACGACATGCGGCCGCAGTTCCAGGCGGGGGCCGCCTTCCTGCTGGATAACCCGGGCGAGGTGGCCGTCTCGACCATGCGCGCGCTGTCGCAACGCGCGCAGGTGCAACCCTCGACCTTCGTGCGGCTGGCCCAATACCTGGGCTTTGCTGGCTGGGCCGAGTTACGCTCGCTGTTCGTCGAACGCCTGGCGGGCGAGCCCAAGGCCTACGCCTTCAAGGCCAAGAACATCGTCCGTCGCAGCAACAGCGACAAGCTGGTGGCCGAGCTGTTTGAGGCCCAGCGCGCCAACCTCGATGCCTCCGAACCCAAGAGTGCCGACCGCATGCTGGCCGCTGCGCGTGCCCTGGCCAAGGCGCGTCATGTGCATATTGCGGGCTTCCGGGCGGCGTTCAGCATTTCCTTCCTGCTGCACTACCTGTATCGCCTGTTCCGTCCCACGGTATCGCTGGTGCGTGCCAGCGAAGGCGCACTCGAACTGGAGTTGCGCGCCATCGCACCTCAGGATGCGGTGGTGGTGGTCAGCTTCGCCCCCTATTCGGCCGAGGCCGTGCGGGTGGCGGAGGTGGCCAAGGAGGCCGGCGCCCGGCTCATCGCCCTGACCGACAGCGCGGTGGCGCCGATCGCGCTCAAGGCCGACCATTGCCTGCTGTTCTCGCATGACAGCCCGTCGTTCTTTCCCTCGATGGCGGCTGCCACAGCGGTGGCAGAAAGCCTGATCGAACTGGTCATCTCCATCGATGACGACCATGCCGTCAAGCGCCTGGAAGTGGCGGAAGGCCAGCTCCACCGCACCGGCGCCTACGTCAGCCGCTGAACTTCCCCGGCGGGCGCCAGACGCCTGCCGGTGGGTTTCCCGCATTCTCCTGCCGCCTTCCTCTCCCGCTTTCCCTTTTGATATGACGCATGTTGCGCGGCGATAGCGTCGTAGATGCGCCATCGCCGTGCCCGGCGCCCTGGTCCTGCACCACAATCATGCTGCGTCCGCACCAAAAAAATCATTATTAAATTTATGTGCAACATATGTTGCATGATGGGTGGGCTTCATCTATATTGCGCCACATAGTGAATGCGCAACGAATGTTGCGTGATTTCAGTTCATGCAACGCAAGGATCCTCCCATGACCCATGTATTTCATCGCAACCCTCGCAGCAAACTCCCCATGGCCGTGGCCGGGGAGGGCATGATGCTCATCGACCAGCAGGGCAAGCGCTATCTCGACGCTTCCGGTGGTGCGGCGGTGTCTTGCCTGGGGCATGGCCATCCCCGCGTGGTGGAAGCCATCCGCAAGCAGGTCTCAGAGCTGGCCTATGCCCATACCTCCTTCTTCACCACGGCCCCGGCCGAGGAGCTGGCGGCCATGCTGGCCGAGGCCGCGCCGGGGGCGCTCAATCACGTCTATTTCCTCTCCGGCGGCTCCGAGGCGGTGGAGGCCGCGCTGAAGCTGGCGCGCCAGTACCACGTCGAGGTGGGACAGCCGCAACGTCGCCATGTGATCGCCCGGCGCCAGAGCTACCACGGCAACACCCTGGGCGCGCTGGCCATCGGCGGCAATGCCTGGCGCCGCGAGATGTTCCTGCCTCTGCTGATCGAGGCCCATCACGTCGCGCCCTGCTATGCCTATCGCGACCGCGCCGAGGGTGAAAGCGATGCGCAGTACGTGCAGCGCCTGGCCGATGAACTGGAGCAGAAGATCATCGACCTGGGCGCCGACCAGGTCGCCGCCTTCGTGGCCGAGACCGTGGTCGGGGCCACCGCCGGTGCCGTGCCGCCGGTGGCGGACTACTTCCGCAAGATCCGGGCGGTGTGCGACAAGTACGGCGTCTTGCTGATCCTGGATGAAGTCATGTCCGGCATGGGGCGTACCGGCTACCTGTTCGCCTGCGAGGAAGACGATGTCGTGCCCGACATCCTGGCCATCGCCAAGGGCCTGGGCGCGGGCTACCAGCCCATCGGCGCCATGCTGTGCAGCGACCGCATCTATGACGCGGTGCTGCAGGGCTCCGGCTTCTTCCAGCATGGACATACCTACATCGGCCACGCCACCGCCTGCGCCGCCGCCGTGGCGGTGCAGAAGACCATCCAGGAGGAGGGCTTGCTTGCGAACGTGCGCCAGCGCGGTGAGCAATTGCGCGCCGAGCTGCACCAGGCCTTCGCCGGGCACGCCAACGTGGGTGATATCCGTGGCCGTGGCCTCTTCGTCGGCGTCGAGCTGGTGGCTGACCGGGCCAGCAAGGCGCCGCTCGATCCGTCCCTGCGCACGCATGCCAGGATCAAGTCCGAAGCCATGCAGCGCGGCCTGCTGGTGTATCCGATGGGAGGCACCATCGATGGCCGCCGAGGCGACCACGTCTTGCTGGCACCGCCCTTCATTGCCACGCCGGCCGATATCAGCGAGATCGTGCAGCGGCTTGGTGAAGCCGTGACGGCGTCTCTGGCCTGAGTAGCGGGATATCGCATTTTCCAAGGAGGGTTCAACGATGAAGCACCTAGTCAAGCTGGCCGCACCGGCCGCACTGCTGTCCATGATGTTGTCCGTTCTGCCGTCGTCGGCCTGTGCGGCCGATGCCGCGCTGGGTCCGACGTTGCAGAAGATCAAGGACGCCAACCTGATCGCCATCGGCCACCGCACCAGTTCCATCCCGTTTTCGTACTACGACGAAAACCAGCAGGTGATCGGTTATTCGCAGGACCTGTGCAACAAGGTCATCGATGCGGTGAAGGCCAGGATCGGCGCGCCCAAGCTGGAGGTGCGCATGGTCCCCGTGACCTCGCAGAACCGCACGCCCCTGCTGCAGAATGGCACCATCGACCTGGAATGCGGCGTGACCAGCAACCTCAAGAACCGCTGGCAGCAGGTCTCGTTTGCCACCAATTTCTTCGTGGCCAGCAGCCGCATCCTGACCCGGCGCAACAGCGGCATCAAGGACTTCCCCGACCTGGCCGGAAAGGCCGTGGTGACCAATGCCGGCACCAGTTCCGAACAGCTGCTGCGCAATCTCAACGAGCATCGCAAGATGAACATGCAGATCCAGAGCGCCAAGGATTACGGCGAGGCCTTCCTGATCCTGCAATCGGGACGGGTGGCGGCCTATGTGATGGATGACGTGCTGCTGGCCGGGGCGCGCACCACGGCGCAAAAGCCCGACGACTGGGTCCTGACCGGCAACCCCTTCGGCGCCGAACCCTATGCCTTCATGGTGCGCAAGGACGATGCACCGTTCAAGCAGCTGGTGGACCAGACCCTCACGGGCCTGATGAAGAGTGGCGAGATCCGGAAGATGTATGCGAAATGGTTTACCTTCCCGATTCCACCCAAGAACGTGAGTTTCAATTTCCCGATGTCGGAGACGGTCACCCAGCTGTACGCCGCACCCAGCGACAAGCCCATGGACTGAACTTCGCCACACCCTACTGACCAGGAGATCCGCATGAGCCAACCCCAGCGCCTGCCCGCCATCGCGCGCGAGCAGATGACACCCGAGCAGACCGCCATGCTCGATGCCATCCTGGCCGGGCCGCGCAAGAACCTCAACGGACCTTTCGTGGCCTGGATCCACAGTCCGGTGCTGGGCGAACTGGCGCAGCGGCTGGGGGCGTTCTGCCGTTACGACACCGGCCTGTCGCTGCACCTGTCGGAACTGGCCATCCTGGCCACGGCGCAGGCCTGGCAGTCGCAGGCGGAGTGGCATATCCATCTGCCCATCGCGGTGCAGGCCGGTCTGGCGCCGGAAGTGGCCGAGCAGATCCGGCGCGGCGAGGAGCCGGATTTCCCGCATCAGGACGAGCGCATCATCTGGGACTTCGCCCGTGAGCTGTATCGCGACAAGCGGGTCTCCGATGGCACCTATGCCGCTGCCTGCGAGCGCTTCGGCCTGCAGGTGGTGGTCAACCTGGTGGGCCTGCTGGGCTACTACGCCCTGGTGGCGATGACCTTGAATACCTTCGGCATGCGTGCCGAAGGACAGGGCGAAGGCGATCTGCCTTTCGCCGAACCTGGCCCCACGCCCTGAGGGCGTACTGGAGACAACGATGGCATACCAATGGCAATGGTCGGTATTCCTGCAGGCGCCCAGCGCCGGCCAGACCTACCTGGACTGGCTGCTCTCGGGATTGGGCGTGACGATTGCGCTGGGGCTGTCGGCCTGGTTGCTGGCCTTGCTGCTGGGCGTGATGCTCGGGGTCATGCGGACCTTGCCCAACCGGTTGATCTCGGGCCTGGCAGCCTGTTACGTGGAATTGTTCCGTAACGTGCCCCTGCTGGTGCAGATCTTCATCTGGTATTTCGCCATGCCCGAACTGCTGCCGGGGGGAGAAACCATCAAGGCGCTGCCGCCGATGCTGCAGCAGTTCCTCATGGCCATGCTGTGCCTGGGCATGTTCACGGCGGCACGCGTGTGCGAGCAGGTGCGTTCGGGCATCGAGTCGCTGCCGCGCGGCCAGCGCGGCGCCGGCCTGGCGCTGGGACTCACGCTGGCGCAGACCTACCGCTATGTGCTGCTGCCCATGGCCATGCGCGTGGTGCTGCCACCGCTGACCTCGGAATTCCTGAACATTTTCAAGAACTCGGCGGTGGCCTCCACCATCGGCCTGCTGGAGCTGGCCGCACAGGGGCGGCAGCTGGTGGACTACACGGCGCAACCGTATGAGGCCTTCATCGCCGTCACGCTGGCCTACATGCTCATCAACATCAGCGTCATGAGTCTCATGCGCGTGCTGGAACACAGGACCAGCCTGCCCGGCCTGGTCGGGAAATGAGGAAGCGCCATGGCCTATGAATTCGATTTCACCGCCGTCACGCCGGCCGCTATCCGGGTGCTGGGTGAGGGCATGCTGGTGTCGCTCAAGATCACGCTGGTGGCGATCGTCTTCGGCATCGTCTGGGGCACGCTGCTGGCCATGATGCGGCTGTCGCGGCAGGCGCCGCTGCGCTGGTTTGCGGCGGGCTACGTGAACCTGTTCCGCTCTATCCCTCTGGTGATGGTGCTGTTGTGGTTCTTCCTGATCGTGCCGCAACTGCTGCAAAAGATCTTTGGCCTGTCACCGGCCAATGACCTGCGCATGACCTCGGCGCTGGTGGCCTTTGCGCTCTTCGAGGCGGCCTATTATGCCGAGATCATCCGCGCCGGCATCAATAGCGTCCCGCGCGGCCAGATGGCGGCGGCCTATGCGCTGGGGCTGACCTATCCGCAGGCCATGGGCATGGTGGTGCTGCCGCAGGCTTTCCGCAACATGGTGCCGCTGCTGCTCACGCAGGGCATCGTGCTGTTTCAGGATACCTCGCTGGTCTATGTGAGCGCGCTGGCCGATTTCTTCGGCCGGGCCTACAGCATCGGCGAGCGCAACGGCCGCATCATCGAACTGCTCTTCGTGGCCGGGGCGACCTACTTCGTGCTCTGTTTTTCCATGTCGCTGATGGTGCGGCGTTATCGCCGACGCGTGGCCCGGTGAGGTAGCGCGCCCCGTTCAGGCGGGGCGCCGTGCACCGTTGACGGCCAGATAGATGGCATACAGCGACGTGGTCGCGGTGATGAAGAGACGATTCAGGCGCGGCCCGCCAAAGCAGACGTTGGACACCACCTCCGGCACCAGGATCTTGCCCAGCAGCGCGCCATCGGCGGCATAGCAGTGCACACCGTCGCCGGCGCTGGTCCAGACATTGCCGCGCTCGTCCACGCGGAAACCGTCGGCCAGTCCCGGCGAGACGATCGCAAAGACCTCCCCGCCGGACAGCGTGCGGCCGTCGATCACGTCGAAGACGCGGATGTGATGCGGCCCGTTGGCGCGATGGGTGCGGCCGGTATCGGCGATATAGAGGCGGCTCTCGTCGGGCGAGAAGGCCAGGCCGTTGGGACGCTCGAAGTCGCTGCTGACCATGTCCAGTTCGCCGCTCTGGCCGTCGATGCGATAGACATGGCAGCCGCCGATCTCGCTGTCGGCCTTGTAGCCTTCGTAATCGCTATCGATGCCGTAGGACGGGTCGGTGAACCAGATCGAGCCATCCGACTTGACCACCACGTCATTGGGCGAATTGAGGCGCTTGCCCTCCCAGTGCGAGGCCAGCACCGTGCGGCTGCCGTCATGTTCGGTGCGCACCACGGCGCGCGCACCGTGCAGGCAGCTGACGATACGGCCCTCACGGTCCAGGGTGTTGCCATTGTTGAAACCCGAGGGTTGGCGGAACACCCCGCTGCCCGCGCCTTCGGACCAGCGCAGCAGGCGATTGTTGGGGATATCGCTCCAGACCAGTTCATCGGTGGCGGGCAGGTAGACCGGCCCCTCGGTCCAGCGGCTGCCGGTATGCAGGCAATCCAGACGCGTGCTGGGGATCACCAGGGCGGCAAAGCGCGGGTCGATGGTCAGCAGCGGGGATGCGGCGGGCAGAGCAGGGGTGGACGGGGTGGCGCTCATGGGGGCTCCTTGATCGATGTCATCGGTCGGGTACTGACGATACCTTATCATGCGGGCGGCGACGGGCTTGCTGGGGAGCATGATACCTTGTTGCGCCGCTACACTCCCGACCTGGTGTCTGACGCAAGCTGCCGGCACTTTTGACGCATATCAAGGCGGGGCGGCGGTCAAGCCGCTATCCTGCAAACTCCACTCAATACCAGCTCGCCCGGTGGGCTCGCGGCCCAGCGCATGTGCGCGCCGCGTCAGTCCGGCGTGGCAGCCGGCCAGGAGCATCGCATGCAAGTCGTCCATCCGTCCATCCTGCATCCTTCCGCCAGTCTCGTCGGCATGAACAAGAGCGTGCTGCGCAAAATGGATCAGCGTGGCCCGCGCTACACGTCCTATCCCACCGCAGATCGCTTTACCAGCGATTTCGCGGTCACCGACTATCTGCATGCGGTATCGGACCGTCGCAGCATGAGCGCCTGGCGCGCCTTGTCGCTCTACCTGCATATCCCGTTCTGCGACACCATCTGCTATTACTGCGCCTGCAACAAGATCGTGACCAAGAACCGCTCCAAGGCGGCGCTGTACCTGAGCTATCTCAAGCGCGAGATCAGCATGCAGGGTTCGTTGTTCTCCGGCATGAACCAGGTCGAGCAGCTGCACTTCGGTGGCGGCACCCCGACCTACCTGTCGGACGAGCAGATGGGCGACCTGATGGATCATATCCGCCACTGCTTCACGCTGGCGCCCGACCATGTCGGCGAGTACTCCATCGAGATCGACCCGCGTACCGTCTCGGTACAGCGCGTGCACAAGTTGCGCGAGCAGGGCTTCAACCGCATCAGCCTGGGCGTGCAGGACTTCGACCCCGAGGTCCAGCTGGCCGTGAACCGCGTGCAATCCGAGGAGCAGACGCTGGAGATCATCCGCGCCGCGCGGGACGCCGGTTTCCGCTCGGTGAGCGTGGACCTGATCTACGGCCTGCCCAAGCAGAACGTGATGTCGATGTCGCGCACGCTGGCCAAGGTGGTGGCGGCCAGCCCCGACCGCATCGCGGTCTACAACTATGCGCACATGCCGCAGCTGTTCAAGACCCAGCGCCAGATCAAGGAAGAAGACCTGCCCAGCGCCGACAGCAAGCTGGACATGCTGTCGCTGTGCATCCGCCACCTGACGGCGGCTGGCTACGTCTATATCGGCATGGATCACTTCGCCAAGCCCACCGACGATCTGGCCATCGCCCAGCAGCAGGGGCGCCTGCACCGCAATTTCCAGGGTTACTCCACCCATTCGGAGACCGACCTGGTGGCCTGCGGCGTCTCGGCCATCAGCGCCGTGGGCGGCAGCTACAGCCAGAACGAGAAGACCCTGGACGGCTACTACGCCCGCCTGGAAAACGCCACCCTGCCCATTGCCCGTGGCATCCAGCTGGGCATGGACGATGTGCTGCGTCGCCTGATCATCCAGCGGCTGATGTGCAATTTCGAGCTGTCGATCAACTCGCTGGAGATTGCCTATCCCATCGTCTTCCGCGAATACTTCGCCGCCGAGATGGACAAGCTCAAGCAGCTGGAAGAAGACGGCCTCATCAAGATCGAACCGGAGTGGATCACCGTCGAGCCCAAGGGGCGCCTGCTGATCCGCAATATCTGCATGGTCTTCGACCGCTACCTGAACCAGGAACGCGACAAGGCCGCCAGCGAGAACAAGGATGCCCCGCAGCGCTATTCGCAGACGGTCTGAGCGGGGCTGAGTTGAACCTGCTACCGATCTTCCTGGTGGGCCTGATGGGTAGCGTCCATTGCATCGGCATGTGCGGCGGTATCGTCGGCGCATTGAGTTCGGCCGGCCCGGCACCGGGTGCAAGGCTGCGCAACGCCGTGCCAGGCATGTCGATGGCGTCGCTGTCCCGCCAAGGTACTGCGCGCTTGCAACGCATCATTCCCATTCAGACCGTGAACAGTGCCGAGGTCCATGCCTTCGCGCAGGATCTGGGGCGCGTGCTGTGCTACAACGCGGGACGATTGTCCAGCTACGCGCTGGCCGGTGCCCTGGCCGGCGGTATCGCCGCCGGCCTGCTGCGCGGCGCCGACGTGCTGGGCTGGCTGGCGCCGGCGCAGCGCGTGGCCTATGCCATGACCAATATCGTGCTGGTGCTGCTGGGCCTGTACCTGACGCAATGGTGGAACGGCATGGCGCGCATGGAAACATGGGGCAGCGGCCTGTGGGCCATGTTGCGGCCGCTGGCCGCTCGCCTGGTGCCGGTGGATACGCCGGCCAAGGCCTTGCTGCTGGGCAGCCTGTGGGGATGGCTGCCATGCGGCATGGTCTACAGCGCCTTGCTGACGGCCCTGATGTCGGGGACGGCAGTCCAAGGCGCGCTGACCATGCTGGCCTTCGGCGCCGGCACCTTGCCGGTATTGCTGGCGGCGGGCCTGTCGGGTGCGCGGCTCCGCCGGCTGGCTGCACGGCCATTGGTGCGGCGCATGGCCGGCCTGGTGGTACTTGCCTTTGGCCTGCTTGGATTGCTGCGCGCCGCCGAATTCGGCGGCCTGGGCATTGCACACGGCTGGCTCGACGTATTCTGCGTCGGCCCGGCCCATGGAGGTTAGACATGAATGGCGAAGGGAGCGGGGAGGGGACCCCGTGTTTCCATTGTGGTCAGCCGGTGTTGCCGGGAGAGGTGTTTCACCTGGCCATCGGTGGCCTTGAGCGTGACCTGTGCTGCGTCGGTTGCCAGAGCGTCGCACGACTGATCGTCGACAGCGGTTGCGAGGATTTCTATCTGCGTCGTACCGTGCCGTCGGCGCGGGTGGATCCTGAGCAGTTGCTGCCACCGGAACTGGCGCTGGTCGACCAGGTCGAGCTGGAGCGTGGGCGTGATACTGCCCATCCCGGTGATGTCGCCGAGGAACTGGTGCTGTCCGTAGACGGCCTGCGCTGCTCTGCGTGCGTCTGGCTGATCGAGCGCTACCTGGCACGCCTGCCGGGCATGCAGCTGGCCGAGATGAACGTCACCAGCGGACGCCTGCACATCCGGCGCGATCCGGCCCGCTGTCCCACCTCCACCATCCTCAAGGGCCTGCGTGGCCTGGGCTACACCGCCTATCCTTTCGATCCGCTGCGCCAGGGCGAGCAGGCCCGACGCGCCTCGCGCCGTCTGTTCCGGCAATTGTTCATCGCCGGACTGTCGATGATGCAGGTGATGATGTATGCGGTGCCGGCCTACCTGACCCACGAGGGCATCGATCCCGACATGATGGCGCTGATGCGCTGGGCCAGCCTGTTCCTGACCATCCCCGCCGTGTGCTATTCGGCCCTGCCGTTCTTCAGCGGCGCCTGGGCCGGATTGCGCGCGCGCTCGCCGGGCATGGACCTGCCGGTGGCCATCGGTATCGCCGCTGCCTTCACTGCCAGTGCCGTGGCTACCTGGCGCGGCGAGGGCGAGATCTGGTTCGACAGCGTGAGCATGTTCATCTTCCTGCTGCTGGGTAGCCGCTACCTGGAGGCGGCCGCACGTCGCAAGTCGGCGGCGGCGCTGGAGCGCATGCATCAGGCCTTTCCGGCGTCGGCGCTGCTGGTGCCGGGATATCCGGCGCGCCGCGAGACCACCCTGGTGGCTGCCGCGCAATTGCAGGTGGGCGACGTGATCCTGGCGCGCCCCGGCGATACCGTGGCCGCCGATGCCGAATTGCTCGAAGGTGATGCCGAGCTGGACCTGGCCCTGCTGTCCGGCGAGAGCCGGCCGCAATCCTTCCAGCCTGGCCAGCAGGCGCCGGGAGGCGCCGTCAATCTGAGCCAGCCGGTCCTGCTGCGGGTGCTGCGTACGACCGGCGACAGCACGCTGGCCGCCATCACCCGTCTGGCCGAGCAGGCCGGGCAGGGCAAGCCGGCGCTGGCGCAGTGGGCCGATATCGTGGCCTCGCGCTTCGTGGTGGCGTTGCTGTTGCTGGCCGCTGTCACCTTCCTGGCCTGGCATCTGATCGAGCCCGCGCGGGCCTGGGAAACCGCCATCGCCGTGCTGGTGGTGTCCTGCCCTTGTGCGCTGTCGCTGGCCACCCCCTCGGCGCTGGCGGCTGCAACCGACCGCCTCCTGCGCGAAGGCACGCTGGTGGTGCGCGGCAATGTGCTGGAAACCCTGCGTCGCGCCGATACCATCGTCTTCGACAAGACTGGCACCCTGACCCAGGGACGTCCGCAACTGGTGGCCTTGTGGAGCATCGGTGCGCAAGACCGGGCGCTGGCCCTGGCCGCCGCCATGGAGCGTGGCAGCCTGCATCCGCTGGCCAAGGCGCTGGTGGAAGAAGCCGACCGCCGCGACATCCATGCCATCGAGGTGACGCAGCTGGAGTCGGTCACCGGCGCCGGCATGCAATGCCTGGTCGATGGCGTGGTGCATCGCATCGGATCGAAGCAGTTTGTCGCGCAGCTGTGCGAACAGCCGCTACCTTCGATCTTCCGCCAGGACACCGTCACGGGTGCTGGAGCGGTCTACCTGGGCAGCGCCCACGGCTGGCTGGCGCGCCTGGATCTGGCCGATGCCTTGCGTCCGGATGCCGTGGCCACCGTGGCCGCCTTCCGCGCGCTGGGCCTGCGTACCGTGCTGCTCAGTGGCGACCAGCCTGAGGTCTGTGCCGAGGTGGCCGCGCAGACGGGCATCACCGAGGTGATCGCCGGTTGCACGCCGCAACGCAAGCTCGACTACGTGCACGGCTTGCAGCAGGGCGGGGCAGTGGTGGCCATTGTCGGCGATGGCATCAATGATGCGGCCATGCTGCGTGCCGGTGATGTCTCCTTTGCCATGGGCAAGGGCGCGGCGCTGGCGCAGGTCAGCGCCGATGCGGTGATCATGAGCGATCGCCTGCAGGCGGTGGCAGTTTGCGCACGCATGGCTCAGCGCACCATGCGCATCGTGCGGCAGAACCTGGCATGGGCCACGGTCTACAACGTCGTGGCGATCCCGGCGGCGGCCTTCGGCTTGCTCAATCCCTGGATGTCTGCGGTGGGCATGTCCCTGAGCTCGCTGCTGGTGGTGGGCAATGCGTTGCGGCTGAGTCGCGCATCGCGCGAGAGCGATGGGGCAGCAGTCGTGGTCCCCGTCCAACCCGCCTTGGCCGGAGGTGTCTGATGGAAGCGCTCTACCTGCTCATCCCGCTGAGTACCTTGCTGGTCTTCGTGGCGATATGGGTGTTCTTTCGCGCCTCCGACGGTGGCCAGTTCGACGATCTCGAAGGTCCCGCCATGCGCATCCTGCATGATGACGACAGCGTTGCTGCCAACAAGGACCCGGCCGACGGCCACTAGTGGTCGCGCGCTCTCGTTGTTTCCCTGCCTTTATGTGCAGGCGTCCTCCCCCAATTGATACACGTCAATGACCACGGAGGCCATGCCCCGTAAGCTCACATTGACCAGTACTCAACAATGTGGGGAGAGTTTCGTGAGCAAAGAAAATAGCTACAACTACACGGTTGTGCGCCAGTTCTCGGTGGCGACCATCCTGTGGGGCGTAGTCGGTATGTTGGTCGGCGTCATCATCGCCGCCCAGCTGGCATGGCCAGAACTGAACATGGGGATTCCCTGGCTCAGTTTCGGCCGGCTCCGACCGCTGCATACCAATGCAGTGATCTTCGCCTTCGGCGGCAGTGCGCTGATGGCAACTTCGTATTATGTCGTCCAGCGCACCTGTCAGGTGCGCCTGTTCTCGGACTTCCTGGCGGCCTTCACCTTCTGGGGCTGGCAGGTGGTGATCGTCGGCGCAGCCATCACGCTGCCCCTGGGCCTGACCCGCGGCAAGGAATACGCCGAACTGGAATGGCCGCTGACCATCCTCATCGCCGTCGTCTGGGTCGCCTATGCCGTGGTGTTCTTCGGCACGCTCATGAAGCGCAAGGTGCAGCACATCTACGTGGCCAACTGGTTCTATGGTGCCTTCATCATCGCCGTGGCCATCCTGCACATCGTCAACGGCATGACCATGCCGGCTACCCTGACCAAGTCGTACTCCATGTACAGCGGTGCTCAGGATGCGATGATCCAGTGGTGGTATGGCCATAATGCGGTGGGCTTCTTCCTGACCGCCGGCTTCCTGGGCATGATGTACTACTTCATTCCGAAGCAGGTCAACCGTCCGGTCTATTCCTATCGCCTGTCGATCGTGCACTTCTGGGCATTGATCTTCACCTACATGTGGGCCGGTCCGCACCACCTGCACTACACCGCGCTGCCTGACTGGACCCAGTCGCTGGGCATGGTGTTCTCGCTGATCCTGCTGGCACCGTCATGGGGCGGCATGATCAACGGCATGATGACGCTCTCGGGCGCCTGGCACCAGCTGCGCACCGATCCCATCCTGAAGTTCCTGGTGGTGTCGCTGTCGTTCTACGGCATGTCCACCTTCGAAGGCCCGATGATGGCCATCAAGACCGTCAATTCGCTGTCCCACTACACCGACTGGACCATTGGTCACGTCCACTCCGGTGCCCTGGGCTGGGTCGGCTTCATCACCATGGGTTCCATGTACTACCTGATTCCGCGCCTGTCGGGCAAGACCCAGATGTGGAGCAAGGACTTGATCGAGATCCACTTCTGGGTGGCCACCATCGGCATCGTCCTCTACATCTCTTCGATGTGGATTGCCGGCGTGATGCAAGGCCTGATGTGGCGTGCGGTCAACGCCGACGGCACCCTGACCTACACCTTCGTGGAAAGCGTCAAGGCCACCTACCCGTACTACATCATCCGTCTGATGGGCGGCCTGATGTACCTGTCCGGCATGCTGGTGATGGCCTACAACACCTGGCGCACGATGCGCGGCACCACGCTGGCTGTCGCACCGATTCCCGCCGCGACCAACGCTGCGCACTAATTGGGGGAAATAATGAAGTTTTCGCATGAATGGATTGAGAAGAACCCCTGGCTGCTGATTGCCCTGGTGCTGCTGGTGGTGAGCGTCGGTGGCCTGGCCGAAATCGTGCCGCTGTTCTTCCAGAAGTCGACCACGGAACCGATCGCCGGCCTGAAACCCTACTCGGCATTGCGCCTGGCAGGTCGTGACGTGTACATCCGCGAGGGCTGCTACAACTGCCACTCGCAGATGATCCGTCCGCTGCGCGCCGAGACCGAACGCTATGGCCACTATTCGGTCGCCGGCGAGTCGGTCTATGACCACCCCTTCCAATGGGGCTCCAAGCGCATCGGCCCCGACTTGGCCCGCGTAGGCGGCCGCTACAGCGACGAATGGCATCGCGCCCACCTGCACAACCCGCGTGACGTGGTGCCGGAATCGAACATGCCGAACTATCCCTGGCTGGAGCAGAACAAGCTGGACAATTACGACATCGTCGCGCGCATGAAGGCCCTGAAGCGCATCGGCGATCCGTACACCGAAGAAGACATCAAGAACGCCCCGGCCGAACTGGCCGGCAAGACCGAACAGGACGCGCTGATCGCCTACCTGCAAGGCCTGGGCGTGCTGATCAAGGCGGAGAGATAAGACCATGATTGAATTCATCACCGACCCACGCAGCCTGATCACCCTGATCAGTTTCATCACCTTTGCCGGCATTCTCTGGTGGACCTATGTCAGCCACAAGCCAGCCGACTTTTCGCAAGCCGAGATGATCCCCTTCGCCGATGGCGATATCGGCCAGCCAGCCGCACAGGGCCTCGACAAGGAGGTGCGCCATGGCTGATTTCACCAATGGTTTCTGGAACATCTGGATCATCGTCCTGACCGTGCTGGGCATCGCCGGTTGCGCGTTGCTGCTGTGGCAGCAGTCCAACTGGAAGGTCAAGAAGGGCGACCAGCCGGTGGCAGGTTCCACCACTGGCCACGTCTGGGACGAAGACCTCACCGAGCTGAACAACCCGCTGCCGCGCTGGTGGATGTGGCTGTTCTACATCACCATCGTGTTCTCGATCGGCTATCTGGTGGCCTACCCCGGCCTGGGCAATTTCGCCGGCGTGCTGGGCTGGCATTCCACCAGCGAGCACGATGCCGACGTGAAGAAGGCCGAGGCCGAGTACATGCCCCTCTACGAGGGCTACATGAAACAGGACCTCAAGGCGGTGGCTGCCGACCCGAAGGCCCATGCCATCGGCGAACGCCTGTTCCTGACCTACTGCGCGCAGTGCCATGGCTCGGACGCCCGTGGCAACAAGGGCTTCCCCAACCTGACCGACGACGACTGGCTGCATGGTGGTACCCCTGAAATCATCAAGGAAACCATCATGAAGGGCCGTCACGGCGTGATGCCGCCGATGGGCGCCGCACTGGGCAGCGACAAGGATGTCGACAACGTCGCCAACTACGTGCTGAGCCTGTCCGATTCGGCCCACGACCCGATCAAGGCCGAGCTGGGCAAGAGCAAGTTCGGTGTCTGCATGGCCTGCCACGGTGCCGGCGGCAAGGGTAACCAGGCCCTCGGCGCGCCCAACCTGTCGGACAAGATCTGGCTGTACGGCGGCAGCATCGAGACCATCAAGGAAACCATCAACAAGGGCCGCAACAACACCATGCCCGCCTTCGGTGAATTCCTGGGCGAGCCCAAGGTGCATGTGCTGGCAGCCTACATCTGGAGTCTTTCCAACATGCCCAGCAATGCTGCGGCCAAGTAAGTAATACGCAGGACCGGTCCGTCCGGGGGCGAAGCAGGCGCAGACTTGCGCGGCCCCGGCGGTGACAGTAGCGCGTCGCTGCGTACCACAGGCAAGACGCAAGACAACGACGGCAGGGCAGGAATGAGCATGGACAAGGCAGTCAAGACACCGACACAGCAACAGGAAGAGGATCCGCCACCTCCGAGTGGTGGCAAGCAGGACGATTACACCGTCATCCGCATGTATGCGGCGCGCGAGCAGATCTATCCGCGCGAAATCCAGGGACGCTTTGCCAGCTTGCGCTGGCTTTGTGTCTTTCTGACCCAGCTGGTTTTCTATGGTCTGCCGTGGATAGACTGGAATGGTCGCCAGGCCGTGCTGTTCGACCTGGCATCCCGCAAGTTCTATCTCTTCGGCCTGGTACTGTGGCCGCAGGACTTCATCTGGCTGGCGGCGCTGCTGATCATCTGCGCCTTCAGCCTGTTCTTGTTTACGGCCATTGCCGGGCGGGTCTGGTGTGGCTATTCCTGTCCGCAGACGGTCTACACCGAGATCTTCATGTGGATCGAGCGCCGCATCGAGGGCAACCGTAGCGCCCGCATGCGCCTGGATCGCCAGCCATTGTCGTTCGACAAGCTCTGGCGCAAGAGCGCCAAGCACCTGGCCTGGGGCGCCCTGGCCTTATGGACGGGGATCAGCTTCGTCGGCTTCTTCTCGCCGATCCGAGAACTGCTGCCGGCACTGGGTCACTTCGGCCTGGGCCCCTGGGAGATGTTCTGGATCGTCTTCTACGCCTTCGCCACTTATGGCAACGCCGGCTGGATGCGCGAGCAGGTCTGCAAGTACATGTGCCCGTACGCCCGCTTCCAGAGTGCCATGTTCGATCGCGATTCCCTGATCATCACCTATGACGGTGCCCGTGGCGAGCCGCGCATGCCGGCGGCCAAGGCTGCCAAGCTCGAAGGCGGCAGCCGGGCCGGCGATTGCATCGATTGCACGATGTGCGTGCAGGTCTGCCCGACCGGCATCGACATCCGCCAGGGCCTGCAATACATGTGCATCGGCTGTGCCGCCTGCGTGGATGCCTGCGACAGCGTCATGGACAAGATCAAGCGCCCGCGCGGCCTGATCCGTTACTCGACCGAGAATGCGCTGGAGCAGGGCTTCTCGACGGCCGGTATCCGCCGCCGCCTGTTGCGCCCGCGCATCCTGATCTACAGCGCCATCCTGGGTGCGGTCATTGCCGTGTTCGCCGGTTCCCTGCTGGTGCGCACGCCGCTGAAGCTGGACGTCATCCGCGACCGTGGTTCGATGGGGCGCGAGGTCGAAGACGGCATCATCGAGAACGTCTATCGCCTGCAGATCATCAATACCGATGAGCGTGGCCATCGCTATCGCATCAGTGCCAGCGGACTTTCCGGCATCAGTGTGGATCCGCCCGAGCCGGTCGATGTGGCGGCGACCCTGACGCAGTCGGTGCCGATCCGGGTACGCGTTCCCCATGGCGTGGGCGAGCCCGGCTCCAACAAGATCCACATCGAATTACAGGCAGAGGACAACCCCGCATTGCACGTGAGCGAGAAGGCGGTGTTCCTGGTGCCACGTCCCTGATCCAAGCCAGACGCTTAACCCGAGAGGAAAACATGCAAGCAATCTCATCCAAGCATCCTTCGACCATTCCCTGGTACCGTCATCGCTGGCCATGGCTGCTGATGTCGGGACCTGCCGTGGTGGTGGTGGCCGGCCTGTTCACCGTGTGGCTGGCCTTTTCCCGCGCCGATGCCCTGGTCGCCGATGACTACTACAAGCAGGGCAAGGCCATCAACAAGGACTTGCGGCGCGACCATGAAGCCCAGCGCCTGGGTGCGGCCATCACCATGAAATACGATCCGGCCGCCAATACCCTGCAGGGCCGACTGGTCATGAAGGAAGCGGCACCAGCCGGTGAAGAAGGCCGCACCCTGATCCTGAACCTGGTGCATCCGACCCAGCCCTCCAAGGATCGCACCCTGGTCGTGCGTCCGGCTGCCGATGGCAGTTTCTCGCTGCCGATGCAGGAAATGGAACAGGCCCGCTGGCGCCTGATCGCCGAGGATGGCAGCCACGCGTGGCGCCTGCACGGCGGATGGGCATGGCCGCAACAGCGCAGCATCGAAATGAATGCAGAGGCCTACGCACCGGCCGAATAATGCGCTAAGCTGAACCAGAAGCCGGCCCAAAGACCGGCAGTCCACGGATGAACAACGTGAAGGAGACAGCAATGCGTAGACAGCAACGCAATATCGCCATCGTGATCTGGATGGCGTTCCTCATGGCCATCGCGGCCGAAGGCATGTTCTTTTCCGTATTCGATCCCGACGACCTGGCGCTGGCCACCGGCCATGACCTGCAGGCGTTGGGCGCCTACACCATCGGATTTTTCTGTTTCTGGGGAAGTTTTTCCGTCTGTGGCCTGCTGGCCGTGCGGCTGACACGGGCGCTGCCCAAGGAGCGCCTGCGTCATTTCGCGTAGCGGGTGCTACGCCAGGTGAGAGGGTTCAGCCGGCGCTGCGTGCCGTGGCTGTCGCGCTGGTGGTTTCCACGCCAGCGGCCAGGCGCTTGAGGGCGGGCAGGTCCACCACTTCCACATCGCGCTGTTCCACCGCCAGCAGGCCCTGCTTGCGGAACTTGGAGATCAGGCGGCTGATGCTCTCGATGGTCAGACCCAGGTAGTTGCCCACGTCCTGGCGCGTCATGCGCAACTGGAAGCGGGTGGACGAGTAGCCGCGTGCCGCATAGCGCGAGGACAGGTTCACCAGGAAAGCCGCGAAGCGCTGCTCGGCGCGCATGTTCCCCAGCAACATGATGACGTTCTGTTCGCTGGTGATCTCGTGACTCATGATGCGGTGGAAGTGACGCAGCAGGTTCGGAATCTGACCGAACAATTGTTCCAGGCGGGCAAAGGGGATTTCGCAGACTTCGCTGTCCTGCAAGGCCACCGCATCGCATTGATGATGCTCGGTGCTGATGGCATCCATGCCCAGCAATTCCCCGGGCATCTGGAAGCCGGTGATCTGGCGGTCGCCATCGAGGTTTTCCTGGTAGGTCTTGAAGTGGCCCACACGCACCGCGTAGAGGGCCGTGAAACGGTCACCGATGCGGTAGAGGAAGTCGTCACGCGCCACCTTGCGACGGCCGATGATCTTGTCCAGGCGCTTCATGTCGGATTCGTCCAGCCCCATGGGCAGGCACAGCTGGTGCATGCCGCAGGCGGTGCAGCTGCGCAGCGCTGAGCTGGCCGCGGCTTCACGGGCGGCAGTCAGGGAAGCACATTGAGGCAGGTTGGCGACGCCGTTGGCGGGCGATGCGGATGACGAGGAGTGGCAAGGCTGGTTCATACGAAGTTCCCGGCAGACATGTTGCAATCGAATGCTTCGATTTTAAGTCTGCACAACGGGATACGAGGCACGATATTCCTGAAACAGACGGCATTTCTTGTCTCAGATCAAACATCGCGAAATTAATTGCGGATTGCCTGCGCTGATTGGTGTCGTTCGGCAACTGCCGGCAGGGGAGGTGTGAGGAAGCGGTGAGGGGAGCGGCCTTGATGGGGGGAAAGTGGGCGGTATCGCGGGGTTTACCGGGGACCCGCGATTGCCCTTCCATGCGACCGTCTTATTGTTGAAACTTCAGCTGATTTCTGTCCGATGACAGGTTCAGGCTTCAGCCGTGGCGCGGCAAACTTCAGGCAGCGGCAGCGGCGTGCTGGTGGGGCGGCCACGGTAGTCGGTCCAGCACAGGCGCTTGAAGTCATACAGCTTGCAGCGACGTGCGGTGTCGAAGTACCAGCGCCAGGAGAAGCGCTGGATCACGATGCGGCCGGGCAGCATGGTTTCCAGCTTCTTCTGGGCCTGCTTGAGACGATACAGCGGCACGCTCATGTCCACGTGGTGTGCGGTGTGCTCCATGATGTGATGCAGCAGGGCGCCCCAACCACGGCTGAAGGTCAGGTGCACGGTGGTGGACACGAAGGGTTGTGCTGCGGCCCAGGTGATCTTGTCTTCATACCAGGCCACCGAGGTATGGGTATGGTGGACATACACCACGAAGCCGATCATGGCCTTCCAGAACAGGATGGGGATCACGAAACCGGTCACCAGCAGGGTCCAGAAGGATTGTCCGGTGGACTGTGCCGCCCAGGCCAGGCCGCCGATCCAGACGGCGGCTACGGCCGTCACCAGGGCACCATCCCACATGAATTCGGCGCGCCGGGTCGGCATCTGCTTCTTTGAGGGGAAGTACATGCGCTTCCACCACATATCGATCATGTAGTACAGGCCAGGACCGAAGCCGCTGCGGTAGAGGCGCTCTACCTGGCGACGCCAGCGCGGCAGGGCCTGGAATTCCTCCAGCGAACGCGGTTGCCAGACGAAATCAAAACCCTTCAGGTTGGTGTAACCGTGATGCACGACGTTGTGACCGACGGCCCACAGGCTATAGGGCGTGAGCGACGGCATGAACAGCAGCCGACCCAGCCAGGTGTTGAGCTTGCGGTTCGGTGTGAAGGCCTGGTGGCAGGCATCGTGGCCGAGGATGAACAGGCGGCCGATGATGAAGCCATTGACCACCCCCAGGGCGATCTTGGCCAGCAGCCAGGGGGCCCAGATGATGGCGGCCAGGCTGGCGCCGAACAGGCCGAAGTCGATGGCCGAGAGCAGCAGGGCGATGGCGGTGCTGCGCTGGCTGATGGGAATGACCCAGGAACGGATCACCTTGCGGTGGGGCATGGGGGCGCCGGGGGCGACCGGGATATTGCTGGTAGGCGAAGTCGAGGACATCGGATTTACCTCTTCATACGGTGGAACGGTGGGCGGGGGAGCATGCCGCATCTGAAGCTCCTGCGAGCGCATCAGGTAGCCGTTGGCGGATGGCGGGTGGCGGCGAGCTGGGGCGCTTGCGCTGATCCCAAAAAACAACGCGACCAGTCATCAGGGATGACGGATCGCGCCGTTTGGGTGCGGCAAGGATACCTTAGAAGCGGTAGCCCACGCCAACACCGATCAGCCACGGGTCGATCCGCACGTTGCTGACCTTCACGCCGGAAGCGTTCTTCACGTCGCTGGAGATCTGGACCTTCTTGACGTCGAAGTTGATCAGCCAGTTCTTGTCGATCTTGTAGTCGGCGCCGAACTGCAGGGCGCCGCCGATGCTGTTGTTGTCCAGTTGCAGGCCATTGGGCAGGTCCACGCTGGAGATGCGGGTGTAGTTGATACCGGCGCCGACGTAGGGGCTGAAGGCGGCTTCAGGCATGAAGTGGTATTGCACCGTCAGGGTCGGCGGCAGGTGCTTGAAGCTGCCGATGGTGTTGCCGTCCAGGCGCACGTCCTGCTTTTGCGGAACGGTCAGCACCAGCTCGGCCGAGATGTTCGGGGTGAAGAAGTAGCTGATGTCGAACTCGGGGATCATCTTCGAGTTGATCGTCAGGCGATCCGATGCGCCGGTGCCACCGATCTGGTCGGACTTGTTGTCCGGATTCAGGCTGACGGCGCGCACGCGCAGCAGCCAGGGGCTCTGGGCTTCCTGGGCGAACACGGGAGCAGCGAAGGACGAAGCGAGGGCCGCCACGGCGGCGGTGAGGGTGACGATTTTTTTCACGGTTTTTACCTGTCGAGTGAGAATGCACGAAAGGTACGCGTGAACGCGCCGACGGGCTTTGATGCCGATCAAGCGCAACGTCTCATGACGCCCAAAGGATACAAGCCCGGCCTGCACAGGCAGGCCGGGCTTGGCTTTGCGGCAGCTAGCGAACTTGCGTCATTCCTTGTAGCGGGCTTCGCGGGCCAGCTTGGTCAGGTTTTCCGGATCTTCGAAGGCCTTGTAGTAGGCGTTCAGGGCCGGTGCGCCACCGAGGTGGGCGTACAGCACGCGCTGGCCCTTGAAGTGGCCCTTCTTGGCCATGTCGATGAGGCCGTCGATGGATTTTCCTTCGTAGACAGGATCGGTCAGCATCGCCTCCATCTCGGCCGCGGTGCGGATGGCAGCGATGGTCTGTTCGCTCGGCAGGCCATAGGCCGGGCCGCTGTAGTCGGGGATGATCTCGATGTCGGCATCGCGCACCACCACGCGCTGGCCACCCTTGGAGGCGATCAGTTCACAGGTGTCGTTGGCGATCTTGGTGACGGCGCGGCGGGTCATGGCTTCGTCGTCGGCGGTATCGATGCCGATGACGCGGCGGCGCTTCTGCTGTGCGGCAAAACCGACCACCATGCCGGCCTGGGTGGAGCCGGTGCAGGTCGCCACCACGATGTTGTCGAAGAAGATGCCCAGCTGCTCTTCCTGCATCGCCACTTCATCGGCGAAGTTGGCATAGCCCAGGCCGCCCAGCGGGTGGTCGGAGGCGCCGGCCGGAATCGGGTAGGGCTTGCCGCCCTTGGCGCGTACTTCTTCCAGCGCCTTGGCCCAGGTGTCCTTCTCGGTGGTGGAGTAGCCGTAGCCGCCCATGATGGGATTGCCGCCCATGATGCGGGTCAGGAGGATGTTGCCGACCTTGTCGTAGACCGGGTCATCCCACTCCAGCCAGGTTTCCTGCACGGTGTAGGACTTCATGCCCACGGCGGCGGCCGCTGCGCACACCTGGCGCGTATGGTTGGACTGGATGTTGCCGATAGAGACCAGCGTGTCGCAGCCCTTGGCCAGCGCGTCGGCCACCAGCCACTCCAGCTTACGGATCTTGTTGCCGCCGAAGGCCAGGCCCGAGGAGACGTCATCGCGCTTGGCCCAGATCTCTACGCCCAGCATGGCCGACAGGCGCTCCAGCTTGTGGATGGGGGAGGGGAAGAAGCCCAGCGTCTTGCGCGGGAAGAGTTTGTCGAGTGCCAGCATGGGATGCTCCGGTTCAGGTGGATTGTCGAAAATGGTCCGATTCACATCGAATCGCCGGGATCAACTTTACGCCTGGCCATTAAAATCGTGCTTCCGAATTTATGGCATTATTGAGATCAATAAATTGCCAATTCAAGATTGGTGTTTAGGATATTTCAATAATGATCGGATATTCGGAATAATCATCATGAGCCTCGATCGCATGGACAAGCGCATCCTCAAGGCGCTGCAGAAGGACGGCCGCATCGGCAACGCCGAGCTGGCCAAGAAGCTGGGCATGAGCGCCACGGCCTGCTGGAACCACACCCGGCGCCTCATGGACGAGGGCTATGTGAAGGAGGTACGCGCCATCCTCGATCCCGAGAAACTGGGCCTGCCGGTACTGGTGACGGTGGGTGTGGTGCTGGATCGTTCCACGCCGGAGAGCTTCGCCGAGTTCGAGAAGGCGGTGCGCGAGATCGCCGCCGTGCAGGAGTGCCTGCTGCTGGCCGGCGAGTTCGACTACTGGATCAAGCTGCGCGTGAAGGACCTGCAGGCCTTCAACCGCTTGCATGCCAATACGCTGTTGCGCCTGCCGGGCGTGCGTCAGTTGCGGTCCTTCTTCGTCCTCAATGAAGTGAAGAACAATCCGGAACTCGTGGTCGAATGAAGGATCTTGAAGCAGGCCCTATACTTCGATCACTGCCTCTTATTTTTTCCAATTCAAGGATTTGCTGATGACCTCTACCGCATCTGATACCGGCGCCGCGCTGCGTAGTTTCTATCCCCCCATCGAGCCCTACGATCACGGCCTGCTGGATGTCGGCGACGGTCACAGCGTGTATTGGGAAGTGTGCGGCAATCCGCAGGGCAAGCCGGTGGTGTTCCTGCATGGCGGCCCGGGCGGTGGTTGCGGGCCCTCGCATCGGCGCCTGTTCAATCCGGAGAAATACCGCATCGTGCTGTTCGACCAGCGCGGTTGCGGCCGTTCGCTGCCCCATGCCAATCTCGAGGCCAACACGACCTGGGACCTGGTGGCTGATATCGAACGGCTGCGCGAGAAGCTGGGGATCGAACGCTGGCAGGTCTTCGGCGGGTCCTGGGGCAGCACGCTGGCGCTGGCCTACGCACAGACACATCCGCAGCACGTGACCGAGCTGGTCTTGCGCGGCATCTTCCTGCTGCGCCAGGCCGAGCTGGATTGGTACTACCAGGAGGGTGCCTCGTGGATGGCACCGGATCGCTGGGACGAGTTCCTCGCACCCATCCCCTTGGCCGAGCGTGGCAACCTGGTGCATGCCTATCGCAAGCGCCTCACCGGCGAGGACGAGGCAGCCAAGCTGCAGGCCGCGCGCGCCTGGAGCCGCTGGGAAGCCAGCACCATCACCCTGGTCGCTGACGAACGCCTGATCGACTCCTTCAACGATGCGCAATTCGCGCTGGCCTTTGCGCGCATCGAGAACCACTACTTCTATCACAAAGGCTTCATGGAAGAGGGCCAGTTGCTGGCCAATGCCAGCCGCCTGGAAGGCATCCCCGGCGTGATCGTGCAGGGACGCTACGACCTGGCCACCCCGGCCAAGTCGGCGTGGGACCTGCACCAGGCCTGGCCGGGGTCGGAACTGCATCTGATCGACCGTGCCGGTCACGCCTATAACGAGCCCGGCATCCTCGACCGCTTGATTGCGGCTACCGATCGTTTCGCCGATCGTTGATCGCTGAGCTTTTGCTGTCCCGGTTCGCCAGCGTTGGTGCAACGCTGGCGATATCACCTGCGCATCAATCCTCGCTGTCCTTCTTGCGTCCCCGCTTTCCCTTCACCGTGCCGGCGGCCACCGGCGCCGCTTCCGAATAGTCCTGCTCCAGCTTGGCCAGGCGGCCGTTGAGCTTGCCTAGCACCTGCGTCAGTACCAGGGTTTCCTCCGTCGTTATCGCCGAAAACAATCCTTCGAGGAAGCTCTTGCGCAGCGGCTCCGTCGAGCGCAGCACTTCCTGGCCCAGCGCGGTCAAAGCGATGTGCTTGACGCGGCGGTCGCTACTGTCGCTGCTGCGTACCACCAGGCCGTCACGCTCCAGCGCATCCACTGCTTCGGTGATGGTGCGCGGCGCGAAGCCGAAGGCCGCTGCCAGGTCGGTCGAGCGGACCGGACTGTTGCGCTCGATGTGACCCAGGATCTTGGTGCGCGCCAGCGATGAGCCTTCGGCGCTCATCAACTTGTCCAGCGCCCGGTGCGAGCGCAGGTAAAAGTCGCGCAAGGCCTCGGCGGCCTGGGTGTGATCGTGTGTAAAGCCTGTAGACATGTTTTTTCCAGATACCATATCATATGGTACCTCATTAATTTCATCGGTCGTTGAACGAAATCAACCCTCTCCCCGATATTAGGACAAAAAAGATGACAGACGCCACACCCGCCAACAATGATGCCGCCACCGCGCAAGCCGGCCAGAACGCCCCGGCCGATGCCCCCAGGAAACGCATGAGCCCACGCGCCCGCCTCATCCTGCGCACCCTGATGGTGGTGGTGCTGGTGATCGTGGCGTCCTGGATCCTCTACTACCAGTTCCGCGGCAAGTACCTGGAAAGCACCAACGACGCCTTCGTCTATGCCGACAGCGTCACGGTATCGCCCAAGGTATCGGGTTACGTGGACCAGGTGCTGGTGGCCGACAACCAGATCGTCAAGGCCGGTCAGCCCCTGGTGCGTATCGACGCCCGTGACTACTCGGCCCAGGCCGCGCAAGCCAAGGCCCAGATCGATGCCGCCGCCGCCAGCGAGGAAGCCGCCCGTGCGCAGCTGGCCGAACAACAGGCCGCCATCGACCAGGCCCGCGCCCAACTGGCTGCCGCCGAGGAAGACGCCCGTTTCGCCAGCAGCGAAGTGGAGCGCTACACCCCGCTGGCCGCCTCCGGCGCCGAGACCCGCGAACGCCTGACCACGCTGCGCAACCAGCAGGCCCAGTCCCGCACCACCGTCGCCGCCCGCCGTGCCGCGCTGGAAGCGGCACAGCTGCGCGTGCGTTCGATCCAGGCCCAGGTGCGCCAGGCCCAGGCCCAGGGCGAGACCGCCCGCGCGCAATTCGATGCCGCCAGCGTCAACCTTGGTTCCACCGAGGTGCGGGCCAGCGTCGATGGCCGCATCGGCGACAAGCAGGTGCGCGTCGGCCAATACGTCGCCGCCGGCACACGCATGATGACGGTGGTGCCGACCCGCTTTTACGTCACCGCCAACTACAAGGAAACGCAGATCGGCATCATGCGCATCGGCCAGCCCGCCGTGGTCAAGGTGGACGCCTTGCCGGGCGTGGAATTCCCGGGGCACGTGGAGAGCATCGCCCCCGGCACCGGTGCACAGTTCTCGCTGCTGCCACCGCAGAATGCCACCGGCAACTTCACCAAGATCGTCCAGCGCGTGCCGGTGCGCATCGCCATCGATGCCTCACCCGAGGACACCCGCGTCTTCGTGGCCGGCCTGTCGGTGACCGTGGAAGTCAATACCATCGCCGCCAAGGATGAATTGCGCGCACAACGTGAGCGCAACAGCGAAGCCAACGCTACCGGCAAGACTGCGGGCAAGGAGTCGCCGTGAGCAGCGCCGCTCCCGCCAGACCACAGGCGCTCGTGAAGCCTGCCGGCGAGAAGGCCGATGCCGCTGCCTGGCTGGCGGTGGCAGCCGGCACCCTCGGTGCGCTCATGGCCACGCTGGACATTTCCATCGTCAACTCCTCGCTGCCGACCATCCAGGGCGAGATCGGCGCCTCCGGTACCGAGGGCACCTGGATCGCCACCGCCTACCTGGTGGCCGAGATCGTCATCATCCCCATGTCGGCCTGGCTGGAACGCCTGCTGGGCCTGCGCGTGCTATTGCTCACGGCGGCCACCCTGTTCACGCTGTTCTCGGTGCTGTGCGGGCTGTCGACGTCGCTGCCGATGATGATCGTGGGACGCGTCGGCCAGGGCTTTACCGGCGGCGCGCTGATCCCCACGGCCATGACCATCATCGCCACGCGCCTGCCGCGCGCGCAGCAGCCGGTGGGCAATGCCATGTTCGGCGCTACCGCCATCCTCGGTCCGGTGC
>NZ_JAELUH010000019.1 GCF_016429215.1 Herbaspirillum sp. ASV7 | reverse complement strand
CCCCCCCCCCCCCCCCCCCCCCCCCCCCCCCCCCCCCCCCCCCCCCCCCCCCCCCCCCCCCCCCCCCCCCCCCCCCCCCTTCCCCACACCCCCCCCCCACCGAGATCTACACTTGTAGTGTATCGTCCCCCCCCCCCCCCCCCCCCCCCCCCCCCTCGCTGGCCTGGGGCGGCGCCTTGCTGATCACCTTCAGCGTGCTGCTGCTCAACGTGCTCTCCCGTACCCTGTTCAAGCAACAAATCCCCGGCTAATTCTCCAAGTGACCGACATGACTACTGCTCATCAAATGGCAAGCCAGACTCCGACCGCATCCGCCAGCGCCGCTGCGGCCAAGAAGGCGACGATCGAAATCTCGCAATTGAATTTCTATTACGGTGGATTCCAGGGCCTCAAGAACATCAACCTGAACATCTTCGAAGGCAAGGTGACCGCCTTCATCGGTCCCTCCGGGTGCGGCAAGTCCACGCTGCTGCGTACCTTCAACCGCATGTATGACCTGTACCCCGGCCAGCGCGCCGAGGGCAAGATCATCTACGCGGGCAACAACATCCTCGAACCGGGCCAGGACCTGAACATGCTGCGCGCCAAGGTGGGCATGGTGTTCCAGAAGCCGACCCCGTTCCCGATGTCGGTCTACGACAATATCGCCTTCGGCATCCGCCTCTATGAAAACCTGCCCAAGGGCGAGATGGATGAGCGCGTCGAATGGGCCCTGAACAAGGCCGCCCTGTGGGGTGAAGTCAAGGACAAGCTGCACAAGAGCGGTCTGTCGCTCTCGGGCGGCCAGCAACAGCGCCTGTGTATCGCGCGCGGCGTGGCCGTCAAGCCGGAAGTGCTGCTGCTGGATGAACCGACCTCGGCGCTGGACCCGATCTCCACGGCCAAGGTGGAAGAGCTGATCGGCGAGCTGAAGAACGACTACACCATCGCCATCGTGACCCACAACATGCAGCAGGCGGCCCGTTGCTCGGACTACACCGCCTACATGTACCTGGGCGAGCTGGTGGAGTTCGGCGAGACCGACCAGATCTTCATGAATCCGGTGCGCAAGGAAACCCAAGACTACATCACCGGCCGCTTTGGCTGATCGAACCGCCGTCTCGGCTACTGCGCGCTCCGATTTCGCGTCTGCGATGCTCGCCGTACTCCAGTACGGCTGCGCTTATCGACGCGAACTCGAAGCGCTCGCTACGCCGATACGACGATTCCACAGAGTAGTCAGGGAACTCATTCTTTAAATAATTTTTCTTTTAGGGACGTCACATGACCGGCGATCATTCCTCTAAACAGTATGACCAGGATCTGGAGCAGATCCGTTCCAAGGTGCTGGCCATGGGCGGTATGGTGGAGCACCAGTTCCAGGATGCGATTGCAGCCTTCCGCAGCGGTAACCTGGAAGTCGCCCACCGCGTCATGAAGGACGACGAGGCCGTCAATCGCCTGGAAGTCGAACTCGATGATGCCTGCAGCCACCTGATCGTGCGTCGCCAGCCGACCGCCAATGACCTGCGGACCGTCATGGCCACCATCAAGATCATCACCGACCTGGAACGCGTGGGTGACGAGGCGACCAAGATCGCCCGTACCGCCATCCATCTGCACAAGCGCGGGATCGGCCTGGTGTCGCACTACGAGACCGTGAGCCTGATCGCCGAACAGGCCATGGATCAGCTGCGCAGCGCCCTGGATGCCTTCGCCCGCCTGGATGACCAGCAGGCGGCCGAGCTGATCAAGGCCGATGAACGCATCGACCATGGCTTCCGCTCCATTACCCGCAGCCTCATCACCTTCATGATGGAGGACGCGCGCACCATCTCGGGTTCCATCGATACCCTGTGGGTGGCCAAGGCCATCGAACGCATCGGCGACCATGCCAAGAACATCGCCGAATACGTCGTCTATGTGGTCGGTGGCAAGGACATCCGCCATACCGACTTCGGTTCGGCCAAGGTCCAGCAGGACGACGAAGACTAACAAAAAAGGCAGTGGAGGACGCGGCCCTGGGGAAGGATGCGTCTTCCCGGATTGCGGAGGGGGAGACCCGCGATAAAGCTGAGAGCCAGAGAATATGACTACTATCCTGATCGTCGAAGACGAACCCTCGATCGCTGAACTGATTGCCTTCACCCTCAAGGAGGCAGGCTGGTCCAGCTTCGTCGTCTCCAATGCGGCTGCGGCCTGGGACTTCGTCCAGCATCGCGCACCGCAGCTGGTGCTGCTGGACTGGATGTTGCCCGACCGCAGCGGCCTGCACCTGCTCTCGCGCATCCGCGCCGATCGCCAGCTGCAGCAGCTGTCGGTAATCATGCTCACCGCCAAGAGCATGGAAGAAGACAAGATCGCCGGCCTCGACAATGGTGCCGACGATTACATCACCAAGCCCTTCTCGCCGCGCGAACTGACCGCGCGCATCAAGGCGCTGTTGCGCCGCAAGAGTCCTGAGCATGCGCAGGAAGTGATGTCGGCCGGTCCCATCACGCTCGATCCGGCCAGTTGCTCGGTGAGCCTGTCGGGCGGGCGTATCGATATCGGCCATGCGGAGTACAAGCTGCTCAAGTTCTTCCTGGCCCACCCGGATCGGGTGTTTTCGCGCAGCCAGCTGCTCGACCGCGTCTGGGGCGACCATGTCGTGATCGAGGAACGCACTGTCGACGTCCACGTGCTGCGCCTGCGCAAGGCCTTGCGGGACGCCGAGTACCTGATCAAGACGGTACGCAGCGTCGGTTACATGCTCTCCACCAAATAAGCCCGCGCACGCCGTATTCAGGCGACAATACTCCGTCGGGCGCGCGGGCGCCCCCTGATCTGTCTGCGATATCAATGAGTCCACAACTGCTGTTCTGGATTCCTGCCGCCTTGCGCCTGGTGTTATGCCTGGCCGGTGCAGGAGTCGTCGGTTTCTTCTTCGGCCCCATCGTCGGCCTGTCGGTGGCGGTGCTGGGCGTGGGGGCCATGATGGTCACCCACCTGCATTACCTGTTGCGCCTGTCGCTCTGGCTGGATGACTCGGGCCAGTCGCGCCTGCCCGATGGCTGGGGCGCCTGGACCGATGTGTATGCGCGTCTCTATCGCATGCGCCGCACCGACGAGAAGAACCAGGCCGAGCTGGCCGAATGGCTGGCGCGCTTCCGCCAGGCCATGAGCCTGTTGCCCGACGGCGTGGTGATCATGGATGACGTGCTCTTCCTCGAATGGTGCAATCCTGCCGCCCAGCAACACCTGGGCCTGAAGCAGGAGCGCGACAAGGGCATGCGGGTGACCAACCTGATCCGCAATCCGGCCTTTATCGACTACATCATCCTGGGGCGCTACGAGCAACCGCTGACCATGGCGCTGCATGAACGCAAGCTGATCATCCAGATCATCCCCTTCGAGAACCGGCGCCAGATCCTGGTCACCCACGACGTGACCGAGTCGGAGCGTATCGACATGATGCGGCGCGACTTCGTGGCCAATGCCTCGCATGAATTGCGCACGCCCCTGACGGTCATCAACGGCTTCCTGGAGATCGCCCTGGCCCAACCCAACCTGGATGAGACCACTCGCACCGCGCACCTGAAGCTGATGACCGAGCAGGGACAGCGCATGCAGAACCTGATCGACGACATGCTGACCCTGACGCGTCTGGAGTCGATCGACTATCCCTTGCGTTCCGAGGTGCTGAAGGTGCGGCCGCTGCTGGAGCGCATCGCCGAGGAAGGGCGCGCCCTGTCGGGCGGCAAGCACGAGATCCGCCTGTTCCTCGATGGCCCCGATCTGAAGGGCAATGCCGACGAGTTGCGCAGCGCCTTTACCAACCTGGTCACCAATGCCGTGCGCTATACGCCGGAGGGTGGCGTGATCACCCTGCGCTGGCAGCACGACGAGCAGGGCGCGCATTTTGCGGTGCAAGATACCGGCATCGGCATCAGTCCCGAACACATCTCGCGGCTCACCGAACGTTTCTACCGGGTCGACAAGAGCCGCTCGCGCGAGACCCAGGGCACCGGCCTGGGCCTGGCCATCGTGCGCCACGTGTTGTTGCGTCATCATGCCACGCTGGACATCGCCTCCGTGCCCGATCACGGCAGTACCTTCACGGTACATTTCCCCAGTACCCAGACGATCGAGGATTTTGTCGCGCTGCACTAATGGTGATGTGGAAAAAAGGATGCTGCGGCATCCTTTTTTCATGCCCATCGCGACGCTGCGGCGTATAGTCGTGCAGGGAGATCGAAAACGCCAGCGACCAAAAGAATAAGAAAAAAAGGGCGAGCGCAAGCCGGCAGACACTAGGTAAAAATACGAATACCTGACGCTCTGGCTTGTTGGCAACAATAGCGCTGCGAGAGTACCGGCTCCCGGCACCAGAGAAGACCGAGGCAAGCTCCCGGATCTACCCAGGCGTGGCCCGATGCGGGTGACGGGCCGCTCTCCGATAAACCGCCGCCGGCACTGCCCACGGGCATTTTCCTCCGAGAGAACAATATGCGTTATTTTGCCAACATGAAGATAGGCCGTCGTCTGGCGCTGGGTTTTGCCGTCATCCTGGCCGCTGCCAGTGTGGTGGTGGCCTTGTCGATCTGGCGCCTGGCCGGCATTGCCACGGCCACCGAATCGATGATGCAGGTACCGCTGAGCAAGGAGCGTCTGGTGTCGGACTGGTATCGCACCATCCACACCAGCGTGCGTCGCACCACGGCCATCGCCAAGAGCAGCGACCCCAGCCTGGCGGCCTTCTTCGCCGACGATGCGGCTAGCGCCACGCGCATGTCCACCGAGCAGCAGAAGGCCATCGAGGCACTGCTCGACAGCGATGCCGAGAAGGAGGTCTTCGCCCGGCTTTCCGCCGTGCGCAAGGACTACATCAAGTACCGCGATGCCATCACCAAGGCCAAGGCCGACGGCCAGGCCGAGGAGGCCGGCAAGATCCTGGCCGGCCCCTATGACGCCGCCGCCAAGGGCTACCTGGACCTGCTGCAGCAATTGCTGAACCTGCAACGTGCCGGCATCGACCAGATCGCCGCCCACATCCAGGAGGTCTACCATCAAAGCCGCAACCTGATGCTGGCGCTGGCCGTGTTGCAGGTGGTGCTGGGATGGCTGTTTGCACGCAGCCTGGCGCGGGGTATCACGCGTCCGCTGGAACGGGCCGTGGGCGTGGCCGAAGCGGTGGCCGCGGGTGACCTCACCACGCGCATCGATCCCGTGCTGGCCAGCCAGCGTGACGAGACCGGCAAGCTCATGCATGCCCTGCAGGCGATGACGGCCAACCTGGCGCGCATCGTCGGCCAGGTGCGCAGCGGTACCGACGCCATTGCCACCGCCTCGCGCGAGATCGCCACCGGCAACCTCGACCTGTCGGCCCGTACCGAGCGCCAGGCCGGTGCCCTGGAAGAAACCGCCTCGGCCATGGAAGAGCTGACCTCGACGGTGAGCCAGAACGCCGACAACGCGCGCCAGGCCAACCAGCTGGCGGCCTCGGCCTCGGCAGTGGCGCAGCAGGGTGGAGAGGTGGTGGGGCAGGTGATCGCCACCATGGGTTCCATCAACGAATCCTCGCGCAAGATCGTCGACATCATCAGCGTCATCGATGGCATCGCCTTCCAGACCAATATCCTGGCCCTGAACGCCGCCGTGGAAGCCGCGCGCGCCGGCGAGCAGGGGCGTGGGTTTGCCGTGGTGGCTTCGGAGGTGCGCTCGCTGGCGCAGCGCTCGGCCTCGGCCGCCAAGGAGATCAAGGGCCTCATCGATGATTCCGTGGCCAAGGTGGGCTCGGGCAGCGAACTGGTGGTGCGCGCCGGCAGCACCATGGACGAGGTGGTCACCAGCGTGCGCCACGTGGCCGACATCGTCGCCGAGATCACCGCCGCCAGCGGCGAGCAGAGCGATGGCATCAGCCAGGTCAACCTGGCCATCAACGACATGGACCAGACCACCCAGCAGAACGCCGCCCTGGTGGAGCAGGCGGCGGCTGCCGCCGAGGCCATGCAGGAGCAGGCGGTACGCCTGTCGGAGGTAGTCAGCCAGTTCAGGCTGCAGGACCAGGCCCCGGCCGGCGTGGGAGCGGCCCCCCTGGCACAGGCGGTCCCGCTGGATATCACGCCGCCACGTCCGGCCCTGCAACGCTGAGTGCTGGCCCGCCCTGCGGGCCGATCAGGAAGAAAGAGGACCATCCGGACATCCTGATGGTCCTTTTTTTCGTCCGCCAGCAGGGCTATGTTGCTGCTCAGGAAATTCCCGATGGCAATGAAGTGTCGGTCATTTCATCATTCGCATCATGACCTCCTCCCTTGTCATTGCTGTCCCCCGCAGGTGCTTGCTCTGTGAGGCGATGTCCAGGCAAGCGGACCCGAACGGGCTTTACCCGACTTCGCAGGAGGCCAGGGCGAACGTGTCGCCCTTGGGTATGCGCTTCCAGCCTCCTGTCGAGGCCGGCCGAAGAACCAAGTCAGCATGTTGAGATATTGCCATGTCCGGTCCCGATTTCACCCGATCCCTGTTGCAGGTTGGCGCGCGCGCTGAGCGTTCCATCTGGCCCCGGCTGGGGCTGCTGGCCCTGTGGCTGGGGGTGTCGCTGGTGCTGCTGGCGGCCATCACGGTGCGGGTGGATCTGTGGGCGCAGTACGTGGTGGCCGGTGCCTCGGTGGGGTTGATGTTGCTCATGCGCAAGCTCGGCTATGTGCGCCGCCTGCGTGTGTTCTTTCTGCTGATCTCGGCCTTCCTGATGCTGCGCTACATGTGGTGGCGCACCTTCCATACACTGGTCTACGACAACTTCTTCGACTTCTGCTTCATGATCGCGCTCTACCTGGCCGAGGTCTATGGCACCGGTATCGCGCTGCTGAGCTTTTTCGTCAACATCCATCCGCTGAACCGCAAGTCGCCGCCGCTGGACCTGGATCCGGCCCGGCTGCCGACGGTGGACGTACTCATCCCGACCTACAACGAACCCAGCTCGCTGCTGGAGGTGACCCTGCGCGCGGCGCTGGACATGCGCTATCCGGGCACCCACCTGAAGGTCTACCTGCTCGACGATGGTGGCACCGTGCAAAAGCGCAACCAGGCCTCGCCGGCGCGTGCTGCCGAGGCGCTGGCACGGCACATCGAATTGCAGGAACTGGCCCGTCGGCATGGCGCGCACTACCTCACCCGCGAGAAGAACCACAACGCCAAGGCCGGCAACATCAACGATGCGCTGGTCCATTGCCAGGGCGATCTGGTGCTCATCCTCGATGCCGACCACGTCCCGACCGTGGACTTCCTGGAAAAGACCGTCGGCTTCTTCCAGGAAGACCCCAAGCTCTACCTGGTGCAGACGCCGCACTTCTTCATCAACCCCGATCCGGTCGAAAAGAACCTCGACATGTTCGGCCGCATGCCGCCCGAAAACGAGATGTTCTATGCCGTCATCCAGCGCGGACTGGACTTCTGGGATGGCGCCTACTTCTGTGGTTCGGCCGCAGTGATCCGCCGTTCGCACCTCGACGAGGTGGGCGGCATCGGCGGCGTCTCCATCACCGAGGATGCCGAGACGGCCATGAAGCTGCATGCCAAGGGCTATCGCAGTGCCTACCTGAACGAGCCACTGATCTCGGGCCTGCAGCCCGAAACCTTCGCCAGCTTCATCGTGCAGCGCCTGCGCTGGACCCAGGGCATGGTGCAGCTGTTCCTGCTGCGTAACGTGTTCACCATGAAGGGACTGTCGCTGCCGCAGAAGCTTTGTTATTTTTCCAACACCTTCTACTGGTTCTTCAGCTATGCGCGCGTGATGCTGCTGCTGGCGCCGATGGCTTACCTGGTGCTGGGACTGCGCTTCTACAGTGCCAGCATCCCCGAGTTCTTCGGCTACGGCCTGCCGGCCATGGTGGGCGCCATCCTGACCTCGGACTACCTGTTCGGCCGCTATCGCTGGACGCTGGTGTCGGAGCTCTACGAGATGCTGCAGTCGCTGTTTTCGCTGCGCGCCATCTACCTGGTACTGAAGAACCCGCGCGCACCCAGCTTCAATGTCACCCCCAAGGGCGAGCATCTGGAAGAGGACACCATCTCTCACCTGGCAGGCCCTTTTTATTTCGTCTATGCTGCCATCGTACTCACGTTCGTGGTCGGGCTGTGGAAGCTGTTCCATGCCAACGAGCACCAGGACGTGATCATCTCGGCCCTGTGCTGGGATGTGCTCAACCTGATCATCCTTAATGCCTGTATCGGCGTGCTCTACGAGCGCAAGCAGCGGCGGGCCTCGCCGCGCGTGCCGGCCAATCTGGATGGGCGCGCTGGCGTGATGGAGCCGGGTGCGCTCCAGGGCAAGCCGAGGCTGGCGCAGGCCCTGGCGTGCCGGGTGCTCGATGTGTCTTCCGGCGGCGCCCTGCTGCAGTTCGACATGGCGGTGGCCGGGCAGGTCAACCTGCTCATGAATGGCCTGCGCGTGCACAACGCTGCCCTCGGTCATGACAGCCTGCTGCCCATCGAGGTGCGCAGCAGCTATACCGCGCCGGACAAGCAGCGTTTCCTGGTGGGGGTGCGCTTTACCGATCGCAGCGTCAAGGGCCTCTCGGAGACCGTGGCCCTGTCCTCTGGCGACAGCGCCCGCTGGTCGGCTTATCGCGCCTCGCGCAGCATTCGCCAGGGCGTGTTCGGCAGTATCGTCTTGCTGGTGCGTTTAGGCCTGGTTCATGCAGGCGCTCAGTACGTGCTGTTTGCCAAGGGCCTGGCCAGTTACCTGCAGCGGCATCTGCTGGCACCGGTGCTGGCGATCCCGCTGGTGGCGTCCATGCCCTATCGCGTCAAGCGTTTCTATCATTATCTGACTCACTGAGCCGTCGTCCTATGTCCTTGTCCAAGATCGTTGCGCGTGTATTCCCGGCCTTGCTGTTGCATGCAGTGGTGCAGGCCGCGCCCATGCCGGCGCCTGCCCAGGCCGCCATCAAACCTGTGGCCGCTGCCACTGCCAGCGTGGCGGCACCCACGCCGCCAGCGCCGGGGCGCGAGATCCGCCTGGCCGACATGGGCGCCAAGCCCGGTGCCATGCGCCTGACCCGCCTGGACGGCGCGGCAATGATCAGCATTCCGGTCTCGCGCCGCGAATCGCTCAAGTCAGCCATCCTGCACCTGGTCGCGACCAATTCGATCGCTCTTGACAGTCGTTCGCAGCTCCTGGTCAGGCTCAACGACAGGACGGTGGCGCAATTGCAGCTCTCGGCCCGCCAGCCGGAGATCACTGCCGACATCCGCCTGCCGCTGGAACTGCTCAAGCCGGGTTACAACCAGTTGTTCTTCCGCGTGGCCCAGCACAGCCAGGACAACCAGTGCGAAGACCCCAATGCGCCGGAGCTGTGGACCGAGATCGACACCAGCCAGTCCACCCTGCGCCTGCAATCCGAGCTCAAGCCGGTGACGCCATTGCTGTCGGATCTCAATGATCTGTTTGATCCCAAGCAGAACCTGGCGCAGAAATTCAACATCATCACGGCCGCCCATCCCGATAGCGACGATGCCCTGATCGCCGGCGGCATGATCGCCCAGGGCATAGGCCTGAAGCTGCGCTACGCGCAGGCGCCGATCAGCCAGGTCGACGCGCGTGCCGGCAGTGGCGCCGGTGCGGTACCGGGCCTGCAACTGACCGGGCTGGGCGACGCCGACAACGTCCTGATCGGCACCGCCGAGGAGCTCAAGCCCTACCTCGATGGGCGCATCCTGGCCCAGATCCGCGACAGTTTCCTGGGCCTCTATCCCATGCCTGACGGCCAGCACGTGATGCTGGTGGTCTCCGGCACCAATGCCGGGCAAGTCACCCGCGCGGCCCAGGTGTTTGCGTGGCAGCACCTGGAGTTCCCGCAGCAGGCGCAGTGGAACATCAGCGACTTCACACCGCCGGAGTTGCCCAACTACCTGCCGCAGGCCAATATCGCCACCGAGGGAACCTACAGCTTCAAGCAGCTCGGCTTCAATACGGCCCCGGTCACGACGGTCTCGCCGGCGACGGTGAATGTCAATATGCCGCCGGACGTCTATGCCCAGGAAGATGCGCAGATGGAGTTCCACCTGAACTTCTCGCAGGGGGCCATGATCAACTCCAGCATGATCATCAATGTCTATCTCAATGGCGTGTTCCAGCGAGCCATCTCGGTCGAGGAGCGGCAGGGCGGCTTCTATGATAACTACCGGATGAGCTTGCCGTTACGCCACTTCAGACCGGGCAACAACGTGCTCTCCTTCTCTCCGGTGATCATGTCCAACCACCAGTGCGAGCAGACTGGCGCGATCTATATGAGCCTGTTCGACGATTCCACGGTGAAGGTCCCCTTCATCTATCGCTTTGCGCAATTGCCGGACCTCTCGCGCTTTGCCAGCAATGTGTTTCCCTATGTGATCCATAGCGATGGCAACCAGCTCAGCCTGGTCGTGGCCGGACATGACAGCGCCACCATTGGCGCGGCCTGGACCCTGCTGGCCAAGATTGCACAGAAGCAGACCGCGCCCATGGCGGCGGCTCAGGTCACCTTCGGCAAGCCCACCGTCAATCGCCATGCCATCGTGGTAGGCAGCGTGGGCAGCCTGCCGGCCGACATGCTCAAGGATGCGCCCTGGACGCTGGAGAAGAACATGATCTTCGCCGGCGCCTCCATCCCGGTGGCCACGCCCACGGCCGAATCGAACTGGCTGCACCAGCAATTCAACAGCATGGCCGGCACCAACCGCAGCAATACCGAATCCACCTACCTCAATACCAGCGTGGCCGGGGATGCGCAATTGAACCGGCAACTGCTGGTGATGCAGTTCCGCTCGCGCCTGATCGACAAGAACACCGCCACCGTGTTCGTCGCAGGCAACCCCGAACAACTGCTGCAGGGCATGCGGCAGATGGTCAGCCCGCCGTATTGGGATAACCTCGCCGGCGATGTGGCCTTGCTCTCCTTCGGCAAGGCGGAGCTGGCCACCCAGCGTATCGGCGCCACCTATGACCAGGGCAGCATCGGCGGGCCACAGTATCTCGGTTACATGGTCTCCAAGTATCCGTGGATCTGGTACTGCATCGTCATGCTCGCCTTGCTGGTACTGGCCTGGTTGAGCTGGCGCCAGTTGCGTGCGCACCTGCGCCGCCGCCAGGGACAACGCAACATCGAGATCTGAGCATGAGGCCGCTGCTCGGGCATCCCCGTCGTGCCTGGCTGCTCGGCCTCTTGGCCGGGATGCCGGTGGCCCAGGCCCAGCAAGCCAATGTCACCAGCGTGCAGCGCCAGGACCAGGCGGTCCAGGTGCGGCGCGCCGAGGGGACGGCTCAGGTACGCCAGGCCGACGGCAGCCAGGCCGCGCGTGCGGTGCAACAGGCATTGAAGTCGCGTAGCCAGCAGCAAGGCCGCGAGCTCGCCGAGACCCGCCGCCGCCAGCAGCAGGCCGTGCTGGCGCGCAGCATCGAGGAGCCCGCTGATGCCACGACCGATACACCGGCACCGGGGGTGGACGAGAGCAGCCTGTGGGCGCTGCTCAAGCGCCACGACCTGACGGCCTTCGACCGCCAGCTGGCGCGTTCGCGCGCGCAGGATGGTTTGTGGACGCCCTCGGCGGCGCTGCTGGCCGAACGCGCGCGGCAGCAGAAGGAGACCGAGATCGAACGCGTCTTCGCCTACGCCCGCAGTGGCGGCCCGGTGGGCGCGCTGACCAGCAGCCAGTTGCAGGCGCTGGTGGCGCAATACCCGCAAGAGTTTTCCTGCCAGCGCATCGACCGCCTGTGGAGCGCCGCCGAGATCTTCGCCCGGGCCGGCCGCAAGGACGACGCCCTGGCCCTGTACCGTTCGGTCTTCCCCGATTGCACCCCGGCGGACAATCGCATCGCCACCCTCTACATGGCCCAGCAGACCCTGGGCGCCGACAGCGAGGCCGTGGCCGGCCTGATCGCGCTGGAGCAGCAGCGCGGGCAGCGCGACGCCGCCGCCCAGGCGCGCCTGCAGCGCATCCTCTACGATCGCCAGTTGACGCGTCTGGCGGCGCTCGATCCTGCCAGCGCCGAGGCGGCGGGAGCGCTGCCGGCCATCGCCGCCGACATCGTGAGCTACCAGGATGTCGCCACCGCCACGCTGGCCGGCTGGATCACGCTGGGACAGCACCAGGCCGACCAGGCGCAAGGCTGGTTCCAGCAAGCCTTGCAGTGGCAGCCCGGCAATGTCGATGCGCAGATGGGCTTGCTGCAGATCCGTCTCGATGCCGGCGATATCGGCGGTGCGCAATCCCTGCTGGCGCTTCCAGAAGTGGCGGCCGACCCGCGCGCACGCGGTCAGCGTGCGCGGCTGGCCCTGCTGCGTGCCGACCGCTTCAACCAGGAGCAGGATGCCGATGCCAGCCTGGCCGCGCTGGATGAGGCCGAACGGCTAGGCGCCACCCGCGCACAGACCGCGCCGCTGCGCGCCTGGGCCTGGTATGGAAAGGGCCGTCATGACGAGGCGGCCTCCTTGTTCGCCACGCAGTACCGCGCCACGCAGGACGCCCGCATGGCCGAAGGCTGGGCCTTGTCGGAGAACGCACGTGGTCGCCTGGATCAGCTGGCCGCCAGCAAGGAGGCCCAGCAGGCGCCGCTGTCGACCTATGTGCTGGCACTGCAGAGCCAGCAGTCGTACTACCGCAAGCAGTTCGTCACCGCCCATGCACTGCAGCAGCGCGCCCGTTCGGAGGCCCAGGCCAGTGTGGACATGGCCGAAGCAGGGCAGGGAGAGCGCGGAGAGGATCTGCGCAAGAGCGTACAAGCCTATCTGCATGACGAGCTGCAAGGCGTCACCGCTGCTTCGCTCACCCTGGGCACCAGTTACGCCAACCATGCCGGGGCGGATGGCCAGGGACATCTGGAAACCCTGGCGCCGACCGTGCATGCGCAATGGTTCGGCGGGGCCGACCAGACGCGCCAGTACGACCTGCGCCTGCGTAGCCTGCGCCTGCAGGCCAATGCCATCACGCCCGACGCCGTGGCACGCGCCCTGGGCACGCCAGCCACGGCACAGCAGTCGGGTTTGGCCAACGTGCGCGAACTGTGGTTCGGCGCCCAGGACACTGTCTGGCTGACCGAGCTGGGCCGGCTGGCCTGGCAGGGTGCCGTCGGTGTCACCGATGGCGGCGCGGCCGGCACCGACCTGCACGGCCAGGCCAGCGTGGGCCAGCAGACCTCCTGGGGCAGCTGGAACGCCTATGCCGGCAGCAACCCGGTGCGCGATTCGCTGCTGTCCTGGCGCGGCCAGGCCATGCCGGGCAGCGGCCAGTGGTGGGGCGATGTGCGTCGCACTGCCCTGGGCGCCAAGACCCTGTGGCAGTTCGCGCCGCGCTGGAGCATGGCGGCCAATGCCGAGCTGGCCAGCTTCAGCGGTCACAACGTGCAATCCAATCGGGCCGTGGCACTGGACCTGGGGGCGGGCTACGATCTGAAGTTGCAGGGTTTCGATTACTTCAATGTCGGCCCGGCACTGCACTACCTGCACTACGCCAACAACCAGAACCAGTACGGCTGGGGCCTGGGCGGCTATTACAGCCCGCAGCGCTCCCTCAGTACCGGCATCGCCAGCCAGTTCCTCACGCCTGAAGGGCGCCAGTCCCAGCTGTCGGGCAACCTGGAACTGGGCTGGAACACGGCCGCCCAATCGGCCGCAGCCTGCCTGCTGGTGGCCTATCGCGGGGCCAGCGCCGGCGGCATCGATTGCGCTTATGCTGGCAGCACGGATCGTGGCGCCTATGCCCATGCACAGGTGTCCGCAGTCAGGCGATTGGCGCCGCGCTGGCAACTTGGCGTGCAGGGCGATGTCAATCTCACGCCGGGACGCGATCGCCAGTATGCGGCGATGGTCTTCCTGCGTTACTTCTTCGAGGACCGCGCCGCCGTGTTCAGTCGCGACCTGCCCACCAGCACGCGTGATTTCTCCGCACAAATGGATGATGGACGATGACCCTGGAATCCCCCCAGCGACGCCGGTTACTGCAGGCCGGTGCCGCGTTGAGCCTGTCGACCCTGGCGATGCTGCCGGCCGTGGCCGCTGACTTGCCGCTCCCGGCCTGCCCGCGCGACTGGCCGCAATGGAAGGCGTTCGCGCGGCGTCACCTGCAGGCCGACGGCCGCATCATCGACTACGCGACGCCGCAACAGCAAAGCACCTCAGAGAGCCAGTCCTACGGCATGTTCTTCGCGCTGGTGGCCAATGACCGCGCGCGCTTCGAACGCATCTGGCGCTGGAGCCGCGACAACCTCGGAGCCGGCGGCGAGCACCTGCCGGCCTGGCTATGGGGCAAGCGTGATGATGGCAGCTTCGGCGTAATCGACGCCAACGCCGCCGCCGATGCCGATCTGTGGTTCGCCTACGACCTGCTGGAAGCCGCACGGCTATGGCAGGTCCCCGCCTACGCGCAAGCCGCGCAGGCCCTGCTGGAGCAGGTCAAGGCGCAGGAGGTGCGCAGCATGGGGGCGCTGGGACCGATGTTGCTGCCGGGGCCGCAGGGCTTCGAGGAAAGCCCGCAGCGCTGGCGCCTCAATCCCAGCTACCTGCCGCTGCCGGTGTTGCGCCGTCTGGCCGCCGCCGATCCGGGCGGGCCGTGGGCGGCGATGGCGCCAGCTACGCTGGCGCTGGTGACGCAGGCTTCGCCACATGGCTTCGTCCCCGACTGGCTGATCTACGACGCAACTCAGGGCGCGCAACCCGATACCGGCCGTTCGGTACAGGGCAGTTATGACGCCATCCGCGTCTACCTGTGGGCGGGCATGACGGATGACGCCGACGCACTGGCCGCGCCTTTACGCCGGGTGCTGGCACCGATGTGCAAGACCATCGTCGATCACGGAGCGCCACCCGAGAAATGCAATACCGTGACCGGTGCCACCGAAGGGCAGGGACCGATAGGTTTTTCGGCAGCACTGCTACCCTTGCTGGCGGCCTCCGGGCTGGACGATGCGTTCGCCGCGCAACGGCAATCGGTACAGCAACGCTGGGACGCCTGGCACAAGGACGAGCAGGACAAGCCCGGTGGCACCGATGTCGGCGAATTCAATTACTACAACAGCGTGTTGACGCTCTTCGGCCTGGGCTGGGTGCAGCGCCAGTACCGCTTCGACAGCACGGGCCGCTTGCAGCCGGGCTGGGCTTGCGCGGGCTGAAATTTTTTGCCAATTTATGAGCTTTTCTTGTTTTGGGTGATAACAGAATTGTCGATATACAAGAAGTGAGGAAGCGAGATGAACGCACCTACTAACATCCAAATCATCAACGGGCCGGACGGGAAGCCGGCCTATGTAGTGCTCCCCTATGACGAATTCATGCAGTTATACCGCCAGGAGCGCGGCCTCATCCCTAACGAGGTGGTGGGCGCAACTGTCGACGGTGCCACGCCGGTGCGTGCCTGGCGCGAACACCTGAAGCTCACCCAAGCGGAAATGGCCCAGCGCCTGGGTATCTCTCAGCCAGCCTATGCAAAGCAGGAGAACAGCGAAAGCCTGCGCCCGGCCACCATCGAAAAGATCGCGGTGGCGCTCGGCATCAGCACCGAACAGCTGGACGTATGATCGGGAGCAAACGCAGGAGGTCGGCCGCTTGTCATTTGCTTTATCAGTTCCAAAAAACGCCGTGTCCGCCCCGGGTATCAGCGAAATAAAAAAAGCCCGCCATGAAGGCGGGCAAATACTGGAACTTGATATAGAAATGATTTATATCATTTACGGAAATTTCTCTTACTGCTGCGCGGGTTCCCTGAAATAGATCCTGCGCGGCAGGCCCCACAGCAGCAGTGCCGCACCCAGCAGGCATTCCAGCGCCACCACATACAGGCCGATGGCAGCACTCCCGGTCAGGTCACGGATCTTGCCGACCATGTAGGGCGTGATGATGCCGCCCAGCTGTCCCACCGAATTGATCAGGGCGATACCGGCGGCAGCGGCCGCACCACTGAGCACGCGCGGCGGCAGGATCCAGAACAGGCCGATGCCGGCGATGATGCCGGTGGCCGCCGCCGACAGCGCCACCACCAGGACCAGCGTGTTGCTGCCGAACCAGGCACTGGCGGCATAACCGATGGCACCCATCAGCGCGCAGGCGGCCAGGTGCCAGCGGCGCTCGCCGGTACGGTCGGAGTTGCGGCCGATGACGATCATGCCCAGGCCCGCGCAGAGATAGGGCACCATGGAAATGAGGCCGATGATGAAGGTGTCATCGGTGCCGGCCGACTTGATCAGCTGCGGCATCCAGAACACCAGCCCATAGATGCCCGAGGCCAGCATCAGGTAGATCAGCGACATGACGATGGTGGTCGGCTGCTTCAGCGCCGCGCCGAAGGAATGGGCCGCCTCGCTGCGCGGTTCGGCGGCGATGCGCTCTTCCAGCAACTGCTTTTCTTCGGGCTTGAGCCAGCGCGCATCCTGGATGCGGTCATCGATGACCAGGTAGCACACCACCCCCAGCACGATGGAAGGAATGCCTTCCAGCAGGAACAGCCACTGCCAGCCATGCAGGGCGCTCACGCCATGGGTGAACTTCATGATGCCGCCCGAGATCGGACCGCCGATGATGCCGCACACGGCGATGGCCGCCATGAACAGCGAATTGATGCGCCCCCGGCGCACCGACGGGAACCAGTTGGTAAAGAAGTACAGCGCGCCCGGCACGAAACCCGCCTCCAGGCTGCCGATCAGGAAGCGCAACACATAGAAGCTGGTCTCGCTGGAGACGAACATCATGGCTGCCGAGGCGATGCCCCAGGTCACCATGATGCGAGCGATCCAGCGCTTGGGACCGACCTTGTGCAGGATCATGTTGCTGGGCACCTCGAAGAGGAAATAGCCCACGAAGAAGATGCTCGCGCCCAGGCCATAGACGGCGTCCGAGAAACCCAGGTCGCTCTGCATCTGCAGCTTGGCGAAGCTGATGTTGACGCGATCCAGGTAGGCGAAGACGAAGCAGATCATCAGCAGCGGCACGAAGCGCCAGGTGATGCGGCTGTAAAGCCGGGATTCCAGATCCGACGCGGTGGCCGGATAGGTAGCGGTGGTCATGGGGTGTCTCTCCTCTAGCTTTTTCAGAAAATGAAGGCGCAAAAAGTCCATCGCCTCCGCGCAGTGCGGGAGGTCGTCTTGTTCTAATCGTTTGCGAAAGCAGGCGTACGGAGGGACTCCGTACGCCCATGCCGGGGATGCGATCCGGGCCGGCGTATCAGTAGGTCGCGCGGCCGCCCGAGAGATCGAACACCGATGCGGTGGTGAAGGAGTTCTCTTCCGACACCAGCCAGGCCACCATGGCCGCCAGTTCTTCCACCTTCACGAAGCGTGCGCGCGGGATCTTGGAGAGCATGTAGTCGATGTGCGCCTGGGTGCACTGTTCCAGGATGCGGGTTTGCGCCGCCGCCGGGGTGATGGCATTGACGGCGATGTTCTTGGTGGCGGTTTCCTTGCCCAGGCTCTTGGTGAGGGCGATCATGCCGGCCTTGGCGGCGCTGTAGGCCGAGGCGGTCGGATTGCCTTCCTTGCCGGCGATGGAAGCGATGTTGACGATGCGGCCGTAGTTCTGCGCGATCATGCGCTGGACCACCACCTGGTTGACGTAAAAGGCACCGTTGAGGTCGATGTCGATGACGCGGCGCCATTCCTCCGGCGAATAGTCGGCTACCGGATTATTCTGTCCGGCAATACCGGCGCTGTGCACCAGGATGTCGATGGACTGGGTCAGTTTCTCGGTCGCCTCGATGGCTTGCTTGACGTCGGCTTCGCTGGCGATATCGACCTTGATGGTCTCGACATGACCCAGCGCTTCGAGCTTGTTGCGGGCATTGGCCAGAGCCTGCTCGTCCATGTCCCACAGCACGACCTTGGCGCGGCCTTGTAGCAGGCGTTCGGCCACGGCATAGCCGAAGCCCTGGGCACCGCCGGTGATGATGGCGCTACGGCCCTGGAAATCGTAATGATTCATTGGGTTCTCCTTCCCTGTTTAGGTCATTGGGGTGGCGCAGGCCGCGTGGGCCTGCGCATCATTGTTTTTCTTGTGTGAGGGGTGACGCGCGATGAGCCCTAAGGCTTAGGCGTCGATGGTCTTCTGCTGTTGCTCACCCAGGCCATCGATGCCCAGGCGCATGACCTGGCCGGCGCGCAGGTAGACCGCTTCCGGCTTGACGCCCATGCCCACGCCCGGCGGCGTGCCGGTGGAGATGACATCGCCCGGCTGCAGGCTCATGAAGCGCGACAGGTAGGACACGATATGGGCCACGCCGAAGATCATGGTGCTGGTGTTACCGTTCTGGTAGCGCTTGCCATCGACTTCCAGCCACATGCCCAGCTTTTGCGGATCGGCGATTTCATCGCGGGTGACCAGCCAGGGGCCGATGGGGCCGAAGGTATCGCAGCCCTTGCCCTTGTCCCAGGTGCCGCCGCGTTCGATCTGGTATTCGCGCTCGGACACATCGTTGACCACGCAATAGCCGGCCACGTGGGACATGGCGTCCTTCTCGTCGATATAGGTACCGCCCTTGCCGATGATGACACCCAGTTCGACTTCCCAGTCGGTCTTCTTGGAGCCGCGCGGGATCTTGACGTTGTCGTTGGGGCCGACCACGGCCGAGGTCCACTTGTTGAACACCACCGGTTCGGCCGGGATGGGCAGGTTGGATTCGGCGGCGTGATCGGCGTAGTTCAGGCCGATGCAGATGAATTTGCCGATGTTGCCGACGCAGGCGCCGATACGCGGATTGCCGTCGACCACGGGCAGGCTGTTGATATCCAGGGCGCGGATCTTGGCCAGGGAAGCGTCATCCAGGATGGTACCGTTGACGTCCTTGATATGAGCGGAGAGGTCGCGGATCTTGCCGGACTGATCCAGGATGCCGGGTTTTTCTTGGCCAATCGGGCCGTAACGCAGGAGTTTCATCGTTGTTTCCTTGGAGAAAAAGTTGTCTCGGAATGGCGCCCTGGTGCGGTCCCGGCAGCAATGCGGGGAGGGCGCGGGACGGCCTGCTTGTTTTTTCAGGGGTCGATAATACCAGTTTATTGGTAAGACCAATAGGCCAATTTACATCGGGGAAGGGGGAAATGGGGCGCGGGTAGTCCATCGCGCCCCAGCGCCAAGACGGCGCAAGGACAGGCGGGGTGGGGGGCGGTTAGGCGATCAGAACGTGGCCCAATCTTCTTCCTTGGCCTGTTGTTGGGTCGCAGCGCGGTGGCCCAGACGTTCGGGCGAGACACGGGGCAGGGCGCGAGTCGCCGTCGGAGCGGTTGGCGCGGCAGTGCGTGGCAGGTCCTGATAGCCGATCGCCGTCTGCCCCAGGTTGAAGACACTGACGATCTGGGCCAGGGTGTCGGCCTGCTCCTGCAAGGCACGTGAGGCGGCGGCGGCTTCTTCGACCAGCGCCGCATTCTGCTGCGTGACGTCGTCCATCTGCATGATGGCCTGATTGATCTGTTCGATACCAGAGGTCTGCTCCATGCTGGCCGACGTGATCTCGCCGATGATCGCCGTCACCTTGCGCGAGTTCTCGACGATGCCTCCCATGGTCGTGCCGGCCTGGTCGGCCAGGCGCGCGCCGACGGCGACCTTTTCCACCGAATCCTCGATCAGGCTCTTGACTTCCTTGGCGGCGGCGGCCGAGCGTTGCGCCAGGTTGCGCACTTCGCTGGCGACCACCGCAAAGCCGCGCCCCTGCTCACCCGCCCGGGCTGCCTCGACCGCAGCGTTGAGTGCCAGGATGTTGGTCTGGAAGGCGATGCCGTCGATCACGCTGATGATGTCCGCCACCTTCCTGGATGAATCGTTGATGGCGCTCATCGTATCGACCACCTGGGCCACCACTTCACCACCTGCCAGCGCCACGGTGGAGGCGTCCGAGGCCATTTGCTTGGCTTCCAGGGCGTTGTTGGCGTTGTGCTTGACGGTGGAGGTCAGTTCCTCCATCGACGATGCCGTCTCTTCCAGTGCGCTGGCCTGCTGCTCGGTGCGGGCAGACAGGTCCAGATTGCCGGTGGCGATCTGGCGTGAGCCTGTGGCGATGCTCTCGCTGCTGGTGCGCACCGTCTGCACCACCTTGCGCAGCGATGTTTGCATCATGTGCATGGCGCTGACGACGCTGCCTTCGCGCGCATGGCGGGTGTCGATGTGGGTGCCCAGATCACCCGAGGCGATGGCATCGGCGGCAGCGGCCACGTCGCGCGGCTCGCCGCCGAGTTGACGTGTCAGGTTGCGCGAGATGAACAGCCCCAGGGCGACACCAAAGAGAACACCGCCGAAGGTCAGCGCCAGCAGCAGAGTACGAATGTGCGCGTAGATCAGGTCGGTTTCGTCGTTGAGGCGGTCGGCGTTGTTCTTCTTGGCTTCCATCATCTTGGTCATGCTCTCTTCGGCTTCATTGGCCAGCGGACGCACCGACGAGAACAGGCGGGCGGTAGACTGGCGTGCCTCGGACAGCGGCTCCTTGCGAAGCTCGTCGGCGGTGGCGATGATGGCCACCCGGTAGTTGGCGAAGGCTTGCTTGGCCCGCGCCACCAGCGCCAGGCCTTCGGGTGTGTTGAAGCGTTGTTCGGCGGCTTGCAATGCTATCGCGGCATTGTCTAGGTGCTTGCCAAGATTGTTCAGGCTGGCCTCGCGTTCCTCCATCGACTCCGCCAGCATGGCCGAACGGATGGCGCGACTGGATGAATTCAGGTCCAGCGTGGCCTGGGCCGAATGGCGCAGGCCGACCACCTGCATTTCATACATATCGGTCGCCATGTCATTGATCTGACCTGCCTTGATGATGCCAATGGTGCCGATGGTCGCGCCGATGAGCGCAACGATCATGAAGCCACCGATGAGTTTGTGGCTGACTTTCAGATTGGTGAACCAGTTCATTACTGCCCCTTTTTGAACAAATTGCGTTGCGTCGGGCCGCTCATGCTGACTGCGCTGCTTGACGGATATGGTCTTGTCCAGACCGCGCCTGGCGCGTGGGAACCTGTGGATCGGCTTCATCGGGTGACTGGATCTGCCTGGGTCGGCGCAGAGAGGGTGATGCGGGGGAATGGGAGGGCTTTCCGACCAGGCGTAATCCGGGAATCACCGTCGACGTACGATCTTTTGTTCTTCTCGTGTCTGGCCTGCGGGACTGTATTACAGAAGGGCAGCAGCGTTTAGCCCCTTATGGATTGAATGATTCTTTGCTGAATTGTCCTAATCGATGCAGTTGGACGGATCGAAGCAGAGAATTGGCCCTTTCGTCGGGTACGCCTCGCGCCGAGTTACGCAGGCGGAAAATCGCTTATTGGCTCGCAATTCGCACTGGTAGCGGCTTTTCGGCCCGGGATGCCTGTCATCAGTCAAATAGTTGTTGTTTATTAATTATTAATAATAATTAATTATTAATGTAATTTTCTCGACCTAATCAATCCCCAACTCCTGTATTACATTCCGGTCTTGACGTGCTTTTGCTGTCGATCTTGACCTTTTCGGAAACATGATGCGATGACGGCGGGATTTTGCGCCCGTCCAAGTTGTCCTGGATCGGGTAAGCAATCTGGGTTGCCGGATTCGAATGCAAGGCCGACAGCGGTGAGCCAGTCAAGCAGAGGAGTGGCTCACATTTGGACAACAAAATCCACTCCGTACAATCCGTCATGCCAGGGAATCAGTTTAACTACATCATGTTGCGATAAAAGAAGATCGCAGTGCGCCGCAGCCGGGATTACGTTGCGTCGCATCAGCAAATTCAGTCAATGAGAAAACTTGGAATAGACGATTTAGCACGAATGGCGACATTCGCGCGTGTGGTCGAACTGGGCGCTTTTTCTCGCGCCGCCAAAGCCCTGGGACTCACTACTTCCTCGGTCAGTCAGCACGTCAGGGCGCTTGAATTGTCATTACAGGCCACCTTGCTCAACCGCTCCACCCGCAAGCTCAGCCTGACCGAAGCGGGCACGCTGTTCTACAAGCATTGCTCCCACATCGTCATGGCCGCCAGTGAGGCCGAGCAAAGCATCGCCGTGCTCAACAATGAGATGGTGGGGGAGCTGCGCATCGCGGTATCGAGCTTCATGTCCACCCAGTACCTGATCCCGGCGCTGCGTGATTTCATCCGCCACAATCCCAGGATCAAGTTGCGTTTCGAAGTCGCTGACAACAACATCGACCTGATCGACCAGCGCATCGATCTGGCGCTGCGTGCGGGGCGCAACCGCCAGCCTGGCGATATTTTCCTCACGCATTTCAGCGATGTGTTGTGTGCCGCGCCGAGCTACCTGGAGAGCCGGCCGCCGATTCATTCACCGGTGGACCTGCTGCATCATGATTTCCTGCTCTTCAATCCCCATGGCGAACCCTGCTTCCTGGAATTTTCCAATGAGGCCAGCGGAACGGTGAGGGTGCGGCTGCAAGCGCGTATCAGCGCCAACCATGCACGTTCACTGCGCTTTCTCGCCGTCGATGGACATGGCATCGTGCGCCTGCTGGAGAACAAGGCCGACGACGATCTCAAGGCCGGACGCTTGAAGCGAGTCCTGCCGGAATGGTCGCTGGGAGGCTTCGATGTCTACGTGACCGTGCGCCATCGGGACAACATGCCGGCCAAGGTGAGACAGTGCCTGGAGCACATCCAGCACTACTTCGATAGCAGCCTGTTGCTTTCAGAGGAGGCTTCGGCACCATCTTGAGCCAGCTCTTGATGGTGTGGGCGTGCGTGCTTGCAGGCAGGCTCCCTGGCGGCGCGGCACCCACGTTGTCGTCCACCGAAGCGCTATTGTGATCACCCGTAATGGGCCGGAGCAGACCTGTTTTCGGTATTGGCGATCAGCTTCCGGACACCAGCCTGTTTTTCCGAAATGCCTCCAGAATCAGCGCTGCGGATTTTTCGGCATCGTCCTCATTGATGTGTCCAAATGCGGACCCCTCGGTCACGGATAGGTAGCCATCCCACACCACCACGTTGGTGGTCAGGTCCTTGAGCATGACGTGAATGTCAACGCTGGACTGGCAGCCACTATGGCATTGCGTTCTGGCGCCTGAGGGAGCCAGCAGCAACAAATGGGTCGAACCGGCCGGCGAGCGGATGTCGGAGGCATTGTCTTTGCTATCCGAACTTGCCAGTTCAGCGGGCAAGCCATGCTCATTGAGGTATTTTGCAAAGACACTTTTGAATGCCGCTTCGGTATCCGCAATGGCCGTCCTTCCGGAGGTGGGCGCCCGTCCATATCCTCCGGTAAGAGATACGCTGGTAACAGTCTGTGGCTCAACGATGAAGACAGCGAGCTTGGTGATGACGTCGTTATACGAAGTAATCGTGGTGTTCCTGCCAAGTGTGGGAGTGGTTGATGGATTGATCACTCTGACACAGGTGAGGCAGGTGGAGCAAGCGGTCAACGCCAATGTCAGGGATAACAAAAGAAGGCGAAGAGCGGATGGAATGTTGGCCACAACGATACCCTTTTTATTGATGAACGCATGACAAAGGGTGGTCGCAGCCTGCTTCTCCGCCGGACTCAGATGAATCGTGCCATCATGGATGCCGCCGGCTTTATGGAAAGCTAAATCCCGGCCTATAATTCCATCCAGTCTCGACAGTCCCTCCCCTGTTGTTGTACAGGAATCCTATCAAGATCATCTGACAAAACCCTGTCAGTACCATTCGTCCAAACCATCCCGGAAATATCGCCACGCATGAAAAATCGCGGCCCCCGGAAGGGGGGCCGCGTCACGTTCTACTTCATCGTTTAATCGCGTAGGCTTGCACCACAGACCTTACTTCACCCCCGCCGACACCGCCATCCGGTCAAAATCCCCATCCAGCTTGTCCAGCGACGCCGCAATGCGCTGCCTGTGCGCCTTGATCCAGGAATCCTGTTGCGCCACGCGGGCATTGGCTTCGCGCAGCATGCGGTCCATCTCGGCCGGTTGCGGGCCGCCGACGGTGGCGCGGTTGCGCACGATGGCCACTGGGTCCAGGGTGCTGCGGAACTCCTGTTCCGACATCGGCAGCACCTGCGGGAATTCCGAATTCAGCACCGCCTCGTGATAGATGCGCTGCGCGTCGGCATAGGGGAAGTCGAGCGGGCGGATATCGTGGGCCTTGGCGTATTCCACCACCTCCGAGGCGAAATGATGGCCCACGCGGAACGGCAGCTTGTACTTGCGCATGAGCACATCGGCCAGCTCCTGCGAGGCGGTCCAGTCGCTGTTGAGCTCTTCCAGCGCGCGCTTTGGATCGATCACCAGCGCACCCAGGATGCTTTCCCAGTTCTTGAGCACCTTGGCCGTATTGAGCACCATCTCCTTGTTGGGCTTCACATCCTTGGGGTCGCTCATGCCCGGCGGGATGTTGTGGGCCACGATGGCGATGCCCATGCCCTCGGAGAGCACCATCGAGGCATCGCGCCGGGTACTGTTGAGCAGGCCGGGATTGCGCTTCTGCGGCATGGCCGAGGAGACGTAGGTATTGGCGCCGCCTTCCTGCAGCAGGATCCACGGGCGCGGCTGGGCATATTGCGTCATCACATCCTGGATGAAGGCGCCGGCATGCAGGGCGATGGAAGAGACCACGGCGCCGGCTTCCACCGGGCCATCCACGGCCGAGAGCTGGGCGGCATCGTAGGCGTTGTCGACGATGGCGGCAAAGCCGAGATAGTCGGCCATGCGCTGGCGATTGAGCGGCCAGCTGGTGCCGTTGAGGACGGTGGTGCCCATGGCCGAGCGGTCCAGGCGCGCATAGGCTTCGCGCAGGCGTTGCGCATCGCGGTCCAGCGCGGCGGCAAATCCCAGCAGGTAGTGGCCGTAGCTGTTGGGCTGCGCGGCCACGCCATTGGTGTAGTTGGGCACGATGGTGTCGCGCTGGCTGGCGGCCAGCTTGACCAGGGCGGCGGTGGTGGCGTTGAGCTGGGTGGCCAGGGTCAGCAGGTCTTCGCGCAGGATGGCCGCGCGCAGCGTGGCCAGCATGTCCTGGCTGGAGCGCCCGGCGTGCAGCAGCGTGATCTGCGGGCCGGCCGCCTGGATCAGCAGCGGCTCGAAGGTGATCACCAGTGTCGGTCGCTTGGCGCCGGGCAGCTCGCCATCGGCCAGCACCTTGCGGATGCCCTTGACCACCAGCGGCGTCATCGACTTGTCCAGCAAGCCCTCGTCGGTATTGATGACGGCGCTGGCCTTGTTGATTTCGCCGAGCCAGAAGAATTCATCATGGCGGGCGGTTTGCTGGGCGTGCAGCGGGGCCGTGCTGCCCAGCAGGGCGGCGACGAGGGCGAGGGTGGTGAGCTTGGGCAATGCAGTCTCCTGGGTGTGCGTTTGGCGGTGTGTGAGTCGTTGTTGGAATATGCCGCAAACCGTCAATGAAAACGGCTTGCAGGGCGCCTATCTTAGCGGGCAATTGCGATTCTGTTTTTTCTTGCTGCGGTGACGCGGCATGGGCGCCGCTACAGGTAGGATATACTGTTCATTCATACAGTCATTTCTGCATCCTCCCGTCACCGCAATGCCCGACGCCGTCGACTACCGTTACTACTACCTCGACAATTTCCAGCAAGTGCTGGACTGGATCGCCCAGCGCTACGCCGACCTGCTCAGCGAGGAGGAGCGCGACTTCATCGCCGCCTTTCCAGACCTGCCCCTGGCCTCGCGCGCGCTGTTCGTGCGCATGATGATGCGGCGGGGCGAGTTCTTCCGCACCAGCAAGCTCGACTATCCCGAGATCGGCGACCCGCTGGAAGCGGCGCGCGCCTTGCCCGCCGCCTGGCTGGACTACGACCCGGTGCTGACGCTGGAGCAATTGTTCGACCTCTCGACCAAGCCTGAGCTGGTCCGGTGTTTCTCTCTGGATGGCAGCCTGAAGTCGGCACGCAAGAGCGAACTGCTGGCGCTGCTGGGCCAGGATCCCGCTCACACTCGCGCACGTGCCTGGTCGCAGTGGCAGGCAAGCGCCACGGATGTGCTCCTGCACCTGCGCCAGCAGGCCCTGTGTGACCGCCTGCGCCTGATGTTCTTCGGTAACCTGCGCCAGGACTGGAGCGAATTCGTGCTCGCCGACCTGGGCATGTTCCGCTACGAGCGCATCGCTTTTTCGCCGCAGGCACGGGGTTTCCGCAGTCGCGCCGACGTCAATCACTACCTGCACCTGCATGCCTGCAAGGAGCGCCACCACGCTGGCGAGGCGCCGGTCGCGATCCTGTCCGACTTGCTGGCAGGCGTGCCGGTGGGGGGCTACGACAATGCCTGGCTGGCCAGCCGCTTCGATCGCCTGATGTTCCAGCTGGGGCAGGCCTGCGAGAAGCAACAGGACTGGGCGCAGGCCCAGGCCGTCTACGCGGCCAGCCACTATCCCGGTGCGCGCGCCAGGGCGGTGCGCGTGCTGGAAAAGCAAGGCAGGTTCGGCGCTGCCCATGCCTTGCTGCAGACGGCATTGCGCACACCCGAGAACGAGGCGGAGCGCCAGCAGCTGCTGCGCGTGGCGCCGCGCCTGGCGCGCCAGCTGGGCCATCCGCCGCCGGCGCGCCAGGCAGCGCCGGTGGTGCAGCGCATGGACCTGGTCCTGCCGCCTACGGGGCAACGCGTCGAGATGGTGGTGCAGGCGCATCTGCAGGGTGCGCAGGCACCGGTCTTCTATGTCGAGAACGCACTGGCTACGGCGCTCTTCGGCCTGCTGTGCTGGGAGGCCATCTTCGCGGCGCTACCGGGCGCCTTCTTCCATCCTTTCCAGCGCGGGCCGGCCGATCTCTACAGTGCTGACTTCCATGCGCGCCGCCAGCAGGAATTCGCGCATTGCCTGGCCCGTCTCGATGACGGCAGCCATCGCCAGGCCATCCTCGCCACCTACGATGACAAGCTCGGCCTGCAGTCTTCCTTCGTGGCCTGGGACTGGTTGTCGCGGGAGCTGCTGGTCATGGCGCTGGAGTGCATTCCGGCGGCGCACCTGAAGCTGTGGTGCCTGCGCATTCTGGAGGATGTGCGCGAGAACCGCAGCGGTTTTCCTGACTTGATCCAGTTCTGGCCGGATGAGCGGCGCTACCGCATGATCGAGGTCAAGGGCCCCGGCGATCGCCTGCAGGACAACCAGCAGCGCTGGCTGGCCTATTGCGCCCGCCACGACATGCCGGTCTCGGTGTGCTACCTGCAATGGACGTCGGAGGCAGCATGAGCGAGGGCACCTGCTATACCGTCTCGGTGCGGGCCCTGTGCGAGTTCACCGCCAAGCAAGGAGACCTCGACCTGCGCTTTACCCCCACGCCGACCGCGCAGGAAGGCATGGCCGGCCACGCCGTGGTCGCCAGCCGGCGCGGTGAGTCCTACCAGCGCGAAGTCGCGCTGGCGGGTGAGCACGGCCCCCTGCAGGTACGCGGCCGCGCCGATGGCTACGACCCCGTACGGACCCTGCTGGAAGAGGTGAAGACCTATCGCGGCCAGCTGGCCAGCATCCCCGACAATCATCGCCAGCTGCACTGGGCGCAGTTGCGCGTCTATGGGCATCTGCTATGCCAGAAGGAAGGGCTGGAGAACGTCAATCTGGCGCTGGTGTATTTCGATATTGGCAGCCAGGAGGAGACCCGCTTCGAAGAAAACCGCAGCCGCGATGAGCTGGCCGCGATCTTCGTGCAGCAGTGCCAGCGCTTCACCGCCTGGGCCACGCAGGAGCTGGCGCACCGTGACGCGCGCGATGCGGCACTGCAGGCGCTGCGCTTTCCGTATGGCGATTTCCGCCCTGGACAGCGACAACTGGCCGAGGCGGTCTTCCGTGCCCACGCCGGCCGGCGCAGCCTGCTGGCACAGGCCCCGACCGGGATCGGCAAGACCCTGGGAACGCTGTTCCCGGCGTTGAAAGCGGCGCCCGCGCAGCAGCTGGACAAGATCCTCTTCCTGGCCGCCAAGACGCCCGGACGGCAACTGGCGCTGGATGCCCTGGCCAGCCTCAAGGGCGATACCGGCCTGCCGCTGCGCGTGCTGGAACTGAGCGCCCGCGACAAGGCCTGTGCCTATCCGGAGCGCCTGTGTCGCGGCGACTCCTGTCCGCTGGCGCAGGGCTTCTATGATCGCCTGCAGGCCGCCCGCGCCGCCTGCCTGGATGCTCCGCTGCTGGATCGCCAGACCGTGCGCGAGATCGCCCTGCAGCACCAGGTCTGCCCCTACTACCTGGGCAGCGAGATGACGCGCTGGAGCGATGTCATCGTCGGCGACTACAACTACTGGTTCGATGGCGGCGCCATGCTCTATGCGATGGCGCAGGCCCATGACTGGCGCGTGAGCGTGCTGGCCGACGAGGCCCACAACCTGGTGGCGCGCGCCCGCAGCATGTACAGCGCCCAGCTGCATCGCGCCGGCCTGCGCGCCGCGCGCGCCGTGGCGCCGCCGGTGGTGGCCAAGGCGCTGGAGAAGCTGGGCCGCGCCTGGAGCGCCACCGGCAAGAAGGCCTTGCTGCCCTATCAGGTGCTGGAGACGATGCCGCCGAAACTGGTCGACGCCTTGAGTGCCAGTGTCAGCGCCATCAGCGAACATCTCGCCCAGGTCGCGGTGCCGCTGGAGCCGCCGCTGCGCGATTTCTACTTCGAGGCCATGGCCTTCGTCCGGCTGGCTGAATCCTTCGGGCCGCATTCGCTGCTGGACATCACCCGCGAGGATGAGCGCAATACCGTGCTCTCGATCCGCAACGTGGTGCCGGCGCCTTTCCTGGGGCCGCGCTTTGCCCAGGCCCACGCCACCACGCTGTTCTCGGCCACGCTGGCGCCCTGGCATTACTTTGCCGACCTGCTGGGCATGCCGCAGGATACCGCCTGGATCGATGTCGAGTCGCCGTTCCAGGCCAGCCAGCTGGAGGTGCGGGTGGCGGCCGATATCTCGACCCGCTGGCAGGGCCGTGCCGCGTCCGTGGCGCCGATCTGCGCGCTGATGGCGCGCCAGTATCGTGCGCGGCCGGGCAATTACCTGGCCTTCTTTTCCAGCTTCGACTACCTGCAGCAGGTACGTGATGCCTTCGAGCGTGCCCACCCCGATATTGCGACCTGGCAGCAATCGCGCCGCATGAGCGAGACCGATCGCGATGCCTTCCTGGCGCGCTTTGCCGTGGGCGGGCAGGGCATCGGCTTTGCCGTCCTGGGTGGCTCCTTCGGTGAGGGCGTGGACCTGCCGGGCGAGCGCCTCATCGGCGCCTTCGTGGCTACGCTGGGACTGCCGCAGGTCAATCCGGTCAACGAGCAGTTGCGCCTGCGCATGGATGCGCTCTTTGGCAACGGCTACGACTACACCTATCTCTACCCCGGCATGCAGAAGGTGGTGCAGGCGGCCGGCCGGGTCATCCGTACCGAGTCTGATCGCGGGACGGTCTGGCTGATCGACCAGCGCTTCGCCCAGCCCCGGGTACAGGCCTTGCTGCCGGCCTGGTGGGCCGTGGAAGGGCAAAGGGGTGATATACGCTCGGATCAGCTCGTTTGATGTGGTTTGTATACGCAATGCGTAAATAATTTGATTTGTTTGGCGCGCTTGTCTATCATTCTGCGCATGGATATCGCACAACAAGTCTTTCTGCGCAACGCATTGCGTAGTCTCAACATGACCCGCGAGGGTTTTTCGCAACGCATAGGCTGTACCAAGCGCGCCCTGGATACCTGGCTGCTGCCCGATGAGTCCCGCGAGTTCCGGGCCATGCCGGAGATGGCGCGCCGCTTCATCTCGGAGATCCTGCAGGCCCATGCCGGCCAGGCCAGTCCGCAGGAAGGCGCGCCGGGCAGCGAGGCAGGGCAGGTCCTGCCCCGCGAGTTCGGTCGCCTGAGCCACCTGCTCTCGGTCGAGCAGTTCACCCGCGATTCGGCCGAGCGGCTCTGTACCCTGGCCGACGCCATGCAGCCCATCGCGCGCCGGCGCAAGGTCAGCCGCGTGCTGGAAGGGGCGGTACTGGCCAACCTGTTCTTCGAGGCCAGCACCCGCACCCGCCTGAGCTTCGCCTCGGCCTTCATGCGCCTGGGTGGCTCGGTGTGCGATACCACCGGGTTTACCTATTCGTCCATGGCCAAGGGCGAGTCCATCGCCGATACCAGCCGCACCATCAGCGGCTACGCCGACGTGATCGTGGTGCGCCATCCCGAACAGGGTTCGGTGGCGCAGTTTGCCGCCGCCACCAATGTGCCGCTGATCAATGGCGGTGATGGCGCGGGCGAGCACCCGACCCAGGCGCTGATCGATCTCTACACGGTACAGCGCGAATTCTCGCGGCTGGGCAAGCTGGTCGATGGCGCCCATATCGTCATCAGTGGCGACCTCAAGTACGGCCGCACGGCGCACTCGCTGATCAAGCTGCTCTCGCTCTACAAGGCCATGCGCTTCACGCTGGTGTCACCACCCTCGCTGGAGATGCCGGAAGAGATCGCCCAGCTGATCGCCCTGCGCGGCCACGATGTGGTGGTGGCCGATCGTCTGGAAGATGCCCTGCCAGGTGCCGATGTGGTCTACACCACGCGCATCCAGCGCGAGCGGCTCACCGGCGAGCGCATCGACGCCTATCTCTCCGCCTTCGAGATCAACCGCAAGGTGATCGACCAGTACTGCAAGAAGGATGTGATCGTGATGCACCCCCTGCCACGCGACAGCCGTCCCGGCGCGCATGATCTCAATACCGACCTCGATGGCGATGCACGCCTGGCGATCTTCCGCCAGACCGACAATGGCGTGCCGGTGCGCATGGCCATTTTTGCCACCGTGCTCGGCGTGGATGGCCTCGTGCAGCGTTCCCTGCATGACGCTGCCTGGGCAGTGCCGCAGGCGATCGGGCCGCATGACCTGGCGTTGGATGAATTGCCGCTGCCGGTCGGAGAGGCCATGGCACGCTGAATCCACGCGCTTGATCAGCCCATGCGCCACGCTGCGGCAAATTGCCGCAGCGTGGTCGGAAGACATCGTGGAGCAAGGAGGCTGTTTTATCATTGAACAGTCTTTCCCACTCTCCATCCATTGCCTCCGTGTCACTGAACAAGAGTTTCGGCCGACGTCTTGATCGACTGCTCGCATGGCTTGCGCTGTGCGCGATGCTGCTTGGCGTTGTCGCGCCTGCGGTTTCGCAAGCCCTGGCGGCGAGCAGCAAGCCGGGCTGGATCGAGATCTGCAGCAGCGGTGGTGTCCGCCGCATTGCGGAACCGGGCAGCGGCGGCGTGCAACAAGACCAGGTACCGGGCAACACCTCTCATTGCGGCTATTGCGTCCTGCAGCAGCATGCACCTGCACCTCCCTCGGCTTCGCCCGGCAAGCGGCTCCCCGCACTGGTCATGTTGCAGCCGGTGCCGACGATGAGCGCGCGCGGCATCGTCCTTTCTCTCACTCCCCGGGCGCATCGTAGCCGGGCGCCACCGTTGCTGGCCTGATCGTCCCCATCCTGTCGCGCCTTCTTGCGCACCCTGGCGGCCCATTGTGCCGTCCAACACGATCGCCTGTCAGCGCCGCGCCACAGGCGGGGAGAGCCCATGTTCGATGTCCTTGCCGTGCAGTCCCTATCCCCGGGAAAGCACCTGACCATTCCGCGTCATCGCGGCCTGCGCCTGCGGGTCGGCGAGACGATGTACAACTGGATCTATCGCTACAAGAATCCGCTCGATGGTCGCATCCGCCAGGTCAAGCTGGGCGAGTGGCCCGGCATGTCGCTGGCCGCAGCCATCGGCCGGTGGGAGCAACTCAAGCATCTGCGCGACCAGGGCGCGGATCCCTCGGCAACGCAACATGAGCTGGGCCTGCCATGCAACACGCAATCCAGCGCCGGCATGACGGTGCAGCAGATCGGCTTGCGTTACTACGAGGGCCATGTCAGGCATCGCTGGAGCGAGCGGGGCGCCAGGGAGGTCTTGCGCATCTTCGAGCGCACCCTGGGCGAATTTGCCACGCGCGCTGCACAGGATGTCGACGCGCAGCAGGCTTGCGACTTCCTGGCCGGATTCCTCGATCGGCCCATCCAGGGCAGCATCACGCGCCGCGAACTGGGTGCGGCATGGGCGTATGCGATCCGGCATGGCTTGCTGCCGGCCGGAACCGTCAACATCTGGCGCGAGGTCATGCGCGCAGCCTTCAAGAGCCGCGGGGTATGCGTCAAGGGCGTCTATCGGGGGCCGGTCAAGCGGGTGCTCTCCGTGGACGAACTGGTGGTACTGCTACCCTGGCTCCCCCAATTCACCCGCGCCAATGAAGACATCCTCAGCCTGATGGCCTGGACCTGCGCACCCTGCAAGGACATCTGCGACATGCATGCCGACCAGTTCAGCCAGGAGGGGGATGGCTGGTGGTGGACGCCCCCGCAGAAGGCAGCCCGCCCGTCCCGGCGCGAGACCAGCAGCATGCATCGCATCGCCTTGAGCGGACGCGCCCTGGCCATCGTGCAGCGACGCCTGAAGGAAAGCTGCAGCGGCTTCCTGTTCGAAGGTCGCAAGGGCGGGCGCTTCGATCCCAAGAATGTCGGCGTGGCCGTCTGGAACGCGCGTGAGGATTGCCAGTCGCGACCCCACTACCAGCGGGCACGCATGCCGATCTCGGACTGGTCACCCAATGACCTGCGGCGTTCATCGGCCGCACTGCTGGAGGCCATCGGCTGCCCGCGGGAGATGGTCGACCTGATCCAGGGCAAGCTGTCGCAACGAGCTGGCCTGACGCTCGACACGCCCGCCCGTGACCTTGCCCGGCGCCTGTGGCTGGAGCGCCTGGGGGATGTACTGGAGAGTCTCATGGCGGGACGGATCCCAGCGATGCTGCTGCCACCGCAGGCCGCGTGAGCAGTTCATGGCGCGCCAGGGTGCTCTTGCTACCGCGTACCAGGGCGTTGTAGCCGAAGGTGGAGGGAATGACTACGGCGAGTCCCAGCGCCGTCAGGATCAGGGCCTCGCCCACGGGCCCGGTGACCTTGTCGATGGCCTGGCGCAGGCACAGGGTGCGCCAGTCGCTGCTGCTCAACTGCCCATGCAACTGGGCCCGGTGGCGTTGGTGATGGCGCATTGCGGCGGCGCTGGCATGAGTGTTATCGGCAAAGGGACTGTCGTGACCCAGCGTGGCCAGGCCACTGTCGAGATCAGCCGCGGCCCAGAAGCCGCTGCCGGCAGCGCCCGGGACGGGACAAGTCGTCGATTATGCGCGCACGAACCGTCGGGGCAGTGCGACAAATTGCCACATTCTTTGACAGCGTTCAATACCGTATCGTCTTGCCCTTGGCTTGTCAGGGGAAACAATAATGAATAATGCAAACAGCAAGAGAGGGGGCGCGCCGGTAGTGCGTGTGTCTGCGGTTCTCCTGGTGATGGGCGGGGTGGCCTGCGTGGCCGCGCAGGCGCAGCAACAGGATGGCCTGCCCACCGTGGAGGTCAGGGCCGCACGGGAGAACGACTATGTCGTCAAGTCCAGCAGCGCCGCTACCCGCACCGATACCCCCATCGAGAATATCCCGCAGAGCATCGTCACCGTGCCGCGCGCAATGTTGGAGGACCAGGGCGCGAAGACCTTGTCGGATGCGCTGCGCAACGTCAGCAATGTCAATGTGATCGACCAGCGCGATGCCAACAATGTGGTGTTCAACATTCGCGGCTTCCACGCTGGTACGGTGGTCGACGGCGTGGCCATGAAGGGCAATTTCACCGATCAGGAAAGCCTGGTCAACGTGGACCGCATCGATGTGGTCAAGGGGCCGGCGGGCGCCTTGTTCGGCAGTCAGGGCGTGGGCGCCTATGACACCGCCGGCGGCACCATCGCCATCACGACGCTGGCCCCGGTCCAGGAGAGCCTGCGCAGTATCGGCCTGAAGTTCGGTTCGTATGGCGAGAAGGGCCTCAACTTCGATCTCAATACTCCGCTCTCCAGTGACTGGGCATTCCGCATCACCGGCGAAGCCAGCAACAGCGACAGTGAAACCGACCGGGTCTTCTTCTACAAGCGGGCCATCTTCCCCAGCCTGGCCTGGACACCCGATGCCGACACCAAGGTGGTCTTGCGGCTGCGCTATCTGGACAGCACCACATTGGACTATAGCGGCCTGCCGGTCACCGGAACCCTCAACACATCCACCTTGAGCCTGCCCCGCACGACCAATATCGCCTCACCGGACCTGCCGCCGACCACCAACCAGTCCCGTGGCGTGAACCTGCAATGGTCGCAACGGCTCTCTGAGACGTGGGAGTTCTCCCTGCTGACGGCCTATAACGAGGTCGAACTGGACCAGCGCGGCACCTGGCTCACCGATACGGCCAGCAGTTCGGGTTGTTTCGGTTTCGGCAGTGCCACGGTCGCCAGCAACACCATGTGTGGTGTACGGATGTGGGCGCGCCTGAAGACCACGACGCTCTCGCCCAGCCTGACCGCCCGGTTCGCTACGGCGGCAGCCAAGCATACGCTCAATGTCGGGGTCGACTATGAGCAGACGCGGGATGACGAATTCATGGTCTACGCCAATGGCACCGGCAGTCTTTCCTCGGCCAACGTGGACCTGGCCAATCCGGTCTATCCGGCCTGGGTGGAACCGGTGGCGCCATCCTCGCCCGACCAGCGCAACCGCTACACCTCCACGGTGGCTTACCTGCAGGACCAGATCGATATCGGGCGCTGGCATTTGCTGGGCAGTGCGCGCTACTCGCAGGTCAAGGTGGTCGATGTCAATGTCGCCTCGGCCATCAGCAACATCACGACCAATAACAAGTTCACGCCGCGCGTGGGCGCCGTCCTTGATATCGCCGAGAAGCTGTCGATGTTCGCTGGCTATGGACAGGGCATGCGCGTACCCGGCTTCTACCTGTTTTCCACGCCCCCCAAGCCGGAGCAATACACCCAAAAGGAGATCGGCCTGCGCCTCAAGGACGCCGGCGGTGTCACCGCCACCCTGGCTTTGTTCGACCTGAGCCGCAAGAACGTCGCCATCAGCGACCCGGCCAACAGTGGCTACTACATCCAGGCCGGTCGGCAGCGTTCCAGAGGCGTGGACCTGGACCTGCGCTGGCAAGCGACGCCAGCCTGGAGCTGGATCGCGGCGCTGTCGAAGCAGACCGCGCGTATCGATGAAGATAGTGACAGCACGCTGGTAGGCAAGCAGCTCTTCAATGTCCCGGAACGCACCGCACGACTGGCCACCCGCTTTGACGTCCGCAGCGGCGAGCTGGCAGGCCTGGGATTGGGGCTGGGGCTGAGCTATAACTCACGCCTGCCGGGCAATTCCACCAACAGCTTCTTTACGCCCGGCACGACGGTGTGGGATGCGCAGGCCTCTTACGTGGTGGGCAAGGCCCGCTATGGGCTCAATATCGTCAACCTGACCAACAAGCAGTACTACATCCCGTCCAGCTATTTCCTGGGTGGGCAAGTCATCCCGGCCTTGCCGCGAACGATAACCGCGACCGCGAATTTCTCGTTCTGACGACCAGGGCGACCCGGCGTGGTCGCCCTCCTGTTCGCGCCACCCGGGCCGGAGTTTCATCGTCGCCTCGGGCGCGCCATTTTCATCCACATGTCATCAGCACACACATGAAAAAAACCATTATCGCCACGCTGCTGTCGGGCCTCACAGGTCTCGGTTACGCACAGCAGACCGAGCAACTGCCCGGCATCATCGTCTACGGTACCTCTGCCGCACCCGGTAATGTCGCCGACGCGGCCACGGATACCACCCGGACCGACATCCCGTTGAAGGACTATCCGGCCTCCATCCAGGTGGTCCCCGGCGAGGTGCTCAAGGACCGCGGCGTGACCCGTACCGAGCAACTGGTGGAGACCGTCAGCGGCGTCCATGCCGAATCCAACTACGGTGGCAATGGTGCGACCTTCTTCAACATCCGCGGCTTCAGTGAGAGCAATGGCCTGCGCGATGGTTTTCGCAACTATGGCTACTATGCCTTCCGCGACGTGCAGAACATCGACCAGGTGGATGTCTTCAAGGGCCCGGCTGGCGCCTTGTATGGAGGCATCGGCGCGGTGGGCGGCTATATCAACACCGTCTCCAAACGGCCCGAGAGCGGGAACTTCGGCGAGATTGGCCTGAGCGCCGGGAGCAACGGACTGGCCCGCACCACGGTCGATCTGAATCGTGCGCTGGACCAGGACCTGAGTGTGCGCCTGAATGCGGCCGTGGAGCGCGGCGACGGCTATCGTGACGATACCGGTTACCGCTCCTGGTCGGTCGCGCCGTCCATTCGCTGGGATGACCACCGGGGCACATCGCTCACCCTGCTGACCGAATTCAACCACCTGAACCGGGACGGTTTCGATGCAGGCATTCCTGCCGTGGCCAACTACCAGCAGCTCTCCACCACGCGCTACTATGGCTTGCAGAACGGGGTCTATCCCGGCGTGGCAGGCGACTTTGGAACCAACGATACGCAGGCTGCGACGCTTTTGTTCGAGCATGCGCTGTCAGATCAATGGAAGTTGCGCATGTCCGCGCAATACGTCAATGCCCGCCAGCGCTCGACCCAGAGCTTTCCCAACAGCACCACCGCCACCGGCAATTTGCTGGACTATTCGGTCTACGGCAATACCGACGAGGCTTCGCGCCAGTATGCAGTCCGTGCCGAGTTGACGGGAGACCTGGTCGTGGCTGGCCTGAAGCACAAGGTGCTGGCCGGTACCGACTACGGCTACCTGGAGCAGGGTAGCCAAGGCTCCACCGTCAGTACCATGACGCTGGACCTGTTCAATCCGGGTTATGTGTCGGGCCTGACCGCAAGCGACCCGTTGGCGTCGCATCAGGGGCGCGGCAAGGACTATGGCATCTATGTCATGGACCAGGTTTCTTTGACGTCCAGGATCAAATTCATGACCGCCTTGCGGGCTGACCGCTTCGTCAATGAGGCGGTGCAGAGTGGCGCGGTGACCGGACGTGGACAGCAAACGGCCGTCTCTCCCCGCCTGGGGCTGGTCTGGCAGGCCTGGGACGACACGTCCTTCTTCGCCGACTGGAGCCGCAGCCATGCGCCCAACGTCGGGCATGGTGGCAGCAACGTGACCTATGACGCCGAGGTGGCGCAACAAGTGGAGGTGGGCATCAAGCAGGCGCTGGTCAAGGACAGGCTATTCGGGACCCTGGCGCTGTTCAGCCTGGACCGCAAGAACATCCTGACGGCCGATCCGAGCAACCCGCTGCTGGAGGTGCTCAGCGGTGAGCAGCGCAGCCGTGGCGTCGAGGTCGATGTGACCGGCACCATCGTAACCGGCTGGCAAGTCATTGCCGCGTATGCCTACACCCAGGCCCTGGTGCTTGCCGACACCTCCATCCCGGTCGGCGATGTGCTCACCAACGTGCCGCGCCACAGTGGCAGTCTCTGGACCACTTATGAGTTCTCCTCGATACCGGGACTGAAGGCCGGTGCCGGCGTGTACGCCATGGGCGCGCGCGAGGCCACCTCGCCCAATACCTTCAAGCTGGCCGGGTATGCGCGCACGGACCTGATGCTGGCCTACCAGAAGGGACCCTGGAAGACCCAGCTCAACATCTTCAACCTGTTCGACCGCCGCTACTACACGGGCGGTTCGGCCTCCAACTTCAACTACACCCTGACGCCGAGCCGGCCCCTGTCGGCGCAGGTCTCGGTGTCGTATCGCTTCGGCAGTTAGGCCCAGCCTCAATCGTGCAGGCGTCCCAGGAACTGGCGGCAACGATCGCTGGCCTGGGCACTGAAGAAGTGCTCGGGGCTGGCATCCTCGATGACGTGCCCACCTTCCATGAACACGATGCGGTCGGCCACGTCCCGCGCGAAGCGGGTTTCGTGGGTCACCACCAGCATGGTCATGCCTTCGCCGGCCAGCTCGCGCATCACGCCCAGGACATCGTCACGCAGCTCGGGGTCCAGTGCCGAAGTCGGTTCATCGAAGAGGATCACCTCGGGGTCCATGGCCAGCGCGCGGGCAATGGCCACGCGCTGCTTCTGGCCGCCGGAGAGCTTGCCCGGATAGGCCTCGGCCTTCTCGGCCAGGCCGACCTTGTCCAGCAGGGCCAGGCCGCGTTCACGTGCTGCTTCCCTGGCCACGCCCTTGACCGATACCAGTCCCTCGATCACGTTCTGCAAGGCCGTCATGTGCGGAAACAGGTTGAAGGACTGGAACACCATGGCCGTCTGCTGACGGATCTGCAGTGTCTTGCGTCGCAGCTCGCGGGCCGGCAGGGTGGCCGGCTCGGCCAGTTCGACCCCGCAGATCTCGATGCTGCCGCGATCGGGCATCTCCAGCAGGTTCAGCGAGCGGATGAAGGTGGTCTTGCCAGAACCCGAGGGTCCCATGATGACCACTACTTCGCCCCGCGACACGTCCAGGTTGACATTACGCAGCACCTGATTGGCGCCGAAGGCCTTGGCCAGGCCGCGCACGCGGACGGTACATTGGGTAGGTGTATTCATTGATAGCGCCTCGACAGCTTTTCTTCCAGCCAGGTTTGCAGGATGGTCAGCAATTGGTTGATGATCCAGTAGATGGAACCGACGATGATGAACATGTCCATGTACCGGAAGGTGGTGGCGCCCAACTGATCGGCCACGCGCGTCAGTTCCACCACCGTCACGGTAGAGGCCAGCGAGGTGTCCTTCATCAGGGCGATCAGGCGACTGCCGAGCGGAGGGATGGCAATGCGCAGCCCCTGCGGCAGGATCACGCGCAGCAGGGTTTTCCAGTAACCCATCCCCATGGACCAGGCCGCCTCCCACTGGCCGCGATCGACGGCATTGATGCCCGAGCGGAAATTCTCGCTCAGGTAGGCCGCCGAAAACAGCGTCAGCGCCAGCAGCGCCGCCGGGATCGGGTCGATGGTGATGCCATAGTTGGGCAAGCCGAAATAGATCAGCAGGATCTGGATCAGCAGGGGCGTGCCGCGAAATATCGAGACATAGGCAAAGGCCAGCCAGCGCAGCGGCCTGAGCTCGGAAATGCGGGCCAGCGCAATGAGCATGCCCAGCGTCGAACCCAGTACGAACGAGCCCAGTCCCAGGCCCACCGTGACAAGCGCGGCCTTTTCCAGCAAGGGCAGGGCTCTCAAGAACAAATCAAGCATAGATCTCCTCCTTGGTGCGACGGGCCCCAGGGAGGCCAGCGCACAGTCATTCGTCGTTTAGGTCGCAGTCATCGCTCGCCCGTAGGCAGCGAGTGCCTGGTCGAGGTCGGCCATCAGGAGGGCGCTGTCTTCCAGTCCGATGGACAGGCGTACCACCGGCTGGTCGGTCGCGGAGAAGGGGCGCTGGGCCTGCAGGGCGGCAGGATAGTAGGCCGCCAGGCTGTGCACGCCGCCCCAGCTGGCACCGATGACGAACTGCTGCAAGGCATCGAAGAAGCCGTGGAAGGCAGGCTCAGGTGCGGGTTTGAGGATCATCGAGAACAGGCAGCCATTGGTCTGGTAGTCACGTTTCCACAGGGCATGGCCGGGGTCTGACTCCAGCGGCGGGTACAGCAGCTTGTCCACCAGCGGATGGGCGGCCAGGTGGCGTGCCACAACGATGGTCGACGCGCTCTGGGCCTGCACACGCAGGGCCAGGGTCTCCAGCCCGCGCAGCACCAGGAAGCAATCCTCGGGACTCACCTGCTGGCCCAGGATGCTCTGGGTTTCGCGCAGGATCTCATAGTGGGCATGGTCGTTCATGCTGATGCAGCCCATGAGCACGTCCGAGTGGCCGCTGAAGAACTTGGTGGCCGCCTGGATGCTGAAGTCCACCCCATGTTCCAGTGCCCGGAAGCCCAGCGGGCTGGCCCAGGTATTGTCGAGCATGGTCAGGACGCCGCGCTGCCTGGCCACGGCAGTGATGGCGGGGATATCCTGCATCTCCATGGTCACCGTACCGGGTGCCTCCATGCAGATCATGCGGGTGTTGGCCTTGATCAGCGCGGCAATCTCGGCACCGATGGCCGGCGGGTACAGTTCGACTTCCACGCCCATGTGCGAGAGCCATTTGTCGGCGAAGGTCTTGAGCGAGCCGTAGCAGGCCGCCGACACCAGCAGGTGGTCCCCGCCACGCACGAAACCCATCAGGGTGGTCATCAGGGCGGCGGCACCGGAGGGCGCGATGACGCAATGGTGGCCGTGCTCCAGTGTGGCCACCTTCTGCTCCAGCAGGCGCGCCGTGGGGGTTCCGGTGACGCCGTAGCTGAAGCCGTCGGGCTGGCGCTGCTTGCGTTGGACAAAATCCTCGAAGTTGTCGAAGACGACGGTGGAGGCGCGCATGACCGCTGGTGACAGACTGGCGAAGGCTTCTTGGTGGGGAGTATTCGTGCTCATGGCTGGAATTTGTTAATGTAAAAAGACGGGTTCAGTATCGCCAAGCCCGACCGAGGCATCAACAGCACCCAACAGTAACTCTATAAGCAGGACTTATACATGGACATGCGAGACATCCAGGTCTTCCGCGCCGTCATGCGCGCCGGGACCACCAGCAAGGCGGCCGCGCTATTGAACGTATCGCAACCGGCCATCAGCCAGTCCATCCGCAAGCTGGAGTCATCTTCCGAGCTGCGCCTGTTCGAGCGCACCCGCGGCCGCCTGGTGCCGACCCAGGAGGCGCTGGCGCTGATCGAGGAAGTGGATCGCTGCTTTGCCGGCTTCGAGATGATCGAGCACCGCATCCGCAGCCTGCGCTCCTTCGGCCTGGGGCGCCTGGCCATCGCCTCCTTCCCGGCACTGGGCAACGGTTTCATGCCACGCGCCATTGCCGCCTTCGGACTGGCCGAGCGACGCGTGCAGATGTCCTTCCAGATCATGAGCTCGCGCGAGGTCTACCAGCAGCTCAGTGCCGGCCAGCTCGACTTCGGTTTGATGGCCGATGAACTATCGGTCTCTGGCCTGGAGCATTCGCAATTCATGAGCGTGCCGGGTGTGATCGTGATGAACGACCGGCATCCCCTGGCCGGCAAGCCCATGATCACCAGCGATGACCTGCTGGAGCATCCCTTCATCGCCCTCAATCCCGAAGATGCCAGTCGTCGCCGCCTGGAGCAGGAGCTGATCCTGCAGGGCAAGGTCTTGCGTCCCATCCTGGAGACCCCGTACTCCAACTCGGTCTGCGAATTCGCCCTGCGCGGCGTGGGCATGGGCATGGTGCATCCCATCCTGGCGCTGGACTACGTCACGCGCGGCCTGCGGCTCAAGCCCATGGAAGTGGCCGCCAACTTTACCGCCCTGCTGGTGTTCCGCCCCGGCGTGCCCATGTCGGAAAACGCCAAGGAATTGCTGCGGGTCATGCGTATCCAGATGGAGGCCGACATGAACTCCCTGCGCCAGTTGCTGTACCAGAAGCCGGGCGCTTTCTAGGGACGGCAACGAATTGGTGCACTGCGCACACAGCCTGTGCAAAGCCGGGAAAGTCCTTGCCCGGCGAAGCCGGCGCCGCTAGCCATTTCCCGCTGGCAGCGCGGGGATGCGGGCGGATCTCGCACCGGGTCAGCTGTACGTTTCTGGTGCGGCACTGCACTAAACCCCCTGGTTTTACCCTTAAAGCTATAAGTGCCGCTTATCAAGCAAGTAAGCGCATCCAATTGTCGGCGCATGGCGCGCACCGCAGAATGGATCATCGATAACCAATGACCATAGAGAGGGAGAGTCACCATGAAATTACGTCGCATCATCGGCCACATCTGCGCAGCGGGCCTGCTGGCCGGCGCGGCCAGTCATGCCGGTGCGCAGAACATCGCCACCGACATCCTGGCCAGTGCCCGCGCCGCTGGCGTGATCCGCATCGCCAATACCCAGAGCAGTCCGCCCTGGAGTCTCATCGATGACAAGCTGCAGCCCGCCGGTTATGACGTGGAGGTTGCCAAGGAGGTGGCGCGTCGCATCGGTGTGGCCAGAGTGGTTTTCGTGGCGGACAGTTTCAAGAACTTCGTCGAGGGTCTGAAAGCTGGCAAGTATGACCTGGTCATGAACGACCTCACGCCCACCCCGGAGCGTGAGAAGCAGGTTGACTTCGCCGCACCCTACGGTGTCGAGGATTTCCGTATCTTCGTGCTGGCCGGTAACGGCACAATCAAGGACAAGCCCGACCTGAAGGGCAAGAAGGTCGGCGTGACCACCGGCACCAGCAACGAGACCTGGGCGCGGACGCACCTGAAGGACTCCGACATCCGCACCTATGACAATGGCGGCTTCGTCTTCAACGACCTGGGCAATGGACGCATCGATGCGGTCATCAGCTCCCATTTCGGTGGCATGAAATACGCCACCGTCAACAAGCTGCCGATCAAGGAAGTGGGCCCGGTGCTGATCTATCAACTCTCCGCGCCTGCCATGGTCAAGGGTCAGCCGGCGCTACGGGATGCGGTCAGCAAGGCCATCGCCGACATGACACGCGACGGCACGCTGGATCGCCTGGCGCGTCGTTGGGTGGGGGCCGAGTTCGATATGGTGGGCGATATCGAACGGGCGCTCAGGCAGCAGTGAAGCTGGCGCAAAGCGGTTGGCGGCTTGCCACGGCCAGCCTTGTTCAGCTCGACTCCCGCACCACGACCCTGAACCCCACATCGACGATGCGCTGCGCCGGCTCCTGCCCGGCGATCCGCTGCAGCAGCGCTTCGGCCGCCAGTTCGCCGATGGCCTGGCGGTCGACCTTGACGGTGGTCAGGGCAGGGTGGGTGTGGGCGGCGAAATCGAAGTCGCCAAAGCCGATTACGCCCAGTTGCTGCGGGATACGCAGACCCCGTGCCAGTGCCTCGGTCAGTACGCCATGGGCCAGCGGATCGCTGCCGCAGGCGATGGCGTCCGGTGCATGACCCTGTTCGATCAGTGCGGCCAGGCCTTCGCGACCGTGCTGCAGCGTGGCGGGTGAAGCGCTCAGGATGCTGGCCACGGGGGCGACGCCATGGCGCTGCAAGGTCTCGGTAAAGGCCAGGCGACGGCGCGTGGAGCGGTCGTCGTCCAGCCAGAGCATGGCGATCTTGCGGTAGCCGCGCTCCAGCAGATGGGTGGCCATGGCTTCGCCCACCTTCTCATGCGAAAACCCCACCACCATGTCGATCGGTGAAAGCGACTGGTCCCAGATCTCCACCACCGGGGCGCCGGTGGAGATGATCTTCTGGCGCGTCTCCGGGGCATGCCGGATGCCGGTCAGCACAATGCCATCGGGGCGCCGGCTCAGGATGGCCGAGATCAGCTCTTCTTCCCGCGCATTGTAGTAACCCGACAGGCCCAGCAAGAGCTGGTAGTTGGCCCGCCACAGGCGGTCCGACAGGGCCTGGATCGTCTCCACGAAGATGGAGTTGGAAATCTGCGGCACGATCGCCGCGATCAGCCGCGTCTTGCTGCCCGTGAGGGCGCCGGCCAGCTGGTTGGGGATGTAGCCGGTGATGCGCACCGCGCGCTGCACCGCTTCCACGGTGTGCGGCTTGACCAGCTCGGGTTTGTGGATGGCGCGCGAGACCGTGATCGGCGAGACCCCGGCCACCCGCGCCACATCCTTGAGCGTCACGGCCATGCGGTTGGGAAGCGCGCCCAGTGACTCGCCATGGGTGGCAAATTCTTCGATGAAGGGCGGGGGGGACTCGGTCGGTTTCATGTTGCTTGGCTAGGTCGGCCCGGCGCCAGTGCGCGCGGCTGTCTGTGGCCGCCTATGATAGCGCAATCAAAATTCGATTGACCTTTTTCCGCCATGCGGCTCATAATGATTGCGCAATCATTTTTGCGATCACAATAACAACATGCGGCCAGCCAGGCCGCGACGATGTGGCGGCGACCCGTGCGACAGGGCGGTTCCGGCATGCCAGGCATGACCGCGCTCTGCGTCACGCAGGGAGTCGACCTGCATAAGCCATCCGTGTTTTCCAGTGCAGCAGGGAGGGATCGATCCCTCCCTATTGTTTTACCTAGAAATGATTGCGCAATCATTTGTTAGGGCCGGCGCCACGGATCGAGTAAATGAACCTCAAGGAGACAACAACATGCAAAGAGCAGCACCGGCCAGCACGAAGCGAACCCAGGTCCGCTATCTCATCCTGGCCATGATTTTCGTGGTGACGGTGTTCAACTACGTGGACCGCGCCACCCTGTCCATTGCCGCGCCGGCCATGCGCAAGGACCTCGGCTTCGATGCCATCACCATGGGCATTGCCTTCTCGGCCTTCGGCTGGGCCTATACGGTGATGCAGATCCCGGGCGGGATCCTGCTGGACCGCATCGGTTCGCGCGTGCTGTATGGCCTGAGCCTGATCGTCTGGTCGGTCTTCACCTTCCTGCAGGGCTATGTCGACCTGTTTTCATCCGCCTTCCTGGTGCTCTTCACGCTGCGCTTCCTGATGGGTGTGGCCGAGGCGCCGGCCTTTCCGGCCAACAACCGCCTGACCGTGATGTGGTTCCCCAAGCATGAGCGCGGCCTGGCCACGGCCATCTTCCAGTCGGCCCAATACTTTGCGCTGGCGGCCTTCACGCCGGTGATGACCTGGACGCTCAGCACCTGGGGATGGCACTACATCTTCTTCGTCACCGGCGCGGCCGGCATCGGCCTGGGCCTGCTCTGGTTCGCCGTGGTGCAGGAGCCCAAGAAGCACAAGCTCACCAATGCCGCCGAGATCGCCTATATTGAAGAGGGCGGCGGCATGCCTACCATCGGCGATGTGAAGACGCCATTCTCCTGGGCCAATATCAAGTCCATCTCGGCCAACCGCATGATGGCGGGTATCTACCTGGGCCAGTTCTGCCTGACTTCCATCACCTGGTTCTTCCTGACCTGGTTTCCCACCTACCTGATGGAGGCCAAAGGCATGTCCATCCTCAAGGTCGGCCTGGTAGCGGCGATCCCGCCGCTGGCCGGCTTCATCGGCGGCATGGTCGGCGGGGTCTGGTCGGACTCGATGATCCGGCGCGGCTACAGCCTCACGGCGGCGCGCAAGACGCCCATCATCATCGGGCTGTTTGCGTCCTGCTCCATCGTGGTGGCCAACTATGTGTCGTCGGTGCCGGTCGTGGTGGCGGTGATGTCGCTGGCCTTCTTCGCCAAGGGCGTGGGCAACCTCGGCTGGTGCATCGTCGGCGATGTCTCGCCCAAGGAAGCGATGGGCATCGCCGGCGGCATGTTCAACCTGTTCGGCAACCTGGCCAGCATCGTCACGCCCATTGCCATCGGCTACTTCGTCAAGACCACCGGTTCCTTCGAAGCCGCGCTGACCTATGTCGGCGTCGTGGCGGCCGTGGGGGCCTGCTCCTACCTCTTCATCGTGGGCAAGCTGGAGCGCCTGGACGGCAGCGATTCGTCCGCGCCGCCGCAGGAACGCTTGGCCACCGGGCAGGGCCAGCGCGCTTGAGCATTCATTTTCCCCATTCTCCAATCAACGCATTTCCAGCAGGAGCACACATGAGCGTTACCACCACCTCCGCAACCTCCTCGGGCGACAAGATCGCCTGGGTCAGGATTTCCTCGAGCTACCTGCCGCTGGCCAATCCCATCAGCGATGCCAAGGTCCTCACCGGACGCCAGAAGCCGATGACCGAGATCGCCATGCTCTTCGTCGAGATCGAGACCACCGACGGCCACCAGGGCCTGGGCTTCAGCTATTCCAAGCGCGCCGGCGGCCCAGGGCAATTTGCCCATGCCCGCGAGATCGCCCCGGCCATCCTCGGCGAAGACCCCAACGACATCGGCAAGATCTGGGACAAGCTGTGCTGGGCCGGCGCCTCGGTGGGGCGCAGCGGCCTGTCGACCCAGGCCATCGGTGCCTTCGACGTCGCCCTGTGGGACATGAAGGCCAAGCGCGCCGGCCTGTCGCTGGCCAAGCTGCTGGGCTCGCATCGCGACTCGGTGCGCTGCTACAACACCAGTGGCGGCTTCCTGCATACGCCGCTGGAGCAACTGCTGGTCAACACCACGGCCTCGCGCGAGAAGGGCATCGGCGGCATCAAGCTCAAGGTCGGCCAGCCCGACTGCGCCCTGGATATCAAGCGCGTCGCCACGGTGCGCGAGCGCCTGGGCGACTTCCCGCTGATGGTCGATGCCAACCAGCAGTGGGACCGGCCGACCGCGCAGCGCATGTGTCGTACCTTCGAACAGTTCAACCTGGTCTGGATCGAGGAGCCGCTGGACTGCTACGACTACGAAGGCCACGCCGCCCTGGCCGCCCAGTTCGACACGCCCATTGCCACCGGCGAGATGCTCACCAGCGCTGCCGAGCATGGCGAGCTGATCCGCCACCGCGCCGCCGACTACCTCATGCCGGATGGTCCGCGCGTGGGCGGCATCACGCCCTTCCTGAAGGTCGCCGGACTGGCTAGCCATGCCGGGCTGATGCTGGCGCCGCACTTCGCCATGGAACTGCACGTCCACCTGGCGGCCGCCTATCCGACCGAGCCCTGGGTCGAGCATTTCGAATGGCTGGAGCCGCTGTTCCACGAAAGGCTGGAACTGAAGGATGGACGCATGCTGGTGCCGACCCGTCCCGGCCTGGGTCTGACCCTGACCGAGCAGGCCCGCGCCTGGACCCGCGAGAGTGCCGAGATCGGCCAGCGGCCCTGAACTCGGGTGAGGCCGCCGGATGCGGCCGTGCGCGTCAGTTTCCCTGGTGAAACATGGGTCGGTTTGCCCGGCCACCAGCCTTGATGACGTCGACATTTTGGAGTGTGGCCCGCCTGCCTGCTAAACTGGCCGACTTGCCCACTGAAAAAAGCGGCCTCCAGGCAGCGCCCTGGCTAGCATCAACACCAAATTGACTGACGACATCGACCCTTCCGCCCCGGCGGACGACCACGAATCCGGCTCCTTCGAAAGCTACTTCCGCGACCCCGCCATGGCGGCCGAGTCGCCCCTGGCCTGGGGCCTGGGGCAGCGCCTGGAGGTGCTGGACGCCTTGCGCGGGCTGCTCTCAGGCGGCCAGGCAGCGGCACGCCTGCGGCTGTGGGTGTTCCTGGAGCTGGCCGCCAAGCCACAAGGGCGGCTGCAACGCGAAGACCTCAACCAGCTTTTCTATGCCCTCAAGCCCGAAGCCCTCGACACCGCCCTGAAGCGCCTGCGCGAGCTGGGTCTGGTGGTCTGGGACACCACGGCGCAGGATTACTCCCTCTCGCCGCTGGCCCAGCAGTTGCAGTCCTTGCTGGCCCCGCTGACGCGCGCCGTCGGCGAGGATGACGACATGGCCGCGCTGCTGGCCCAGGTGGCCGGCGCCCAGGCGCTGGGCCTGTCCGACCCCAGCCAGATCCGCCATCTGCACGCCCAGCTGGCGCGTCTGCACGACCAGTTCGCCGATGCCATCGAAAGCGGTTCCGAGGCCCGCCTGCGCGAGGCCCAGCCACGCTTCGAGCGCGCCTTGAAGCTGGTACAGCGTGCCGGCGAGGCACTCACCGTCCTGATCCGCAGCGAACACGACGATGCCCGCCTGGAGCGCGAGGCGCGTGCCCTGGGCAATGGGCAGGCGCGCCTCTTGACCATGGCCAGCCAGTTCACCCGCGCCCTGCAGCAGGCCGACCGCCAGCGCGTGACCCTGGGCAGTACCGGCGTGACCAGCTCGGATGTGCGGCGCTGGCTGCAATCCCATCCCGATCCCTCGCAACTGATGGGGGAGGCGCTCTCGATGGGCGTCAAGCCGGTCTTCATCAGCGGCCATGAGCTGGTGGACGTGGCCGAGGGCGAATTCGAACGCGACCGCCCCGACCCGCAGCGCTCCCAGGGCCTGCCGCCGCCGTCCCAGGCCGTGGCCGGCGAGATGGAAACCCTGCGCATGCCGGTGGAACTGGGTGACCTGATCAGCCAGCTGACACAGCTTGCACAACTGCCCGAGCTGACTGCGGCCGGAACCGACACGATCAGCGCCCAGCCGCTGGCCGATGTGGTGCTGGGCGGCAGCTTCGGCAAGGCCGCCTACCGCATGCAGTTGCTGCCCCTGCTGGGCGACCGCCAGGCCCGCACGCTGCAGGGCCAGACCGGCGATCTGGCGCGCCTGCCGTGGCAGGCCGGCTTCCTGCCGGTCATCGAAAAAGTCGATGACCCCGATGTGCTCGCCATGAGCGCCGGGGCCATCCATCCCGAGTCTTCCCAAGAAAAGAACCATGAGTGATACCCCCGACGAGGCCGGCCTGCTGGCCGCCGAACTGCTGGCGCGCCGCTGGTTGCCGCGCAAGCATCCGCGCGTGCGTCGCGCCCTGATCGATGCCGACCTGTGGCAAGCGCTGCAGGACCGCCTGGCCCAGGTGGGCCTGCGCCTGGTGGACAACATCCACGCCGACCATATCAGCGTGGTGCTGGTGCGCGGCGCCGAGCGTGTGGTCTTCGGCGAGGCCGGCATGGATGCCAACAACAATATCGAGCTGCCGCGCGACGCCATCTCGCTGCTGGTGGTGCTGTGGTCGCTGATCGTGCTGCCCAAGCGCGAGCGCCAGTCGGCGCGCGCCAGCAGCGGCGAGGGCGAGCAGCAGGAAGAAATGTTCAACAAGGAAAAACCCATGCCCAGCGCCGCCGCCGTCAGCCCGGTGGTGTCCTACCGATCCCTGCTGGCCGACTTCGGCCCGCAGCTGGGCAAGAAGATGCGCCTGGATGGCAATCTGCGGCGCCTAGAGGCGCATGGTTTCATCGTGCGTCGCGGTGACGATATCGCCGAAGGTCCGCTGCTGGATCTGCTGCTGGACTACGACGCCCTGGCCCCGCGCATCCTCGATGGCGCGCTGGGCGATGTACTGGCGCGCGCCACCGCACGTGAGGCGCAAGCCGAGGCCGAGGCGATCACGCCCGCCGATGCGCATGACGATCCCGACGCACAGTCACAACAAGATCCCGAGGGAGACGCCTGATGTTCCACCTGCAATCCCTTGAACTGCTGCAGTGGGACTATTGCCAGCGCCTGACCATGCCGCTGGACGGTTCCATCATCACCATTGCCGGCCCCAACGGGTCGGGCAAGACCACGCTGCTCGACGCCATGCGCACGCTGCTGGGCCTGGAGTGTTCGGGTGGTCGCAGCTACAAGACCTACGCCCGCCACGCCAATGCCGATACCACCTGGCTGCGCGCCACGGTCGACAACCGTCCGCACGGCCGCCAGACCTCGACCCGCCCCTTCGCCCGCAACCTGCTCTATGCCGACCAGGTGACCCTGGCCTGCCGCATCGAGCGTAATGGCGGCGACTGGCAGCGGCGTTATTGCATGAGCGATGGCGACGTGCCCATCGAAACCCTGGCCCAGATGCCGGAGAAGGATTGGCTGGGCCTGGAGCATTGGCGCAAGCGTCTGGAAGGCGCCGGCCTGTCGCGCGCGATTGCCCGCGTGCTGGCGCTGGAGCAGGGCCAGACCGACCGCCTGTGCGAGTTCTCGCCCAAGGAATTGCTGCGCCTGGTGTTCGAAGTCTTTGGTGACCAGGAAGTGCTGGACCGCTACGAAGAAGCCCGTCGCCACCAGCGCGACCTGGCCGCCGAGGTGGTGCTGGCCGAGCAGGAACTGGCGCACAGCCAGGCGCAACTGGCGCAGCTCGACAGCCGCGTGAACCTGTATCGCCAATACCAGGGCAAGCTGCGCGAGCGCGAGATCCTGGCCGCTGAAGTCATCCCCGTGTTGCGCTGGCACGAAGAGCGCCAGGGCACCGCCACCCGCCTGCGCGAGCTGCATCGCCAGCGCCTGCACCACAACGCGCAGCGACGCCAGCGTGCCGGCGACGGCGTGCAGTTGGCGCAGCTGGTGCAACAGCAGCAGGAAGCCCGCGACAGGGTCATCACGCTGGAGCAGGACAAGAACGACGCCCACGCCGCCCAGCAAAAAGCGCGCGATGCAGAGAAACCGGTCGAGGCGCTGGTACGCCAGGCCGACGAACTGCAGGCGCTGTCGGCGGTGGAGGGCGACTCCGCGCAGCTGATGGCGCGCGTGACCGAGCTGGAACAGCAGAAGACCGAACTCAATGACCGCTGGCGTGCGCTGGAGAGCCAGCGCAAGGACGCCCAGGGAGCGCTGGAGCGCCTGACCGGCCAGCGCCAGGCGCCCAAGCCGGGCGAGGTGCAGCAGTTCTCGCGCAGCCTGCGCCAGGCCGGCATCGGCCATCACATCCTGGCCGACCTGATCGAGATCACCGATGACCACTGGCGTGCCGCCGCCGAAGGCGTGCTGCGCGCCTCGCGCTGGGTGGTGGTGCTGGAAGATGGCAAGGACGAGGGGGCCGCCATGGCCCTGGCCGAGCGCGAGCGCTATCGCCACTACGTGGTCTCCGATGTCGCCGCCGCACCGGTCCAGCCGCCGGCCGACAGCCTGCTGGCGGTGCTGCGCTTCTCGGCCAAGGCGCCGTCCTGGCTGTTGCGCCAGCTGGCGCAGATCAGCCGCGTGGCCGACACCGTCGAGGGCGCGCGCCAGGGCGGCGAGTGGATCACGCCGCAAGCCTATTGGCGCGATGGTCGTGGCGGGCGCAGCGTCTGGAGCGACCCGGGCGACTACCAGTTCGGCGCCGCCGCGCTGGCCTCGCGCCAGGCCTCGATCCAGAAACGCCTGGCCACGCTGGACGAGCAGTTGACCGACGTGGTGCTGCAGCAGAACGACATCAAGCGCCAGCTGGAGGCCGCCAGGAAGGCCAGCGAAGGACATCTCGCCATTGAAGAGCTGGCCCGCCGCAGCGAGGAATTCGAAGAAGCGCGACGCCAGCTGCCCGCCCTGCGCCTGGCCCGCGTGGCCGCCAGCGAGCGTTGGACCCGGCTCGACGCCGAACATGGCGAGGCAATCGCCCAGCGCACCACGATCGATGGCAAGCACGCCGCCCTGCAACGCCGCCTGCGCGAGACCGAAGGTGATCTGGCCGGCCAGGAACGCGAATGGCGTAGCCGCCATGACGAGCAGCGCGCCCGCGCACTGGCCTCGCGGGCGCAGAAGTCGCGCTTCCCGCAGCGCTGGATCGCTGGCGACGCCCTGCAATCGCTCTACGAGAAATACACCAATGCCAAGCAGGCCGAGCTGCGCATGGGCGCGGTCGAGCATGAGCTGGAGAGCGGCAACTGGGAGAAGGACCCCAGCGTCGAGGACAAGCACCTGATCATGCAGGGTACCGTGGGCAACCAGCGCAATGAACTGGATTCGCGCAAGGCCAGCAATTCGGCCGCCGAGGAAGCCGTGGGCAATGCCCGCGAGCGTTACATCGACGTACTGCGCGCCACGGTGCGGCGCTATCGCCGCAACATCGTCGATCTCGGCGCACTGGCCGGCGTGGTGGTCAGCGCCGACCTGCCGCACCTGGAAAACGACGACAGCATCCTGCGCCAGGCCGAGCTGAAGGTCAGCTTCAATTTCGACGGCAAGGGCGAGATCGGCCTCAATGATGGCGAAGCCTCCGGTGGCCAGCAGGTGATCAAGTCGCTGATCCTGCTGGTGGGCCTGCTCAAGGATGACGACATGCCCGGTGGTTTCGTCTTCATCGACGAACCCTTCGCCCACCTGGACGTGCGCAACATCCAGCTGGTCAGCAACTTCCTCAAGTCGACCCGCGCCCAGTACGTGCTGACCACGCCGATCACCCACAACGTCGAGGTGTTCGAGCCGGCCGATATCACGCTGGTGACCTCCAAGAAACCGCGTGAAGCCCGCTGGGCACCGCCGATCGGGGTGTTGCAGCGGCGCTTGCGGCTGGAAGCCTGAGGCCGTACTACATGAGCGCCTTGATCGAGACATATTTGCCTAAGAATCGTCGCACGCGTGTGGCATCCGGTGATGTGCCGACCAAGCTGCGGCCCTTTAGCGCCATGGAGTTGGAAGTGCTGCGCTTGTGGGTGGGGGAGGATGAAACGCATGGTAAGCACAAGCGTGAATCCATGTTGAAGAAGGCCAAGAGCAAGGTTGATGGCTTCGATATCGAAGACGGTGACCTCCTGGTCGAGCGCTTGCTGCAGGATGGCTGGGTGATCAGCTTTGAGATGAAGAACGACGGTGCCTGGCCGTGGACAGCTTTCAGCTGGCGCGACCTGGCTCGACTTCAGACCTTGCTGGGTGCGACCAGCGTCTTGCAACGCCAGCAGCGACGCCAGGTGTTGCTGGAGAATGCCAGGCGTCGCTTGCTTGCGCGCGTGGGTAGCCATTCTCCAGACGATGCCGACCTGTCTTTCGATCATGACCTGGCGCAAGCCATCGAAGGGCTTGCAAAGGCCAAAGCACTGGCACCCGAAGCATTGGAGCATCGGCTGAACTTGATATTCGCCGTGGCGAACTGGCGCGATAGTGGCCAGCAGGGCATGCGCAATGATTTTGCGCTCTCCGTGCGGGATGGGACCAAGGCAATTGAAGCACACGAATGGCGCTGGCTCGAGGTCTTCTTCGATCTTGAAGGCCTGGGCATCAGCCGTTTTTCCCAGACGGCATGGATAGCGGGGGACGTCTCGCTATCCTGGGGGACGCGCAAGTTGGACGTGGCGGCTGTCCACTTTCTTTGCGTTCCGCTCAAGGACATGCTCACCCTGGAGCGGATAGAGGGAGTGCGGCAATGGTGGCTCATCGAGAATCGCACCAGTTTCGAACGACAGGCGCGCGAGCTTCCTGCCGGAACGGCTTTGCTATGGATGCCGGGTCGTCCTTCTTTCGGATGGTTGGAGATGATCGCCGCGCTGCTGGTTAAGGCGGCTGCTCCTGCGAGGATCAGCGCTGACGCCGACCCAGCTGGCGTGGATATCGCGTGTACGGTCGGTGCGCAATGGGAGCAAGCTGGCCTGCCTTGGGAACCCTATCGGATGGGTGTGGAAGAGTTGATGGGGACAAGGCAGTTCTGGCCCCTGGCCGACAAGGATAGACAACTGCTGCCAGGTTTGCTGGCTAGAGAAGGGCTTCCCGTCTCGTTGCGTATCCTGTGCGAGGCTATGCAACGAGAGGGGCGCAAGGCCGAGCAAGAAGCCTGGTTATAGACGCAAGATCCTGTACGCCGCCGTCATATCATCGATGGACTATCCGGCCCATGCAGTTCCTGAGTGCATCCGCATGTACTCAGTCACTGCTCACTGCGTCAGGAACTGCACCAGCGCCTGCGTGAACGCGCGGGGTTGCTGCTGGTTGGAGATATGCGCCGCATCGAACTCCACATACAGCGCACCGGGAATGGTGGCGCGCATGAACTGGGCGTCCGCCGGTGGCGTGGGGACGTCGCCGCTGCCGGCGATCACCAGGGTCGGCGCGCCGATGCCGGCAATGGCTTCGCGCAGGTCGTTGTCGCGCACGGCGGCACAGGCGCCGGCATAGCCTTCGGCGGGCGTGGCCAATAACATCGTGGTCAGGGCCTGCACCTGCTGCGGATTCTTCTCGGCATACTCCGGTGTCAGCCAGCGCGAGACCACGGCGCCGGCAATCGCGCCCAATCCCTCCTTGCGGACCGTGTCGATGCGGCTGTTCCAGGCTTCGGCCGTGCCGATCTTTGCACCGGTATTGCAGAGGATCAGCTTGTCGACGCGCTGCGGATGATGCACCGCCAGCCACATGAAGGTGCTGCCACCCATGGACAGGCCACAGAAGTGCGCGCGCTCGATGCCCAGCTGGTCCAGCAGGGCGATCACGTCGCCCCCCAGCTGCGCGATGCTATAGGGACCGGGCGTGACGCCGGACTGGCCGTGGCCGCGTGTGTCATAGCGCAGCACGCGGAAATGCCGGCTCAGTTCGGGGATCTGCGGATCCCACATGGCCAGCGAGGTCCCCAGTGAATTGGAGAGCACCAGCACCGGCAGGGAGGCATCGCCGTCGAGTTGGTAGTGCAGCTGGATGCCGTTGAGATTGGCGAATGGCATGGAGAAATCCTTGTCGCGCCCGCGGACCTGTGGCCAGCAGGCGCCTGGTTGAAGCGTCAGAGGGAGCCGGATCAGCCGATCTGGGCGATGGCCGACGGATGCTGGGTCAGCGGCGTGACCGAGATCGTCATGAAGGGGTAGAGCGGCAGGTTCGAGAGGATCGTGTGCAGCTCGTCATTGCCCGAGACATTGAAGATGCTCACGTTGGCGTATTGGCCGACCACGCGCCACAGGTCGCGCCATTTGCCTTCGCGCTGCAGCTTCTGCGACATTTCCTTCTCGTCCTTCTTGAGTGCGTCAGCCACTGCCTTGTCGACCGAGGCGGGGATATTGACCTGCATCTGAACCATGAACAGCATGATGTTTGCTCCGTTGTCGTTGTGGGGTTTGTCTCGGAATACGGTTGGTACGTCTTTTCTAATTGTTCGATAATCGAACATTAATTCTTTATTCGCACAAATTAGTGTAGGCCTCCGTTCGCGACGCTGTCAACACGCGCTGTCTTTAGCCATCCTTCATCAGCCATCGCGCCGGGGACTGGGAAAGCCGGTCGCCGGGAAGGAGCTGGTATCGATGTCCAGCCAGGCCGGATGCTCGGCGTACATGTCGGCCACCAGTTGCTTGACGGCCTCGATGTACCAGGCGTTGTCGTTGATGCGGTGGGTCAGGATGATGGGCGAGGTGGCGCGGGCATCATCGATGAGGCGGTAGTGCAGGTCGCTGCGCAGGCGTGCCGAGGCCGGGATCAGGCACAGCCCGGCTTCAGCCGCCACCAGGCCCAGGGCGGTCTGGATCTCGCGCACCTCATGCACTTCGGCGGGGTGGATGTCCTGGTCGTTGAGCAGGCTCAGGATGTGGTCGGCAAAGCTGGGGCGCGGTTCCTTGGGATAGACGATCAGCTTTTGCCCATGCACCTCCTTGAGGCTCACGCGCTGGTCGCTGGCAGCCAGCGCAAAGCCCGGCGGGATCGCCAGCACCAGCTTTTCCTCGCGCAGCACGATACGCGCCACGGTGGCGTCGTTGCTGCGGATGCGACCGAAGCCGACGTCGATGCGGCCCGACTTGAGGGCCGCGAACTGCTGCATCGAGGTCAGCTCCACCAGCTGGATGTCCACGTCCGGGTAGTGCTGGCGCAACTTGCGCACCAGCATCGGCAGGCCGCCGTAGAGCGTCGAGGCGACAAAGCCGATGGACAGGGTCTGGCGCTGGTTCAGGCCGATCTGCTGGGTGGCGTTCTTCAACTGTTCCAGGCGGTTGATGATCTGCAGGGCCTGCTCGTAGAACACCCGGCCCGCCTCGGTGAGGCGCAAGGGGCGGCTATTGCGCAAGAGCAACTGCACGCCCAGCTCCTCCTCCAGCAACTGGATCTGGCGGCTCAGCGGCGGCTGGGCGATGTGCAATTGCTCGGAGGCGCGGGTGAAGTTGCGGGTGTTGGCAACGGCCACGAAGTATTTGAGTTGTCGGATGTCCATGGTCGAAAATCATATCCCTGTGGCACAGAACCTGTCCAATTCTCCAAATTCCATGGGTTTACGCCACAACTATATGGAAAAGGTATGAAACTAGACGTATTTGGTGTTGGCCTTGCAAGCCCTTCCGGGTGTTCAATGCGAAGCATGGAACCCACACAACACATTCACTCTGCGGCAGCCCCGGCGAAGATCGACCGGGTCGAGACCTTCCTGGTCGACCTGCCGACCATCCGGCCCCATCAATTGTCCATGGCGACGATGAATGGGCAGACCCTGATGCTGGTGCGCCTGTACTGTTCGGACGGCACCGTGGGCGTGGGCGAGGGCACCACCATCGGTGGCCTGGCCTACGGCGCGGAATCGCCCGAGGGCATGAAGCTGGCCATCGATACCTACTTCGCGCCGTTGCTGCTGGGCGCCGATGCCAGCCTGATCCCGGCCATCATGGCGCGCCTGAACAAGGCCATCCAGGATAACCGCTTCGCCAAGTGCGCCATCGAGACCGCGCTGTTCGATGCCCTGGGCCAGCGCACCGGCCTGCCGGTATCGCAACTGCTGGGCGGGCGTGCCCGTGAAAGCCTGCCGATCGCCTGGACCCTGGCCTCGGGCGACACCGCCCGCGACATCGACGAAGCCGAGCGCATGCTGGCCCAGCGTCGCCACAACATCTTCAAGCTCAAGATCGGCCGTCGCGCCGTCGAGGCTGACGTGGCCCACGTGGCCGCCATCAAGAAGGCGCTGGGCGATCGCGGCGCGGTGCGGGTGGATGTGAACATGGCCTGGAGCGAGCTGGAAGCCCAGCGCGGCCTGGCCGGCCTGGTCGATGCCGGCTGCGAGCTGGTCGAGCAACCGGTGGCCTCGGCACAGGCGCTGGCGCGCCTGAAGGGCAAGTACCCCATCGCCGTGATGGCCGACGAATCGCTGACCGGCCCGGCCTCGGCCTTTGCCCTGGCGCGTATCGGTGGCGCCGATGTCTTCGCCATCAAGATCGAGCAGTCCGGTGGCCTGCGTGCGGCCCAGCAGGTGGCCGCCATCGGTGACGCCGCCGGTATCGAGCTGTATGGTGGCACCATGCTGGAAGGCGCCATCGGCACCATCGCCTCGGCCCATGCCTTTGCCACCTTCCGTGAACTGCAATGGGGCACCGAGCTCTTCGGCCCTCTGCTGCTGACCGAGGAAATCCTCGCCCAGCCGCTGCAATACCAGGACTTCCAGCTGGCCGTGCCGCAAGGTCCGGGTCTGGGGATCGTGCTGGATGAAGACCGCGTGCAATACTTCCGGCGCGACCGCAAGCAAGGCGCATCGATTACCGCAGTCAGGCCAGCCAAGCTGGCGGGCTGAGTAGACCGCAATTTTTCCTTCCAACAAATCAAACAGGAGACACACATGGCAGCCAAGATTTTCAGCACCCCCGAAGTACAAGACTTCCTGCGTCTGGCCAGCGGCCTGGACACCGACGGTGGCAGCCCGCGCACCAAGCAGATCGTGCATCGCATCCTCTCGGACCTGTTCAAGACCATCGAAGACCTGGAAATCACGTCCGACGAATACTGGGCCGGCATCGCCTACCTGAACCGCCTGGGCGCTTCCAGCGAAGCCGGCCTGCTCTCGCCGGGCCTGGGTCTGGACCGCTTCCTGGACATGCGCATGGATGCCGAGGATGCCGCCCAGGGCGTGGTCAACGGCACTCCACGCACCATCGAGGGTCCGCTGTACGTGGCCGGTGCGCCGGTGGAGCAGGGCTTTGCCCGCCTCGACGACGGCAGCGACAAGACCGGCCACACCCTGATCATGCATGGCACCATCTACAGCGCCGACGGCAAGCCCATGCCGGGCGCCAAGGTCGAGGTCTGGCATGCCAACACCAAGGGCTTCTATTCGCACTTCGACCCGACCGGTGAACAGCGTCCCTTCAACATGCGCCGTACCATCATCACCGATGCCCAGGGTCGCTACAAATTCCGCAGCATCGTGCCGGCCGGCTACGGCTGCCCGCCCGATGGTCCGACCCAGGGCCTGCTCAACGAACTGGGCCGCCATGGCAACCGTCCGGCGCACATCCACTTCTTCGTCACCGCCGACGGCCATCGCAAGCTGACCACCCAGATCAACATCGATGGCGATCCGCTGATCTATGACGACTTCGCCTACGCCACCCGCGAAGGCCTGGTGCCGCCGCTGGTCGAGCGTACCGATGCGGCCAGCATCAAGGCCGAAGGACTGGAAGGTCCGTTTGCCGAGATCGTCTTCGACATGAAGCTGAGCACCCTGGTCCAGGGCGCCGACAACCAGATCGTCGACCGTCCGCGCCTGGCCGCCTGAGCCACCGGGGGGCTTAGCGCCCCGGCGTCTGAAGCACTACCCGCCAATCCTCCCCCTGCCTGTTGACACGCCGCGATGGCTGGCCATCGCGGGGGGAGGCTTGCACCCTGGAGAAACCGCACCATGAACACCATTGCCACCGCCGACAAGTACGATGAGGTCGAGAAGCTGCTGGAGACCGCCCTGCAGGAAGACAAGGCCAACGGCATCTTCCGCTGCCGCCGCGACATCTTCACCAACCCCGAGTTGTTCGAACTGGAGATGAAGCATCTCTTCGAATCCAACTGGGTCTATCTCGCCCACGAGAGCCAGGTCGCCAACGTCAACGACTACTACACCACCTGGATCGGCCGGCAGCCGGTGGTGGTGACCCGTGACAAGAACGGCGAGCTGCATGCCGTCATCAATGCCTGCGCACACAAGGGCGCCATGCTGTGCCGGCGCAAGCACGGCAACAAGAGCAGCTTCACCTGCCCGTTCCACGGCTGGACCTTCGGCAATACCGGCAAGCTGCTCAAGGTGAAGGACGAGAAGACCACCGAATACCCGGTCTCCTTCAACCAGAACGGTTCGCACGACCTGGCCCGGGTGGCACGCTTCCAGAACTATCGCGGCTTCCTCTTTGGCAGTCTCAATGCCGATGTCATGCCGCTGGAAGACTACCTGGGCGAGACCCGCGTGATCATCGACCAGATCGTCGACCAGGCTCCCAATGGCCTGGAAGTCCTGCGCGGCAACTCCAGCTACATCTACGATGGCAACTGGAAGATGCAGATGGAAAACGGCTGCGACGGTTACCACGTCAGCACCGTGCACTGGAACTATGGCGCCACCATGAGCCGCCGCAAGGAAGGCGGCACCAAGGCCACCGATGCCAACAACTGGAGCAAGGCCGTGGCCGGCGTCTATGGTTTCGAGAACGGCCACATCCTGCTGTGGACCAATACCCTGAACCCGGAAGTGCGCCCCATCTGGAACCAGCGCGAGGAACTGGCCGCCCGCGTGGGCCAGGCCCGTGCCGACACCATCGTGGCCCAGACCCGCAACCTGTGCCTGTATCCCAACGTGTTCCTGATGGACCAGTTCGGCACCCAGATCCGCGTGGCCCGTCCGATCAGCGTGGACAAGACCGAGATCAGCATCTTCTGCTTCGGCCCCAAGGGCGAGAGCGCCGAAGACCGCCGCGTGCGCATCCGCCAGTACGAGGACTTCTTCAACGTCTCCGGCATGGGCACGGCCGATGACCTGGAAGAATTCCGCGCCTGCCAGGCCGGCTATGCCGGTTCGACCGTGCGCTGGAATGACATGAGCCGGGGTGCGCCGCTGTGGAAGGAAGGCCCCGACGAGAACGCCATCAAGATGGGCATGAAGCCACTGCTGAGCGGCGAGCGTAGCGAGGACGAAGGCCTGTTCGTCTGCCAGCACCATTACTGGACCGGGCAGATGCGCCAGGCCGTCGAGAAGGAACGTGCCGCCGCACGGCAAGGAGCACAACAATGAGCATCGCCAATCCCGTCGATCATGGCACCGTCAGTGCCTTCCTCTATCGCGAGGCGCGCCATCTGGATGAGCGTCAATGGGAGTCGTGGCTGGAACTGTATGCCGCCGACGTCGACTACTGGATGCCGGCCTGGGATGACGACGACCAGTTGACCGAGGACCCCAACAGCCAGATCTCGCTGATGTACTACCCCAATCGCGACGGTCTGGAAGACCGCGTCTTCCGCATCAAGACCGAGCGCTCCAGCGCCTCCATGCCGGAGCCGCGCACCAACCACATGATCACCAACGTGGAGATCCTGGAAGAGCGCGACGATGCCGTGGACGTGCGCTACAACTTCCATACCCTGAGCCATCGCTACAAGATCACCGACCACTTCTTCGGCACGGTGCTGGCGACCTTGCGCAAGGTCGATGGGGGCCTGCTGATCGCCCGCAAGAAGATCGTGCTGAAGAATGACTATATCCGCCAGGTCATCGACGTCTATCACGTCTGACCGGCAGCAGGAGACACATGATGAGCAGCTATCGCATCGCCCTGAATTTCGAAGACGGGGTTACCCGCATCATCGACTGCGGCGCCAAGGAAAAAGTGCTGGATGCGGCCTTCCGCCAGCGCATCAACCTGCCCATGGATTGTTCCGACGGCGTGTGCGGCACCTGCAAGTGCCGCGCCGAGAGCGGCCGGTATGACCTGGGTGACGACTACATCGAGGATGCACTCAGCGAGGACGAGGCCGCTGGGGGCATGGTGCTGACCTGCCAGATGGTGCCGCAATCGGATTGCGTCGTCGCCGTGCCGGTACCTTCGAGCGCCTGCAAGACCGGCACCGCCAAGTTTGCCGGCAAGGTGGCCGAGATTACCGCCTTTGGCGACGCCGCCTTTACGCTGACGCTGGACACCGGCGCCGATGCCCCGGCCTTCCTGCCCGGTCAATACGTCAACATCGGCGTGCCGGGCAGCGACCAGCACCGTTCCTACTCGTTCAGCTCGGCCTCGGGCGATGCGCGCATGAGCTTCCTGATCAAGAACGTGCCGGGTGGTTTGATGAGCGGCTGGCTCGCCAGCGCCCAGGCCGGCACGACGCTGGCGATGACGGGGCCGCTGGGCAGCTTCTACCTGCGTCCCGTGACCCGGCCGTTGCTGATGCTGGCGGGCGGCACGGGGCTGGCGCCCTTCCTGTCGATGCTGGAAGAACTGGCGCGCCAGGGCCAGGCCCTGTCCCAGCCGGTGCACCTGATCTATGGTGTCACCCGCGACCAGGACCTGGTGCTGGTGGAGCAACTGGAGCAGTACGCCCAGCGCCTTTCCGGCTTCAGCTTCACCACCTGCGTGGCCGACCCCGCCACCACGCATCCGCGCCAGGGTTATGTGACCCAGCACATGCCGGCGGCGGTGCTGCATGATGGCAACGTGGATGTCTACCTGTGCGGGCCGCCGCCGATGGTGGAGGCGGTGCAGAAGCACTTCCAGGCCAATGGCATTACCCCGGCCAGCTTCCACTACGAGAAGTTCGTCACCAGCCAGCCGGCCCCGGTGGCCGTGGCAGCATGAGCAGCGCGCCGATGAAGCACCGCTTCGCCGGTCGCGTGGCGGTCGTCACCGGTGCTGCGCAGGGCATCCTGCGCGGCGTGGCTCTGGGGATTGCGGCCGAAGGCGGGCGGGTGCTGCTGGTGGATCGCGCCGATATGGTCCATGAGGTCGCGGCCGAAGCCGCCGACGGGCGCGGCCTCGGTTTTGTCGCCGACCTCGAAACCTACGAAGGCGCGCAGGCCGCCATGGCCTATGCGGTGCAGGCCTTCGGCGGTATCGACATCCTCATCAATGGCGTGGGCGGTGCCATCCGCATGCGGCCCTTTGCCGAGTTCGAGCCGGCCCAGATCGACGCCGAGATCCGCCGCTCGCTCATGCCCACCCTCTATGGCTGCCACGCCGTGTTGCCGCATCTGCTGGCGCAGGGCGGCGGCACCATCGTCAATGTCTCTTCCAATGCCACGCGCGGCGTTCGCCGGGTGCCGTATTCGGCGGCCAAGGGCGGCGTCAACGCACTGACCATGGCGCTGGCCATGGAATATGGCGAGCAGGGCATCCGCGTGGTGGCCACCGCCCCGGGCGGCACCCAGGCCCCGCCGCGCCGCATCCCGCGCAATGCCGCCGGCGACAACGCCCAGGAGCAGGTGTGGATGCAGGAGGCCGTGCAACAGGTGACCGGATCGACCTTCTTCAAGCGCTACGCCACGCTGGAGGAACAGATCGCGCCCATCCTCTTCATGGCCTCGGACGAGGCCAGCTACATCACCGGCACGGTGCTGCCGGTGGCCGGCGGCGATAACGGTTGATCAGGACAAGCTACAAGGAGACAACATGCCAGAACGCAAAGCCATCATTCCCAAGGGGATGGAAGAGGTCTACGACAAGATCGGCTATGCCCCGGGGCTGCGGGTGGGCAATACGATCTACGTATCGGGCCAGATCGGGCGTGACCTTTCCATGCAACTGGTGGAGGGCCGCGAGGCCCAGATCGTGCAAGCCTTCGAGAACCTCAAGCTGATTTTGGAGACGGCCGGCGCGACCATGGCCGATGTGGTGGACCTGACCACGTTCCATACCGACATGCGCGACCTGCCGCTGTTCATGAAGGTGCGCAACCGCTACTTCGCCTCGCACCCGCTGCCGCCCTGGACCGCCATCGGCGCCCACATGCTGGGTGGTGCGCCCGGCTACATCATCGAGATCAAGGCAGTCGCAGAACTGTAGTGGCTCACGCAAGACCATAAAAACGAAACGGGCCATAGCCCGTGGTATCGCCAGAACAAGACTTATAACGACGCAATACAACCGATACAACGGAGGAGATCCATGAAAACACAGGAAGTCGGCCAGATCATCGACGGCGCGTCATTCACGCGCTTCCACTGGATGGTGATGTGCCTATGCGCATTGCTGCTGATCTTTGATGGCTATGACCTCTTCATCTACGGCGCGGTGCTGCCGGTGCTGATGAAGGAGTGGGGCCTGAGCCCGGTGCAGGCCGGCGCGCTGGGCAGCTATGCGCTGTTCGGCATGATGTTCGGCGCCTTCATCTTTGGCCCGCTGGCCGATCGCATCGGCCGCAAGAAGGGCGTGGCCATCAGCTTCATCCTTTTCAGCCTCTCGACCTTCGTCAGCGGCTTTGCCACCACGCCCACCGAGTTCGGGGTCTATCGCTTCATCGCCGGCCTGGGCTGCGGCGGCCTGATGCCCAATGCGGTGGCGCTGATGAACGAATACGCGCCCAAGCGCCTGCGCAGCACGCTGGTGGCCATCATGTTCAGCGGCTATTCGCTGGGCGGGGTGCTGTGCGCCGGCCTGGGCATCTACATGCTGCCGCGTTTCGGCTGGCAATCGATGTTCTTTGCCGCCGCCGTGCCGCTGGTATTGCTGCCGGTGATCCTGTGGAAGCTGCCGGAGTCGGTCGGCTTCCTGCTGCGCCATGGCAAGGAAGACATCGCCCGTTCCATGCTGGCCCAGGTGGCCCCCCAGGTGCGCATCGACACCGGTACGCAGCTGGTGCAAGCCGAGGCCAAGGGCGCGGGCGTGCCCATGCTGGACCTGTTCAGGCAGCAGCGCGCCGTGGGTACGCTGATGATCTGGCTGTCCTTCTTCTGCTGCCTGCTGATGGTCTATGCGCTGGGTTCGTGGCTGCCCAAGCTGATGGCCAGCGCCGGCTACAGCCTGGGTTCGTCGCTGTCCTTCCTGCTGGCGCTGAACTTCGGCGGCGTGGTCGGTGCCATCAGCGGTGGCTGGCTGGGGGATCGCTTCACGCTGCCCAAGGTGGTGCTGGGCTTCTTCGCGCTGGGAACGGTGGCCATTGCACTGCTGGGCTTCAATAGCCCGATGGCCATGCTCTACCTGCTCATCATCATCGCCGGCGCCACCACCATCGGTACCCAGATCCTGCTGTATGCCAATACCGCCCAGTTCTATCCCCAGGCGATCCGCTCCACCGGCCTGGGCTGGGCCTCCGGCGTGGGACGTACCGGTGCCATCGTCGGTCCGCTGCTGGGTGGCTGGCTGATGGCGGCATCGCTGCCGCTGAGCATGAACTTCCTGGTCTTTGCGGTCCCCGGCCTGGTGGCGGCGCTGGCCATCGGCGTGTTCATCCTGCGCTATCGCGGCACGGTACCGGCGGCATTGGAAAGGCGTGGCGCTGCGGCTGTCTCGCGCAGCGTTTAAGATCGGATCCTGCAGCGGCTGCGGTTGCTGCAGTGGCCGGGTTGGCGCCTTCGGAGGCTGGTCTTCCGCAGGCGCCCAGCCGTTTGTGGCTTGACATTGCGGCGGCGTTGCCGCGCTTGCCTGCAATATCCGGTAGCGGAAAAATAGCAAGGACAGATTCATGGCGCTCAAACACGGTTCGCTCACCGCCTGGGTGGCGGGCTTCCTGGCAGTACTGATTTCGTATGCGGGACCGTTGGTGATCTTCGTGCAGGCGGCCCACGCGGGGCATATCCCGGCCGCGCAACTGGTCTCCTGGATCTGGGCCATCTCCATGGGGGCGGGCGTGAGCGGCCTGCTGTTGAGCTGGTGGTTCAGGATGCCCATCATCACGGCCTGGTCGGCCCCGGGCACGGCCTTGCTGCTGAGCCTGTTCCCGGCGATCAGCATGCCCGAGGTGGTGGGCGCCTACCTGATGGCCGGGGCGCTCATCGCCCTGATCGGGGTGACCGGTTACTTCGAGAAGATCCTGGCCTTCATCCCCAAGGGTATCGCCGCCGGGATGATGGCCGGCATCCTGTTCCAGTTCGGCGTGCATGCCTTTCGCTCCAGCGTCGATGCGCCGCTGATGGTGCTGGCCATGCTGGCGGCCTACCTGGCGGGACGGCGCTGGTGGCCGCGCTACGGCATCGTGGTGGTGGCACTGGTGGGCTTCGCGGTGGCCTTTGCCACCGGCAAGACCGACCTGCGGGTGCTGGGGCTGGAACTGGCCAGCCCGGTCTTCATCGCGCCGCAGTTCAGCATCGGCGTGTTCTTCAGCTTTACCGTGCCGCTGGTGCTGGTGAGCCTGACCGGGCAGTTCCTGCCGGGCATGGCGGTGCTGCAGCTGGCTGGCTATCATCCGCCCTCGCGCGCGGTGGTGACCGGAACCGGCGTGGCCTCCATGCTCACGGCCTGTTTTGGCGGCATCACCATCGTGCTGGCGGCGATCACGGCGGCGCTGTGTACCGGCCGCGACGCCCACCCCGAGCCGGGCAGACGGTATATCGCGGGCATTGCCAATGGCGTCTTCTACCTGGTGGGCGGCTGTTTCGCGGCCTCCATCGTCAAGCTGTTCACGGCCTTCCCGGCAGCGCTGATTGCCGCGCTGGCGGGGCTGGCGCTGATCGGCGCCATCGTCTCCAACATCCGCCTGATGAGCGATGAAAGCGCTTACGTGGAACCCTCGGTGATCACCTTCCTGGCCACTGCCTCGGGCATGAGCCTGTTCGGACTCGGAGCGGCTTTCTGGGGCGTGGTGTTCGGCATGGCAGCGTATTGGCTGCTGGGCCGCCCGGTGAAAAAACAATGACAAGGAAAGAGACGAGCATGGAGATGCAGACAGACCAATTCGACCGGCTGGCGCGTGACGTGCTGGCCGTGGCCCCGGCACGCGCGCATGACCTGGCACGGCTGCGCACCCTGGCGCGCCGCGCGGCGCCCCCGACGGTCACCGTGGTGGGCAAGTACAACCACGGCAAGAGCCGGCTGCTCAACGAACTGATGGGCTGCGACCTGTTTGCGGTGGCTGACCGGCGCGAGACCGTGACCCTGTCCGAACACCTGCAGCAGGATGTGCGCTGGCTGGATGCGCCCGGACTGGACGCCGACGTGGCCGAACTGGACGACAGCCATGCCCAGGAAGCGACCTGGTTGCAGGCCGACATCCGCCTGTTCGTGCATGCGGCCAAGGAGGGCGAGCTCGATGCCGCCGAGCGCGGCCTGCTGGCCGCCTTGCGCGAGGACCAGCAGCGCACCCGGCGGCAGACCCTGTTCGTGCTGACCCAGGTCGACCAGATGGCCGATGCGGTGCAACTGGAACGGGTCACGGCCGCCATCCGGGCACAGGCACCGCAGCTGGACTTGCATGCGGTCTCGGCGACGCGGCATCGTGCCGGCGTGGAGGGCGGCAAGAAACTGATGCTGGAGAAAAGCGGCATCCCGGCCCTGCAGGGCTTGCTGGCCGAGGCCATGGCGCAGGTGCCGCAGGCACGCCAGCATGAGACGGCCTTGCTCTTCGGCGAGCTGGCCGCACAGCTGGCGCAACAGGCCGAGCAGGCGCAGCAGCACCAGCACACATTGCAACAACGCCAGCAGCAGCAACGCCGCGACTTCGAGGCCGGCCTGGCCGAGGTGCTGGATCAGGTGGCGCAGGACCTGCTGCCGGTACTGGAGGTGCAGGGCATCGATGCCGCCCTCATCCCCGACAGTGCCGCCGACGAATTCAAGCTGACTGCCGGCAAGCGCGAGCGGGCACGCATCCAGATCGCCTATTCGCGCGCCTGCATCGCCATTCGCGGCCATCTGGTCAAGCATGGCGTGGAAGGTTTGCCGGCCGCCCAGCAGACCTCTGTGCGCAGCCTCGATACGGTCATGGTGGCCGTCATGGGCGTGTCGGTGAAATACCGCGACGACTTGCGCCGCCGTTTCTGCGAACCGGCCGGGCGGGCGCAACTGACCGAGTCCTTCCTGCACTATTACGAATTGTCGGAAGACCGGCAGGCGCTGGCGCAGGCCCTGGTCGAGGCCGGCCAGGCACTGCAGGCCGTGCAACGTGCGCGGCAATCGCTGGCACAGCTGGAGGCCCTATGAGCCAGAACGAGCAAGACTTCATCAAGGCGGTGCGCCATCCTGGCGGCGATGGCATTGATCTGGCACCGCTGATGACGCGCATGCGCGAGTGGCTGGCTAGCCTGGGGCAGGCGCTGGAGGCCGGGCGCATCGGCAGCGAGGGTTTGCGACCAGGGAGTGCCCTGGCCTTGCGCATCGAGGCCATCCACCGGGAACTGCAAGAACAGCAGCGCCATCGCCAGCAGCAATGGCAGGCACTGGCCCCGGCGCGCGCCCTGGCACAGCACTTCGAGGGCAAGGTGATGCTGCTGGTGTTCGGCAAGTTCAATGCCGGCAAGAGTTCGCTGTGCAATTTCCTGGCGGCGCGCTTTGCCCGGCAAGGGCAGGCGGTGCAGTACTTCCACCTGGAGGGCGGGCAGATCCTCGCCAGTGCTCAGGCCTTCCATGAAGGCGCCACCGAGACCACGGCGCGCCTGCAGGGCGTCTGCCTGGGCGATGGGCTGGTCTTGCTGGACACGCCCGGCCTGCACTCGGCCACCGATGACAACGCCGCCCTGACCCAGCGCTTCCTGGACAGCGCCGATGGCGTGCTGTGGCTGACCAGCTCGACCTCGCCGGGCCAGGTCCAGGAGCTGGACGAACTGGCGCGCGAGCTGCGGCGCGGCAAGCCGCTGCTGCCGGTGGTGACGCGTAGCGACGTCATCGACGAGGATGAAGTCGATGGCGAGATCGTCAAGCTGCTGCGTAACAAATCCGACGCCAACCGGGCCGACCAGGAGGGCGATGTCTACGCACGCGCCGCCGACAAGCTGCGCACCCTGGGTGTGGCGCTGGCGCAATTGAAGGCGCCGGTCTCGGTGTCGGCCCATGTGGCGCGTACCCAGGGAGAGGATGCACAGGCCATGGCCGCTGCCGGCTTCGACCGCTTGTATGCGGCGCTGCTGGGGCTGCTCGGGCCGGCGCTGTCGTACAGGCAGCGCAAGCCGGGCGAAGTGCTGCTGCATCACCTGCAGGAAGAAGTGCTGGCCCCCATGCAGGCCCACACCCTGCCGGCGCTGGCGGCCCTGCAGCACGCCGTGCAGGCCGAAAGGGAATCGCTGCCAACCCGCCAGGCGCGCATCGTCCAGCTGGCCTGGCGCGAGATCATCCCGGGCTTGCCGGCACTGCTGGAACAGCATGCGCCGGCCGGCGACGTGCGGGCCGTCTGCGACGCTCTGGCGCAGCAGAGCGGCCTGGCCTTAGCACGCCATGCGCAGGCGGTGCTGGAGGGCCACGTGCTGGCGTTGCCGGAGGCGATCCGGATCGAAGCGCCGGCGAACGGCTATGAGCCGGTCGGCGAGGACCTGCCGGTCTCCTACGAGAAGCTCTACGCAGCACTGGACCAGGCGGTGCTCACCCTGCTGGAGCAACAGGCCGCAGCGCTGGTGCAGCATTGCGATGAGCAACTGGAAGCGCTGGCACAGGCGGTGCGCCGCAAGCAGGACATCATCCACCAGGGCCAGCACAGTCTGGCCGCGATCGACAGGGACTTGCGCGGGACAGTGCAGGCCGATGCGCTGGCACATTGAAAGAACAAGCTGCACACCATTCAAAAAAGAAAGAAACAGGGAGGAGACAAGCATGTTGACGAACAATCTCAAGGGCCTGTGCCTGGCCAGTGCGGTCATCGTAGTGGCCGGCAGTTGCTGGAGCATGCTGGCCTCGGCGGGTGGTGCCATCGATACCGGCCTGGCCTTGCTGCTGCCGCTGGTGATGGTGGGCGTGCTGCTGACGGCGCGCCGGTCGTCGGCGCCCGCCGGACAAGCCGAACCGGCTGGTACGCGCTTGCCGATCGTGACCGCGCAGGTCGTGATGGAGCAGCCCGAACCTCAGGGCGCGCCGGTGCGCGCGGAGGACATCGCCGCCCTGCAGGAGCGTGTGCAGGACCTGCTCGCACTGCTGGCGCAGAGTATTGCCGACATGGGCCGTGCCGGCGTGGTGGCCCGGCAGTCCGGCGGCAGCGTCGACCGTGCCGTGGCGGCGGTGCAGCAGGTGGTCGACTCGGTGGCCACGATCAGTCGCTACATCGATGCCTCGCTGCAGACCTATCGCGACCTGGTGGCCCAGGCCGCCACCATCGGCAGCATTGTCGAGGATATCCACGAGATCTCCAGCCAGACCAACCTGCTGGCCCTGAATGCGGCGATTGAAGCAGCCCGCGCCGGCGAGAGCGGACGCGGCTTTGCCGTGGTAGCCGCCGAGGTCAAGCGGCTGGCGATGCGGGTGGGTTTGTCCAGCCGGGAGATCGGGCGCATCGCCGAGTCGCTCAGTCGTTCTTCCGGCAATGCACTGCGCGAGGCCGAGCAGGCCGTGGCGCAGGCCAGCGTGGGCCGTACCGGTGCCGCCGCAGCGCATGAGGCCATGGGCGAGGTCATCGAAGGCGCCCGCAAGCGCGTGGCCATCGTCGGCGGGATCAATGACGCGCTGGCACAGCAGTCGCGGGTGGCGGAGCTGCTCTCGCAGCAGATACTGGGGTTGCAGCAGTCGGGGGAGATGGGGGCGTAGCTGGGTGTGGCTGGCTGCATGACATGTGCGGCGATCGTCCACTCGACATTCTTTGAGCGGATGAAAGCTAATTCGCATGCCGCTCCATACATCATAGGAAGGTCTTTAACATCGCGCAGTTACTGCTGACTGCCGATTCATCCTGCCAACGAAATCAGCCCTGCTATTCGGGGAATTTCTTGCATCGCCTCTTTCTGCTTGACTGTTTTTCGTTTATAAACGAATATGGATTGCTATTCCATCGAGCATTACCTGACCCCGGGGAGCGGGAAAGATCCCTATCTGGACTGGATACGTCACTTGCGCGACGTGCAAGCCAAGATCGCGATCATCCGCCGCGTCGCGCGAGTCGAGCATGGCAATTTCGGGGATCACAAGTGGTGCCGCGACGGCGTCTGGGAATTGCGTATCGACGTCGGCCCGGGCTACCGGGTGTACTACGGCGTGGTCGGTCGACGCGTCGTGTTGCTGCTGTGTGGTGGTGACAAGCGAACGCAGGATGCCGACCTTGACCGTGCGGTGATTTACTGGAAAGACTGGCAACGGAGAACGGACGAATGAGAAGCAGACCCCATGATGAGGCGATGGCCGAGCTATATCACAGCGATCCGTCACTGGCGATCGAGATGATCAACAGCGTCCTCGCCGATGGCGACCAGGGCGAGCTGATGACGGTGTTGCGCCAGGTTGCGCAGGCCGTAGGGGGTGTGCAGGCGGTCGCTGAAAAGGCCCATTTGAATCCGACACAACTGTATCGGACCCTGTCACCACAAGGCAATCCTGCCCTGAGCAACCTGACCGCCATTCTCAAGGCGCTGGGCTTGCGCTTGGCGGTGCAGCCGCTGGGCGCACAGCGTCGGTGAATGCCGCTGGGTAGTCCAGGCTGCTGATTTGTTGGCGCATCATCAATAAAGCGCTCCTTTCGTCAACAGTTACATAAATTATTTTGCATTGTCATTCGACAAGCTTTCCGCATGGCTATCCCGGCCATCCCTTGCCTGACGCGGCCTGCCGCTCCGTCGTTGCTTTTTCGGCACGGATAGTTTCTTAAATTTGATATAGTCGGTAACGCAGGCCACTCCTAGAATCGATTGGCAAGTCAGTATCGCAAGTACCGGTCGGGGCCGGTCTTGCTGTGCCGGCACAGGGGCAAGCCGGTCACGACGGGCCACCAGGGGTGGTCCGTCGCCGGGATGCCGTGGATAACGCGGTAGGAATGACAACAATGATCAAGAACATACGTATCGGTTCGCGCCTGGGGGCGGGTTTCGCCGTGGTGCTGGTGTTTTCCATGGTGGTGGCGGCCACCGGCATCTGGCGGCTCAAGACGGTGGCGCAGCAGACCCAGCAGATGATGGATGTGCCGTTGAAGACCGAACGCCTGGTCTCGCAATGGAATACCCTGCTGCTCATCGCCATCCAGCGCACTACCACCGTGGTCAAGAGCCGCGACCCGGAACTGGAAGCCTTCCTGGCCAAGGAGGCCGCGGCCTCCAGCAAGGAATCGGCGCAGACCCTCAAGGACGTCGAGACGCTACTGAGCAGCGATAACGAAATGAAGCTCTTCGCCACCATCAATGCTGCCCGCAAGCAGTTCCTGACGATCCGCGATGAGATCTACGCCGCCAAGAAACAGGGCGATGCCGCCAAGGTGGACCAGCTCTATCAACAGCAATACATAGGCATCGCCAAGCACACCCAGGATGCCATGGGGGCATTGCTCGATTTCGAGCGCGCCCGTATTGACGACATCTCCGCACAGATCCAGAAGGACGCTGCCAGCAGCCAGTGGCAGATCGCCGCGCTGGAAGCGGTCATCCTGCTCTGTGGCGTGGCTTTTGCGGTGTTGCTCACGCGCAGCATCACCCGCCCGGTCCATGCGGCGCTGGCCATCTCGCAACGCGTAGCCGCCGGCGACCTGACCTCGCGCGCCGTGGTCATGGGTCGCGACGAGCTGGGCCAACTGGTGGCATCGCTGCAAGGCATGAGCGAGCGCCTGCATGGCGTGGTCTCCACCGTGCGTCATGGTGCCGACAGTATCGCCATCGCCTCGGGCGAGATCGCCAACGGCAACCTGGACCTGTCGGCCCGCACCGAAGAACAGGCCGGCGCCCTGGAAGAGACGGCGGCCTCCATCGAGCAACTCACCTCCAGCGTGCGCACCAATTCCGAGAACGCCCATCAGGCCAATGACCTGGTCAGCTCGGCTGCCTCCGTGGCCGGGCAGGGCGGCGTGGTGATGGACCAGTTGATCGCTACCATGGCCACCATCAACGAGTCCTCGCGCAAGATCGTGGACATCATCGGCGTCATCGATGGCATCGCCTTCCAGACCAATATCCTGGCCCTGAACGCTGCGGTGGAGGCGGCCCGTGCCGGCGAGCAGGGTCGCGGCTTTGCCGTGGTGGCTTCGGAAGTGCGCGCGCTGGCGCAGCGTTCGGCGGCAGCGGCCAAGGAGATCAAGCAGCTCATCGACGATTCGGTGGAGAAGGTCGGCGCCGGCAGCGCGCTGGTGCAGCAGGCCGGCAAGACCATGCAGGACGTGGTGGGCAGCGTGCATGGCGCCCATACGCTGGTGGGGGAGATCAGCACCGCCAGCCGTGAGCAGGCCGAAGGCATTCACCAGGTCAATCAGGCGGTGGGACAGATGGATGGCGTGACCCAGCAGAATGCCGCGCTGGTGGAACAGGCCGCCGCCGCCGCCAAGTCACTGGAAGATCAGGCCGCCGAGTTGAAGCGGGCGGTGGCCTTCTTCTCCTTGCAGGCGGCGTGACGACATCGCCGGCTGATGAGGCCGGCGATCGTTGCGTGAAGCAGGTAGATGGGGCGGGAGGAAGGTCTCAGGCGGCCCGCAGGAATTCCGGACCGAAGTCCATCAGCACGTCGCGCACCAGCGTGGCGGTGCTCTGGCAGCCCAGCTTGTCCTTGACGCTGGCACGATGCACATCCACCGTCTTGACGCTGATATTGAGATCGCGGGCGATGAGCTTGCTGGACTGGCCCATGATGACCTTCTCCAGGATCTCGCGCTCGCGCACCGTCAACGTCTTCAGGCGTGCCTTGAGCAACTGGCGGCGCTCGCGGGCCTGCAGGTTGCCGGCCACGTTCTTGAGCGTCATCTGGATGCGTTCGAGCATCTGCTGCGAGTTGTAGGGCTTCTCCAGGAAATCGACCGCGCCGTTGTGCAGGGCACGCACCGACATCGGGATATCCCCATGTCCTGAGACGAAGATCACGGGAATGTCGGCACCGATTTCCTTGAGGCGGTCCTGCAGCTGGAAGCCGCTGATCTCCGGCATGCGCACATCCAGGATCAGGCAGGACAGGCTGTTGGCGTCGTAGGCCTTGAGGAAGGCTTCCGGGCCATCGAAGCATTCGGTGCGAATATTGACCGAGCTCAGCAGCCAGGCCAGCGACGTGCGAACGGCTTCGTCATCGTCGACGATGTAGACCACCGGCGGGTTGCAGTCCATCATCTCTCCTTGTCTCGTCAAAATGGAGCCGGTGATCACCGGCGCAATTTCCGACCCTCTCGATTTCTTGAAGGGCCGGTTGGCATGAATCAAAGCAGCACGCTTTGACCTATGCAAAAAACAGGCCCGAAATTCTCGGGATCAGCGACACTGTAACATCCCCAGGACGGTGAATGTCTAGGTATTTTTACCTAGATGATTAGCCGCAATCCCCTGTGGGGCGGGCATTTGGCACGAATTGTGTGCATCGTTGGCATGTCTTAACCTGCTGTTATCGAGCGCCGTGCATCATCGGCGTGCAAACCAGGGAGTTTCCATGAGTGCCAATGCAGTACAACAAGACCACGCCATCTCATCCACCTCCTCCGAGGGCGGCGCCACGACCCCGCCGGCACGCCCGGTACTTGCGCCGGAACAGCTGGAGTTCCGCCATGCCATGGCGCATCTGCCGGCCGCCGTGTCCATCATCACCACCGACGGTGAGGGTGGCCGTTGCGGCATTACTGCCAGCGCGGTGTGCTCGGTCACCGATACTCCACCCACGATCCTGGTGTGCATCAATCGCGGCAGTGCCATGCATGACGTCTTCAAGAAGAACGGTCGCCTGTGCGTCAACGTGCTCTCCGACGAACTGGAGCAACTGGCCATGCACTTCTCCGGTGCCACCAAGGTGCCCATGGAAGAGCGCTTCTCCTGGGACATCTGGGAAGCCCCGGGCGAATTGGGCCAGCCTGTGCTGGCCGATGCGCTGGTGAAGCTGCAGGGGCGCATCCGCGAGTTCAAGGAAGTGGGTACGCACTCGGTGATGTTCGTCGAGCTGGCCGAGGTCAAGGTCAATGAAAAGAAGGACAGCCTGATCTACTTCAACCGGCTGTTCCATAAGGTCAAGCGCACCGTTCTCTAGGCTGCCTCTTTACATCCGGAAATGATGCCGTCCCTGTTTGCAGCGGACGGCATTTGTCTTTCCAGGGGCCATGAAATAACCGTTCGGACTGAGTAGCCGTGCAGCGGCGTATCGAAGGCGCGACTACCTCTGCGCCTTCGATACCTGTCTCTTATACACATCTGACGCTGCCGACGATACACTACAAGTGTAGATATCGGGGGGGGGCGGAGGAGTAAAAAGGGGGGGGGGGGGGGGGGGGGGGGGGGGGGGGGGGGGGGGGGGGGGGGGGGGGGGGGGGGGGGGGGGGGGGGGGGGGGGGGGGGG
>NZ_JAELUH010000199.1 GCF_016429215.1 Herbaspirillum sp. ASV7 | reverse complement strand
CCCCCCCCCCCCCCCCCCCCCCCCCCCCCCCCCCCCCCCCCCCCCCCCCCCCCCCCCCCCCCCCCCCCCCCCCCCCCCCCCCCCCCCCCCCCCCCCCCCCCCCCCCCCCCCCCCCCCCCCCAAAACACTTTTTTTTTGTAGTGTATCGTCGGCAGCGTCAGATGTGTATAAGAGACAGGGTGGTTGCGGGGCCATTAACTTCCGAATTACTTGATCGCGTGACCCTGGTGCAAGCAATCAAGGATGTTCGCCTGGCGCTTACTAACTCCAGCGAGAGGAAATCCGGAAATGTAGCTGTAGCAAGAATTGATTTGGACGGAGTGCCCTCTAGAATCTGTCTCTTATACACATCTGACGCTGCCGACGATACACTACAAAAAGAGGGGGGGGGGGGGGGGGGGGGGGGGGGGGGGGGGGGGGGGGGGGGGGGGGGGGGGGGGGGGGGGGGGGGGGGGGGGGGGGGGGGGGGGGGGGGGGGGGGGGGGGGGGGGGGGGGG
>NZ_JAELUH010000198.1 GCF_016429215.1 Herbaspirillum sp. ASV7 | reverse complement strand
CCCCCCCCCCCCCCCCCCCCCCCCCCCCCCCCCCCCCCCCCCCCCCCCCCCCCCCCCCCCCCCCCCCCCCCCCCCCCCCCCCCCCCCCCCCCCCCTCCCACTCACCCGCCCCCCACCGCCATCTACACTTGTAGTGTATCGTCGGCAGCGTCAGATGTGTATAAGAGACAGGAGTAGCGGCATCGCCGCGTATCGAAGGCGCAGAGGTAGTCACGCCTTCGATACGCCGCTGCGCGGCTACTCAGTCCGAACGGTTTTTTCATGGTTCCCGGACAGACGCTGGTGCTCGACTTTTGAGGCGGGACTAATTCCACCTCCCCCCCGTTCGGACTGAGTAGCGGCGTCACCGCGTATCGAAGGCGCAGAGGTAGTCGCGCCTTCGATACGCCGCTGCGCGGCTACTCAGTCCGAACGGTTTTTTCATGGTTCCCGGAAAGACGCTGGTGCTCGACTTTTGACACGTTACTAACTCTGTCTCTTATACACATCTGACGCTGCCGACGATACACTACAAGTGTAGATGTAGGTGGTCGGCGGGTGAGTATAGAGGGGGGGGGGGGGGGGGGGGGGGGGGGGGGGGGGG
>NZ_JAELUH010000197.1 GCF_016429215.1 Herbaspirillum sp. ASV7 | reverse complement strand
AACAAAATGGAAAGGATGAATCCCAATGAGGCAGCTTATTCCGTCACCAGTAATTTCGGTAGTAGCAGATACCTGTACGGCCAGAGAGACACATGCATCTCTCGACAGTCTTTTTGCATATGCCGACGCGCCAGGAGAGCCACCCGATGGAAGTAAGCACGTAAAAGCCCTTGAATGGCTCCGTCGTACAAACAAGGACCACTCCGTCGATCCGTTAGTAGTGCTCGGACGGCTGATCGAGAACTATATGGAGCAGCCAATTGGAACCTGGAATGATGGTTCGGATGCGAAGAAAATTGAAGCGATCCTGGCGCAATGCAAACTACGTTATGTAACTGGTGGAAGAGTCGTAGCCGCGCAGATGAGCGCAGCCGCATCTCGCACGCTCGAAACCTTGTTGAAGTCTTTCGACTATCGAGCCATTGACGAAGAGTTTTCTAGGGCGTTGGAGAACGTTCAATCGGAACCGCGTGAAGCGGTTTCGGCTGCGAGCAATATATTAGAGTCTTTTTGCAAGGTATTTATCGCAGAAAACTCGTTGGATCTGCCCGCCAAGCAAGACCTGAAACCACTTTGGACGGTGGTTCGCAAGCAC
>NZ_JAELUH010000196.1 GCF_016429215.1 Herbaspirillum sp. ASV7 | reverse complement strand
TTAGTCGAAGATCTTGGCGACGACGCCGGCGCCGACGGTACGACCGCCTTCACGGATAGCGAAACGCAGACCTTCTTCCATAGCGATCGGGTTGATCAGTTGCACGGTGATCGACACGTTGTCGCCCGGCATGACCATTTCCTTGTCCTTCGGCAGTTCGATCGCACCGGTCACGTCGGTGGTACGGAAGTAGAACTGCGGACGGTAGTTGTTGAAGAACGGGGTGTGACGGCCGCCTTCATCCTTCGACAGAACATAGATCTCGCCGGTGAAGTGCTTGTGCGGCTTGATCGAACCCGGCTTGGCCAGAACCTGACCACGTTGCACGTCTTCACGCTTGGTGCCGCGCAGCAGAACGCCAACGTTGTCGCCAGCTTGACCTTGGTCCAGCAGCTTGCGGAACATTTCGACGCCGGTGCAGGTGGTCTTCTGGGTGTCGGCGATACCGACGATTTCGATTTCTTCGCCGACCTTGATGATGCCGCGCTCAACGCGACCGGTCACCACGGTACCACGGCCCGAGATCGAGAACACGTCTTCCACCGGCATCAGGAAGGTACCGTCAACAGCACGTTCCGGGGTCGGGATGTAGGTGTC
>NZ_JAELUH010000195.1 GCF_016429215.1 Herbaspirillum sp. ASV7 | reverse complement strand
GTTCATCTGCTTCCTGCGGATGTTGTTTCAACAAGTCTTTGAAGAAAGGATTGTTGCTGGTACCCAACAGCCGGTTAGGATCCGTAAGTGCCAGTCCTTTGGAATACTCTCCTTTCAGGGCAAGACTGAGCGTATCATCGATTTCCAATGCCTGCGTAGGCTTGTCGCAGCCCTTGCATTGCGCATCCAGGTAACGGCCAATCCAGCCATCAGACCATAATTCATTAGACTGACTGGCACTATGCCAGATATCCATGGAACGGAAATGCGAGCGATCCGGATTCGGATAACCTACATTATTCAGGATGCCCAATGAGCCATCATCGTAGAGGGCTTTCAGCCCCTTCAACGCAGGATGTATGCCCAAGTCATCATTGAGCGAAAGGGCATCTGTGCGCTTTATGCCCAGCACCGGTCTTGACCGGTAATAAATATCGTTGCGATAAGGAATAATCGTATTCAGGCCATCATTACCACCGGACAACTGCACAATTACCAACACTTTATTTCCTGGCGGTACCAACTCTCCGCGTTCCAGCGCTTTGAGAAATTTAGGCATCAGTATGGCAGCGGAAGCCAGCGATCCTACCTGTATAAAACGTCTGCGAGT
>NZ_JAELUH010000194.1 GCF_016429215.1 Herbaspirillum sp. ASV7 | reverse complement strand
GTACCAACCCAGGCATGGGCATGGGTATCACCCAGCACATTCCGGCCCTGAGCCAACTCGACGAAAAAGAAGTGCCTTCGTTTAAGAAGTCGCTCGACTATATGGACCTCCAGCCAGGCGCTCCACTGCTCGGCAAGAAAATCGATTACGTATTCATTGGTAGCTGTACCAACTCCCGCATTGAAGACCTCCGTCTGGTGGCTGATTTCGTGAAAGGTAAACAGAAAGCTGAAGACGTGGTGGTTTGGATTGTACCGGGTTCCAAACAAGTGGAAGCGCAAGCTAGAGCAGAAGAAATTGATAAAGTACTGATGGAAGCGGGCTTCCAGCTGCGTGAGCCAGGCTGCTCTGCCTGTCTGGGTATGAACGAAGATAAAGTACCTGCAGGTATGTATTGCATCTCTACTTCCAACCGCAACTTCGAAGGCCGTCAGGGACCTAATGCCCGTACCTTCCTCGCCAGTCCGCTTACCGCTGCTGCTGCAGCCATCACCGGCCGTGTAACAGATGTAAGAGAACTGGTATAAATAACTGCCACGACTAAACGTATTACCATGAACTACTGGAATGCTGACTTATATCTGTCTCTTATACACATCTGACGCTGCCGA
>NZ_JAELUH010000193.1 GCF_016429215.1 Herbaspirillum sp. ASV7 | reverse complement strand
GCTGGCCTTGAGGTTCAGATCACGTCCGGCAGCGGCCAGCAAAGTGCCGTTGGCTTCCGACACCGACATCGACGCCTCCTGGCTGATGTTGGTCCCGCTGGTGACCGCATTGCGCGTGGCCACCGTGTTGGAGGCGCTGTTGATGTCGCGCCCTGCGGTCGCCACCAGCGTATTGCGGGCGTCGATGGTGCCGCCCTGGTTGTTGATGTCGGTGGCGGCCGACACGCTCACCGTGCTGCCCGAGATCCGTCCTCCCAGGTTCTGTACATTGTTGGCGGCCAGCGAGACGCCCTGCGCCGCTGCGATGGTGGCGCCGCTGTTGGTCAGGTCCCCGGCGCTCTGGAAGTTGACCTTATTGCCTGCAATGAGCGTGCCTTGTCCCGTCACGCTGATGCTGCTGGAGCGCAGGTAGACCTGTGGCACCAGCACCTCTTGCGTGCTGCCGTCGGCCAGGGTCACCTTCTGCTTGACCATCCAGACGATGTCCGAAGTCAGCTGCGCCATCTGCGCCTCGCTCAGTGCCACGCCCACCGTCAGGTGGAAGGCCTGGCTGACCTGCACGCCCGCATTCATCAGCGCCATGTACTGCGCTTCATTGCTGCTGTAACCGGCCA
>NZ_JAELUH010000192.1 GCF_016429215.1 Herbaspirillum sp. ASV7 | reverse complement strand
CCGTTGGACCGTCCCGCCATTGCCGGCGCCACCGCCGCCATCGAAGACGAGGCCTACTTCCAGAAAACCTGCGGCATGGTCATCGCCAGCCGCACCGCGCTGGTGGCGCAGCTGGAGGCATTGGGCTTCCAGGTGTTGCCGTCGGCGGCCAACTTCGTCTTCGTGCGCCATCCGCAACACGATGCGGCCACGCTGGCAGCGTCCCTGCGCAGCGACGGCATCATCGTGCGCCACTTCAAGAGCGAGCGCATCAGCCAGTTCCTGCGTATCACCATTGGTACCGATGAGGATTGTGCGACGCTGGTGGAGGCGTTGCGCCGCCACCTTGCGACGACGGTTGCCTGAGAAGAACGCCGCTCAGGCAGTCAGGGGGCGCTGCCTGCTCGCAACCAGCGCCCCCGCCAGCAACATGACTGCGGAAAACACCAGCCCGCGCTGCAAGCCGCCGGCGCCGTCGGCGATCCAGCCGACGATGGTCGGTCCGATGATCTGGCCGGCGGCGAAGATGATGGTGAAGGCGCTGATGCCGGCGGGCCAGTCGGCCGGTGGCAGGTTGTGACGCACCATGGCGGTGGTCGAGGCTACCGCTGACAGGAAGCAGCCACCGAACAGGATC
>NZ_JAELUH010000191.1 GCF_016429215.1 Herbaspirillum sp. ASV7 | reverse complement strand
AGCCAGGATGTTGGCTTGGAAGCAGCCATTCATTTAAAGAGTGCGTAACAGCTCACTGGTCGAGGGTTTGGGCACGGAAAATAATCGGGTATCAAACATACAACCGAAGCTTTAGGCCTAGCAGCAATGCTAGACGGTAGGGGAGCATTCTAAACTGCATCGAAGGTGTGTCGTGAGACATGCTGGAGCGTTTAGAAAAGAAAATGTAGGCATAAGTAACGATAAATAAGATGAAAAATCTTATCGCCGTAAGACTAAGGGTTCCTGATCAACGCTAATCGGATCAGGGTTAGTCGGGTCCTTAGGCAAAGCCGAAAGGCGTAGCTGATGGCAAAATGGTGAATATTCCATTACCTGCTATGAATTCGATGGAGTAACGGAGTAGTGAAAGGACTGCGCACTTACGGAATAGTGCGTTAAAGGGGGTAGTTATATTTCTGGTAGGCAAATCCGCCGGGAATGATGAACCTGATAGTACGGCAAAGCCTCGGCAGCGCTGATAATGTCCCTAATCAGACTTCCAAGAAAAACTTCTAAGGTTCGTTCATGGCAGCCCGTACCGTAAACCGACACAGGTAGTCGAGGAGAATATCCTAAGGCGCTCGAGTGATCCGTGGTAAAGGAACTAGGCAAATTG
>NZ_JAELUH010000190.1 GCF_016429215.1 Herbaspirillum sp. ASV7 | reverse complement strand
AACGGAGTCTCGTGGGCTCGGAGATGTGTATAAGAGACAGAGTTTTAAGTGCGCGCATGCATAGGGCTAAGGTTTTTCCTGAGCCAGCAGGCCCAACTATCCGAATAGACGAATTTGGGCCATGACTCAAGATCCCGACCTGAGACTTTGTTAAATGGCCTTGCCATTCTTCAAATGTCTTATTACTAGCAACAGACCCACTACCGATCGCTTTAAGATCTATTTCCTCTGCTAACGCATTTGTATCATCACTACTCAACGTCTCAAACTTCTCAGAAATCAAACTGGCGATATGTACCGCCATATCCTCCGGCCAAGGTGACGGGACATGCTTGGTTAAATCGACATCCGAACTTGTCGCGCCTAGTACATCGAAGCGAACAATGTCCGCGGTCCCGTCCATATCAACCACCCAACGGCGAGTGGCAATTCCTTTCGGTAATGCAAAAAAAGCTAGAAGGTTTTTATGATGATATTCAGACCACTGTCTGTCTCTTATACACATCTCCGAGCCCACGAGACTCCGTTATGTC
>NZ_JAELUH010000018.1 GCF_016429215.1 Herbaspirillum sp. ASV7 | reverse complement strand
GAAGGGCGAGACGTGCATCAGCTTGTGGCAGCTCAGGCGCGCATCCTCGCCGATGGTGCCGCCATCGCTGGCCTGCAGCAGGTAATGCTGGGTCTGGCCGAAGGTATTGTTGACCTCGGCCAGCACCGCGCGCAGCGCACCGTTGCGGTCATGGCAGAGGAACAGGCTGATCGGGTTGAACACGAAGCCGAACAGCCGGGGAAAGGTCTGCAGGCAGATCATCCCGTCTGCGGCGGCCCCCGCCTGACGCAGCTGCTCGCGCACCCAGGTGGCCAGGTCACTGCCGTCGCGCGCACCGTAGTCGCGGGTGCGCACGCTCATCAGGCGCGGCCGGTCCACCCCGAACCAGGCATTGCCGGCCTCGGCCGTGCGTGCCAGGTCCAGCCGCACGCAGAACACCGGATAGACGAAACGATGCAGCACCGGGCGCAGGCGCTGGTGCATCACCTGCCCGCGCAGCAATTGCGCGGGCGGTGGCGCGGATGGCACGGATGGCGCGGATGGCATAGTCAGCGCTTTCATAGCGAAGCCCAGGTCGGCGTCACGCCGAAATCGCGGATCACCCGCAAGGCCGACTTGAGGCCGTCCTCGTGGAAGCCATAGCCAGTCCAGGCGCCGGCGAACCAGGCCCGGTGGCGGCCCTGGATGCCAGGCAGGCGCCGCTGGGCGTCGATGGCGGGCTGGTCGAAGACCGGGTGCTCGTAGTCGAAGCGCCCCATCACCGTAGCCGCCGCCGGCGGCTGGGGAGGGTTGAGGGTCAGGATCACCTCGGTCTGACAGGGCAGGTCCTGCAGGCGATTGAGCCAATAGCTCACGCAGACGGCGCGGCTGCCGTCGCTGTGGCGCGATCCCAGGTAGTTCCAGGCCGACCAGACCTTGCGACGACGCGGCATCAGACTCAGGTCGCTGTGCAGCCAGGCGGTATTGGCCTGGTAGCGCACCGCGCTCAGCACCTGATGCTCCTCGATGGTGGCATCCTGCAGCAGGGCCAGCGTCTGCGGCGCATGGGTGGCGAAGACCACGGCGTCGAACTGTTCCTCACGCGCGGCATCGCCTGCGCTGCGCACCAGCACGCCATGCTCGTTGCGGGTCACGCTCGCGAGGCGACTGCCCAGGCGCACATCGGGCAAGGTGGCGGCGATGCGCCGCACGTACTCGCGCGAGCCACCGCGCACGGTGCGCCAGCGTGGACGGTCATTGATCTGCAGCAGACCGTGGTTGATGCAAAAGCGCAGGAAGGTCGCCGCCGGGAAATCCAGGATATCCGCCGGCGAACTGGACCAGATGGCAGCGGCCATGGGGACCAGGTAGGCATCGCGGAACATGGCGCCATAGCCGCCCTCGTCGAGCAGGTGACGCAGGCTCAGCGGCCGTCCCTCGCAGGCCGCCAGGTTGGCGTGGGCGGCGCGGTTGAAGCGCAGGATGTCGCGCAGCATGCCCAGGAAGGCTGGCTGCAACAGCCGCTTGCGCTGGGCAAAGACGGTATCGAGATTGGTGCCGGCCCATTCGAATTGGCCCTCGTCCATCGACACGCCGAAGGACATGTCGGTGGCATAGGTCTCGACACCGAGCTCCTTGAACAGGGCGATGAGGTTGGGATAGGTCCAGTCGTTGAACACCAGGAAACCGGTATCGACCGCAAAGCGCTGCCCCTGCGGGGCGATCTCGACCGTATTGGCATGGCCGCCCAGGGTCGCTGCCGCTTCGTACAGCACCACCTCATGCCGGCGCGCCAGCAGGTAGGCGCTGGCCAGCCCGGCAATGCCGGCGCCGATGACGGCGATACGTTGTCCATTAGGAATCATGAAGTCCGGTCCACCCTTTTCGATATCGAGGCCACCCTTGCCATCCAGCGGGAAAAACCCGCCACGATCGGGCTGGCATGCTGTTTTTATGTGTGTCGCGAGCGCTTTTTCCGGCGTTCTTGCATGCTCGGGCCTCGCTGTGGTGCTAAGATTACTACCAATATAAAATAAAATCTACCGATTAGTAACTTAAATTACCGATGAGTATTTTTGGAAAACTGAGCTTCAAGGACCAGGCCTTCAAGCTGCGCGAGAACGCCATCCTGGACGCGGCCACGACGGTGCTGGGCAGCAAGGGCTATGACCTCATGACCATGGACGACGTGGCCGGGGCCGTGGGCATCTCCAAGCCCAGCCTGTACAAGCACTTCAAGTCCAAGGAAGAGTTGGTGGGCGAGACCATGATCCGTCTGATCGATGGCGCCATCGACCAGTTGGCGCAGCTGGGCGGGATCGCCACTGCGCGCGGCAAACTGGAGGCGATGCTGGAATGGGCACTGCGGGTGCGGCTGGAAGGCGGCCTGCCCTTCCTGCCCTCCACCAGCACGCCGGTGCGGGAGATGCTCATGCGCAACGTCAAGTACGTCATGCGCGTGCTCAAGCTCAATGGGCAGCTGGAAAAGCTCGTGAAGGAGGCGCAGAAGGCCGGCGATATCGATGCCACCCTGCCCAGTGACGTGGTGCTCTACAGCTATTACGCCCGCACCTGTGACCCGGCGGTGGATTATCTGCAGAAGTTCAGCAAGATGGGCAACGAGGACATCGTGAAGTACATGCTGCATGTCGCCTTCAACGGCTTCACGACCTCGCTGCCGCCGCACTGAGCAGCGTCAGAAGACGCCGCGCTTGGCGGCGTCGGCGGGCCATCAGGCCAGGCCGTAGCAGCGTGCGGCCGTACCACCCCACAACTGCGCCTGCTCGGTGAGCGACAGTCGCGTCCTACCCCACTCGCGCACCACGCCGGCCACCTTGGCATAGGAGGCCGCCAGCAGGCACACCGGCCAATCCGAACCGAACATGAGCCGTTGCGGGCCGAAGGCTTCCAGCGCCGCATCCAGGCAGATGACGATATTGTCGAAGTCCTTCTGGCGCAGGCCGCGCAGCCAATCGGCCTCGGTCACCAGACCGGAGAGCTTGCAGGCCACATGGGGCAAGGCGGCCAGCTGGCGCAGCTCGTGCTTCCAGTCGGCCAGGGCGGCATCGCTGCGGCCGAACTCGGTCAGCGCCGGCTTGCCCAGGTGATCCAGCACCAGCCAGTGACGGTCGTGACGCTCGCAGAAGGCCTGGATCTCCGGCATCTGGCGCGCATACACCAGCACATCGTAGACATAGCCCTGCTGTTGCAACCAGGCCACGCCGGCGTTGAAGGCCGGGGCCTCGATGAAGCTGCCGACCTCGCGCTCGTCCTGTATCTGGTGGCGAAATCCCAGCAGTTTCCCCCGGCCCCAGTGCGCCACATTGGCCGCCAGATGCGGCGAGGACAGATCCTCCCAGCCGACCACCCCGGCGATACGCCGGTCATGGCGCGCCAGCTCCAGCAGGAAACCGGTTTCCTCGCGGCCGGCGCGGGCCTGCACGGCAATGGAGGCGTCCAGCCCCTCGGCGGCCAGCACGGGATGCAACTGCCCGGGCATGCGGTCGCAGGCCAGCAAGTCCATGCCGTGGCCTATCCACGGATAGTCTTCGGCGCGGTAGCGCCAGAAATGCTGGTGGGCGTCGATGCGGGGCGGCTTCATGATGGTCTCGGTCAGTTCAGGAAAGGGGGCGGTGTGCAAAAGAACAGGCGCCGCCGGATGGCGGCGCCCGGGTGCCAGAGGGCGCAATCGGCTGGCGCTATCCAAGCCGCGCCATCACGCCGTCACGCCGTGAGCGCATCAGTCATAGAGCACGGCGGTGATCTTGGGATCGTCGATGTTGCTCTTGTCGTACCAGTAGAAGCCGGTGTCGATGATCTTGGGCAGCTTCTCGCCCTTGATCGCCTTCACCGCCGCTTCCACGGTCTTGTAGCCGATGCCCACCGGGTTCTGGGTGATGGCGCCGGCCATCACGCCTTCGCGGATCGCGTCCTTCTGCTGCTTGCCGGAGTCATAGCCGATGATGATGATCTTGCGCTTCATTTCCTTGACGCCATTGACCACACCGATGGCCGAGCCTTCGTTGGTGCCGAACACGCCCTTGAGCTTGGGATAGGCCTGCAGGATGGACTTGGTGACCTCGGTCGACTTGAGCTGATCGCCGCCACCGTACTGCACGCTGACCACCTTGATCTTGGGATAGGTGGACTTGATGCGTTCCAGGAAGCCATCGCGACGGTCGATGCCGGTGCGGCTGGTCTGGTCGTGGGCGACCACGGCGATCTCGCCTTCCTTGCCGATCAGGTCAGCCATCTTGTCGGCCGCCAGGGCTGCGGCGGCGCGGTTGTCGGTGGTGGCGGTGGTGACCGGGATGTCGCTATCGACGCCCGAGTCGAAGGCCACTACCGGGATCTTGGCAGCCTGCGCCTTTTTGAGCAGGGGGATGGCGGCCTTGCTGTCCAGGGCGGCAAAGCCGATGGCTTGCGGCTTCTTGGCCAGGGCGGCGGAGAGCATGTCGATCTGCTTGTCCACCATGGCTTCGGTTTCCGGTCCCTCGAAGCTCACCTTGACCTTGTAGTCCTTGCCGGCCTGGTCGGCCCCGGCCTTCACTGCTTGCCAGAACTGGTGCTGGAAGCCCTTGGAGATGAGGGGGATATAGACTTCCTGCGCTTGCGCAGGGGCGCCACCGAAGGCAAAGGCCAGGCCCAGGGCGGCACCGAGTAATTTGTTCTTGAACACGGGTAAGTCTCCTTTTGTTATCGATGATGGAGTGCCGGCACCGAGACGCCGGCGGGGTTGATGTGCAACAGCAAGATCAGTCAGGACCGCATTGCAGACCTCATGCGCGACGACGGCGGCGCAGGATATCCAGGTACACTGCCAGGATGATGATCACGCCGGTGACCACCGTCTGCCATTCCTGCGCCACCGACATGATGCGCAGGCCGTTGACCAGCACGCTCATGATGAACGCGCCGATGATGGTGCCCAGGATGGTGCCGGTACCGCCCGAGAGCGAGGTGCCGCCGATCACCACGGCGGCAATCGCGTCCAGCTCGTAGCCCTGGCCCAGGGCCGGCTGGGCCGAGTTCAGGCGCGAAGCGATGATCAGGCCGGCGATGCCGCAGATGGCGCCCGAGAAGGTGTAGACCGCCACCTTCCAGAAATCCACCTTCACGCCCGACAGACGCAGCGCTTCCTCGTTGCTGCCCAGGGCGAAGGTATAGCGGCCGAACACGGTCTTGTTCAAGATCACCGAGGCGCCGATGGCCACGATGAAGAGGATCAGCACCGCATTGGGAATGGGCAGCGCCGGGATCAGGTCGCCGATCAGCGAATCCTGGGCGATGGCGGTGAAGCCCTCGGTATCGTTGAAGTAGATCGGACGGGTGCCTGAGATGACCAGTGACAGGCCCTTGAGCAGCATCATCATGCCCAGCGTGGCAATGAAGGGCGGCACCTTGAGCTTGGCGATCACCATGCCCGAGACCCAGCCCGAGAGCGCGCCGAAGAAGATCGCCGCGACGATGCCCAGCGGCAGCGGCATGCCCCAGTTGGTCAGCACCACGCCGGCCATGACGGCGCAGAAGGTCATCATGGTGCCTACCGAGAGGTCGATGCCGGAACTGATGATGACGTAGGTGCAGGCAATGGCCAGCACGCCGTTGACGGCGGTCGATTGCAGGATGCTCACCAGGTTGTCCACCTCCAGGAAATTGCTGGAGGCGAAGCTGAAGAACACCATCAGCAGCAACAGGCTGGCAAACGCCAGCAGCTTCTGGCGCGCGGCCGGGTTGAACAGGCGGGCGCGCAAGCCCGGGGAAGTCTCTGGAGTGGCCATGGATGCGGTGGGAGCGGAGTGGATATTGTTTGCCATGATCGTCGGTGCTCTGGGTTCGGATGGAATGGGGCGGCGTATTTTTGGAGAGAGGTGGCTAGAGCACCGCCGATTCGCGTTGCGTGGCCAGCTGCATGATCTTTTCCTGGGTGGCTTCGGCACGGGAGAGTTCGCCCGTCACGCGCCCTTCGCACATCACCAGGATGCGGTGGCTCATGCGCAACACCTCGGGCAGCTCGGAGGAAATCATGACGATGGCCTTGCCCTGCGCAGCCAGGGCGTCGAGCAGCTTGTAGATCTCGCTCTTGGCGCCGATGTCGATGCCGCGCGTGGGTTCGTCGAAGAACAGGATGTCGCAGTCGCGCAGCAGCCACTTGGCGATCACGATCTTTTGCTGATTGCCGCCCGAGAGCAGGCGCGCCTGCTGTTCCACCGATGGCGTCTTGATGGCCAGCTGGCGCACATAGCCCTGCGCTGCTTCGCGGATGGCGCGCTGGTCCATGAAACCGGCGCGGGTGAAGCGACCCATGCTGGAGAGCGCGATATTGGCCTGCACATCCATGCCCACGGCCAGGCCGAAATGCTTGCGGTCTTCCGACAGGTAGCCGATGCCATGGGCCACCGCGTCAGCCGGTGACTTGATCAGCGCACGACCGCCATGGATGATGATCTCGCCCGACTCCAGCGGATCGGCGCCGAAGATGGCGCGTGCCACCTCGGTGCGGCCCGCGCCCATCAGGCCGGCAAAGCCGAGGATCTCGCCGCGCCGCAACTGGAAACCCACGTCGCGGATGGCGCGACCGCGATTCAAGCCGCGCACCTCCAGCACCACTTCATTGGAAGAGGTATCGGGCGGGGGGCGCTGTTCGCCATCGAGGGCGCGGCCCACCATCATGGCGATGATGCTGTCCATGGAAGTCCCCACCATGGGGACGGTGGCGATGTACTTGCCATCGCGCATGACGCTGACACGGTCGGCGATCTGGCGCAGCTCATCCATCTTGTGCGAGATGTAGACGATGCCCACGCCCTGCGCCTGCAGGTCGCGGATGATACGGAACAGTTCGCCGATCTCGGCATTGTTGAGCGCGGCCGTCGGCTCATCCATGATCAGCACGCGCGAATCGAAGGACAGCGCCTTGGCAATCTCCACCATCTGCTGGCGCGCCACGGTCAGTTCGCCCACCGGCGTGCGCGGATCGAGATCCAGGCGCATGCGCGCGAAGATGGCGGCAGCCTGGCGGTTCAACGCATCCTCATCGACGAACAGGCCGAGGGCACGGCGCGGTTCGCGGCCGATGAAGATGTTCTGCGCCGCAGTGAGGTGGTTCATCAGGTTCAGTTCCTGATGGATGATGCCGATGCCCAGGGCTTGCGCCTGGCGCGGCTCGCTGATCTGCACCGGCCGACCGTCCAGCAGGATCTCGCCGCTGTCGCACTGGTAGACGCCGGAGAGGATCTTCATCAGCGTGGACTTGCCGGCGCCGTTCTCGCCCATCAGGGCGTGGACCTCACCGGCGGCCAGCTCGAACTGGCAATTGTCCAGCGCCAGCACGCCGGGAAAGCGCTTGCAGACGTTGCGCAGGGCGATCAGCGGCGCAGCCGTGGCGCCCGGCGTGGCTGTGGTTGCAGGGGCTGTCGATGTGTCGGGCATGGCGGGTGTCTCCTGGTCTTCTTTTATGCTCATCCTGGATGCATCGCCGGCCCTGTCCCGGGCCCTGGTCGATGCTCGATGCTTGCTGCAACTTTGCCGCCGCTGTACCAGCGTGACGGCGATCCTGCTGATTCAGGCCGCGCTCACGGCTGCTGTCCGAGGTCGAAGATGCGGGTCATCGCCACCCACTTCTCCCCGGCCGGCGTCCACGGCGTGGGCGCCTGGAAACGCCACATCAGATCCTCCCACTCACGCACACGCGCATCATCCTGCATGGCGGCGGCCATCGCTGCAGCATCGTAGACGGCGTCATCGGTCTCCATCACCATGGTCATGCGCGTACCCAGGCGATAGATCTCCATTCCGGTCACGCCGTGCCGGCGCAGGTGCTGCGCGATCTCGGGCCAGATGCGGCGGTGATACGCCTCGTACTCGGCGATCAGGGCCGCATCGTCCTTCAGGTCCAGGGCCAGCAGGTGTCGCATGTGCGGCTCCTTCAGGTCAGGGCGCGGTCGAGATGGGTATAGCCCCCATCGACGAAGACCCACTGCCCGGTGGTGTGCGAAGAGCGGCCCGACAGCAGGAAGACCGCCATGTCGGCCATTTCCTCGGCGGTGGTGAAACGCTTGCCCAGCGGGATCTTGCTGGTGATGGCATCGAGTTTTTCCTGGGGATGCTCGAAGGTGGCGATCCACCTCTCGTAGAGCGGCGTCATCACCTCGGCGGGGATCAGCGCATTGACGCGCACGCCATCATCGCGCAGGGCCGCCGCCCACTCGCGGGTCAGCGACAGCTGCGCGCCCTTGGAGGCGCAATAGCCGCTGGTGTTGCCCTGGCCGGTGACGGCGGTCTTGGACGAGACATTGACGATGGCGCCACGCGTGGCCTTCAGGTGCGGGACGCAATAGTGTGCCATCACGTAGTAGTGGATCAGGTTGCGCTCCAGCGAGGCCACGAATTCGTCGCGGCCGGCTTCCAGCCCCACGCTGTCATTGACGCCGGCATTGTTGACCAGGCCATCCAGGCGTCCGAAGCGCTGCACGGTCTCGGCCACGGCCTCGCGGCACCGTGCATCGTCCTGCAACTCCAGCTGGAACAGCGCCGCGCGCGGTTGTAGTGCGAGCAGGCGCGCCCAGAACTGCGGCTCCGGTTCGCTGCGCGCAAACACCACCGGGATGGCGCCCTCGGCGGCCAGTTGCATGCTGATCGCGCCGCCGATGCCGGAGGCGCCCCCGGTGACGATGACGATCTTGTCTTGCAGGTTCAGGTCCACTTCAGTCTCCGTTATTTTTTATATCGTTATCTGTTGCGGGCTTTCGCGCACTAGCCGCGAAAGCGGTACTGCTCCAGCGACTCCGGCTTCATCTCGATCGAGAATCCGGGCCGGGTCGGCGGCATGTAGGCTGCGTTCCTGACCACGCAGGGATCGACGAAATGCTCGTGCAGGTGATCCACGTATTCGGTCACACGCCCTTCCTTGCTGCCGGAGATGCACAGGTAATCGATCATCGACAGGTGCTGCACGTATTCGCACAGGCCTACGCCACCGGCGTGCGGGCAGACCACCTTGCCATACTTGGCGGCCATGAGCATCACGGCCAGGATCTCGTTGACGCCGCCGAGACGGCAGGAATCGATCTGCACCACATCGATGGCGTCGCGCATGATGAACTGCTTGAACAGCACCCGGTTCTGGCACATCTCGCCGGTGGCGACCTTGACCGCACCGATGCCCGCGCGGATCTTGCGATGGCCTTCCACATCATCGGGGGAAGTCGGTTCCTCGATGAACCAGGGCTGGGCAAAGGCCAGGGCATTGACCCAGTCGATGGCCTGGTCCACTTCCCAGACCTGGTTGGCATCGATCATCAGGCGGCGCTCCGGCCCCAGCACCTCGCGGGCGATGCGCACGCGGCGCTTGTCGTCTTCCAGGTCGCGACCGACCTTGAGCTTGACGTGACTGAAGCCGGCATCGATGGCTTCCTGGCACAGGCGGCGCAGCTTGGCATCGTCGTAGCCCAGCCAGCCGGCCGAGGTGGTGTAGCAGGGATAGCCCTCCTGCTGCAGGATGCGCAGGCGCTCTGCCTTGCCACCTTCCTTCGCGCGCAGCAGGGCCAGTGCTTCATCGGGGGTGATGCAATCGCTGAGGTAGCGGAAGTCGATGGTGCGCACCAGTTCCTCGGGCGACATGTCGGCCACCAGTTGCCACAACGGCTTGCCGGCGGCCTTGGCCCACAGGTCCCAGGCGGCATTGACCACCGCACCGGTGGCCAGGTGGATGGCGCCCTTGTCCGGGCCGATCCAGCGCAGCTGGCTGTCGGAGGTGACATGGCGCCAGAAGCGGCCCATGTCGGCAGCAATCCATTCCAGCTCCAGGCCCACCACCAGGTGTTCCATGGCGCGGATGGCCGCACAGCAGATCTCGTTGCCGCGACCGATGGTGAAGGTCAGGCCATGACCCTTCAACGCGTCGTTGTCGGTATCGAGGATGACGTAGGCCGCCGAATAATCCGGATCCGGATTCATCGCGTCCGAACCATCGAGCGATTGCGAGGTGGGAAAGCGCACGTCCAGCACGCGCATGGCGGTAATCTTGGTCATCGGTCTCTAGGTTGGATCGCCGATCCTGACGGCACGCTGCCAACGTGGGCGTACGCCGGTCTCCTCGGCGGGCAGGCTGCGCTTTGGGCGACCTGCCATTTTTATCGTCTATGGGGCCCGAGCCCCGATTCACTCACAAATAAAATTACTTTTCATATGTGGGTGACAGAGCATAACCTTGATTATCCTCTCAATGACAGGCGAAGCCGATGAAGTTTCGGGAACGACTGATATCGATTAATGAATGACAAAACATAAACAATGTTTGAACCAGTAAAAAAAACTTTTACAAATAAAATTGCATCATCTATAAAATCGCCTACAATCCAGACCGGAAATTTCGGCAATCATTCAAATAATTTCGGGAATCCAAGGTATATCCCACCTCGACACGAGCGACCAGGCCACCATGCCCAGAACCAGGAAAATCAATCCCTCCGACGCCGATGCCGTGCAGACCGCCGCCGCGCTCACCGACACCGATGATGACCATGGCGCCACCAAGACCCGCTATGCCGCGCCGGCGCTGGACAAGGGACTGGATATCCTGGAACTGCTGAGCCGTTCCGAGCAGATGCTGACCCTGAACCAGATTTCCCGGCAACTGGGGCGCAGCGTCAACGAGATCTTCCGCATGGTGGTGACGCTGGAGCAGCGCGGCTACCTGATCGCCGACAATGACCACTATCGCCTGTCACTGAAGCTGTTCGAGCTGGCCCATCACCACCAGCCGATCCGCTCGCTGGTCAGCACTGCCCTGCCGCACATGCGTGAATTGGCCAACCGCGCCGTGCAATCCAGCCATCTGACCGTCTACGAGGCGGGGCGCGTGATCGTGGTGGCCCAGGTCGACAGCCCCGAACGCTGGGCCTTTGGCCTCAAGGTCGGTGCGCTGGTGAGCCTTACCGATACCGCCTCCGGCCATGTGCTGCTAGCCTTCCGCGACGAGGCCGAGCGCGCCAGCATGCTGGCCGCGCATGTGCGCATGGATGGCGAGCAGGAGATCGAAGCCGCGCAGCTGATGCGCCAGATCGACGAGACCCGCAAGCGCGGCCACTCGCGCATGGAGAGCCGCCAGATCCGCGGCGTCATCAATCTTTCCTACCCCATCATGGGCGCCAACAACCGTATGCTGGCCGCCCTGAACGTCCCCTACATCGAACGCATCGACAAGAAGGTCAATCCCAGCCTGGACGAGGTACAAGGCATCGTCCAGGAAATCTCGGCGCGGCTGTCGCGCCTGATGGGCGATTCCAGCTTCGGCGCCTGAACCAGCGGGGGGGCTGCTCTGCCTAAGCGCCGAAACGCGCTTCAGGCAAGCCGCGCACGCCCTCCAGGGTGACCGAGAACAAGGCGCCGGCCGACGGATCCCGGGCGCGCTGCTGGGCGTCCATGCCTTCATGGGCGGTCGTCACGTAAAGGGTATCGAGGGCGGCGCCGCCGAAGGCCACGCAGCTGGGCTGGGTAGCGGGGATGTCGATGATGCGATCGACACTGCCATCGGGCGCAAAACGCACTACCCGCGCGCCACCCCACTGGGCGTTCCAGACATAGCCGTCGGCGTCGACGGTGGAGCCGTCAGGACTGCCCGGCTGCTGCGCCAGGTCGGCGAAGACACGCTGACCGCTGACCGCGCCGGAGGCCGCGTAGTCGCAGACCATGATCTTCTTGGTCAGGGTGTCGCAGTGGTACATCAGCCGCCCATCGGGGCTGAAGCAGATGCTGTTGGAAATGGCGATCCCCGGCAGCGGCAGGCGCTCCAGGACGAGATCGGTATTGAGCCGATAGAAGCTGGCGATGGGTTCGCGGCCGGCATCCTCATTGAGGGTGCCGAAGACGAAACGCCCCTGACGATCGCAACGGCCATCATTCAGGCGTGTGGTGGGGAGGTCGTCCTCGACCCGGCAGATCGGCGTGATGGTGCCGGTAGAGAGATGGAAGAAGGCCAGGCGCGAAGCCAGGCCGATCAGCAACTGTTCGGGATCGGCCGTGAAGGCATAGCAGCACAGGCGCTCGGGCATGCCCCAGCTGCGCGTGGCGCCGCTTTGCGGGTGGTAGTTCCACAGGCGGGCAGCGTGGATGTCGGTCCAGAAGACCGATTGCGTACGTTCACACCACAGCACACCTTCGCCCAGTTCATGTTGTCCATCGACCAGCAATTGCGCATTCATCGGGGTTCCGCCTGCAAATCAAAGAGATGAGAAAAACGAAAAAAACGAGATAAACAATATAAAAACAATTTACATCCGGTCGCCGGCGTGCAAATTGCCCGCCACAACGACAAAAAAGGGTGGGCTTGCGCCCACCCTCAACTACATCAAGACCACCTCAGGAAGGATTACAGATACTACTGTTCGCTACATCAGAACGAGTGGGCGATACCGAAGTAACCGCCGGTTTGCTTCAGACCCGAAACGCCATTGTCGCCGCTGGTTTCCAGGGTATGGCCAGCACCGGTGCCATTGCGCACGGTACCGACGTCGACGTACAACAGGGTACGCTTGGACAGGAAGTAGTTGATACCAGCCATATACAGGTTGGCAGTGCCACCGCCATTGCCCACGCCTGTGGCGCTAACCGATGCATTGTTGGCGTTGACGTGGAACCATGCACCCACCAGTTGCAGTTGCGGGGTCACGTCGTAGTTGGCACCCAGCCAATATTGGTTGGCGCGATCCGGTGCGCCGGAAGCTGCATTCGGTGCGCGCAGGTTTTCATAACCCACAAACATCTTCAGCTTGTCGAACTTGTAGGTACCACCCAGGATCAGCTCCTTGGAATGACCCCAGATATCGCTGTAGTTGCCGTTGGAATCGCGAACCACGTCATAGATGGCGCGCAGTTCCAGGCCGTTCTTCTGGTAGGCCAGCGAGATGCCGTCCTTGCGACCGTCACTGGTGCCGTTGTTGGCCACGCCACCATTGAACGAGCCCGGCTTCTCACCCAGGCTGGTCTGCAGATTGACCGTGAAACCGCCCATGTCAGGGCTGTTGTACTCGATGATGTTGCTGGCGCCCGGCCAGTTGCGGCTGTTGACCAGAGTAGCGGTACCAATGGCTTGTTGGCCAGTGGGATCCAGGAACCAGATGTCATTGTTGATGAACAGGTTCTTACCGAATTTAATCGAGCCAGCGGTCGCCGACGACAGGCCGACGTAGGAACGGCGGTTGAACAGTGCGTTACCGTTGCTGGTATCCGAACCGTTGAAGCTACCCTTGGTCGAATTGAAACCAGATTCAAGCAGGAAGAAGGCATTGGTACCGCCGCCCAGATCTTCCGTACCCTTGAAGCCGATCATGCTGGTACCCCACTGGTTGTTCGCCGCGCTCCACTTGGAGCCGGTACCGTTGGTGCCTGCATTGGTCTGGAAGTCAACACCTGCCACAACACGGCCGTAGATGGTGACGCTGCTGGTTTGTGCTTGTGCCGATGCCGAGAATGCACCCATCAGCGCGAGCGCGCACAGGGTCTTTGCTCCAGTAAAGGATGGCTTCACTTGCTTCATGAATAGTCTCCGTGGATATTGCCGTTTAAATTTTTTTCGTCGGTGGGCTTGGTCGTGCAGCGCTTGCACTTCAGACCCCTTGAATCCTGACGGACCCCTGACGGTCTCCCAACTTTTTGTTTTGGTGCTGCCCGACCTTCTCTTCTTTCATTCCGGATGCTGTGTCCGATGGTTTGTACAGCCCGGAATGTGGCTAGATACTAATTTTTACGTTCATGTCTTTCCAATGAAATCTTTAGCATTTCCGATATGCGATTTGATATCATGAATTTCTAATAAAAATTCGACTTACAAAACCTAAAAAACATCCCCCGGAGACTTATGAAAAACAGTGATCCGAACTGGTTTCTGCGGGCGCGATTGAAGACCCGCCAACTCCTTCTGCTCATCGCCCTCGACGACACCCGCAACATCCACCGCGCCGCCAGCGAGCTGAACATGACGCAGCCGGCTGCTTCCAAGCAACTCAAGGACCTTGAGGACATGCTGGGCGTGTCGCTGTTCGAGCGCCTGCCGCGCGGCATGCGGCCCAGCATCTATGGCGAGGCGATGATCCGCCATGCACGCATGGCGCTGACCAGCCTGTCCAAGGCGCATGAAGACATCGTGGCGCTCAAATCGGGGCTGTCCGGCCAGGTCGACGTGGGCGTGATCCTCTCGCCGGGCATGGCCTTGTTGCCTCCGGCCATTGCGCGAGTGAAAGAAAACGCTCCGATGCTGCGCATCGGCGTCGAGGTGGAAAGCAGCAACATCCTGCTCTCGCGCCTGCTGCACGGCGAGCTCGATTTCATCATCGGCCGCATCCTCGACGAGGAAGCCCGCAGCGGACTGACCTATGAAGAGCTGGCCGATGAACCGGTCTGCGCGGTCGCCCGCGTGGGCCATCCCTTCCAGTCGCGCACCGACCTGAGCCTGGCCGACCTGGCTGGCGAGGCCTGGATCATGGCCCCCAAGGGCAGCATCCTGCGCGCGCGCTGCGACCAGATGTTCCGCGAGCAAGGGCTGGCGCCGCCCTCCAACGTGGTCGATACCACGGCCATCCTGTTCATCACCAGCCTCTTGCAGCAGACCGATTTCATCTACGCCATGCCCACCGAGGTGGCGCGTTACTACACGCAGGCGCGCCTGATGGACATCCTGCCCATCGAGCTGCCCTGCCGCATGGCCGGCTTCGGCATCATCACGCGCCAGGACAACCTGCTCTCCCCGGGGGCCAACCTGGTGCTGCAAGCCATCCGTGAAGTGGCGAAAATGATTTACTGATATCGGCCTGCGATGTGCGGCCAGGGCATTATGTGGCGGCCAAGCCTCATTTCGCCTCGGAGTTTTATTAAGAAATGTAAGGAAGAGTAAGCCGACCTGATCGAAACAGAAAAAACGAACGACTCGATATTTTTCGTTCCACAGAAAATTAAAAAAAGCAGCAGCAAAAAAACAACAAAAACTAAGTTTTGATAGCCACCAAAAAAAAGAGCCGCCCTCCGGCGACTCTTTTCGTGACACCAACAGAGCAGCCCCTCCCCAAAGGGAAGATGCCGATCTCCTTCCTCAGACCCAGCCCGCGTCCACGATGAATTCCTGGGCGGTGCACATCGCACTGTCATCAGCGGCCAGGAACAGCACCATGCGCGCCAGGTGCCAGGGCAGCAGATCTTCCTGCAGGCACTGGTTGCGGGCAATGGCTTTCTTGCCTTCTTCATCCAGCCACAGCTTGATCTGACGCTCGGTCATGACCCAACCCGGCGTGACGGTGTTGACGCGGATCTTGTGCGGACCGAGGTCACGCGCCAGGCCACGGGTCAGGCCCAGGGTCGAGGCCTTGGCCGTGGTGTAGACCGGGAAGCCGCCGCTGGACTGATGCCAGCTGATGGAGCTGAAGTTGATGATGGAGCCACCACCACGACGCTTCATCCCCTCCACCACCGATTGCACGGCGAAGAAGGACGGGCGCTGGTTGATGGCGATGCGATCATTCCAGTAATCGAGGGTTACGTCTTCCAGCTTGTGACGTTCGTCATTGGCGGCATTGTTGACCAGCACATCGAAGTCGCCGAGTTTGCCCTGCAGCTCGGCAATGGTGTTCTGGAAAGCCGGGATGTCGCGCAGGTCACAGTGACGGAACAGCGGCTCGGGATGACCGGCGGCCGCCAGTTCCTTGCACAGGGATTCGCTGGCTTCCCGGGCAATATCGACAAACGCCACGTGCGCACCCTGTTGCGCAAACGCTTCCACGATGGCTGCGCCGATGCCGGTGCCGCCACCGGTGATGAAGACACGCTTGCCCTTGAGGCTGGGGAAGCTCGCCAGTTGTACGTTCTGGGGGGTATTGCTCATGAAATTTCCTTGCCGGCCGGCGTCGCCACGCGGCGACACCAGCCCGTTCGAATGGTAAAAGATCAGTGCGAGTGCTTGGGCACGGCCGCGCCACGGCAACCCACCAGGAAGTCGAAGTCGCAGCCTTCATCGGCCTGCAGCACGCGATCCACGTACAGCGACTGGTAGCCGCCGACCATCTCGGGCTTGCGTTCGGCCAGTACCTTGGCACGTTCGGCCAGGCGACGCTGCATTTCCTCGTCGCTGATGTCGAGCTGCAACTTGCCGGCGTAGGCGTCCAGTTCGATGAAGTCGCCATCCTGCACGATGCCCAGCGGCCCACCGGCAGCGGCCTCCGGCGCCACGTGCAGGATCACGGTGCCATAGGCGGTGCCGCTCATGCGGGCATCCGAAATGCGCACCATGTCCTTCACACCCGTGGCCAGCACCTTGGGCGGCAAGCCCATGTTGCCCACCTCGGCCATGCCGGGGTAACCCTTGGGGCCGACGTTCTTCATCACCAGTACGCAGGAGGCATCGACATCCAGGTCAGGATCGTTGATGCGTTCCTTGTAGTGCGCGAAATCTTCGAAGACCACGGCACGACCGCGATGCTTCATCAGTTCGGGCGTGGCCGCCGAGGGCTTCAGGACCGCACCGCGCGGCGCCAGGTTGCCGCGCAGGATGCAGATGCCGCCGTCGTCGATGAGCGGCTTGGCCAGCGGACGCACCACCTCGTCGTTATAGATCGGCGCATCCTTGACGTTGTCCCACATGGTCTGGCCGTTCACCGTCAGCGCATCGGGGTGCGGCAAGAGCTTGGCCTCGCCCAGGCGGCGCAGCACGGCAGGCAGGCCGCCGGCGTAGTAGAACTCTTCCATCAGGTAGCGGCCCGAGGGCTGCAGGTCGACGATGGTGGGGGTGCCACGGCCGATGCGGGTCCAGTCTTCCAGCTCCAGATCCACGCCGATGCGGCCGGCAATGGCCTTCAGGTGGATCACGGCATTGGTGGAACCACCGATGGCGGCATTGGTACGGATGGCGTTCTCGAAGGCCTTGCGGGTCAGGATCTTGGACAGCGTCAGGCCTTCCCAGACCATGTCGACGATGCGCATGCCGGACAGGTGCGCGAGCACATAGCGGCGCGCATCGACGGCCGGAATGGCGGCATTGTGCGGCAGCGACACACCCAGCGACTCGGCCATGCAGGCCATGGTGGAAGCGGTACCCATGGTGTTGCAGGTACCGGCCGAACGCGACATGCCGGCTTCGGCCGCCATGAAATCGTGGATGGTGATCTCGCCGGCCTTGACCTGCTCCGACAATTGCCACACCACGGTACCGGAACCGATGTCGCGGCCCTGGTGCTTGCCGTTCAACATCGGACCGCCGGTCACGACGATGGCCGGCACGTCGCAGCTGGCCGCGCCCATCAGCAGGGCAGGCGTGGTCTTGTCGCAACCGGTCAGCAGCACCACGCCATCGATGGGATTGCCACGGATCGATTCTTCCACGTCCATGCTGGCCAGGTTGCGGGTCAGCATGGCGGTGGGACGCAGGTTGGATTCGCCGTTGGAGAACACCGGGAACTCCACCGGGAAGCCACCGGCCTCGATGATGCCGCGCCGCACGTGCTCGGCGATCTTGCGGAAGTGGGCATTGCAGGGCGTCAGCTCCGACCAGGTGTTGCAGATGCCGATGACCGGCTTGCCCTGGAATTCGTGATCGGGGATGCCCTGGTTCTTCATCCAGCTGCGGTACATGAAGCCATTCTTGTCGGCGGTACCGAACCAGCCGGCCGAGCGCAGTGTGCGGCTCTTGTCTTTCTTGTCGCTACTCATTGTGGGGTTCCTGGTGTCTGACGAAATCGAATCTGCTGGTCCCGAATGCAAAAGGCGGGCTGTGCCCGCCTTGGTCACCGGTGTTACTTGTTCTTGTTATAGACGTCGAAGCACACGGCCATCAGCAGCACGAAGCCCTTGATCATCTGCTGGTAGTCGATGCCGATGCCCATGATGGACATGCCGTTGTTCATCACGCCCATGATGAAGGCGCCGATGACCGCGCCCATCACCTTGCCCACGCCGCCCGAAGCCGAGGCGCCGCCGATGAAGCAGGCGGCGATCACGTCCAGCTCGAAGCCCAGGCCGGCCTTGGGAGTGGCGGTGTTGAGGCGGGCCGCGAAGATCAGCCCGGCCAGCGCGGCCAGCACGCCCATGTTGACGAAGGTGAAGAAGGACACGCGCTCGGTCTTGATGCCCGACAGCTTGGCCGCCTTTTCATTGCCGCCCACGGCATAGACGCGACGCCCCAGCGTGGTACGGCTGGTGACGAAGGTATAGAGCACCATCAGCGCGAACATGATGATCAACACGTTGGGCATGCCGCGATAGGTCGACAGCAGGTAGCTGAAAGCGACGATGGCGGCCGCGAAGATGCCGTTCTTCAACAGGAAGAACATCACCGGCTCGTCTTCCATGCCATGCTTGGTCTGCTTGCGGCGGCCATGCAGCTTGACCAGCACCAGCACCACGGCGGCCAGGATGCCGACGATCAGCGAGGTGGTACGGAAACCGGTGCCGTCGGTCAGTTCAGGGATGAAGCCCGAGGACAGCATCTGGAAGGTCTGCGGGAAGGGGCCCAGCGACTGGCCCTGCAGCAGCGCCAGCGCCATGCCCTTGAAGACCAGCATGCCGGCCAGGGTGACGATGAAGGACGGGATCTTGAAGTAAGCGATCCAGTAGCCCTGCGCCGCGCCGATCAGGCCACCGGCGATCAGGCAGACGATGGAGGCCGGCACGAAGCCCCAGCCATAGTCCACCATCAGCACCGCTGCCAGCGCGCCGATCAGGCCCACCACCGAACCCACCGAGAGGTCGATGTGGCCGGCCACGATCACCATCAGCATGCCCAGCGCCATGATGACGATGTAGCTGTTCTGCAGCACCAGGTTGGTCAGGTTCAGCGGACGCATCAGCGTGCCGTCGGTCATGATCTGGAAGAAGGCCATGATGGCCACCAGCGACATCAGCATGCCGTACTCGCGCATGTTGTTCTTCAGGAAGCTGCCGTAGTCCTTCTTCTCGGCGGCGCCGCCGACGGCGGCCGCAGCCGGTTTCTTGCTCATGTCAATGCTCTCCATTGTCTTGCTCCTCAGGTGCTCTCTGGTCTTTATGGTAATTGCCGCCGGTTTGGCTCCGGCTTGGTGTGATGCGTTCAGGCCGCCTGCGACAGCGGCGCCCCACCCGGCTCATCGATGCGCTTGTTGCGCATGATGGCGCGCATGATGTTTTCCTGGCTGGCCTCGGCCTTGGGCAGATGGCCTACGAACTGGCCTTCGTTCATCACGTAGATGCGGTCGCACATGCCCAGCAGTTCCGGCATCTCCGACGAGATCATGATGATGCACTTGCCCTCGGCAGCCAGCTTGCTGATGATGTTGTAGATCTCGAACTTGGCGCCCACGTCGATGCCGCGCGTGGGTTCGTCCAGGATCAGCACCTCGGGCTGCGAGAACAGCCACTTCGACAGCACCACCTTCTGCTGATTGCCGCCGGACAGGTTGACCACCTTCTGCAACACGCTGGAACAGCGGATGCGCATCTGGCTCTTGAAGTCGGCGGCCACCTTGTATTCGCGTGCCTCGTCGATGACGGTACGCTCGGAGACGCCGCCCAGGTTGGCCAGGGAGATGTTCTTCTTGATGTCTTCTTCCAGCACCAGGCCATCGCCCTTGCGGTCTTCGGTGACGTAGGCGATACCCTTGTCGATGGCCTTCTGGATGGTGGACAGGTCGACTTCCTTGCCATGCAGGAAAGCCTTGCCGCTGATCTTCTTGCCGTAGGCGCGCCCGAAGATGCTCTTGGCCAGTTCGGTGCGGCCCGCGCCCATCAGGCCGGCGATACCGACGATCTCGCCGGCGCGCACCGTCATGTTGACGTCCTTGATGGCCAGGCGGTCGCTATGCAGCGGATGGTGCACGCGCCAGTCGCGCACTTCGAAGATCACGTCGCCGATCTGCGGATCGCGCTGCGGATAGCGGTCAGCCATCTCGCGGCCGACCATGTGCTGGATGATGCGGTCTTCGCTGATGGGTTCAGCGCGGCAGTCGAAGGTATCGACCGTGGTGCCGTCGCGCAGCACGGTGATGGAATCGGCCACCTTGGAAATTTCGTTGAGCTTGTGCGAGATCAGGATCGAGGCGATACCCTGGCGCTTCAGTTCCAGCAGCAGTTCCAGCAGCGCATCGGAGTCGCTTTCGTTGAGGCTGGCGGTGGGCTCGTCCAGGATCAGCAGCTTGACCTCCTTGGAGAGCGCCTTGGCGATCTCGATGAGCTGCTGCTTGCCCACGCCCAGGTCACCGACCAGGGTCTGGGGCGATTCCTTCAGGCCGACCTTGGCCAGCAGCGCCTTGGCGCGCACGTAGGACTGCTCCCAGTCGATCACGCCGCCACTGGCCTGCTCATTGCCCAGGAACAGGTTCTCCATCACCGACAGCAGCGGCACCAGCGCCAGCTCCTGGTGGATGATGATGATGCCCAGGTGTTCGCTGTCGCGGATATCCTTGAAGGCCCGCACCTCACCCTTGTAGACGATGTCGCCCGAGTAGGTACCGTGCGGGTACACGCCCGAGAGCACCTTCATCAGCGTGGACTTGCCGGCGCCGTTCTCGCCGACGATGGCGTGGATCTCGCCTTCGCGCACTGCCAGGTTGACGTTGTTCAACGCCTTCACACCCGGGAAACTCTTCTCGATGCCGCGCATTTCCAGAATGTTGCTCATGATGCTGACCTCTCTTCTGCCGGTCTTGCGACGCTCTGCCAAGCCGGATTTTTTATCTCGTGTGCATTGCTTTGGTGCAAGCACATCGTCCTGAAAGTATTAGTCCCGCACAGGGCGGGACTATGCTGATCTTGTGTATGCGTGCTGCGAAAGATTCAGCGGGCGGCGCAGAGCAGATGCCATCGACGCCGCCCGGGTAGTGCTTACTTCAGTTGGGCTTCGGTGTAGTAACCGCTGCCGACCAGGATTTCCTTCCAGTTCGACTTGTCGACCACGACCGGCTTCAACAGGTAGGACGGAACGACCTTCACACCGTTGTTGTAGGTCTTGGTGTCGTTGATCTGGGGCTGCTTGCCACCCAGGACGGCATCGACCATGCCGACCGTGACCTTGGCCAGTTCGCGGGTGTCCTTGAAGATGGTGGAGTACTGCTCGCCACGGATGATGGACTTGACCGAAGGCACTTCCGCATCCTGACCCGAGACATACGGGAACGGCTGTTGCGGGGTACCGTAGCCCACGCCGCGCAGCGAGGACAGGATGCCGATGGACAGGCCGTCATACGGCGACAGCACGGCATTGACCTTGGCGTTGGTGTAGAAGGCCGACAGCAGGTTATCCATACGGGCCTGGGCGGTAGCCGGATCCCAGCGCAGGGTCGCGACCTTGTCCATGCCCATCTGCTTGGAGCGCACCACCAGCTTGCCGCTGTCGATGTAGGGCTTCAGCACCGACATGGCGCCGTTGTAGAAGAAGAAGGCGTTGTTGTCATCCGAGGAGCCGCCGAACAGTTCGATGTTGAACGGACCCTTGCCATCCTTCAGGCCCAGGGCCTTTTCCAGCGACTGTGCCTGCAGCACGCCGACCTGGAAGTTGTCGAAGGTGGCGTAGTAGTCGACGTTCTTGGAACCACGGATCAGGCGGTCATAGGCGATGACCTTGACGCCCTTGTCGGCGGCCTTCTGCAGCACGTCGGTCAGGGTGGTGCCGTCGATGGCGGCAATCACCAGCACCTTGGCGCCCTTGGTCAGCATGTTCTCGATCTGGGACAGCTGGTTGGGGATGTCGTCTTCAGCGTATTGCAGGTCGGTCTGGTAACCCTTTTCCTTGAGGACCTTGACCATGTTGTTGCCGTCGGCGATCCAGCGTGCCGAGGACTTGGTGGGCATGGCCACGCCGACCAGCGCCTTGCTTTGCGCGCTCACTTGCGCGCTGATGGACATCAGGGTCACGCCCAGGCCGAGTGCGATGCCGGTCAATACCGATTTGATTTTCATGCTTAGAGTCTCCAGTTTGTTATGGAATGGCGTGTTGTAGTTTTTGTCCAAACAGCGCCGCGATTCCTGATCAATGACATGCAGAGCAACTGTTTTGCGGGCTCTACATTAATGTCTTTACCAATACATTTCTAATGATTTTTTGAGCGTAATGGATATGTTTTTCGGTATAACTCCCTCTATGTAAAGTTATCTAAACTAATCTTAGAAAATCCCGCTCAAGCCCCGGCTGGCGCGGCTTTCGCCGGCGCCACCGGTTTGCCGCGCAAGGCCCCCAGCGAAATCACGCGTTGCGCCACGCAAAAGACGAACAGCAGCGCGCCAATAAAGATCTTGGTCCACCAGGAACTGAGGCTGCCATCGAAGGCGATGAGGGTCTGGATCACCCCCAGGATGAGCACGCCGGTGAGCGTGCCGGCCACGTAACCATAGCCGCCGGTCAGCAGCGTGCCACCGATGACGACCGCCGCGATCGCATCCAGTTCCACGCCCTGCGCATGCAAGCCATAGCCGGAGAGCATATAGAAAGAGAACAGCACGCCTGCCAGCGCCGCGCACAGGCCGCTGAAGGCATACACCAAGACCTTGGTGCGGCCCACCGGCAAGCCCATCAGCAGGGCCGAGGATTCGCTGCCGCCGATGGCGTAGACGGCGCGCCCGAAGCGGGTGCAATGGGCCATCCAGATCGCCAGCGCCAGCATGGCCAGGGCGATCACCACGCTGGGCGAGATGAACAGGCCCGCCAGTTCCAGCCGGGTCTGCGACATGGCCACGAACAGCGGCTCATCGATGGTGATGGAGTTGATGCTGATGAGGTAGCACAGGCCGCGCGCCAGGAACATGCCAGCCAGCGTGACGATGAAGGCCTGCAGCTTGAAGTAATGGATCATGGCCCCCATGGCCGCGCCGAAGGCCGCCCCCATGGCCAGCACGACGGCGATCACCAGCAGCGGCGGCCAGTGCCAGCTCTGCAGCAGGTAGGCGGCGACCATCGTGGTCAGGGCCAGCACCGAACCCACCGAGAGATCGATGCCACCGGAGAGGATCACGAAGCTCATGCCGATGGCCACCACCAGCAGGAAGGCATTGTCGATCAGCAGGTTCAGCATCACCTGCGGCGAGAGGAAGCCGTCATAGCCGACAGCGCCGGCCACCAGCATCACCACCAGCAGCAGCACCGTCACCAGCGAGGTGAACCAGGGCGCCCGCAACGCGCGGCGCAGGGAAAGCGACAACATCATGATACGGACCTCTTGAACAGGCGACGGAACTCGGGCGACTGCGACAGGCAGACCAGGAACACCACGACGGACTTGACCACCATGTTGACCTCCGGCGGCACGCCCAGCGAATAGATGGTGTAGGTCAGCGTCTGGATGATGAGCGCGCCGATGACGCTGCCCACCAGGCTGAACTTGCCGCCGGCCAGCGAGGTGCCACCCAGCGTGACGGCCAGGATGGCATCGAGCTCCAGCAGCAGGCCGGCATTGTTGGCGTCGGCACTCTTGATGTTGGAGGCGATCATCAGCCCGGCCAGGCCGGCACAGGCGCTGCAGAACATGTAGACGAAGAAGATCAGCGCCGCCGTGCGGATGCCCGCCAGGCGCGAAGCCACCGGGTTGATGCCGACCGATTCGATGAACAGGCCCAGCGCGGTCTTTTTCATCAGCAGGGCCAGCAGCACGAACATGGCCGCTGCGATGAAGAGCGAGAACGGCAAGCCCAGCAGGTAACCACCGCCGAGGAAGAAGAAGGGCTTGTAATACACCGTCACGATCTGGCCATCGGTGAGCAACTGAGCCAGCCCGCGCCCGGCCACCATCAGGATCAGCGTGGCGATGATGGGCTGCAGGCCCAGGCCCGCCACCAGCAGGCCGTTCCAGGCGCCGCAAAGCAGCGCGGCCCCCATCGCGGCGGCCAGCGCCCATATCATTGGCACATTGCTGACGTACTGCGACACGCCATCGACCACCACCATCTTGCCTCCGATCAGGATGGCCGCCATCGCCCCGGAGATGGCCACCACCGCACCCACCGAGATATCCACGCCGCGCGTGGCGATGACCAGGGTCATGCCCAGCGCGGCCAGCATCAGGGGTGCGGCGCGGTTGATGATGTCGATCAGGGCGCCATAGAGGTGGCCGTCCTTGATCTCCAGCCGGAAGAAGCCCGGCACCAGCAACAGGTCGATCAGCAGCAGCACCGCCAGCGCACCCAGCGGGCGCACCAGCGGATGACGCAGCAGCCAGGCCAGCATGGGCGCGCCGCCCTGCCCGGTGGCGTCGGGAATCAGTTTGGAATCCATGGAGGCACTCATGCGGCTTCTCCCGCGATCACCTGCAGCACCGACTGTTCATCGAGCTGGCCGCGCTCGTACTCGCCGCAGGCGCGCCGGTCGCGCAGCACCAGCATGCGGTCGCTGCAACGCAGGACTTCGGGAATCTCCGAGGAAATGAAAAGAATGGACATGCCCTTGCGGCACATGGCGATGACGAAATCCATGATCTCCTGCTTGGCGCGCACATCGATGCCGCGCGTGGGTTCATCCAGGATCAGCATGCCTGGATCGGTGGCCAGCCAGCGTGCCAGCAAGGCCTTTTGCTGGTTGCCGCCGGAGAGCAGGCCGATGGGCGTCTCCAGGTCTGCAGTCTTGATGCCCAGCCATTTCACGTAATCGGCGGCGATCTGGCTCTGGCGCTTGCGCGGCAGCACGCGGAACAGGCCCTGCCTGGCCTGCAGGGCCAGGATGATGTTCTCGCGCACGGACAGTTCGAGGATGGCGCCTTCCTTCTTGCGATCTTCCGAACAGAAGCCGATGCCAGCCGCAATCGCGTCGCGCGGCACATTGAATTTCACGCTGCGCCCCTCGATGCGCAACTGGCCGCTGTCGGCGCGGTCGGCGCCGAACAGCAGGCGTGCCATCTCGGTACGCCCCGAGCCCAGCAGACCGCACAGACCATAGACCTCGCCGCGTCGCAGCTGCAGCGTCTGCGGCGACAGCACGCCGCGCCGGCCGAATTCGTCGGCCTGCAGGAAGACCTCGCCTCGGCTGGCTTCGCCGGTCGACAGTTCGGCGGCCAATGCCTCGGCACCGGCCTCGACCTTGCGGTGATCGACCGCCGGTGCGCCCACCATCTTGTTGACCAGATCCAGTCGCGACAGCTCGGCGACCAGGTACTCACCCTCGCGCAAGCCATTGCGCAGCACGGTGATGCGGTCGGAGATTTCGTAGGTCTGGTCCAGGAAATGGGTCACGAAGAGAATCGCCATGCCCTGCTCGCGCAGGCGGCGCAGCACCTTGAAGAGCTGCTGCACCTCGGCCTCGTCGAGGCTGGAGGTGGGCTCGTCCAGGATCAGCACCTTGGCCGACACCGACAGGGCGCGCGAGATCGCCACCATCTGCTGGATCGCCAGGGGATAGGACGACAGCGGCGCGCCGACATCGATATCGATCTGCAATTGCTGCAGCAGCTGGCGCGACTGCGCCTGCACGCTCTTCCAGTCGATGCGGCCGAAGCGGCGCGGGTAGCGCCCCACGAAGATGTTCTCGGCCACCGACAGGTTGGGACACAGATTGACTTCCTGGTAGACCGTGCTGATGCCCAGCCCCTGCGCCTCCAGGGTAGAGGCCGGCGCAATGGGCCGGCCATCGAGTTCGATACGCCCGCCATCGGGCTCGTAGACGCCGGTCAATACCTTGATCAGCGTGGATTTGCCTGCGCCGTTCTGTCCCATCAGGGTATGCACCTCCCCCGGAAACAGACGCAAGCCGACATCGCTGAGCGCCTTCACGCCCGCAAATGCCTTGTGAATACCGGAGAGTTCCAGCATGGGGCGCGCCTGCGCCCCGGGTGCCATCGTCATCGCAACTCCATCAGAACACCTCATGCCCATCAAAAAGCATCAAGCCACATCAGATAGCATCAGGCCTGCGTGCCGCCCCCTAACGGCAGCACGCAGGCCCGTCCAGACATCCTCAATACTTGCGGTTGGGGAATTCCTTGGCCGCAACCTCGGCCGGGAAGACGCTTTCCTCGGTGGTGATGCGCTTGGGCACTTCCTTGCCGGCCTTGACGTCCTTGGCGATCTGCATCAGCTGCGGGCCCAGCAGCGGGCTGCATTCGACGGTGACGTTGAGCTTGCCGGCCATCATCGCTTCGAAGGCGCCCTTGACGCCGTCGATGGAGATGATGGTGATGTCCTTGCCCGGCTTCATGCCGGCTTCCTCGATGGCCTGGATGGCGCCGATGGCCATGTCATCGTTATGGGCGAAGAGCACATTGATCTTCTTGCCCTCGGCCTTGAGGAAGGCTTCCATCACTTCCTTGCCCTTGGCGCGGGTGAAGTCGCCAGTCTGCGAGCGGATGATCTTGAAGCGCGGATCGGTCTTGATGATTTCCTCGAAACCGGCCTTGCGGTCGATGGCCGGCGCCGAACCCACGGTGCCCTGCAGTTCGACGATGTTGACGTCACCGGCCGGCATGGACTTGGCCTTCTCCAGCAGCCAGCGGCCGGCGCGGCGGCCTTCCTCGACGAAGTCCGAACCGATGAAGGTCACGTAGAGCGACTTGTCGCTGACATTGACGGCGCGGTCGGTGAGGATGACCGGGATCTTGGCGGCCTTGGCTTCACGCAGCACGGTTTCCCAGCCCGATTCCACCACGGGCGAGAAGGCGATGACGTCGACCTTTTGCGCGATGAAGGAGCGGATCGCCTTGACCTGGTTCTCCTGCTTCTGCTGGGCGTCGGCGAACTTCAGGTTCACGCCGGCCTGCTTGGCGGCCTCCTTGATGGAGACGGTATTGGCGGTGCGCCATTCGCTTTCCGCGCCCACTTGCGAGAAGCCCAGCGTGAGCGGCTTGTCGGCCGCGAATGCGGACAGGCCGATGGCGCTGCTGCCCAGGCCCATGCAGATGGCTGCGCCCAGAAGCGCTCTTCTTTTCGAGTTCATTGTCAGTCTCCGTTGGCTGGGAAGTGTGGACTTCCCTTTGATTTATGCGTGAGATGCGCTGCGCCGGGGGGATGCGTTTGACTTATAGGAATAGTGATGACGGCGCGGTGCGACTGGAATCGCGAACAGCCCTGATCGTCCTTGATTCGCGCTCCATATTAGGCAAGCGACCAATCCGTATCCAATGAATTTTTAATGTTTTTCGATACCGTTTCGCACATCAATGGCCGCCCGCGCCAGGAGGCCCGCACGCGATGCAGCGAGCATGCCGAATTACCCCGGTGCCAGCGCGGCTTACGCAATTTTGATATCGTTTGCGATCATTTTTTCATTATTCCCTATTGGGGGGCGATGTTAGGATCGGCCTGATTTTTTTTTGAAGCGCATTGCGTAGAGACCGGGCGCGACCCCTGATGAACAGCTGCCATCCTGCACCCATTGCCTTCGAGATCCCGGTAACGGGAAGCAGCCATGCACCGATGACGCGCGCCGCACCCCATAACAAGATACGAGACACCATGCCTTCCCGAGCAACCGATGCCAACCGCTCAGGCGCCCAGGGGCTGCCGGCGATCCATACCTTGCAATCCGGGCGCCAGCGCCTGCACGTGCTGCCCGCACTGGGCGGCGCGCTGGCTGGCTGGGAGTGGCAGCGCGATCGTCAATGGCTGCCGCTGCTGCGGCCCTGGAGCGCCGATCCGGCCGCGCTCTATGCGACTTCGTGCTTCCCGCTGCTGCCCTGGTCCAATCGCATCACCGGTGGCGGCTTCGAGGTCGACGGCCGGCACTACCCGCTGCAAGCCAACCGCGCCGGCGAACCTTATCCCATCCACGGCGACAGCTGGCGCCAGGCCTGGCGTATCTCGGCCCAGGCCGAGGACCGCATGACGCTGGAGCTGGATTCGCACCGTTGCGACGGCAACCCCTACATCTACCGCGCCCGCCAGTTGCTGACCCTGCGCGAGAACGCGCTGGAGATCGAGTTGCGCGTCACCAATGCCGGCGAGGAAACCCTGCCCTTCGGCCTGGGCCTGCATCCCTATTTCCTGCGTGACGCCCAGACGCGCCTGCAATTCCGTGCGCGCGGCGTGTGGCTCAGCGGGCCTGATCGCATCCCCACCAGCTTCACCCGTTCGCTGCCGCCCGGCTGGGACTACAACCGCCCCGCCGCCCTGCAAGGCGGCCTGGTCGACAACTGTTTCGAAGGCTGGGATGGCCTGGCCATGATCGAGGACCCCACTCGCGGGCTGCGCCTGCAAATGCACACCACCGATCGCAGCGGTTACGTATTGATGTTCCGCCCTGAAGGCCTGCCGTATTTCTGCCTGGAGCCGGTCACCCACCCGATCGACGCCTTCCACCTGCCCAACCGGCCCGGCCTGATCGACCTGGCCCCCGGCGAGGACATGGTGCTCTTGACCCGCTTCACGGTCTGCGAGATCGCCCAGGAGCTGCCGCAGGCCACCACCCAACACACCAGCCTGGCGCGCTGACGCCGGCCCCACCATGACAATGAACCTGCAACACAAGCAAGACTGCGCCCTGATCGCCCTCGACTGGGGCACCTCCTCCCTGCGCTGCTACCGCTTCGATGCCGGCGGCCAGGTGCTGGAGCGGCGCGCCCATCCCTGGGGCATCATGAACCTGCCCGCCGTGGCCCATGGCGACGATCCGCAAGCGCCCTACCGCGCCGCGCTGGAAGCGGCCTGCGGCGACTGGCTGCAAGCCGCGCCGCAAGCCCCGCTGATCGCCGCCGGCATGGTCGGCAGCAAGCAGGGCTGGCGCGAGGCCGCCTACCTGACCGTGCCGCTGGCGCCGGACCGCATCGGCCGCCAGCTCACCGAAGTCGATACCGGCCTGGGCCGGTCGCTATGGATCGTGCCAGGTCTGCTGCAAGTCTCGACCTTGCCCAACGTGATGCGTGGCGAAGAGACCCAGGTGGTCGGCGCCCTGCAGACGCGACGCGACGAGGAACTGCTGATCGGCCTGCCCGGCACCCACTCCAAGTGGGTGCGCGTGAGCGCCGGCCGCATCGAGCACTTCGACACCTTCATGACCGGGGAAGTCTATGGCGCACTGTGCGCCCACACCATTCTCGGCCGCACCATGCAAAAGCCCGACAGTGCCGACGATGCCGCCTTCGTGCGCGGCGCCCGGGTGGCACAGGGTGCGCAGGGCCAGGCCGGGGTGCTCTCCAACATCTTCAGCAGCCGCACCCTCGGCCTGACCGGCGAATTGCCGGCGACAGCCCAACCGGATTACCTCTCGGGCCTGTTGATCGGCCACGAGATCGCCGCGCTCAAGGCCCTGCAGCCGCTGCAGTCGCAAGCCATCATCCTCATCGGCGACCCCGGCCTGTGCCGTCGCTACCACCTGGCACTGGAGCTCTACGGCCTGGGGCCGGTCAGCGAAGCCACCGACGCTACCGAAACCGGTCTGTGGACGCTGGCGCGCCACGCCGGACTGGTCGCCTGAGCCCACCCCGACAACGTACTACGGAACAACACATGTCTACCCCAAGCCAACAACGATTCACCGACGCCCTGCAGCAGACCGGCATGATCGCCATCCTGCGCGGCGTGCGCAACGACGAGGTCCAGGCCATCGGCGCGGCGCTCTATGAAAGCGGTTTTCGCATCATCGAGGTGCCGCTCAACTCGCCCGAACCGCTGGCCAGCATCGCCATCCTGCGCAAGAGCCTGCCGGCCGACTGCATCGTCGGCGCCGGCACCGTCCTCAAGACGGCCCAGGTGCAGCAGGTCAAGGAAGCCGGCGGCGAACTGATCGTCATGCCCCACAGCGATGGCGCCATCATCCGCGCGGCCCGCGATGCGGGCCTTTACAGCGCACCGGGCGTGGCCACCGTCACCGAAGCCTTTGCCGCCCTGGACAATGGCGCCGACGTCCTCAAGATGTTCCCCGCCGAACAGCTCGGCCCCCAGGTGGTCAAGGCCTGGCGCGCCGTGATTGCGCGTGACATCGCACTGTTGCCGGTGGGCGGCATCACCCCCGAAGGCATGGCCGTGTTCCGCGCGGCCGGCGCCTCCGGCTTCGGCCTGGGTTCGGCGCTGTATACGCCGGGCCTGACGGCCGATCAGGTACGCCAGCGTGCACAAGCCTTCGTGGCGGCCTGGAAGGCGCTGGGCTGACATTGCATCTCAGACACTCATCGTTTCAACAGATCGCCTTGCGATCATTCATCAGCTGAACAGATTAAACGCATAACCGCATAACCGCATAACCGGATAGAACAATGAAAATCACCAAGATCTCCACCTTCATCGTGCCGCCGCGCTGGTGCTTCCTCAAGATCGAGACCGACGAAGGCATCGTCGGCTGGGGCGAGCCCATCGTCGAAGGCCGCGCCCACAGCGTGGCCGCCGCCGTGGACGAACTGGCCGACTACCTGGTCGGCAAGGACCCGCGCAACATCGAAGACCACTGGACCGTGCTCTACCGTGGCGGCTTCTATCGGGGTGGCGCCATCCACATGAGCGCGCTGGCCGGCATCGACCAGGCCCTGTGGGATATCAAGGGCAAGGCCCTGGGTGTGCCGGTGCACCAGCTGCTGGGTGGCGCGGTGCGCAATTCCATCCGCGTGTATTCGTGGATCGGCGGCGACCGCCCGGCCGATACCGCAGCGGCGGCCAAGAACGCCGTGGCGCGTGGCTTCACGGCTGTCAAGATGAACGGCACCGAAGAACTGCAGTTCATCGACAGCCACGACAAGATCGAACTGACCCTGGCCAACGTGCAGGCCGTGCGTGAAGCTGTCGGCCCCAACGTGGGCATCGGCGTGGACTTCCACGGCCGCGTCCACAAACCCATGGCCAAGGTGTTGATCAAGGAGCTGGAGCCCTACAAGCTGATGTTCATCGAGGAACCGGTGCTGTCGGAAAACTCCGAGGCCCTGAAGGAAATCGCCCACCTGACCTCGACCCCGATCGCCCTGGGCGAGCGCCTGTACTCGCGCTGGGACTTCAAGCGCATCCTCTCCGAAGGCTATGTGGATATCATCCAGCCCGACGTCTCGCACGCCGGCGGCATCACCGAGACCCGCAAGATCGCCATGATGGCCGAAGCCTACGATGTGGCGCTGGCGCTGCACTGCCCGCTGGGCCCGATCGCGCTGGCCTCTTGCCTGCAGGTCGATGCCGGCAGCTACAACGCCTTCATCCAGGAGCAGAGCCTGGGCATCCACTACAACGAAAGCAATGACCTGCTGGACTACATCCGCGACAAGAACGTGTTCGCCTATGAAGACGGCTACGTCAAGATCCCGCAAGGCCCTGGTCTGGGCATCGAGATCAATGAAGAATATGTCCGTCAGCGCGCCGAAGTCGGCCACCGCTGGCGCAACCCGATCTGGCGCCACAAGGATGGCAGCTTTGCCGAATGGTAAAGCGATAGTCCTGCGCCAAACCCTCCTCCTCGGTAGTCCCTCAGCCCGGTCCGGCGCAAGCTGGCCGGGCTTTTTTATGTCTGTGCGGCCGGGGATGTCACAGCCATTGATCTACCGGAAAGATGGATGCGATCTGAATATTCCATTTAACTAATGAATCAAAAGCTGGCAGAGTCTCACTTTTTGATTTTCAAGGCAGCAGATCCATGAGTACCGGCATGCAAGACGCCTCCTCCGTTCCCCATCCTGCGCGCGTGCACCGTGCCACCCGCGCCACCATGGCGCAGTTCTTCGTCAATGGCGCCACCTTCGCCACCTGGGGGGTGTTGATCCCGTCGGTGAAGGCGCGTTTCGCGCTGTCCGATGCCGTGCTCTCGCTGGCCATGCTGGCCGTGGCCGCCGGCGCGTTGCTGACCATGGGCCGCTCCGGCAAGTGGATCGCCCGGGTGGGGAGCGCGACCGCGCTGCGCCAGGTCGGCATGCTCTATGCGGCCACGCTGCTGCTGATCCCGCTGGCGCCGCAGTTCTGGATGCTGGTGGCGCTGCTGCTGGTGTTCGGCAGTGCCATGGCGGCCTTCGACGTGGCCATGTCGGTCCAGGCGGCGCTGGTGGAGGGGCAGCGCACACGCCCCATCATGTCCACCCTGCATGCCATGTTCAGCATCGGCGGCATCGCCGGCTCAGCCCTGGGTGCGGTGCCGGGCCTGTCGCCACTGGCCCACGCGGCACTGGTGGGGACGGGTACGCTGGCGGTGGCCCTGTCCATCGGCCCCTTCGCCCTGCCCGACGACACCGGCGACGCTGCCGCAGCCGCCCACGGGGGTGACCGCAGCGCCCGGCGCATGGTGCTGGTCCTGGGTGGCATTGCCTTCCTGGCGTTGGTCTGCGAGGGCGGGATGTATGACTGGGCCGCGGTCTACATGCGCGACGTGGCGCAGTCGCCCGCTGCCTGGGTCAGCTACAGCTATGCCGCGTTCTCGACCGGCATGGCGCTGGGGCGCCTGAGCGGCGACCGCATCCGTGCACGCATCGGCGGCTTGCGTACCCTGGCCTGGAGCGGCACGGCCGGCGCGGCGGGCATCGCCCTGGCGGCGGCCTGGCCGGATCCGCTGGTGACCATGGCCGGCCTGTTGCTGGGTGGACTGGGGATTGCCAACCTGATGCCGATCTTCTTCCTGGCGGCCGCCCGGGTGCCGGGTATGGCCGCCGCCGAGAGCATCGCCGCAGTGGCACGCTTTGCCTATGTGGGGATGCTGCTGGGCCCGGTGGCCATCGGCGGCGTGGCCGAACACCTTGGCCTGCAGATCAGCTTCGCGGGCGTGGCGCTGGTGATGCTGGGCGTGGCCCTGTTCGGCGGCAAAGCGGTGCGGCGCTTCATCTGAGGAGCCTGCCCTCAGTTAGCGCCGCCGCGCGCCTCAGGCCGGCTGCGGCGCGGCCATGATGGCGCGCAGCTGCTGCTCGAAGAATTCCGGCGGCTGGCCGCCTTCGATCAGGTAGCGGTCATTGACGATCACCGCCGGCACACTGCGGATACCGCGTTGCGCCCACAACTGCTCTTCTTGCCGCACCTGGCTGGCAAAGCGGTCCGACTCCAGCACGGCACGGGCCTCCTGGCCATCCAGTCCCACCGATTGCGCCAGCGCCACCAGTACCTCGGTGTCGCCGATATCCCTGCCATCGGTGAAATAGGCGCGCAGCAAGGCCTGCTTGAGCGCCAGCTGCGCACCCTGCTCCCCGGCCCAGGACAGCAATCGATGAGCGTCGAAGGTGTTGTAGACGCGGCTGTCATCGTCGCGGTTCATCACGAATCCCACGCTGGCGGCACGTTCGCGGATCTGCGCGCGGTTGGCGCGGGCCTGGTCGGCGCTGATGCCGTACTTGGCGGTGATGATGTCCAGGTGGCGCTGACCGCCTGCCGGCATGTCCGGGTTGAGTTCAAAGGGGTGGAAGGTGATCTGCGCCTGGACCGCCGAACCAATGCGCTGCAAGGCCGCTTCCAGGCCTCCCAGGCCGACTGCGCACCATGGACAGACGACATCGGAGACGATATCGATCTTCAGGTTTTTTTCATGTGTTGGGGTCATGTTCGACGGCTCCTGTGGGCTGACACCCCGCTCGCACCGGGACGGCGCGAGCGGGGTTGGTGGAGCGATTATAGGCTCGTGTCCGCGAACGATGCCCGCAGCGCCATCACGACCGCTTGTTGGCCCGCTGCAGGCTGGCACTGCGCAGGAACTCGAAATCCACGCCCTGGTCGGCCTGGGTCACGTTCTCCAGGAACAGCTTGCGATAGCCGCGCTCGGCGCTGGGCCGCACGATCGGCTGTTCCTGCGCACGCCGCGCCAGTTCTTCCTGCGACACCAAGACACTGATCTCGCGCCGGCTCACGCTCAAGCGTACCCGGTCACCCGAGCGGATGTAGGCCAGTGGGCCACCGATGGCCGACTCCGGTGTCACGTGCAAGACGATGGTGCCGAAGGCGGTGCCGCTCATGCGGCCGTCGGAGATGCGCACCATGTCCTTCACCCCGGCGCGGGCCAACTTGCGCGGAATCGGGATGTAGCCCGCCTCGGGCATGCCGGGCGCGCCCAGCGGACCGATGTTCTTCAACACCAGCACATCGTCGGCGGTCACATCGAGTGCCTCATCGTCGATGCGCGTGACCAGGTCCTCGATCCCCTCGAAGACCACCGCGCGCCCCTCATGCTCCATCAGCCTGGGGTCGGCGGCGGATTGCTTGATGATGGCCCCACCCGGTGCCAGGTTGCCCTGCAGCACCGCGATGCCGCCCTGTGGATAGATCGGATTGGCGACCGTCCTGACCACGTCCTGCGCGAATCCGGGGCCGGCGGCCTCGATCTCCTGGCCCAGCGTGCGGCCGGTGACGGTGAGCGCATCGAGCTTCAGGAGCGGCTTGAGTTGGCGCAGCAGGGTAGCCATGCCACCGGCGGCGTGGAAGTCTTCCATGTAGTGCTGCCCGGAGGGTTTCAGATCCAGCAGCACCGGGGTTTCGCGGCCCATCTGGTCGAGCCGGGCCAGGTCGATGGTCATGCCCAGACGGCCGGCGATCGCGGCCAGGTGGACGATGGCATTGGTGGAGCCGCCGATGGCCAGCAGCACGCGCATGGCGTTGTGGAAAGCGTCCTCGGTCAGGACCTTGTCGATGGTGAGGCCATCGATGGCCATCTGCACCGCGCGCTGACCGGTCTGCTCGGCAATGCGGATGCGGTCGGCGGTCACCGCCGGCGGCGATGCACCACCCGCCACCGTCATGCCCAGTGCCTCGGACAGGCAAGCCATGGTGCTGGCCGTCCCCATCACCGAGCAGGTCCCCACGCTGGCGACCAGCTGGTTGTTGACGTCGGCCACTTCCTCTTCATCGATCTCGCTGGCGCGGTACTTGGCCCAGTAGCGCCGGCAATCGGTGCAGGCGCCCACGCGCTCGGAACGGTGCGAGCCGGTCAGCATGGAGCCGGTGATGAGCTGGATCGCCGGCAGGCCGGCCGAGGCTGCGCCCATGAGCTGGGCCGGTACGGTCTTGTCGCAGCCGCCGATCAGGACCACCGCATCCATGGGCTGGGCGCGGATCATTTCCTCGGTATCCATGGACATCAGGTTGCGCAGATACATGGAGGTGGGCGAGGAGAAACTCTCGTGGATGGAGATCGTCGGGAAATCCATCGGCAAGCCGCCCGCCAGCATGACCCCGCGCTTGACCGCCTCGATGAGCTGCGGCATGTTGCCGTGGCAAGGGTTATAGGCACTGCCAGTATTGATGATGCCGATGACCGGGCGATCCAGCGCCTGGTCGGTATAGCCGGCGCCCTTGATGAAGGCCTTGCGCAGGAACAGCGAAAAGCCCTGGTCGCCGTAGGAGGTCAGGCCGCGCTGCATGCCGGTGGGGGCTTTCTTGGATGGCTTGGAGTTGTCCGATTTGTTGGTCATGGCATCTGGCTGGAAAGGATCAGGGAAAGTGTCCGGTCATCCACCGGCGGGGCGGGATCAAGCCAGAGATGGACTCGATGTCGCGCCAACCGATTATTCCATTTGCAACGCATGGCGCAACGCCTGCACGTCTCTTCAACTGATGAAAAATTTTCTCCCGCCACTGCAGGCACAGCCAGCACCGACCACGGGCGAACAATGACGCTTAGGCCCGTCCTTCTTCGCGCGCCTGCTCCATCAGCAATTCAAGGAAGGCCGCCGGTGCCGCATCGAGCACGGCCGTGCCGTTGCGGCCGGCGGCCTTGTGCGTGACCACCAGCTCCCAGCACAGTTCGACGCCGCGCAGGTTGACGCTGACCAGCTTGCCGCGCCGGCCGCGTACCACGTCGCGCGGCAACAGCGCCACGCCCAGGCCATGAGCCACCAGGTCCAGCAGGGTGACCAGGTCGCTGACCTCGAAGGCCAGGCGACGGCGCAGGCCGGCTTCGGCAAAGCCACGATCGACCAGCACACGGGTGCCCAGACCGGCTTCGAAGTCGACGAAGTCCTCGTCGGCCAGCTGTTCCAGCGTCACCGACCTGGCGCGGGCCAGTCGATGCGTGGCGTGGCAGGCCAGCACCAGGTCCTCGCAGGCGATGATCTCGCTGTGCAAGCCCTCGCTGCTTTCTTCCACGGGCAGGATGGCCATGTCCAGCTGGCGCGAGGCGACCTTTTCATTGAGCTCGCCGGCAGCGCCCTGGCACAGCCTGACCTCCACGGCCGGATGGCGCCGATGGAAGCGCGCCAGCACGGCCGGCAGGTCCACGAAGGACGGCAGGCTCTGCACCGTGCCGATGGATAGGCGGCCACGACGCATGGCATTGACATCGGCCACATCGGTGGCGCCCTGCTCCAGCGCACCCAGGGCGCGCCGGGCACTATCGAGGAAGGCTTCGCCGGCGGCGGTCAGCTCGACCCGCCGCGTGGTGCGCACGAACAGCGGCGCAGCCAGTTCTTCTTCCAGCAGGCGGATCGAGGACGATAGCGCCGATTGCACGATGTGGCAGCGCGAGGCGGCGCGGGTAAAGCTCTTTTCCTCGGCCAGGGCGACGAATTGGCGCAGCTGTCTCAGTTCCATGTCAGTTCCATGAGGCGATTGATTTATCTCTGTAATTGATGGATCGGTGTTGAATCATCGATTTTACATAGAAGTGCAAACAGCACAAACAGGACCAACAGGACCAACAGGACAAACAGGACAAACAGCAAAAGAAAAAGGCAGCGGCGAGCAAGCGCCGGGACGGATAAAATAGGCGACCGAACGACCGCCGCCTACCCTGCGGCAAACCGAGATCAAACCAGCATGAGAAAAGTTAAGCTGCGCAACGCCGCAGAAATCGCCCAGGCGCGCCACGCCGGGCAACTCGCGGCCGAAGTGCTGCACATCATCACCGAGCACGTCAGGGCCGGCGTGAGCACCGATGAACTGGATCGCATCTGCCACGACCATATCGTCAAGGTGCAGAAGGCCAAGCCGGCCAACGTCGGTTATCACGGCTTTCCCAAGACCATCTGCAGTTCCGTCAACGAAGTGATCTGCCACGGCATCCCGGGTGCCCAGGTGCTCAAGGATGGCGACATCCTCAATATCGACGTGGCTGTCATCAAGGATGGCTGGTACGGCGATTGCAGCCGCATGTACTACGTCGGCCAACCCGATGCTGGTGCGCGCAAGCTGGTCGAGACGACCTATGAAGCCATGTGTGCCGGCATCCTGGCGGTGCGCCCCGGCGCTACCCTGGGCGATGTCGGCCACGCCATCCAGACGGTGGCGCAACGCGACGGTTTTTCGGTGGTGCGAGAATACTGCGGCCACGGCATCGGCACCACCTATCACGACGAACCGCAGGTGCTGCACTACGGCCAGCGCGGCGCCGGCCTGCCGCTCAAGGAAGGCATGATCTTCACCATCGAGCCCATGCTCAATGCCGGCAAGCGCCACACCCGCCAGCTCGACGATGGCTGGACCGTCATCACCGCCGACGGCTCGCTGTCGGCGCAGTGGGAACACATGGTCGTGGTGACCGCACGCGGCTACGAGATCCTTACGCCCTGGCCCGAAGGCTTCGGTCCCTATCCGGCCATCGCCACGCGCAGTTGATCGGCTGCGCTCGCCGCGCAGGCTTCATCCTGCGCGGCGAGAAATAGCCCAAGAATAGTTCCCAAAGACATCTTGTTGATGAGCTTTGGGAAATCATCACTGCCGTCATTATCAATACCGCAACGAATTGCAAAAAAAACAAAAGATGGCGCGGTGTTTTAAATTAAGCTTGCGGTCGAAAATAATCATTTCGTTTTCGATCGATGACCCAAACCGCGTTCCGTCGCCGTTCCTTGTGGAAACTCCTCCTGTGGGGGGGATGTACCATGCTGGGCATGGCGGTCATGGCGCAACTGGTGCTGGGCATTGCTGAGATCGGCCATATCGACGCCTCCTCGCTGCAAGCGCTGCAGCGGGCCGAAGATGCCAGTCGCGCCACGGTCGATGCCCTCAAGCGCGCCGAGGCCAGTCCCTTTGATTCCTGCTCGGATGCCGACCTGGGCCTCCTGCGCCATATCGCCTATGCCAACAGCTTCGTGGCCGATATGGGGCGCGTGGATCAGGGCGTGGTCCTGTGCACTGCGCTATGGGGCCGCCTGGACGCCCATTCGCGCCTGCCGGTGCCGCATCACCAGGCCCGCGACTACCTGGTGTGGAGCCAGCAGGACATCCTCAAGACCCACTACCTGAGCAACATGGTGGCTTTCGGGCATAGCCTGGCGATCGCCTCGCCAAGCACATTCGAGCTCAATCGCTTCTACCAGGATGTGGCTCTGCGCATCACCAACCGCGACCAGAGCTATGTCTATGCCGAGCGTGAAAGCCAGCGCTACAACCCTGCGGGCGCCATCCGGCTGCTGCCCGAATTCCGCGTCCTGCAATGCAGTACCGACATGGGCCTGTGCGCGCAGGCCTCAGCGCGCCTGCACTGGCTGCCGCTGGCCTATCCGGGGGCATTCCTGGGGGTACTGGCGGCAGGCCTGCTGGCCGGCACGCTGGCCTGCCTGCTGTTGCTGCGTCGCCGCCGCAAACAGGGCGTGGTCGAGAAATTGCGCAATGCCATCCTCGACGGCGAAATCGTCCTGCTGTACCAGCCCATCGTGCGCGTGACCGATCTCACACTCAGGGGTTATGAAGCGCTGGCGCGCTGGCGGCCTGATCAGAGTTCCGAGATCGGCCCCGAAGTGTTCGTGCCACTGGCGTTGCAGCACGGGCTGAGCAGCGCGCTGACCAAGGCGGTACTGGAACGTGCCATCGGCGAGATGCGTGCCACCCTGCAAAGCAATGGCGCACTCATGCTGGCCATCAATACGGAAGTGGCCGATATCGAGGATCCGGACTTCATCGCCTTTGCCATGGATATCACGGCCGATATCCCGGAGCTGCGCTGGCAGCTGCACCTGGAAGTGACCGAGCGCGCCGACATCCGCTCGCCCGTCTTCACGCAGCATGTCGAGCTGCTCAAGCAGGCCGGCTTCGCGCTGTGGATCGATGACTTCGGCACCGGCAGCGCCAATCTGTCGCACCTGTCCTATGCGCAGTTCGATGGCATCAAGATCGACCGCCTCTTCACCAGCGCCCTGAGTACCGTCTCGCCGTTGCGCTCGATCGTCCCCAACCTGCTGCGCCTGGCCCACGAGCTGGAACTGCAAGTGGTCATCGAGGGCATCGAGACCGAGAGCCAGTTGCAAAGCGTGCGCGAGATCGCCTCCGAGATCCATGCGCAGGGCTGGCTGTTCAGCAGGCCGCTGGAGCTGGGCGAGATCGTCCCGCGACCGACCCTGGCCTAGTTGCGGCGCTACGCGCTAGTCGCCCATGCAGACGGCCAGCCACATAAGCTCCGCTCCAATTGAAAACACCCTGCAGCATACCGCCTGCAGGGTGAGTGCGATCATCGTATCGACGCCGATGCCAAGGCAGCGGCGCCGACGACATCAGGCCTGTCAGGCCTTCTTGCGGCGCGCGAAACCCAGGCCCAGCAGGCCGGTGGTGAGCAGCAGCAGGCTGGCTGGTTCCGGCACATTGGCAGCGGTCAGCGAGACGGCGGTGATTTCGTTGCCCACGGACGGGTTGCCCAGGCCGGAGACGGCAGCGAAGGACAGGACTTCGGTGGTGCTGGTGGCGACGACGTTGAAGGTGTTCAAGGTCCAGGTCAGGAAGTCGGCGCCGCCGCTGCTGAAGTTGCTGGTCACCAGATTACCGCCAAAGGTGATGTTGGTCTGTTGGCGGCCCGAACCCGGACGCTGGCCATAGGCCCACGACAGCACATAGGTTTGACCCACGGTGAGGCCGGTGATGGTCTGCGAGATGGTGTCCCAGGTGCCGCCGTTGAGTTCGGCGCTCTGGGTGGTGCCGGTATAGGCCGAGCCACCCAGGATAGCGCTGTGATCGATTTCGATGCCATCGTTGTTGCTGGTGTTGGTCCAGCCGGGGACCGAACCGTTGGCGAAACTGGACCAGCCATTGCCGACGTTGTTGGCATCGAAGTTACCGTTGGTCACCAGGTTGACCGGCGTGGCCGAGGCCGATGCGGCGCTGGCCAGGCCAAGGACTGCTACCGCCAGCGTCGAGGCGGACAGCGAACGCAGACGTTGGGAAATGAAGCGATGAGTGGCGATGAATTTGCCCATGACGAACCTATATCAATTGAATTAATTAACTATTGAGCCGAAGTAAAACCGGCCGGAATTATTGTCTTATTGCCAATATTAGCAATCATTATGCCAGAAAAATTACTCCCACAAAATCAATAAGTTAGAAGATTCATTCGCGACAATCCATCTCTCGTGTAAGGTTTTTCGACGCGCCGTGCGAGGGTCTGTCAGTCTTCATGACCAGCAGAGCTTGATGTGCACGCCGCATTGCCTCCTCTCCGTTTGCCCTGCCAAGCATGACCGTCAGTGGCCGCCCTGCGCTTGAGGGACGCCTCACGAACTCGTGCGACAATCGCGGATGTATCCATTTCCCAACGTCACGTCGGTGCTCCGAAAGCGAAGACAATGAAATTCTACTTGTTCATCCTGGCGCTCGTTTTCAGTACGTCGGCATGCGCTGATTCAGCGGCGATGCATGCTGGCGTGACGCGCGTTGCCGTCACTGCTGAATCGGGCTCTTCAGAGGTCCTGGTCTGGTATCCGACTGAAACTGCGGAAGTTCCCTGGCAAGCCGGGCCGTTCATGATTCCGGCAAGCCGTAACACCGAGGTGGCCGAGGGGAAATTTCCTGTCATCTTGCTATCCCACGGCGGCGGGCCAACCGGAGGGACGCCCCTGATCCTTCTCGAATTGTCTGCGGCACTGGCCAGGCATGGCTTCGTGGTGGTTGCTCCGTTTCACGGCAAAGCGCCATTGGCGATGAGGACCAAACAGGTAGTGGCTGCCTGGCAAGCGGTTCGGGAAAATGCGCGCATCCAGCCTCATCTGGATGCCGAACGCCTGGGGATGCTGGGTTTTTCTCTAGGAGGCGCGGTCGCCCTGGAGCTGGCAGGGGCGATACCGGATATTCCCCACTATCAGGCATATTGCGCTGCTCATCCTGATGACGTGATGTCTTGCGATCACGCGCCAGGCGGGCAGGTGCCACAAAGGCAGGCGCTGGTGGAACCTCCTGCGCCCTTGCCTCGGCTCTCGGCAATCAAGGCGCTGGTTTTACTTGATCCGTTAGCCGCACTATTCAGACGATCCGGGCTGGCCGGCGTGAACCAGCCTACTTTGTTGTTCCGACCTGTCCAGAGTCAGCTGCCTGCTGAGGCCAACGCCGCTGGCCTGATGAAGGAGTTACCCAAAGCGCCTGAATTTGTTTCCATACCGGGTGGACACTTCATCTTTACTGATGCCTGCACTCCGGCTCTTGCTTCTGCAGCCGCTGAAATCTGTAGGGATCCGGAGGGGACGAAAGACCGTGCCGCTATCCACCGTTCTATAGAACGCCAAATCGTGGCGTTTTTTGAACAGAATCTTTAAGGTGCTGGATTGCACTAAAAGCTGACCTGACCCGTTTCTGGGTCAGATAGCGCGGGTCAATTCTGCGAGCAAATCAACAGCGCAACAGCGCGGCAACATCGGCACAAATTCACGTCTTGAAAATTCCCCAACCCATCCCTATACTTAGCACTCGTCACGGCAGAGTGCTAACAGCCGGCCTGACAACCCCCTTTTTCATGCGGTGAGGTTTGCTGCATTTGGAAGAAAACCCGTTGCAGGCTTCGCCGCAATCAACGCTAACTTATTGAAATTGAAGGAGTTCTCATGAATCTTCGTCCTTTGCACGATCGCGTTATCGTCAAGCGCCTCGACCAGGAAACCAAGACCGCTTCCGGTATCGTCCTGCCTGACGCAGCGACCGAAAAGCCGGACCAGGGCGAAGTCCTGGCCGTCGGCAATGGCAAGATCCTGGAAGATGGCAAGGTCCGTCAACTGGCCGTGAAGGTCGGCGATCGCGTGCTGTTCGGCAAGTACTCCGGCCAGGCCGTGAAGATCGATGGCCAGGAACTGCTGGTCATGCGCGAAGAAGACCTGTTCGCCGTCGTCGAAAAGTAATTCGACACACGGCCTGACCATATCTTCACTGATATAGAAGGCCATCGGCAGCAAGATACCCGCCGGCATGCTCACTTCTGAGCCCGGCGACATGAACTGAACCGAATTCTGGAGAATCCAACATGGCAGCAAAGCAAGTTATTTTCGGCGATGAAGCACGTGCCAAGGTCGTCAACGGCGTCAACATCCTGGCCAATGCAGTCAAGGTCACCCTGGGCCCCAAGGGCCGTAACGTCGTGCTGGAGCGCAGCTTCGGCGCCCCGACCGTGACCAAGGACGGCGTTTCCGTCGCCAAGGAAATCGAACTGAAGGACAAGCTGGAAAACATGGGTGCCCAGCTGGTCAAGGAAGTCGCTTCCAAGACCTCCGACAACGCCGGTGACGGTACCACCACCGCAACCGTGCTGGCACAAGCCATCGTGCGCGAAGGCTTCAAGTACGTCGCCGCCGGTTTCAACCCGACCGACCTGAAGCGCGGCATCGACAAGGCTGTCACCGCCATCGTCGGTGAAGTGAAGAACCTGGCCAAGCCCACCACCACCTCCAAGGAAATCGCTCAAGTCGGCTCGATCTCGGCCAACTCCGACGCGGACATCGGCGACATCATCGCCAAGGCCATGGAAAAGGTCGGCAAGGAAGGCGTGATCACCGTTGAAGACGGCAAGTCGCTGGAAAACGAACTGGACATCGTCGAAGGTATGCAATTCGACCGTGGCTACCTGTCGCCGTACTTCATCAACAACCAAGAGAAGCAGATCGTCGCTCTGGACAATCCCTTCATCCTGCTGTTCGACAAGAAGATCTCCAACATCCGTGACCTGCTGCCGGTGCTGGAACAAGTCGCCAAGGCTGGCCGTCCGCTGCTGATCGTGGCTGAAGACGTCGAAGGCGAAGCCCTGGCTACCCTGGTGGTCAACAACATCCGTGGCATCCTGAAGACCGCTGCCGTCAAGGCCCCTGGCTTCGGCGACCGCCGCAAGGCCATGCTGGAAGACATCGCCATCCTGACCGGTGGCCAAGTGATCGCCGAAGAAGTCGGCCTGACCCTGGAAAAGGCTACCCTGGCTGAACTGGGCCAAGCCAAGCGCGTTGAAATCGGCAAGGAAAACACCACCATCATCGACGGCGCTGGCGAAGCCACCGGCATCGAGGCTCGTGTGGCCATGATCCGCACCCAGATCGGCGAAGCCACCTCCGACTACGACCGTGAAAAGCTGCAAGAGCGCGTGGCCAAGCTGGCCGGCGGTGTTGCACTGATCAAGGTTGGCGCTGCCACCGAAGTCGAAATGAAGGAAAAGAAGGCCCGCGTCGAAGACGCCCTGCACGCTACCCGCGCTGCTGTTGAAGAAGGCGTCGTGCCTGGCGGTGGCGTGGCCCTGCTGCGCGCTCGCGCCAACGTCAAGGACCTCAAGGGCGACAACGCCGACCAGGAAGCCGGTATCAAGATCGTGCTGCGCGCCATCGAAGAACCGCTGCGCCAGATCGTCTTCAACGCCGGCGATGAGCCGTCGGTGGTGGTGAACAAGGTCCTGGAAGGTTCGGGCAACTTCGGCTACAACGCCTCCAACGGCACCTACGGTGACCTGGTGGAACTGGGCGTGCTGGACCCGGCCAAGGTGACCCGTTCGGCCCTGCAAAACGCGGCTTCCGTCGCCAGCCTGATCCTGACCACCGACGCACTGGTGGCCGAAGTGGCTGATGACAAGCCGGCCGGCATGCCTGGCGGCATGGGTGGCATGGGCGGTATGGGCGGCATGGACGGCATGATGTAATTGCCCTCCGGCTGCCGGCCATGCCCTGCATGGCCAACGCTAGAAAAACCCGCATCGGCGACGATGCGGGTTTTTTGTTGTCCTGCGCTGCCGTGGTTTTTGCAGCGCGGCCTGCCAGGCCGGTTTCTTTGCCAATGGCAGGAGTTCGCATGGGCGCGGTCTTCGACGGGCATCCCCTGTCACAAAGTACCTGTGTTTCGACTTTGAACGAGATGAAAGTCGAATAATTTTTCGAATTCAGCGTTCATTTTTCAAATCGGAAAGGATATGTCCGACGTGTCTTATCTTTCCTGATTCCTCGGGGACCCCACCCTTCGATTCAGGTGAGAGCGAGAGACTCGATCATGTATTCCTTATCTGCCAATCAGCTTTCCAGCCAACTCGATGCAGTCCTTGAGCTGGCCGACATCGATGAAGTGATCCTGACACGCGATCAGGGCGAGTCCCTGGTCCTGGTCCGCGAATCCGTCTGGCGGGCCATGCAGGACGCCATGCATCTGCTGGGTACCGATATCAACAGCGACCGCCTGCTGCGCAGCCTGCTTCTGGTACGGGCCGATCTTCTGGGCAATCCGGTGGACCGATGAACCAGGTCCATCTCACCGTTCTGGCCCGGGAGGATCTCGCCTACTGGCGTCGACGCGCGCCCGCCAGAGCCCGGCAGCTGCTCTGCCTGCTGCGCCGTCTGCGTGACGGTCTCCCCATTCCTCCCCAACGCATTTCTCGTCTGCCTTTGCGAGTAGCTGCCTTGTATGCCCTGCGCCTGGATGCCGAACATTACCTGGTCGTGGAGCGACTTGCTGGCTGCATCGTGGTGCATCAATGCAGATTTCATTATTAAAAGCTGTCTTTTCGAGCAATTCTCATCGTTGCAATAACGCATCGGAATAATCTCAAATGCGAGCAATGTACAAACTATCTGTATTTTGAAAAACCAAAGTTGGTTTAGATTGGCAACGACTTCTTGATTCATCTTGAGGTTACAGAGCGCTTTGTCGCGCTTCCGCCACGCAGCACTACATCAAACCACTTCGGAGTTTTCTATGAAAAAAAGCATTTTGGCCCTGGCTGTATTGAGTGTCTTCAGCGCCTCGGCCTACGCGCAAAGTTCGGTCACGATCTACGGTGCGGTCGATGCAAGCCTGTCCTACACCAACAAGATCGCCACTTCCGGCGAGAAGACCGGCAGCCTGCTGGCCATGGATTCGGGCCTGCTCAAGGGCTCCCGCCTGGGCGTCAAAGGGGTGGAAGATCTGGGCGGCGGTCTGAAGGCCGTCTTCACCATCGAGAACGGTTTCAATGTCGACACCGGCGAAGCTGGCCAGAAAGGCGTGTTGTGGGGGCGCCAGGCCACCGTCGGCCTGGTCGGCAACTTCGGCAGCGTGCTGGCCGGTCGCCAAAAAGACGTGCTGGACGATGTCGGCGGCATCACCTCGCCGGGTGACTTCGGTGGCGTGGTCAGCCGCGTCCATTCGCTGAACCTCGATCGTACCAACGGCGAGCGCGTCAACAATTCCATCCGCTACAACAGCCCCGACTTCCGAGGCTTCACGGGCAGCGTCATCTACGGTTTTGGTGAAGAAGCCGGCAAGGCCGGTTCCGGTCAATCCTTTGGCCTGGGTGGTCTCTATGCCAACGGCCCGCTCAATATCGGCCTGGGTTACTTCCAGAGCAAGATGGGTGACGCGACCAATGCCAGCGACGTCAATGGCGCGGCAGCCTGCAACGGAAAAGATCCCGTCAAGAACAAGAATGGCGACGTCTGCCTGAAGACCTGGACCTTGGCCACGGCCTACCAGTTCGGCGCCGTCAAGGTGTACGGCTCCTACTCGAGCGTGAAGCTGCCGCTGGCCAGAGATGGCAAGCTCAACAAGAAAACCGCCAGTGTCAGCTTCGATGCTGCAAGCAATGGCGTCATCGGCGGCTTCGACAATGCATCCAGTTCCACCTGGGACCTGGGCGCCAAATACGGTCTGACGCCGGCATTATCCCTGATCGGCAGCGTACAGTTCACCCGCGCCAAGTTCGTCAACAATGATGACGGCCGCATGACCCAGTACAGCCTGGGCGCGAAGTACGACCTGTCCAAGCGCACGACCGTCTATACCGTTGCCCGCCATCTGCGCTCTTCCGACATGTACAACGTCGGCCTGAGCAAGGACCGTATCCCGGGTGCGGATCGCGGCCAGACCGCGGTGAGCGCCGGCCTGATCCATAGTTTCTGACACCGGGTACTGCATCCCCTATCGGGGTAGATGTCTGGCCCGCATCGTGCAAGGATGCGGGCCTTTTCTTTGCCAGACCATGAAGCCTGGCGGAAAGACCCGGTGGCACGCCATGACAACGCCACCGGGGGAAATCCGTCGACCCGTGCCACCGCAGGCGATGACGCGGGTCCCTTCATCGGCGCTTGCCAGCCGCTTAGAAGGTGTGGATGATGCCGGCGTTGAAGGCGTTCTGGCTGCTGTCCGAACCAGGTGCCTGGCCGCTGGTCACGCCCGGGCTGTAGGTGTCGGAGGCGCGCAGGTTGCGGTAGATCGCGTACAGGCTGGTGCGCTTGGACAGGGCGTACTTGGTACCCAGGTTCAGCTGGATCAGGCGGCCGTTGGACGCGTTGACGAAGTTGGCGCGGGTGTATTGCACACTGCCCACCAGCGACAGCGCCGGCGTCAGGCCGTAGTTCACGCCGATGTCGAAGATGTCGTTCTTCTCGTTGTTCACGCCGCCCACCAGGTATTGACCGGTGCTGTCAGCCGCGTAGCTGGCAGCCGACGCTGCCGAGAACGAGGAAGCCGAACCGGCCGTCGCCAGCGGCAGCTTCACGCGCGACCACGAACCGTAGACCTTGGCCGGACCGAACTGGTAGGAAGTCGCCAGGGTCCAGGTCTTCAGGCAAGTGTCGCCAGCGGAGCCGGCGGCGTTGGTGCAAGTGGTGGCATTGCTGGAGTTGACGTCGCTTGCGGTGGCGCTGCCGGCCGCCTTCTTGGCCTGGAAGTAGGCCAGGCCGACGTTGAACGGGCCGTTGGAATAGGCACCGCCCAGACCGAAGGATTGACCGGCGCTGTTCTGGCCGGCCTGTTCACCGAAACCATAGATGGCGCTGCCGTAGAAGCCGTTGATGTTGGGGGTGTTATAGCGGATCGAGTTGTTCACGCGTTCGCCGTTGGTGCGATCCAGGTCGCGGGCGTGCACCTGGCTGACCATGCCACCGAAGTCCTTGACCGAGGTGAAAGCGGCGATATCGTCGGTGAAGTCCTTCTGGCGGCCCAGCAGCACGGCGCCGAAGTTGCCCGACAGGCCAACGGTGGAGGTACGGCCCCACAGCGTGCCACCCTGTGCAGCAGCACCGTTGTCCAGGTTGAAGCCGTTTTCCAGGTTGAACAGGGCCTTGAGGCCGCCGCCCAGGTCTTCGCTACCCTTGAAGCCGATACGCGAACCGTTGATGGCACCCGAATCGACACCCATGCGGTTGCCATTGCCGGTACCGGTGGTGGCAACCTTGCTGTTGTAGGACAGGCTGGCGTCAATGATGCCGTAGATGGTGACCGAGCTTTGCGCTTGGGCCGCGCTTGCGAAGGCGCCGAGTACGGCCAGAGCCAGGAGGGACTTTTTCATGAGGAACTCCAAAGTTTATTGAATTGCTATTTGATTGTTGATCGTCCGACAGCCCTGCCAGGCCGTCGGACCACCCCAGGCTTCCAGAAAGAAACATCAAGAAGTCTTAATTTATTTAATCAATATTTGTTTTTTCAAACAATTCAATTTTTGCTTTTCTTGCTTATTTCAATTTTTATGTATCTTTTATCCAACACCTAAGCCTGTGAAAAAGTGAATAAAAAAGGGCCGACTCGCGATTCCAGGAAGCAGGTAAGCCATTGAATTGATGCAAGATTGCAACAATCCGGGAACCTGTTTCCGGATGCGGTCGACCCAAAGTCCACAATTCCAGGGCGCAAGGAGACGCAACCCGGACTGCAGACGGACAAGCCTTTGCGAGGAGCCCTCTCACGTGAACACCGACTCCGGGCATACGACGCCGGCGGCAACGAGGCCGCATAGCGCCGCCAAAGGCTGGTCACAAAGCTTGCCAGCCAGGAGGATCAGATCCTCCGATCAGTAGTGGAAGCGGCACTGATGCACGACGATGCAGTCGCGCAGGCGCTCGATCACCAGGCGATGCTCGCTATCGATACGCACCGCCGACAGGCCCTGCAGGCGCAGCGGCAGGGCCGATACCTGTTGCGGCGGCAACTGTTCGTCGTCGCGCAGGCGGCGCAGCAGGCGGGTGATGCGCCACGCCAGCTGGCTGTCCTTGCGACGCCAGAAGGCAAAGTCTTCCTGGGCCATGCGGGTCATGAGCAGCCTCATCCGTCCACCTCCGCTTGCGACAGGAACTCGCTGCGCAGCTGTTGCAAGCTGGTCAGCAGGCGGCCGGCATTGACGTCGGTGGCGAACAGGTGGGCGATCTCCTGGATGCCGCGCCAGACCGATTCCTTGACGATGACCAGGTTCTCGCCTTCTTCCCGGGTCAGCACGATTTCATCGATGTCGGCCAGCTCCAGCATTTCAGGCAGGCGCGCGGACAGTTCCGTGGCGTTGAAGGAGTACATGGATTCCTCTCGTGATCTTTGTGATCTTGTTATCTTGTGGCGTAAGCACGATGTGCGGTTCAGCCGGCCGTGGCAGGCCGGCGGGCCGGCGACTCAATAGCCGCGATGCAGACCCTGGGGATCCGGGTTCTTCTGGTACTCCACCAGTTCGGCCTGCACCTGGGCGCGGCTCTTGGTGGAGACGAAAGCCGGCAGCGCCGGGTAGTAGGCGTCGCTGACGTCGACCTGGCCGGCAGCACGCGCGGCCTTGAGTTCTTCGATGACCTGCGCGCGGCTCTTGGTGGAGACGAAGGCCGGCAGCGCCGGGTAGTTGGCGTCACTGACGTCGACCTGGCCGGCGGCGCGTGCCGCTTTGAGTTCTTCGATGACCTGCGCGCGGGTCTTGCCCTGGGCGGCGCTGCTCTGTGCATAGGCGGAATCAGCCATCACGACGCCGCTTGTGGCGGCCAGTGCGAGGGCGATGAGGAGATGACGGGGTTTCATGATGTGCTTTCTGACAGGTTCTGACTAAATGGTCTTGTTCTCGTGGAGCCGGGGAAGACGGATCATCTTCCTGGCCACGGACGAACTTTAGTCCCGTTGGAAAAGCGGAAAAACAGCACCCGAGGAAAGTGATAGTTTCGAAAACTGGAATAATTTGCGTATTGACAAGCAGAACTCGCATTTCATCGTCATTAATGATCTGCAACATTGCCGTTCACTCAAGCACATCATGATGGAGCGAAGTAAGGTGATGCCGTGCGCTCCCATTGCGCAGGAAGCCCCTTCCGCGAACCAGGTCAATCGCCGCAAACCCGCCAGCACACCGGCTGCCAGCGATTTGATAAGACGCTGTCGTTATATGCATAAATGAAAAATTATTTTCCCTATATAACCGGACAGCCTTAAAATAGCGGCTTCTTATAAAAATATCGATGGCAGTGGAGACCTGAGGTTTTGTTCTCGCCCACGGCGTCTCGCACATGCCGATGCTGGCAGTACCTGACCCGGGCGCCGCTGCCATTTCTCTTCCCATCATGATCGAAATACAAGCTGTCACCCAGCGCTTCGGCGATGTCGAAGCGGTGCGCAATGTCGATCTGTCGATCCGCAAAGGCGAGATCTTCGGCATCATCGGCCGCAGCGGCGCAGGCAAGAGCACGCTGGTGCGCACCCTGAACCTGTTGAACCGCCCCACCTCCGGGCGCATCCTGCTGGACGGCCAGGACCTCACCGCATTGTCGGCCGCCCAGCTGCGCGAAGCGCGTCGCGGCATCGGCATGATCTTCCAGCACTTCAACCTGCTCTCCTCGCGCAGCGTCTATGACAACATCGCGCTGCCGCTGGAACTGGCCGGCAAGAGCAAGGCGGAGATCGCCGCCAAGGTCGAGCCGCTGCTGGAACTAGTCGGCCTGACCGCGTTGCGCAACCGCTTCCCGGCGCAGATCTCCGGCGGCCAGAAGCAACGCGTGGGCATCGCCCGCGCATTGGCCAACGATCCCAAGGTGCTGCTCTCGGACGAAGCCACCTCGGCGCTGGACCCGGAAACCACCCGCTCCATCCTCGAACTGCTGCGCAAGATCAACAAGGAGCTGGGCCTGACCATCGTCCTGATCACCCACCAGATGGAAGTCATCAAGGACATCTGCGACCGCGTGGCCGTGATGGAAGCCGGCCAGGTGATCGAACAGGGCGAGGTGCTGGAGGTGTTCCGCCAGCCGCGCCACGAAGTCACCCGCGCACTGATCGGCGACGTCATCGCCCATGAACTGCCCAAGGGTGTGCTGGCGCGCCTGCGCGAGCGCCTGGCCCGTGCCGATGCCGGCCAGGGCACCGACCACCTGTTCCGCTTCGCCTTCACCGGCAACGATGTGGACCAGCCGCACCTGTCGGAGGCGGTACGCCGCTTCAACCTGAACTTCAACATCCTGCACGGCCAGATCGACGAGATCCAGGGCCAGGCCTTCGGCTCGCTGGCGATCCTCGCCAACGGCACCCAGGACAATATCAACCAAGCCATGCAATACCTGCGCGAGCAGGGCGTCGTCGTCGAGGAGCTCAACCATGTCATCTGAACTGATCGATCTGTTCGTCAGCTCCTTCGGTGAGACGCTGATGATGGTGGTCATCTCCGGCCTGGTCGGCTCCGTGCTGGGCATCCCGCTGGGCATCGCCCTGCACATCACCGAGCGCGATGGCGTGCTGCCCAACGTGGCTTTCAACCGCATCGCCGGCCTGCTGGTCAACGCGGTGCGTTCGACGCCCTTCATCATCCTGCTGGTGGCGGTGATCCCGATGACGCGCTTCTTCGTGGGCACCTCCATCGGTACCGCTGCGGCCATCGTGCCGCTGACCATTGCGGCCGCGCCCTTCATCGCCCGCCTGGTCGAGACCGCCCTGCGCGAAGTCGACCACGGCCTGGTCGAAGCCGCCCAGGCCATGGGCGCCACCACCTGGCAAATCATCTACAAGGTCTTGGTGCCAGAAGCATTTGCTGGTATCGTCGCCGGTCTCACGATCACCTTCGTCAGCCTGGTCGGCTATTCGGCCATGGCCGGTGCGATCGGTGGCGGCGGCCTGGGTGACCTGGGCATCCGCTACGGCTACCAGCGCTTCCTGCCGGAAGTGATGCTGGCCGTGGTGCTGATCCTGATCGTGTTCGTGCAGTTGGTGCAATCCCTGGGAGACCTGCTGGTGCGCAAGCTGAGCCATCGCTGACGGCATTGCGGCCATCGGCAGCGACAACATCGCTCACAACGATAAGACAAAACAGCGCGGCTACCCGCCGCGTATCTCAAAAGCTTGAAAGGAAAGTCATGAAGCGTCGTCAGTTGATTCAATTCATCGCAGGCCTGGGCCTGGCAGCCGGTCTGATCTCCGCACCCGCATTCGCGGACGAGCAGATCAAGATCGGTGTGACCGCCGGCCCGCACGCCGAGATCATGGAGCAGGTCAAGAAGATCATCGAAAAGGATGGCGTGCAACTGAAGGTGATCGAGTTCACCGACTACATCCAGCCCAACGCAGCCCTGTCGGCCGGTGACCTGGACGCCAACTCCTACCAGCACCAGCCCTACCTGGATGCCCAGATCAAGGATCGTGGCTACAAGTTCATCAGCGTGGGCAGCACCATCACCTTCCCGATGGGCGTGTACTCCAAGAAGATCAAGTCGCTCAACGACCTCAAGGCCGGCGCCCGCATCGGCGTGCCCAACGACCCGACCAACGGCGGCCGCGCGCTGCTGGTGCTGCAAGCCAAGGGCGTGATCAAGCTGAAGGCCGATGCCGGTCTGAAGGCCACCCCGCTGGATATCGTCGAGAACCCCAAGAAGGTCAAGATCGTCGAACTGGACGCCGCCCAGCTGCCGCGTTCGCTGGATGACTTCGACGCCGCCGTCATCAACGGCAACTTCGCCGAATCGGCCGGCCTGTCGCCCACCAAGGACGCCATCGCCGTGGAAGCTTCCACCGGCCCCTACGCCAACGTGATCGCCATCCGCGCCGCCGACAAGGACAAGCCCTGGGTGGCCAAGCTGGTCAAGGCCTACCACAGCCCGGAAGTGAAGAAGTTCGTGCTGGAGAAGTACAAGGGTTCCGTGATCACCTCCTGGTAATCACCCCCGCAGCAAATGCAAAGGCCAGCTCATCGAGCTGGCCTTTTCGTTTGCGGCTGCGGCGTGATCTGCAAACCCATTGCGATGCGGCTCACCGTTCGTCCCGAGCTGCGCCTTCGATACGGCCCTGACGGGCCTACTCAGTCCGAACGGTTGCCGGACAATCCCGAAACTGCCGTCTATTCCCTGCGATCGCGGTGGTCCGGCGCATTGCGCCAGTCGTAGTCATCCTCGTCGTCTTCCTCATCCTCGGCCGGCAGCGCATCGGGATTGTCGGTGGAGCGGTAGGTCGCCAGCAGCTCGGCGCGCGAGGCCGGCGTCTCCAGCGAGATACGGCCCAGCGCACCGCTGCGGTAATCCTGCAGGAAGGTGTGCGAGGCCTTCTCGAAATCGTAGTCGCCGCCCTTGAGCCGGAAGCCACGCTTGGCCGCTACGCCTTCAACCACGGCCACACCATCCATGCCCTCGGTATCGAAGCCATAACGCGCCTTGAGCAATTGCGGATAACGCTGCAGCAGCAGGTCGGCCAGGAAGGTGGCGACCTCTTCTTCGATCAACGCATTGCTGCCCACGGCATGGCTGGCCGCCAGCATCAGGCCATCGCTGGGATGCTCGATCTTGGGCCACAGCATCCCCGGGGTATCGGTGAGCACCATGTTGTTGCCCAGGTAGAGACGCTGCTGGGTCTTGGTCACGGCCGGCTCGTCGCCCACTGCCGCCACGCGCTTTTTCAGCAGCGCATTCATCAGCGTGGACTTGCCCACGTTGGGGATGCCCATGATCATCATGCGCAAGGGTTTCAGGGCCGTGCCGCGATGCGGCGCCACCTGCATGGCCAGCTTGGGCACGCGCGCCACGTCGGAGGGCTTCTTGCACGACAGCGCCACGGCGGTCACGCCCTTCTGGCTGTTGTAGTAGTCGATCCAGGCCTGGGTGGCGACCGGGTCGGCCATGTCGGTCTTGTTGAGGATCTTCAGGCAGGGCCGCTGGCGCGCATTGCGCAGCTGCTCGATCATGGGATTGCAGCTGGCCTGCGGCAGGCGGGCATCGACCACTTCGATGACCATATCGACTTTTTCCATGCTCTCGGCGGCCTTGCGGCGGGCCGAGTTCATGTGACCGGGGAACCATTGGATGGACATGCGGGATTTCTTTCTGGTGCGTATTGCGTTGAAGGCGCTATTTTACGGCCCTGCCCCGCCAATCCCTAACAAATCCCCAAGAAAACAGCCTGGCGCGCACAAGTCGGGGCAGGCTGTTGGACGGGGAACAACACCGCGCTCAGGCGCGCCGGGTCACCCATTGCTCCTTGACAACACCCACGAAACGCCACACCAGCCACAGCGCCAGCCCGTACGCGGCGGCGATGACGCCAAAGGCCAGGCCATTGCGCAGCCCCCAGCCGTCCACGCTGTGCAGGATGGCGCCCATCAGGGCCACGCCGACCAGGGCACCGATCTGGCGATTGGCGTTCAGGGCCGCCGCCGCGCTGTTGGCGTGGGCCTTGCCGGCCACCTGCATCACCACCGTGGTCATGGCCGGGATGGCCGTGCTGATGCCCAGGTTGGCTGCGGCGCAGACCACGGCCAGCTCCCAGTAGGGCGTGTCCGGGCGGAAGCTCATGGCCACGGCGGTAAACACCGTACCCACCGACAAACCCAGCAACAGCGGCACGCGCGGCCCCCAGTGCGCGGCCATGCGGCCCGACATCAGGTTACCGAAGAACACCACGGCCATCATCGGCACCAGTTGCAGGCCGGTATGCAGGGCATCGGCACCGCGCCCCTGCTGCAGGAACAGCGCCAGGTAGAACAGGTTGCCGTAGATCCCGAAATTGATCATGAAGCCGATGCCATTGGCGGCCGCAAACTGCGGCGTGGCGAACAACGCCTTGGGCAGCAGCGGTGCCACGCCACGCAGTTCGTGGCGCACCAGGGCCACGGCCGCCAGCACTGCCACCGCCAGCCCGGCCAGGATGCGCGCCGAGGTCCAGCCATAGACCGGCCCCTGGATCAGCACGAAGGACAGCCCGGCCAGCATCACCACCCCGGCCAGGTGGCTATACAGATGCAGGGTACGGGCCTGCCCGGCCACCTGTGGAATAAGCTTCCTGGCCATCAACAGGCCCACTAGTCCAACCGGCACGTTGATGAGGAAGATACTGCGCCAGCCCAGCCAGTGGATCAGCACGCCCCCCACCAGCGGGCCGATGGCGGCGGCCAGGCCGACCGTGGCCGACCACACGCCCAGCATGCGGGCGCGCACGCGGTCATCCTCGTAGACGTGACTGAGCAGGCTCAGCGAACTGGGCATGAAGAAAGCTGCACCCAGCCCCTGCAGCAGGCGCGCCGCCACCAGGATAGGTCCGTTGGGCGCCGCCCCGCACAGCAACGAGGCCAGCACGAACAGGAAAAGTCCGGCCAGGTACAGCTTGCGGGCGCCGAAGCGGTCGGCCAGCGCACCGCCCACCAGCAGCATGGCGGCGAAGGTCAGGGTGTAGCCATCCACGATCCAGACCAGGGTGGACAGAGGTGCATCGAGACTGGTGGCGATATTGGAGAGACCGACGTTGACCACCGTCACGTCCAGCATGGCCATGACGAAACCGATGGCCAGCGCTACCAGCGGCAGCATGCCGGTGCGATGTGCGGTCGCGCAAGCTGGTGGGACGGCCGATGCCGTCAACTGTGGGCAGGGAGCGGAAGACATGATGATGGTTCTTTCTGCATGAAGGGCGCGAGTGAGAGCGGCGGACCCGCTGCCGGAAACGCCGGGGCGGGTGACGATGACAGAATTCTAGGCCGCGACCGCGATGCAATAAAGAGGTATAAAATCGGCAGCCTGATGCAAATCTGCATCACAAAACCGACCTGGAACATGCATCATGGATTGGGACAACGCCCGCATCTTTCTCGCCATCTACCGCGTAGGTACGCTACGCGGTGCAGCCGAGCACCTGGAGATCGACCAGGCCACAGTCGGCCGGCGCCTGGCCGCGCTGGAAAAATCGCTGGGCGCGCGCCTGTTCCTGCGCACCCCGGGTGGCTACGTCCCCACGCCGGCCGGCGAACTGGCCGCCACCGCCGCCAGCCAGATGGAGCAAGGCGCCGAGCAACTGCAGCGGCAGATGCAGGGAATCGACGAGCGCCTGTGCGGCGTGGTGCGGCTGGCCGCCACCGACATCACGGCGCGTCATTTCCTGTTGCCGGCCCTGAAGCGACTGCGGGAATCCCACCCCACCATCAAGGTGGTGCTCACCACCTCCACCCAGTTGAGCAACCTGACCAAGCGCGAAGCCGACATCGCCGTGCGCACGGTGCGCCCGGACGCACCGGACCTGATCACGCGCCATCTCAAGCGGCTGCACAAAGGCATGTATGCGTCCAAAGCCTATGTGAAAAAGCGGGGGCGGCCCGAATCCGGCAGCGGTTTGAAGGGGCATGACGTCGTGATCTACCCGTACAGCATCTCGCCGAACAGGTCCGAACAGATCTGTGGTGAATCCATCGTCCATGCCAACGTGGCTATGGAAGTCAGTACCGGGCTGGTGATGTACGACTGCCTGCAGGCGGGATTCGGGATCGGCGAACTGCCCATCCATGTGGGCGACGCTGCCAGCGGGCTGGTGCGCATCTGGCCGGAACGGGCCACGCCCTACGACATGTGGTTGGTCCTGCACAGCGACCTGAACCGTACCGCCCGGGTGCGGGCGGTGGCCGATGCGATCATCGCGGCCTATGAGGCCTACGAGCCCCACCCGGCCTAGCGCGCCAGCAAATCCTCGCAGCGCGCGCGTGGCTCACCCCAGATCGGCCAGCACCTTCAGATGGGCCACCACGCTGCGGGCCAGCGCCGAGAGGTTATAGCCGCCCTCCAGGCAGCTGACGATGCGGCCCTGGGCATACTGGTCCGCGATCTTCATGATCTGCCGCGTGATCCAGGCATAGTCGGCCTCCACCAGACCCATCTGGCCCATGTCGTCCTCGCGGTGGGCATCAAAGCCGGCCGAGATGAAGATCATCTGCGGCTGGTGCGCGTGCAATGCCGGCAGCCATTTGTCGGTGACCACCTGGCGCACCGCGCTGCCATCGGAATAGGCCGGCACCGGCACGTTGACGATATGCGGCTCGGTCGGACCATCGCCCGAAAACGGATAGAAGGGATGCTGGAAGAAGCTCACCATCAGCACGCGCGGATCGTGGGCGAAGATATCCTCGGTGCCATTGCCGTGATGGACATCGAAATCGATCACGGCCACCCGCTCCAGGCCATGCACGTCGATCGCATGGCGCGCGGCCACGGCCACATTGTTGAACAGGCAAAAGCCCATGGCCTTGTCGCGCGTGGCATGGTGACCAGGGGGGCGCACGGCGCAGAAGGCGTTGTCGAGTTCACCCGCCAGCACCGCATCGGTGGCGGCGACGGCCGCGCCGGCAGCACGCAGGGCGGCCTTCCAGCTGTGCTTGTTGAGCAAGGTGTCGCCATCGATGGCGTGGTAGCGCTCGCCGGACAGGCTCAGGGCGTGGCTGTGCTCGCGCACGTAATCCACCGCCTTGGCGCAATGCACCCGTTCCAGCTCGGCCGGATCGGCCAGCGGTGCTTCGCGCCGGTCCAGGAACTGGTCGATGCGACTGGTGATGAGTTGATCCTCGATGGCCTGCAGGCGCAGTGGCGATTCGGGGTGCCAGTCCCCCATTTCATGGCGCTGGCAATCGGCGTGCGTATAGATGGCGGTGGTCATTATTGCTCTTGTTGCTATCGTTGCTGTCAGGCAAGCTGCTGCGCCGGCCCGGATTGTCTCTTCGGGCTAGTGTACATCCGCTGTCGCCTATCGTGTACCTTGCGATGCCCGCCTTCCCGCCGACATGCACCACGGCGGGGCAGGCGGCGTGATGCGGTATACTCCCGGACTTGTCTTGCCCCGTTACCAGAGCGCGCCAGACCGTAGCAGAGCGCTCCGCCACCACAGCTTCGCCACTCATGCCCATCACCCTGCCCCGCCTGACTGTCCTGTCCTCCACCCTGCTCTTGATCGGCCTGTGCGCCCTGCCGCCGGCTGTGCAGGCCGCTGACACGGCCAGCCAGAACAAGCCTGCCAAGAACAAGGCCAGCGCCAAGAACACCAGCAAGAAGGCCCAGCCCAAGAAGAAGGTGGCGCCGGAAGACCAGGGCGAGTTCGTCCATTTCAACGACTGGAAGGAAGTCGGCCGCTTCATCGATGAGATGGTCGAGCGCAACCAGTTCAGCCGCCGCGATCTCGATGCGCTGTTCGCCCAGACCCGCTACCTCGATACCGCCATCCAGCTGATCAAGCCCGCACCCAGCAACAAGCCCAAGAACTGGGCGGCCTACCGTGCGCGCTTCGTCGAGCCGGTGCGCATCAATGCGGGCGTGGAATTCTGGAACACCTACGGCGTGGCGCTGGCGCGCGCAGAAGCGCAATATGGCGTGCCCATGGAAATCATCGTCGGCATCATCGGTGTGGAAACCGTCTACGGCCGCAACACCGGCAACTTCCGCGCCATGGATGCCATCACCACGCTGGCCTTCGACTACCCCAACACGCCCAACCGCGAAGCGCGCATGGCCTTCTTCCGCGGCGAGCTGGAAAACACCCTGCTGCTGGCCCGCGAGGCCGGCATCGATCCGCTGTCCCTGCGCGGCTCCTATGCCGGCGCCATCGGCTGGCCGCAATTCATGCCCGGCAGCATTCGCGAGTACGCGGTGGACTTCGACGGCGACGGCAAGATCGACCTGCGCAATTCACCGGTGGACGCCATCGGCAGCGTCGCCCATTACCTGGCCGTGCATGGCTGGCAGCGCGGCGAACCGGTGGCCTTCCCGGTCACGGTCTCGGCCGAGAACCGCCAGTGGGAAGGCATGCTCAACCAGGGCCTGGAAGCCAAGTACACCGAGGAGCAATTGCGCGCCGCCGGCATCACCGTGCCGGCCCTGCCGGCGGGCATGCGCTTCGGCCTGGTGGACCTGCAGAACGGCACCGGCCCCACCGAGTACTGGATCGCCACCAATAACTTCTACTCCATCACCCAGTACAATCGCAGTTACTTCTATGCGATGTCGGTGGCCGAACTGGGGCGCGCGGTGGCTTCGGCGCGTAATCACTGAGCACTGAGCAAACAACGCTGAGATAGCTGCACGGCCTGCGCGACGCGGGTGCACGGCAGCTTTGCTCCTGTTTTATATTTTCCTGACCCCTGATCCGACATGAAACGCATTGCCCCCCTGGCCTCTTCGCTGATGCTGACGCTGGCCGGTAGCTCCCTTGGCCTATCCACCGTAGCCCGCGCCGATACCCCTGACGACAAGGGCGAGAGCCTGCCCACGGTCAATGTCACCGCCAGTGGCACCGGCAGCGCTGGCGCGCGCGCCCGCTCGGCCTCGGTGGCCGGCTTCGACGATGCTCCGCTGCTGGACACACCGGCCTCGGTCTCGGTGGTCAGCCAGCAGCAGATGCGCGACCAGCAATCGCGTGTGCTCTCGGACGTGGTCAAGAACGATGCCTCCATCAACGAGAACTACGCCCCCGTGGGCTACTACGAGAACTTCAGCATCCGCGGCTTTGCGCTGGATCCGGCCAGCGCCTATCGCATCGATGGCCTCACCGCCGCTGGCGAACAGACCATCGCGCTGGAGAACAAGGAGCGCGTCGAATTCCTCAAGGGCGTGGCCGGCCTGCAAGCCGGTGTGGTGGCCGCCGGTGGCCTGGTCAACTACGTGACCAAGCGCCCGGCCGATGTGCGCTCGATCACGCTGGGCACCGATTCCTATGGATCGCGCTACCTGGCTACCGACCTGGGTACGCTCTTCGGCGCGCAGAAGCAGTTCGGCCTGCGCATCAATGCCGCGCATGAAGATATCCATTCCTACGTCAACAATGGCGATGGCTGGCGCGACTTCGCCTCGCTCTCGGCGACCTGGGCGATCTCCTCCAAGACGCTGGTGCAGTTCGATACCGAATACCAGCAGAAGGCCCAGCACTCGGTGGCAGGCTATCAATTGCTGGGCGGTACCACGCTGCCCTCGGGCGTCTCGCCCAGCACCATGCTCACGCCGCAGTCCTGGGCGCAACCGGTGCGCGACAGCTCGCTCAATACCCGCCTGCGCATCGATACCGAATTCAGCGATGCCTGGCGCGGCTACTTCCAGGCCGGCCGCAGCCGTGCGGTGATCGACGACTATCTGGCCTTCCCCTATGGCAGCGGCGGCGGTGCCTCCTCCACCTTTGCCGCCAACGGCGACTTCGATGTGTATGACTACCGCGTGCCCGACGACGAGCGCCGCAATGACGAAGCGCAGGCGGTGGCCATCGGCAAGTTCGCCACCGGCTGGCTGCAGCACGAGCTGACGCTGGGCCTGGCCATGTCGCGGCGTACCGTGGACAAGTCCGATGGCATCAGCACCCTGGTGGGCAGTGGCAACATCTACAGCGGCACGCCGGCTCTGTCACCCTCCACCGATGTGCCCGGCCCGGCCTATCGCAACCTGGACAGCCGCCAGAAGGCACTGTTCTTCAGCGACCGCCTGCAGTTCTCCGAACGCTGGCAGTTGATCGCCGGCGGCCGCCAGGTCTGGCTGAAGGAACAGGCCTTCGGCTCCGACGGATCGGTCACGCGCGATACCACCCGCAACCTGTTCCTGCCGCAATGGGCGCTGGTGTTCAAGCCGGTGCAGAACATGTCGCTCTATGGCAGCTATGCCGAGACCCTCTCGCTGGGCAGCGTGGCGCCCTTCTGGGTCAGCAACTACCCGACCACGTTGCCGCCGTCGGTGGCACGCCAACTGGAGGCGGGCGTGAAATATGACGTCTCGCCGGACCTGGCGCTGACGGCGGCCCTGTTCCGCATCCGCAAGGCCTACGAATACCAGATGCCGGACAACAGCACGGCCGGTTTTACCTATGTGCAGCAAGGCACGCAGACCAACACCGGCATCGAACTGGGCGCCAACGGCAAGCTCACGCCGCGCCTGGCCATCGGCGCCAGCGTGGCTGCCACGCGCGCACGCGCCACCGATACCGGCACTGCGGCCTATGACGGCCAGCAGGTCATCAACGTGCCGCGCCTGCGCAGCGCCGTCTATGCCGACTATGCCCTGCCCGGCGTGGACGGCCTGAACCTCATGGGCAGCTGGAACTACAGCGCCAGCAAACCGGCCACCCGCGACGGCAGCGTGGTCCTGCCGGCGGTGCATGTCTTCAATGCCGGCCTGCGCTACAAGCTGCGCATGAACGGCCATGTCGCCACGCTGCGCGCCAATATCGACAACCTCTTCGACAAGCGCTACTGGAAGGATGCCGGCCAGTACCTCGGCGACGGCTACGTCCATCTGGGTGCGCCGCGTACGGCCCGTCTGTCACTGCAATACGATTTCTGAGCGGTACCTGCGCATGGAAGCAGCCTCGCATCATCTCACCCGCGTCATCAGCCACGGCATGGGCGCCGAGCCGGTCATCTCCGACTGGCCCGCGCTGACCTCGGCCGAGGTGGCGCGCATCCTGCGCCACTATCCGGGTGTGGGCCAGCCGCTGCGGCTGGAGTGGCATAGCCCGCGCCCGTTCTCGGCGGCCTGCGTGATGCAGACCGAGAGCGGCCCCATCATCGTCAAGCGTCATCATGCGCGCGTGCGCGACGTGGCGGCACTGGGCGAGGAACATCGCTTCGTGGCGCATCTGCATGCAGGCGGCATGCCGGTCAGCACCGCGCTGCCCACTGCAGAGGGTGCCACTGCGCTGGCCGATGACTACTGGACTTATGAAGTATTCCGGCTGGCGCCGGGGGTGGACCTGTATCGCGAAGCGATCTCATGGACGCCCTTTACCAGCCACGCCCACGCCCGCTCGGCCGGCCACATGCTGGCGCGCCTGCACCTGGCGTCGCAAGGCTACGATGCTCCCGCGCGGGCAGCGCGGCCGCTCATTTCCAGCTTCAGCATCTTTTCGCAGGAAGACCCGGTACGCCCCTTGCAGACCTATATCGAGCAACGCCCGGCCATTGCCGACTACCTCGAAGGGCGGCCCTGGCGCGGCGAAGTGGCGCAGCACCTGCTGCCCTGGCATGCGGCGCTCAAACCCTATCTGGATGAATTGGTCCCGTTGTGGACGCATAACGACTGGCACGCCTCCAACCTGCTGTGGAGCGATGCCACCCCAACGGCGCAGGTGCAGACGGTGCTGGACTTCGGGCTGTGCGACCGTACCTGTGCGCTGCATGACCTGGCCACGGCCATCGAGCGCAACATCGTCGAATGGCTGTCCATCCCGCAGCGCGATGTACATCTGGTACACCTGGACCTGCTTGATGCCCTGCTGGATGGCTATGTGGCGCTAGCGCCGCTGACGGCGCGCCAGCTGCGGGCACTGGCGGCCCTGCTGCCGCTGGTGCATGCCGAGTTCGCGCTGGCCGAGCTGGATTACTTCCACGGCGTGACACAGTCGCCGATGAATGCCTCGCTGGCCTATGACACCTATTTCCTCGGCCATGCGGCGTGGTTCCATTCGGCCGAAGGCCAGCGCCTGCTGGCGCATCTGCAAGGACGCGCCGACGCGCTGGAGAAGAACTGAGTTTTCCACAGGCGCAAAACTTGTCGCCCCTGTGGATAAATCAGAAGCGGCCTCAGAGGATCAGGCAAAATCCTTGATGGTTTCCGGCTCGATCAAGACCATGTCTTCATTGGCGCCCAGCCAGACCTGGCCGTCCTGGATCGTGCATTGCAGCTGCATGGTGCGCTGGGCCAGCGCCGCCAATGCCTGGCTGGCCTCGGCCGGGATATTGACCACCTTCAGGTTCTTGGCGCGCTCGACGCGGCTGCCGGTCTGGTTCCACCAGATGTTGGAGACGCTGCTGTAGCTGTACACCAGCACGCGTCCGGCACGTCCGCAGGCCTTGAGGATGGCGCGGTCATCGGGCTGCCCCACCTCGATCCACAGGTCGATGGCGCCGGTGAGATCCTTCTCCCACAGATCGGGCTCGTCGGTATCGGACAAGCCCTTGCCGAAGACCAGTGCCTCGCTGGCGTGGAGGGCGAAGGCCAGTACCCGGATCATCATCCGTTCGTCGGTCTCGGAAGGATGACGGGCAATGGTCAGCGCATGTTGCTGGTAGTAATGCCGATCCATGTCGGAGATCTGCAGGTCGGCCTTGAAGATGGTGGATTTGAGCGCCATGGGATGTTGTTCTGTCTGAAGAGCGGCGACAGGCTCGCCGCCAAAGGTTGGCAAGCATAGCCGATCTGGGCCAGCTCTGCGCATTTGTACGCAGTGACAACAAGCGCCGGTGGCAGAGCACATGCGACAATGCCGGCCATGAACACTCCCACCCCTGCCCGCAGCGACGACGAGATCGTCGCCCTCACCCGTGCCTGGCTGGAACAGGCTGTCATCGGCCTGAACCTGTGCCCGTTTGCCAAGTCGGTCCACGTCAAGGACCAGGTCCGTTACCGTATAAGCCATGCTCAGGACTGGGACAGCCTGATCAGCGACCTGGAACAGGAGCTGGCCCTGCTGGCACAAGCCGATCCCGAACTGATCGACACCACGCTGCTGATCATTCCGCTCGCATTAGCCGACTTCCACGAATACAACGACTTCCTGGACTGGGCCGACCAGCTGCTGGAGCGGATGGAGCTGGACGGTGAGTTGCAGATCGCCAGCTTCCATCCGCACTACCAGTTCGCCGATACGCAACCCGACGATATCGAGAACTACAGCAATCGCTCGCCTTTTCCCATCCTCCATCTGTTGCGAGAAAGCAGCATCGACCGGGCCGTCGCCGCCTACCCGGATGCGGCCACCATCTTTGAGAAAAACATGGCTACCTTGCGTAACTTGGGCTTAACTGGCTGGAATTTGTTGCCATTTGTCGTATCAAACAGACAACGCTAGCAAATATTGAATTAATGCTGTTAATATCTGTTACAAATTCGAAAATGGGTTTTTGCAACTATTGTGGAATAGAATTTTCTGACTGCATGAAAAATGTGCAATTATTTCTATATAGACATAGAATTATTGCTGTGCTGCTCCAAGCGCACTTGGTCAGAGAACTCGCTAGGGTTGTTTTGAAGTCGTTCTTTGATAGGGCTTTCGCTATCCAGCTGAAAAGGCAGCTGTGTCGCAGTCAGATAGCGTCAGTCGCGTTTTGCAGTTTTACCAACAATTAATGCTTAGGCGCAATGCCTTCCACAAACATCTGCATAATGGAACGTCCCGATCATGACTACCAACGATACTGCTGAAACCAACTCCATCACCGATCACGTCAACTACGATCCCAACCACCTGTTGGACGCATTGATCGAGAAGCTGCACCTGAAGAACGACGCAGCGCTGTCGCGCGCCCTGGAAGTGGCGCCGCCGGTGATCAGCAAGATCCGTCACCGCCGCCTGCCGGTGGGTGCGTCGCTGCTGATCCGCATGCATGAAGTCAGCGAACTGTCGATTCGCGAGCTGCGCGAACTGATGGGCGATCGCCGTGAGAAATTCCGTATCAGCGACAAGCAGTTCAAGCCGAAGCCAGGCGCAGCGCCGGCACCGGTGGCTGCCCCCACTGGCGGCGCCGAGTAAGACGCCACCAGCTGTTGGTAATGCACTGACGGGGATATAAAAAAACGGAGCCATCGGCTCCGTTTTTCTTTGTACCTGCCGGTTCTCGGCTCAAGCCGGGAACACCCCGGTGGAGAGGTAACGGTCGCCGCGATCGCAGACCACGAAGACGATGGTGGCATTCTCCAGCTGGTGTGACAGACGCACTGCCACTTCACAGGCGCCAGCGGCCGAGATGCCGCAGAACAGCCCCTCGGTCACGGCCAGCTTGCGGGCCATGTTCTCGGCATCGGCCTGGCTGACCGATTCGATCTGGTCCACGCGCGAGCGGTCGAAGATCTTGGGCAGGTAGGCTTCAGGCCACTTGCGGATACCGGGGATGGACGAGCCCTCCTCCGGCTGGGCGCCGACGATCTGCACCTGGGGATTCTGTTCCTTGAGGTACTGAGCCACGCCCATGATGGTGCCGGTGGTGCCCATGGCGCTGACGAAGTGGGTGATGCCGCCCTTGGTGTCGCGCCAGATCTCGGGACCGGTGGTCTCGTAGTGTGCCAGCGGATTGTCGGGGTTGGCGAACTGGTCGAGGATGAGGCCCTCGCCATTCTTCTGCATCTGGTCGGCCAGGTCGCGCGCGTATTCCATGCCGCCGCTCTTGGGCGTCAAGACGATGCGGGCACCGTAGGCGGCCATGCTCTGGCGGCGCTCTTCGGAGAGGTTTTCCGGCATCAGCAGCACCATCTTGTAGCCACGCATGGCCGCCACCATCGCCAGGGCGATGCCGGTATTGCCGCTGGTGGCCTCGATGAGGGTGTCGCCCGGCTTGATCTGGCCGCGCGCCTCGGCGCGGGTGATCATGGAATAGGCCGCGCGGTCCTTGACGGAACCGGCCGGATTGTTGCCTTCCAGCTTGCCCAGGATGAGGTTGTTGCGGCGCTTGGCTTCTTCGCCGCCGATGCGGGGCAGCTGGATCAGCGGGGTATTGCCGATGGTGGATTCGATGGTCGGGTAGGACATCTGCTTGGCTTCCTTGCGCGGCCGTGGATAGACACGGGCGATCTCTGGTCGAAAGGAGCATTCTAATATGAAGCTTCACCTATGCAGGCGGCCGTACCTAACAAGATGCTTATATAGATATAGCCAATTCGTTTAAAGCGCAGGCCGCGCCACCTACCGCAAGGCAATGGCCTACACTGGAAGAACACGCCGCCCCCAGCCTCTACAACAACAAGCACAGGCAGACTCGACGGCGCACGTTGATGGAGACGACATGCATACCCATGAGATCAGCAACCAGGTCCCCGACCTGCGCGACACCAACCTCTACACCCGCGACCTGGCACTGGCCGAAGCCGTGCAACGCGAAGGCGCCGCCTGGCACGACTGTACCCTGCGCAGCCAGGGCGAACTGCTGGGCAGCGCCGAGATGAGCGAGCTGGCCGACCTGGCCAACCGCCACGCGCCGGTGCTGCGCACGCATGACCGCACCGGCCATCGCATCGATGTGGTCGATTTCCATCCGGCCTGGCACACGCTGCTGGAGCAATTGCGCCATGCCGGCCTGCACGCCCTGCCCTGGATGCAACCGGGCGATGGCGCCCATGCCGCGCGCGCAGCGGGTTACTACCTGCATGCCCAGGTCGAGGCCGGTTCGCTCTGCCCGACCACCATGACCTTCGCCGCAATCCCGGTGCTGCAGCAGGAACCGGCACTGTTCGAACAATTGCGCTCGCGCCTGTTCTCGCGCGAACACGATGCGCGCGACCTGCCCATCCCGCACAAGCGCTCCATCCTGGTGGGCATGGGCATGACCGAGAAACAGGGTGGCTCGGACGTGCGCAGCAATGCCTCCATCGCCATGCCGGCTGATCCCTTGAACGAGGGACGTGGCCACGCCTATCTGCTGTCGGGCCACAAATGGTTCTTCTCGGCACCGATGAGCGACGCCCACCTGATGCTGGCGCGCACCGAGAACGGCCTGTCCTGTTTCTTCGTGCCGCGCTGGCTGCCCGACGGCACCCGCAACCCGATCCTGATCCAGCGCCTCAAGGACAAGCTGGGCAACCGCTCCAACAGCAGCAGCGAGGTCGAATTCGAGGAGGCCATGGGCATCATGGTGGGCGAGGATGGACGCGGCATTCCCACCATCATCGAGATGGCCAACCACACCCGGCTCGATTGCGTCATCGGCAGCACTGCCCTGATGCGCCAGGCGCTGGTGCAGGCCATCCACCATGCGCGCCATCGCAGCGCCTTCGGCCGCCTGCTGGCCGAGCAACCCATCATGCGCGGCGTCCTGGCCGACCTGGCGCTGGAAAGCGAGGCCGCCACCATCCTCACGATGCGCCTGGCGCATGCCTTCGATGCCCCGGACGATGCGCTGCAACGCGCCTGGAAACGCATCGTCACGCCCGCCGCCAAGTTCTGGATCTGCAAGCGCGCCCTGGAATTCACCGGCGAATGCATGGAAGTCTGGGGCGGCAACGGCTATGTCGAGAGCGGCCCGATGGCGCGCCTGTATCGCGAGGCACCGGTCAATTCGATCTGGGAGGGCTCGGGCAACGTGATGTGCCTGGATGTCTTGCGCGCCATGTCGCGCGAGGTGCAGGGCCTGTCCCTGCTGTTGCTGGAGCTGGACGAGGCCGCCGGCACGCATCCCCTGCTGCAGCCTCGCGTGCACGCGCTCAAGCAGATGCTGGCCGCTCCCGAAGAGGAGCGCGAGGCCGGCGCGCGCCGGCTGGTACAGCAGCTGGTGCTGGCCTTGCAGGGCATGCTCATGGCCCGCCATGCGCCGGCCAGCTCGGCCGACGCCTTCCTGACCAGCCGCGCCGATAGCGATGGCGGACGCGTCTATGGCACCCTGGGCAGCAGCACCCTGGCCGTGCAGGAGGCCATCCTGCAGCGTGCCTGGCCACCCGGCTAGGCCGCCGCCGAGCCCGACGCACTACCGTGCAGCAAGCGCTCGAACAAGTCGTCGCCGCCCATCTGCCCACCCTTGAGCATCAACTCCAGGCCCTCCAGGTGTGCGGCATCGGCATGCGCACGACACAAGGCCACGCCCGGCGCCAGCTGACCGCGATAGGACAGCCCCCATACTTCACATGCGCGCAGTGCATGGCTGGAGGTATCGCCGCCGGCCACGCCGACGCGTCGTAGCGGTTGCAATTGCAAGATCTCGCGCAACAGCTCGCCACCGCTACGCGCCAGCCTGTGCGCGGCGTCCGGCTCACCGACGCGGCCCGAATGCGGCGCACTGGTGCAGGCCAGGACCGAGATGCCCTGGCCCAGCAGCTGGGTGATTTCACGCGCCATCACATGACGGTAGTGCATGTCAGCAGCATAGAGCCGGCCCGCATCCAGCACCAGCTTGCTATACGAATGTGCTGCCTCCACCTGCCGCGCCGTCGTCGGCGACAGACTGCCGGCCAGCACCAGCACCGGTCCTTGTGCGGCAGCGATGGGCGCCACTGGTGGCGGCTGCGGCACCAGCCATTGCCGGCTGCGCCAGGCGGCCAGCAGGGCCTGGATCACCCCGCTGGCACCCACGGCCAGCAAGGGCTGGCGCAGCGCACGGTCCCAGATCAGGCGCCCGATGCCGGCCAGCTCGTCCTCGCGGCTGACATCGAAGAGCAACGCATCAGGCTGGCCGGCCAGCGCCACATCGACCTCGGCGGCGAGCCGCTCGTCATTGCCATAGCTGGGGTAATGCACGCCGGTTACGCGCAGGGATTGCTGCAGCAGATGCACGCGCAAGTCCGCCTCTGTCATGGGCGTGACCGGATGGCGCGACATGGTCGGATGGCGATCGATGCGAAACACCTCGCCGCCCTCCTGCCCGGCCGCGTACAACTGGCTGAACACGCAATAGCGCCGCAGGTTGGGCTGACCGCCGACGATGGGGATAAAGGGATTGGCAATGCGCGCGCGCAAGAGCCGGATGGCCGCGCCGATGTTGCCGACCTCGGGGGCACTGTCGAAGGTCGAGCAGATCTTGTAGTGCGTCACCGGCGCGCGCAGGCCCGAGAAGAAGGCCGACACCGGTGCCAGTTCATCGTGCATCGGGCCGGGCGCCATGGAGCGCGCGGTGCCGGCGATGCCCAGGCAATCGAGCCGGCCGGCTGCGCGCAATTGCGCACTGTCCGGTACGCGCAGGAACAACAGGCTGCGCAAGCCACCCAGGGTGGCGGTGGCCAGACTGTCGGTGGCCCCGGTGAAATCGTCGCCATAGAAAGCGATCTTGGGCCGGCCATCGAGGAAGGGGTTCACCGCTTCCCTGCCCCGAAGAATGCGATGGCACGCTGCAGCTCCGGCACGCTGCGGGCCTGCTCTTCCAGCGCGATGCCGGCCTGTGCCGCCAGCCAGGCCTGGCGCAAGCTGGTCACGCCGGCCGCCGCACCATCGGGATGGGCCAGGATGCCACCGCCGGAGAGAAACAGCAGGTCATCCCCCTGCACCGCCGAACGCGTGGCATGCACGGTCCCGGCCCATTGGCCGTTGGAAAACACCGGCAGCACGGCATCGTCGGCCGCCATCGGGGTAAGACAGGCGCGAGCCGATTGCACCACCTCCTCGTTGGATTCGGCGAACTTGCCATCCAGGCCATGCACATGCAGATGATCGACGCCGGCCAGCCGCCACAGCGCCTGATACGCCGTGAAGTCCATGCCCAGCGCCGGGGCGCGCGACATCATGCCAAAGCCGTTGCGATGTCCATGCAGGATCAGTGGCGTACTGCGGCGCAGGCTCTGGATGGCGGAATAGCCGCACCAGTTCAGGCTGGCCATGACGCAGTCGCCTCCCTCGCTCTCGACCAGGTCCGCATGGCGTCGCATGGCATCCAGGTCGTCGCTGATGTTGAAGGCGACGATGACATTGCGCCCACTGCGCTGGCGATACGCGCGCACTTCGCGCATCACGGCACGCACACGCTGCGCCAGTGGCGCGTGCACAGGGTTGCTGCAGACCTCGTCATCCTTGATGAAATCCACGCCGGCCTCGCACAACCGACGCACCAGCGCGGCGGTTTCCTCCGCCGACAGGCCGACATTGGGCTTGATGATGCTGCCCAGCAGGGCGCCCTGCGCCACGCCGCTACGGCGGCGCGTACCGGCCACGCCCTGGCGCGGCAGTTCGAACTGGCGGCGATAATCCGCCGGCAGCCGGACATCGAGCAGGCGCAGGCCGGTGACTTCGCCCAGGTCATAGAGATTGCCGGCCACGGTGGCTGCCAGCGTGGGCAGGTTGGGGCCGATGTTGTCGACCGGATAGGCGATGAGCGCGCGCGCACGGCGATAGGGGCCGCCGATCTGCTGGCGCTGCTGCCAGGCGTTGGGCAGGCTGGGCCGCTCCAGCGGCTCCAGCTCTTGCACGTCCAGCACCTGCGCCCGGGCACGCGCACGCAGGTCGTCGGTCTCGCCGGCCACCCGCACGAAAGTGCCGCTGGATTGCTCACCGGCCATCACCTCGGCCACCTGCTGCGGTGGCAGTGGCGTCTCGATCAGGTAATCGGCCGTGATGTGGAGTGCCGCCATCACAATGACCCCAGGTCAGGGAAGGAACGCACCGGATCACGGCCATCCCAGTTTTCGGAGGCGCTGCGGATGAGCTTGAACACCTTGCCCTTGGGGCCGGCCACTTCCGAGAGTTCGATCACGGTACCGGGGTGGTATTCGGTCTCGAAATAGACAAAGCGCCCGCGCTCGCCCACCTCCCCGCTCATGCCCACCGTCCAGCCGCGCGCCTGCAGGGCCGCCAGGTCGCGTTCGAAGTCCTCGGTCCAGTAGGCCACGTGCTGCAGGCCGCTCTGGCGCTCCTGCCCTCGCTGGATGAAATCGCGGTACATCGAGGGCGTGTCGCACCGCGCCTGGATCAGCTCGACCTGCACGCCGCCGGCATTGGCCAGCGCCACCGAATTGTGGATCTCGTAGGGCTGGCCGCGATAGCGGTAGTTCTTCAGTGGCACCCTCTCCATGTAGTAGAAGGGCCCGACGCCCAGCACTTCGGTCCAGTGCTGCATCGCGGCCTCGATATCGGCCACGACATATCCCAACTGCTTGATCTCTCCGAGAAAGCGGCTCATGGTTGTCCTTGTTTGAAATCGGTGGGCGGCATTCAGGCCAGCTTGCCGGTGACTTTTTCCAGCAGCGCCCAGGCATCGTCACCGAACTTCTTGTGCCATTCGGCATAGAAGCCGGCACCGCGCAGCTTGGCGCGGAAGGCGGCGTTGTCGATGTCGTTGAACTGCAGGCCCTTGGCTTTCATGTCGGCCACCAGCGAGGCATTGAGCGCCTTGACATCGATCCGCTGCTTGAGCCCGGCCTCGTTGATGTTGCGGGTGACGATCTCCTGCAGGTCCTTGGGCAGGCGCTCGAAGGACTTCTTGTTGCCCATGAACCAGAAGCCGCTCCAGACATGGTTGGTCATGGAACAGAACTTCTGCACCTCATAGAACTTGACGGTGGAAATCACCGCCAGCGGATTCTCCTGGCCCTCGACGATCCTGGTCTGCAGGGCTGAATACACTTCGGCAAAATTGATGCTGGTGGGCGCGGCATCGAAACCCCGGAACAGCGACGTCGCCAGCGGGCTGGGCGGCACGCGCAGCTTCATGCCCTTGAAGTCCTCCGGGGTGACGATGGGGCGGGTGCTGGTGGTGACCTGGCGATAGCCGTTGTCCCAGCATTTCTCGAAGGCGAACAGCGAAGTGCGGGCGGCGATCTCCTTGCGCACGTAACCGCCGAGATCGCCATCCATGGCGGCCCAGACCTGCTCGTAGTCGCGGAAGGCAAACCCCACGCCACTGATCTGCCCGGCCGACACCAGCGTGCCCAGCACTTCGGGCGAAATGGTGAAGAAGTCGATGGCGCCCGAGCGCACCTGCGAGAGCATGTCGGTATCGGTGCCGAGCTGGCCGTTGGAATAGACCTGCAGGTCCACCCTGCCGCGCGACTCGGCGGCGATCTTCTCGGCCATCTCCTTGGCCCGCACATTCATGGGATGCGTCATGGGCAGATTGTTGCCGTACTTGAGCGTGAATTCGGCGGCCTGCGCCTGGCCGGCATGCAGGCCTGCGGCCAGGGCCGCGCATCCGGCACCGGCCTGCCTGAGGAAGCGCCGGCGCGCTGCGACGGCGGCTGCAATACGGGGCTTTCGCGACTCGTTCATGATCGTCTCCATTTGATGTTTTCTGATTGGTTTTGCCAGACACTGGCAATTTGCCCCGGAAGAGATCATCCTTGCAGGCCGGGCTCAGGAGGCAGAATAGCCGCGCCCGAATCCCGGGGTCAAAGCTCCGCGTTGATGGTTTTTGATGTTTTTTGATGTCTTCTCCAAGGTCCCGCCATGTCCCAGCAACGCCCCGGAAATGCCAGCAACCGCGCCCGCGTCGTCGATATCGCCAAGGCCGCCGGCGTGTCCACCGCCACGGTCGATCGGGTTCTCAATGGCCGTGCCGGCGTGCGCGCGGCGACGCAGCAGAAGGTGATGAAGGCCGCCGCCGCGCTGGACTATCTGCCCGAGGCCGATCTCTATCGGGCCATGTTGCCGGCCCCGATGGAACTGGTGTTCCTGCTGCCGCCGCGCAGCAACCGCTACATGCAAATGCTGGGCGACTACATCGGCTTTGCCGAGGACCATCTGGCGCCCTTCAACGTGCGCTGCAAATGCCACCACATCGAGGGTTTCAATCCGCGCGTGCTGGCACAACGGCTATTGCACTACGGTCGCGGCGCCGATGGTGTGGCCTTCATGGCGCTGGAGCATCCGCTGGTGCGCGAGGCGGTCGCCCAGCTGGTGCAGGAGGGCGTGCATGTGGTCACGCTGATCTCGGACCTGTCCAACTCGGAGCGCGCCGCCTATGTGGGCATGGACAACCGCGCCGCCGGTCGCACCGCCGGCTACCTGCTGGCGCGTTTCCTGGGGCGCGAGGTCACGCATCCGCGTGCGGGGCGCAAGGCCGGAAAGATCGCCATGATCGCCGGCAGCCTCAGCTATCGCGGCCATGAGGAAAGGGAGATGGGTTTCCTGCATGCGCTGGAGGAGCTCTGTCCGCAGGTGCAAGTGGTCGGCCTGCGCGAAGGCCATGACGATGCCGACACCAACTACAAGCAGGCGCGCACCCTGCTGGAGCAATATCCCGACCTGGCCGGCATGTACAACATCGGCGGCGCCTCCGATGGCGTGGGACGGGCCTTGAAGCAATGCGGGCGGGAGCACCAGGTGGTCTTCATCGGCCACGGGCTCACGCCCGATACGCGCGGCCTGCTCATCGACGGCACGCTGGACGCGGTGCTGACCCAGCATCCGCAGAACATGATCATGAATTGCGTGCGCATCTTTTCCAACCTGCGCGAGCGCAAGGATGCCCAGGTCGGTGTGGAGGCCGTGCGTATCAGCGTGATCCTGCGCGAAAACTTGCCCTGATCCGGTCCTGATCCATCCTGACCATCAGGCCGGAAGAGAAGGCATCCAGGGACTGCGCGTGGCCCAGGCCAGGAACAGCTTGCCGCGACGTGGCCGCGCACGGCGTTTCCTGAGTTGCGAATAGACCAGTTCGGCCAGGGTGCGTTGCTCGGTATCGCTCATCTTCAGGGACTGACGATACATCCTCAAGAGCATCAGTGCGTTGTTCATGAAGGCTTCCTCGGCGGCATCGCTGCGGGCCTGGGCGGCCATCTGTGCGGCCAGCGTCAGGTTGGGTGCTTCCTGCGGGTCCGCCCGGGATGCCGTCTCGGCGGCAAAGCCCTGCAAGGCGATACGCTGCAGCACCAGGCGATAGACTGATTCGGGTTCCACGGCCTCGTCCTGCGCGATGTCGATACGCACGCCGGCCAGGCCTGCCAGCAGTTTCTCAAGCGCGCTCAGGCTCACGGCACGGCCTTCCTGCCCCGGCTCGGCAACGGCGTTGACCGGATCGAGCAGCCAGGCCAGGAAGGCATGGTCCAGCGTGGTCGCGTGGGCCGCGGCGCCACTGAGCAGGCGCTGTGCAATGGCGACATCGGCGCTGCTCATGCGCCTCACCGATGCAGATCCGGGGCTGGACGAGGAGCTCGTCGCAGCATCGCCATGGGTCCGCTCCCATGCGCTGCTGCGCTGGCTTGCTTCTGCACGCGAGCGCCGGTAGCGCGCCAGATCGCGCGCCAGCGCATCCACATCCTCCAGTGCCAGGCCATGCAGGCGGACATAGCCGTAGGCCTGCGCCAGGTAGCGGCGATCGCTGTCGTTGAGATAGTTGCTGCTGGCCACGCCTGCGGCGGCGCGGCGTGCCACGGCCGGCTCATCCTCGCGACGCCCCACGCCGAAGACCCGTTGCAGCAGCACCAGGTAGGCGCTGTCCTGGACGCTGTGGGCGATGTTGTCGATCTGGATCAGGTCAGCCAGGCGCGGTGCGGCGGCGATCAGCTCGGCCAGCGAGGGACCGGGTCGCGGCAACACCAGGCCACGGATCACGCCGCCGGCCAACATCAGCGGGCCGGTCGGCAGGACCAGGGTTTCCAGCATGTGCGCCAGGTCCACTTGCTGCTGCGGCGGTAGCGGCGTGGAGGCCTGCCATTGATACAGGTCCAGGTACTGCTGCAGCAACTGCACGTAATTGGCGGGATAGGCGGTCTGCTCCAGCGGCGAGAGCGTGGCATAGAACAACAGGGCGGCGGTGATCACCGGTTGCCAGTTGCCGCTCTGCATCGCTTGCTGGAATACCGGTGTCCAGAACTGCTGGTCCAGTGCCGTGCGCTGGTTGGCGGCGGCATAGCGCTCGTTGACGGTATAGGCGCCACTCTCGTCATAGACGATGGCGGAGAGCTCGGCGCGCGACAGGCCGGTGAAGGGATTGGGCGCGCGTCC
>NZ_JAELUH010000189.1 GCF_016429215.1 Herbaspirillum sp. ASV7 | reverse complement strand
GAACTCATCCCCGACTGGAAGGAGCAAGGCGCGCCACTGGATACCCCGGTGACCGAGGACCGATTCCTCTTCCTCTCCGCCACCAAGGCCTACAAGACGCCCAACTGGCTGCTGCCCAACTGCTTCCAGAACCATGGCAACTATGTGATCTCTCTGTCCAACGTCACCCGCTGGCTGGGCCAGCAGGCGGAGGCACTGGGCGTGGAGATCTTCCCGGGCTTCCCCGCTGCCGAGGTCCTCTACAACGACGATGGCTCGGTCAAGGGGGTGGCCACCGGCAACATGGGCATCAACAAGGAAGGCGAACCCGGCCCCGAATTCCAGCTGGGCATGGAACTGCACGCCAAGTACACCTTCTTCGCCGAAGGCGCGCGCGGTCACCTGGGCAAGCAGCTGATCGCCAAATACAAGCTGGATGCCGGCCGTGATCCGCAGACCTATGCCATCGGCATCAAGGAATTGTGGGAAGTGAAGCCTGAAGTGCATCAGCCCGGTCTCGTGATCCACACCGCCGGCTGGCCGCTGACCAACGATACCTATGGCGGCTCCTTCCTGTATCACCTGGAAAACAACCAGGTGGCGGTGGGTTACGTGGTGGGCCTGGCTTACGAGAATCCCTACCTGTCGCCGTTTGAAGAGTTCCAGCGCTACAAGACCCATCCTGAAATCCGCAAGTTCTTCGAGGGTGGCAAGCGCCTGTCCTATGGCGCCCGCGC
>NZ_JAELUH010000188.1 GCF_016429215.1 Herbaspirillum sp. ASV7 | reverse complement strand
GACATCGAGGTGCGTATCGTGGTGTCCACGGCGGCGGCCGATTTCAGCAACGGCCAGATCGACATGGCGATCCAGGTCGGCACCTTGCCCGGCATGCGGCCGCGCGGCTTGCCCCTGAAACACGGCATGGCGGTGGACTGGCAGGGCCTGCGCGCCGATGCGCTCTTTGCCGATGCCCTGGTGGCGCTGTGTCATCCGCGCCTGTGGCGTCGGCATCCGCTGCGCACCCTGGACGACCTGCGCCAGCATCGCCTGATCCACACCGCCGTGCGTCCCGATGCCTGGGCACACTGGTTGCACGAGCAGGGTGGCCGGCTGGCGGCGGGGCAGCCGGGCATCACCTGCAGCCAGTACGCCATGTCCTTGCAGGCGGCGCTGGAGGGCGAGGGGATTGCGCTGGCACCGACCATCCTGGCCGACAGCATCGATCCCGGGCAGCGGCTGCGGCGGCTCTTCGATGGCCCCCTGCCCAGTGCCGGACACTACTACCTGCTTACGCCCGAGCATCGTTACGAGGACAGGGCGGTGCTGCGCTTTCGCCAGTGGCTGCTGGCGCAGGCAGGGCAGGTCGGCGTCTAGGCGGGAGAGTCGCCCGGCGTGGCGGGTGTCATCATCATGCGGTTGCGGCCGGCACGCTTGGAGTCATACAGGGCGGCATCGCCACGCGCGATCAGGGTAGCCAGGTCGGTCGGCGCTTCCTCGAAGAGGGTGCCACCC
>NZ_JAELUH010000187.1 GCF_016429215.1 Herbaspirillum sp. ASV7 | reverse complement strand
TCAAATCCGTATTGCCCTTGACGTTGATCTGGAAGCCACCATTACCCGCATTGATGCCGGCTTGTTCTCCCACGCTGGCATAGTCCGCATCCACCTTGCTGCGGCTGGCGCTGATGCTGGCGCCTGCGCCATACCCTATCGTTGCACTACCGCCGATGCTCTGGTCACGGCTCTTGAAGGTGCTGGTGTCCTGCACGCTCGCAATATTCAAATCGCGACCGACATTGGCCAACACCTGCTCGCCTGAGACGGTGGCGCCAATCAGATTCGTGTCCCGTCCCGAATCGATATTGACCTGACCACCGGCCTTGACGTACGTAAGCACATTGCTCACGTCCTTGCCATCGCTGTTGCCTCGACTGCCTGCCGCATTGGCTGTGATACCGAAGGAGGTCTTCGCACCAATCTGTGCCGCAATGCCGATGCCCCATGACGATGACGAGCGGGTACTGGTCTGCGTGTCGGTATTTTGTGCGGCGATCAGGTTGATGTCGTTGTCCGCCTTCAGCGCCAGATTGCCCTTGGCATTGATCTCGCTGCCCGCGATGGTGATGTTGCTGTTGGCACCATCGCCTGTCGCGCGGATGCTCATGTTGCCACCCGAAGCAACGGTAGAGCCGCGTTGCGTCACCGTGTTCTGTTCACTGCGGCTGCTGTTCTGGCTGCTGCCCAGCGTGGCGCTGATGCCAATACCGTTTCCTTCTGCGCCCGGATTCTGGACAGCATTTGCGGCGCTGTAGACCGACATCCCCGC
>NZ_JAELUH010000186.1 GCF_016429215.1 Herbaspirillum sp. ASV7 | reverse complement strand
CATTCCCTGGACCATGGACACCCCCTGGGGCAAGCAGGCGCTGCGCTACTCCTTCTATGGTCGCGCCCAGTGGAACGGCACACCGCTGACACCGCAGGACCGCTTCTCCATCGGCAGCCGCTATACCGTGCGTGGCTTCGATGGCGAGAACAGCCTGCTGGCCGAACGCGGCTGGTTCGTGCGCAACGACTGGGCCGCCGCCCTCGGTGCCAGCGGCCAGGAACTCTACCTGGGCCTGGACTATGGCGAAGTCGCCGGCCCCAGTGCACAGACCCTGGTCGGTCGCCACCTGGCCGGCGCCGCGCTCGGCCTGCGCGGCCGTGCCGGGCATGTCTCCTACAAAGCCTGGGCCGCCACGCCGTTATCGCAACCGGACAACTTCAAGTCGGCCACCCTGAACCTGGGTTTCACCCTGTCGATGTCGTATTGAGTACGAGCAGATCATCATGAAATCCCTCACGCAGATCCTCACCCCCTCGTCACCCGCACCCGCAGCGGGAGCCGCCGCCCGCCTGCCGCTAATACGCAGGAGCCGCGCGTCCTGGTTATGCCTGCTGATGACGGCGATCTACACGCTCTCGCTCAATCACCTGGCCTTCGGCCAGATCATCGCCGACCCCGGCGCCCCCAAGGGGCAGCGCCCGGTGATCCTCTCCAGCGGCAATGGCGTGCCGGTCATCAACATCCAGACACCCAGCGCAGCCGGTGTGTCGATGAACCAGTACCGGCAGCTCGACGTCAACAGCCGTGGCGCCATACTCA
>NZ_JAELUH010000185.1 GCF_016429215.1 Herbaspirillum sp. ASV7 | reverse complement strand
CGGCTCCCCCCGAGATCTCCACTTGTAGTGTATCGTCGGCAGCGTCAGATGTGTATAAGAGACAGGGAGAACATTGTCCTTTGCAACGTGCACTGGCCACCAAGGGGCCGGATCGAGTACTGCACATTCATCACACGCCGCGCGGACCAGAACATGTGGATGTTGAGCTGCGGCCCATCATCGACCACCAGCATCGCGTGGTGGGGTTCGTCGAGCGTCTGCAGACGGTGCGTCATGCCTCGGTACAGGCCAGTCGCCAGGGGCTGGTTGGCAAGTCAGCAGCCTTCAATCGTGCCCTGGGCGAATTGCAGCGGGTGGCGATGTCGGATCTACCGGTCTTGCTGCTTGGAGAATCAGGTAGTGGCAAGGAACTGTTTGCGCGCGCAGTGCATGAGGCCAGTCCTCGGGTGCATGGGCCGTTCGTGGTGGTGGACTGCTCGGGATTGACCGAGACCCTGTTCGAGAGCGAGTTGTTTGGATACGAAAAGGGCGCCTTTACCGGCGCCCATGTTCGCAAGGCAGGCCTGGTTGAAACAGCCAAGGGTGGTACCTTGTTCCTGGACGAAATCGGTGACGTGCCATTGGCGATGCAAGTGAAGCTGTTAAGGTTGATTGAATCTGGCACTTTCCGGCGCGTTGGTGCAGTGGATACGCAGCAGTCCGAATTCCGCCTCGTGGCAGCCACCCATAAGCCGTTGGAGGAAATGGTGGCCAGAGGCGATTTCCGTCAGGATCTTTACTACCACATCAGTGCCTCTGTCTCTTATACACATCTGA
>NZ_JAELUH010000184.1 GCF_016429215.1 Herbaspirillum sp. ASV7 | reverse complement strand
GCTGTAACCGGCCAGGTAGCGCTGGCCGGTGGCTTGCTGGATCTGCTGCACCACCAGTTGCTGTTCGTAGAATCCATCGCCCAGGCGCTTGGCCGTCGCTGCCGCACTGGGTGTGGATTGCAGCTGCGTGAGCATGAAGTCCGATGACAACCAGCTGCGATAGTTGGTGAACTGCGGATCGCTCTCCACCAGGTAGTTGGCGCTGGTGGAAGTGTTGACGCGGTACAGCGCATTGTTGGGCAGCCGCAGGCTCAGGTTGGCGGTGCGGATCTGCAGGGGCGATCCGGTCTGGCCCGTGGCATTGCCTACTGCCGCCGCGACTGCCTTGACGCTGTTGCTGCGTGCCGGGCCACTGCCGTCGGTCGGCGTGATATCGAGTTGGAAGTTGGTGATGCGGGTCTGCGACTGGTACGGCGCGTCGTCATAGCGACGGTCGTCGGCGCTGAAGGCGTGGCTCTTGACGTAGGTGTAGCTGGCCGAGCCATTGGAGACCACGGTCTGCGTTCCCAGCGGGCCGTTGTTGTTGACGGCGGTGCCGTTGACGCTGTCGCCGGCGACCGTGCCGCCGGCGATGATCTGGCTGGAGGTGTTATTGACCGCGCCAGCCGCCAGGCGCATGTTGCCGCCCGAGGTGATCATGCCGGGGTCGCTCTTGGTGACGACAGTGCGGGTGATCTGCTCGGTGCCGTCGTAGATGGTCCACTCGCGGTAGGAGCGGCTGTTGACGTTGTTGTTGAAGGCGGTGATCTTGTCGTTGAGCGCCTGCAGCGCGGCGATGAACACGTCGCGCTTGGGCTTCCATGCGTCGTAGGCCGACTTCCAGGCCGCGTAGACGGCCGGGTCCACCGGCACCGGGTAGCAGGAGTCGTAGCACATCTCGCCGGGGCGCGGCTCCGATCCCGGGCCGGGGCCGGGATCGACTGCCGGGGGCGCCACGCCCATGACCGACCAGATGCGGTCGCCGATGCCGTAGTTGATGATTTCCGGGTAGGAGACCACTTCGGAGTCGCCACCACCACCGGTGCTATAGGCCGGTGTGTAGGCCATCGCCACGGCCTGGTCGCCGCGTGC
>NZ_JAELUH010000183.1 GCF_016429215.1 Herbaspirillum sp. ASV7 | reverse complement strand
GTCCATCAATGCCAACGGCCAGGACATCGTCAATGCGCGCTCGGGGTCGACCCTGGGCATCGTCTCGCAGGGCAATGCCATCGTGCGGGCCGGCACGCTGGACAACCGCAGCGGCTACCTGGGCGTGGCCGGTGACCTGCAAGCCTTCGCCACGAAGATCGACAATGCCGGTGGCACCATCGGCGGCACCGGCAGCGGTACCCTGATCGCGGCCAACATCGCCAACGGTGGTGGCGCCATCCAGATGAAGAACGGCGTGAAACTGCAAGCTGTTGGCGGCAGTGTAGACAACAGAGCCGGCCTGGTACGCTCGGACGGTGTCGTCAGCGTCAGCGCCGCCACGCTTACCAACGATGCCACGCAGGGCAGCAACCAGGGCCTGCAAGGCGCCCAGGTGACGCTGGATGTGCAGACGCTGGCCAACCGCCAGGGCGCCATCCGCGCCGACAACGCCCTCACCATCAATGCCGGCGGCACGGTAGAGAACAGCAATGGCCTGCTGTCCTCGGCGGGCAACTTGCGCATCAAGGATGCGCAGGCGACCCCGACGCTGGCCATCAGCAACAGCGGCGGCACGATGGTGGCCGGCCAGCAGCTTTCGATCAATGCCGCCACGCTGGACAACGCCGGACAGATCCAGAGCCGGCAAGGGCTGGACATCATCGCTCGCAGCATCGGCAACAGCGGCGCCATCAGCGCCACCGGCAACGCGACCGTCACCGCAGCCGGCACCCTGACCAACGCCGGCACCATCGGCGCCGGTGGCAGCCTTGGCGTCACCGCCGGCACCCTCGACAACCAGGCCAGCGGCAAGCTGGTCGGCGGCAGCCTCACGCTCAGGGCCACCGACGTCCACACCTTCACCAACCGTGGCCTGATCGACGGCGGCAACGTCGCCATCGACAGCAACGTGGTCAACAACCTCGGCACCGGACGCATCTATGGCGACACACTCAGCATCGGTGCCGATGTCCTCAACAATGGTGCAGAAACGGTCAACGGCATCACCACCGCCGCCGTCATTGCCGCGCGCATCCGGCTCGATCTCGGCGTGGGCGTACTCAACAACAGCGAGCATGCGCTGATCTATTCGATCGGAG
>NZ_JAELUH010000182.1 GCF_016429215.1 Herbaspirillum sp. ASV7 | reverse complement strand
CCCCCCCCCCCCCCCCCCCCCCCCCCCCCCCCCCCCCCCCCCCCCCCCCCCCTTTTAACGGAGTCTCGTGGGCTCGGAGATGTGTATAAGAGACAGGTAGTGATCTTTATCGAAGCCAAATTCCTCAGGGGTTCTGAAGAAGCGTTCAAGAGACTTTGCTTGGCCCTCGGTAATCTTGAAGGTTGCTGAAAAATGAGGGTCTCCGGAATATGCCGGGCCATCATTGTCGTAAATTTTCCCCGCCACCGACGACATTCCTCCTTTTGGGTCTATGGGCGCAAATCCAGCTTGTTTAGTACTGCCGTCCGATCTCACAAGTTCCATCCAGACATGGCCTGCCGATGACGGTGAACTATGCCCGCTTGGCTCGGTATGCAGGGTATTTGGTGATTCGATATGTAGTTTGAGAAATAAGCTTTCCATCGCACTTCCTTATTAATATTTTCTGGAGTCTTTTTCGAATGCAAACAGTGTTAAGAAATCAATACCTGGCACAGGAGAGAGATTTTCCAGGCGAACCCGGTAGATCCCCTCCGGGAGCCAATCCACATGAAGAGCTTCCGCTCGCCAAGTCTGGCGGCCTTCGTTGACTGATTCTCCGTACCGAGGAGCGCGATCAGTGACGATCTTCTCAATGTGAGTTTCGTTTCGCTTATCCACGGCATCAATTTGCAACCGGATTCGGATCGGGTATGGAACAGTCCCGGCATCTCCTACAACCCAGCCTTCGTAAAGACGCCAAAGCTCTTCTTTCTTTTCTATCTTCCAGTTCTTTTCCTCCACCAGAATCAGATAGAAGCCATAGGCGCGATCAGTCTTTCCCACCCTCACCAACACGTCAATCTTCTCGCCCCCTTTCTGCACCGGAAAAGGCATATGAAACCGGCTCTCGTGAACCACACCGGTTACCGGCAAGTCCGCCGCATGCACTGGCCTGTCTCTTATACACATCTGACGCTGCCGACGATACACTACAAAAAAAGGGGGGGTGGGGGGGGGGGGGGGGGGGGGGGGGGGGGGGGGGGGGGGGGGGGGGGGGGGGGGGGGGGGGGGGGGGGGGGGGGGGGGGGGGGGGGGGGGGGGGGGGGGGGGGGGGGGGGGGG
>NZ_JAELUH010000181.1 GCF_016429215.1 Herbaspirillum sp. ASV7 | reverse complement strand
TCGGCCACGACCGTGGCGCCCGCGTGGCGCACCGGCTGGCGCTGGATCACGCGCAGGCGGTGCGCCGGGTGGCGCTGTTCGACATCGCCCCCACCGCCACCATGTATGCGCGCACCGACAAGGAGTTTGCGACCCGTTATTTCTGGTGGTTCTTCCTGATCCAGCCCTACCCGCTGCCGGAACGGCTGATCGAGGCCGATCCCGAGTTCTTCCTGCGCAAGCACATCGATGGCCAGAACAAGATCGCCGGCGCCACCGAGCCCGCCGCCTTCGCCGAATACCTGCGCTGCTACCTCGATCCGCGCACGCGCCATGCGATCTGCGAAGACTACCGCGCCGCCGCCGGCATCGACCTGCAGCATGACGAGGCCGACCGCGACCAGCGCATCAGCGTGCCAGTGCTGGCCCTGTGGGGTGGTCGCGGGACCGTGGGGGCGCTCTATGACGTACTGCAGACCTGGCGCGAGAAAGCCCTCGACGTGCGCGGTCGTGCCCTCGATTGCGGTCACACCCTGCAGGAAGAATTGCCGGAGGAAGTGCTGGCCGAGCTGGATCAGTTCCTGGCCGATTGAGCGGCGCGATCGACCACGCGTTCCCAGAAGCGCTCGGCCGCACGCGGCTGGCGCACGCGGGGACGGAACAGATGGATCTCCAGCCGCACCTCGTCACTGGCGTCGCCCAGCTGCACCAGGCGGCCGGACTGCAGGTCTTCGCTGACCAGGCTCAGTGGCGACCACACCACGCCGCGAGCATCACGCGCCATGGTCACCAGCATGGTCGCCAGGTGCGACGAGAACACCGGTTCCGGCAAGGGCGGGCGCTGGGCTTCCTCCCAGGCGGCCTTGAGGATGCGACCCATGCCGGAAGAATCCGAATACGCCAGGAAGGGCCCGCTGCGCAGCGCATCACTGGCCACCAAGGCCGGTGCGGCTACCGGCACCATCACATCCTCCCCCAGCATGACCGACTTGAAACGATCACCGGCCAGCAGGTTGCTTGCCGCACGGTGGTGATGGCACAACAGGAACTGCACCGCGCCATCGATCATCAGGCGTTCGCAGGCCTGCATGCTGTCGGCGGTCCACTGGATGGTGGACATGAGCGGCTCTTCGCGCTCCAGCGTGCGCAACCAGGGAGGAAAGAAACTCAGCGACAGGGCATGGGTGGAGGCGAACAACAGTTTCTCGG